>URQQ01000009.1 GCA_900549995.1 uncultured Lachnospiraceae bacterium | reverse complement strand
AGAGGATGACAAACAAATCACTTGCAGTCTATGGAATTAATGTTCCAAAGATTATCAATGTTTTGCCGACCAATTTGCCAGCAATCAAGGCGAATGAGCTCAGAATCGATAATCTATTTGAACTGGAAGATGGTACATTTGCACTGGTAGATTATGAGTCAGATTACAGACAGGAAAATAAGATTAAGTATCTGGACTATATCGTGCGGGTTTTAAGGAAATATGAAAAAGTATTTGGTGTAAGAATGCGGCTCAGGATGATTGTGATTTACACTGCGGATATTGAAGAAGCTGCAACAAAAAATGATATGGATATAGGATGCCTGAATTTTCGGATTGAGGAGGCATTTCTCAGTAACCTGAAAACAAAAGAAATATTGAATCGTATTACAAAGAAGATTAAAAAGAATATGTCTCTGACAGAAGAGGAGATGATGGAATTTATTATTCTGCCGCTGACCTGCAGAGGGAAGAAGCAGAAACAGCAGATGATACGGACTGGCTTTGAACTTGCCAAGAGTATCAGTGATTCGGATACACAGTTGTTTGTAATCTCTGGCATGCTTGTTTTTTCAGATAAGATAATCAGTGATACGGAAGCGGAACGGATAAGGAGGTGGATTCGCATGACAAAAGTAGGAAGGCTGTTTTTAGAAGAAATGAATGAGGCCGTCAGGGAGACGGCTGAGAGAGTAACCAGAGAGACAACCGAAAGGGTATCAAGAGAAACTGAGAAAAAAATTGCCAGAAAAATGCTTGAAAGGGGTGCGAGTATCGAAGAGGTAGCAGAGGCTATGGAGGTATTGAAGATCGGGGATATCGAGAGATTGGCACAGGAATTGGGGATAATGGCAGTGAACTAGGGAGTATCTGAAGATAGCTTTTTGTAAGAGGTGTGTCTGCACTTTAATGCAAAAGTTCAAAGTGATGTGCGAGGTGAAGGTATGGATCAGCTAAAATAGGGACTGATCCATACCTTATTTTTGATTATCTTACAGATTCTCTTCTAATATAAAAATTTCTTCAACGGGAGTATCCAGCAGTTTGGCCAGTTTCATTGCCAGCTCCAGAGTTGGATTATACTTGTTGTTTTCAATTGCGTTGATTGTCTGGCGTGAAACCTGAAGTCTTGCAGCGATATCTTCCTGTCTGAGATTTTGGTTTTTGCGTAGTTCTTTAATTCGGTTTTTCATAAAGTATCTCCTAAGAAATCCGCACGGCGAAGAAGATTGGAATAATCAGAGCAACGGCGATAATAATCAGTACAGTGACCGCGATATCGGTAACAGACTGCTTCCATCCATCGTCCCCTACCTGCTTTCTAAAAATCTGCGTGCAGATAAAATGAACAAGATTCTGGGCAATTAAAAGATAGAGCTGAATCACCATACCGCGGCCGCTTAAGATATCTGCAATTCCCCACACGGCAAGTGCAATCAATGTGAAAAGATAGGAGATGCGCATACTTTTTAATGCGATATGGCGCTCCATTTCATCCATTTTTCCAAAACCAGCTTTTTGAAGTAACGTATTCATAATCATTCCTCCTATATTCAAAATGTCAAAACTTCTTTACATTTTCAGAATACATCTGAAGGGTAAAAATGTCAAGAACTTTTGACATTTTTACGAATGACACCAAGCAAAGTCGTCAAAGGTTCTGTGAGATATTTCGTCTTTGGATACAGAACTGAGAGGTCATTTTGAAGAGTTAATCCTTCCACGGGAATGGAAATAACAGAACCATCCTGTCTTGCGGTTTCTGTCAATAAGTCTGGGAGCCATGCAATTCCAAGGCCGGCTTTGGCAAGTTCGAGGAGTGCATTGGAATTCACGCCTGTGACTGCCGGATGAGCAGTAAAGCCGTGCAGATACAAGGCGTTATCCAAGGTATCTCTCAGTGCACTTCCCTTTTCACGGAGTAAAAGTGGCTGGCTGATAAATTCTTCTACAGTCAATGGATGTTGAGGGAGGGAGAAGGATGGTGCACAGACTGCGGACATCGTATAGGAGTCAAATACATGGTGTATATAAGGTGTTGAAGAAAGTGCACCTTCTATGAGAGCGATGTCGGCCATTCCCTGATGAAGCGCATCCAGGGCATTAGAAGCGCTTATGATATTGACTTCCACCGGGACTGTGGGACAGTGCTTCTTAAAAGTACAGAGGATTTCAGGAAGCCAGAAGGTAGCGATTGTTATGCAGGATACGATGTGAATCGGGGCATTGTCCTCGAGATGGCCAAGCCTTGCATCCAGGGCTTCGCAGGAAGTGAGGATCGGCAGAACTTCTTTCAGGAGGAGTTTTCCGCACTCTGTAAGCTGTACGCTTTTGGGGAGGCGGACAAACAGGGGAGTTTTCGTCTGCATTTCCAATTCATGTATGGCGTGGGAGACACCGGACTGGGAAATGTAGAGTTTCCGGGCAGCTTTTGTGAAATTTCCGGTTTCTGCTACCGTCTTAAATATTTCATAGTGGCGAAGAGTCATGTTTTACCTCCTTTATCATGAATAAAACTAATCGATATGATCTAATTATATAATTTTACAGATGGCAGTTCAAGCAATATACTGGAAAGTGTATGCAGAATCATTTTGATGATCGCAGGTATGCCAGGGAGCGGGAGGTATTGGAGATGAAAGAGACGAAAATAAAAAGATGTATCTGGCTTTTTTATATGAATTTGTTTATCAGCGCGTTTACTTTTGGGGGAGGTTATGTTGTTGTCCCGATGATAAGGAAATATTTTGTGCAGAGGAAGGAATTGTTTGATGAGGAAGAACTGATGGATATGGCTGCTGTGGCGCAGTCTGCTCCGGGGGCGATCGCAGTGAATCTGTCGGCCATTTCCGGATATCGGACAGCGGGCAAAGCGGGGGCATTGGTAAGCTGTATCGCGGCGGTGACACCGCCGCTTGTGATCCTTTCAGCAGTATCTGCATTTTATGTGATATTCAGCCAGAACCAGACGGCTGCGGCGGTACTTCTTGGTATGCAGGCAGGAGCCGCGGCGCTGATTGTAGACCTGACAGCAGATATGTGCATGATGATTGTCAGGAAAAAGTCCTGGATGCTGACAGCAATGGTTCCGGCGGCCTTTGCAGCGAATTTTCTGTTTCACATCAATGTTGCTGTGATTTTGCTGACCGGATGCGGAATTTGTGTCATATGGATGTACTGGAAAAAGAGGGAGGAAAGAAGGGGATGGAGATGACGTTTCGGCTTCTTTTTGTATTTTTTAAGATTGGTCTGTTCAGTATCGGCGGGGGCTATGCGGTTATCCCCATGATACAGGAGCAGATTGTGGAAAAGTATGGGTGGGTCAGCCAGAAAGTGTTTACAGATATTATTGCAATTTCACAGATGACACCAGGGCCTCTTGCCGTGAATGCTTCGACATTCGTCGGTCTGCAGTCCGCTGGGATCAAGGGCGCTGTTGCTGCGACAACAGGGTGTGTTGCGGCGGGCATCTGTATTTCGCTGTCCCTGTATGTATTTTTTAGAAGACACAGTGGATCGGAGTATGTAATGCAGATATTGTGTGGGCTTAAGGCCGTCTCAGTCGGACTGATCGCCTCGGCCGGCGCGGTGATTATGCTTCTGACATTTGGCGGAGAGTCATCGATAGCTGCAGTACGATCAATTGACTGGAAGGCAGTGGTGGTTTTTGCGGCAGCATTGGCAGCCCTCAGGAAATTCCGTCTGAATCCGGTACTCATTATGATGGGAGCCGGATTCCTCGGATATCTATTGTATTGATAAGCTGGTGGCCAGACGGAATCAAAGGCGAACATGTGGTACGGCGCTATTCCAGAATTTCTCCATCTAATGACAGCGTCACAACCTGCCATGGAATTACTTTTCCACTGTTTTTCAGCGCTGTTTTTACTGCGTTTTCAATTCCGCCGCAGCAGGGGACTTCCATACGGGTCACAGTGATACTTTTGATATCGTTATACTTCAGTATCTCTGTAAGTTTTTCGGAGTAATCGGTATCATCGAGCTTTGGACAGCCGATCAGTGTTACATGGTTTTTCATAAAACGATTGTGGAAATCACCGTAAGCATAGGCACTGCAGTCTGCGGCGATCAGGAGTTTTGCATCCTCAAAATAAGGAGCATTTACCGGGGCTAATTTTATCTGTACCGGCCATTGGGAGAGCTGACTTACAGCGTAAGGGGCAGAGGCGCAGGATGAGTCCTGAGGAGTCAGGCTTTGTGATGCGGATCCGGGGCACCCGCATGGAAGCGGCGCGTTTTTGGATTCCAGATGTTTTTTTACTGCTTCCGGATCGTATTCTTTTGCTTCACGTTCTTCAAAAGTGATTGCACCTGTCGGGCATGCAGGCAGACAGTCGCCAAGCCCGTCACAGTAATCATCACGGATCAGTGTCGCTTTCCCGTCGATCATTGCGATTGCGCCTTCATGGCAGGCACTGGCACATAATCCGCATCCGTTACATTTTTCTTTATCAATATGAATGATTCTTCTGGTCATAATTCTCCTCCATCTCAAAAAAAGTATTTGTTTTACAAGAGAGAGTATACTATAGTTAAAAGTATCAGTAAGTTGTATTTACAACGAAAGGGAAAAAAGATGGAAGAATATCTGCATATGATCAAAGAAAATCCTCTGTTCGCAGGGATGGGTGAAAGAGAGATCGAAGAGCTTTGCCATTGTATCGGATGGAAGATCCGTGAATATGAAAAAAATGAGTATCTTATGTCTGCGGGCGATGCCAGAGGGAGAACAGGGATTGTAGTGCGGGGGAGTGTCAATATTCTGAAAGAAGATTTCTGGGGGAACCGGATGATCATCGGGAAGATGGAGCAGGGGGAAATGTTTGGCGAGGCATTTGCTCTTTCAAAGATATCTGTACTTCCGGTCAGCGTTCTGGCGGCGGAGGATACAAGTGTTTTATTGATTGATCCTGAAAAGCTGATGAATCCCTGTCAGCCGCCCTGTGGGTGCCATAGTAAGGCGATGACCAATATGATCCGTCTTCTGGCGGGGAAAAATGTGATGCTGACTGCCAAGATCGGACATGTGACAAGAAGGACGACGAGAGAAAAACTTTTGTCGTACTTGTCAGAACAGGCAGTACGGGAGAAAAGCAGCACCTTCACAATTCCATATAACAGGCAGGAACTTGCAGATTTCCTGTCGGTTGACAGAAGCGCGATGTCCAGTGAATTAGGCAGAATGAGAGAGGAAGGAATCATAAAGTTCCGTAAAAATGAATTCCAACTGCTGAATCGTTAAAAAACTTCTTATTTTTTTCTAAATATACTTGCAAAATGGAGCGGCTTTGCACATAATAAAATTAGAAAAAAGGAAAGCAGGTGAGTGCCGATGGATACAACTGTTTCAGAGGATTTGGACTCAGAGTTTTTAGCAGAGGTGGCAGGAATCCTGGAAAATCGTGAATTCAGAAAATTGTCTGGTTTTACCCAGCATAGAAGTACAACAAGAATGATGCACAGTATGAATGTGGCATATATTTCATGGTGGATGGCAAGAAAATTTGGATGTGATGAAAAAGCTGCAGCAAGAGCAGGGTTACTGCATGATTTCTTTCTCTATAACTTTAAAGACGAGAAAGATACAGAAGAATGGCAGGCATTTCACCACCCAAAGATTGCGGCAAAGAACAGCCAGGAACATTTTGAGATCAGCGAGAAAGAGAGAAAAGCAATTCTGTCACATATGTTTCCTCTGGGTCCGGTACCGACGAGCAGAGAGGCCTGGATTATCACATGCGCAGATAAGATTTGTGCCTGCGTAGAGTTATGTCATATTGACATTGCACTGGCAAGAAGATTCAGAGTGATGGCAAATCCGGCCTGATCAGTTAAAGTTTATATAATTCCTGAAAAAAGAATGATAGAGCGGCAGTTCTGTGAGGTGATTCACAGGACTGCCGCTTTCGGCATGCTATAGCCCGGTAAGGCTTAATAATATTCCGGCAGCCACAGCGGTGAGATAAAGAAGAACGATGATTTTTACATTTTCTTTTTTATCTGAATTCATTTTAAACAGGACAATCAGCCCTACGCCTGCACCGGTGCAAAGGCCGGCAATGACAGAAGCAAAAGAGATGACGCCATCCAGGAAAAGCTGGGTCAGGATCACGGAGGCCGCACAGTTCGGGATCAGACCGATCAAAGCTGCGATAAATGGCTGGAAGATGGTATCCCCCAGGAAGAATGCAGACAGCTGATCAATGCCGATCGTCTCGGTCAGCAGATTCAGTACCCCTGAGAACAGGAAAAGATAGAGAATGATTTTTACAGTATGATTTAACGCCGGGCGAATGATTCCATGGTGATCATGACAGCCGCAGTCATGGCATAAATCTTCGAGATGTTTTGGATGCTCCGGGCGAGATTTCCAGAACATATCGGTCAGGTATCCGGCCATAACGGCGATGACTACTTTGACAGCAAGGAGAAAAAAGATCTCCCGCCCGCGCCCGGGATTCCCCAGAAGTATCAGAACTGCTTCATCCGAAGTAGCGATAAATACGGAAATCAATGTCCCGGGGGAGAGTACCCCACCGGCAAAGAGATTGGCAGCCATGACGGAGAAACCGCACTGAGGCACACATCCGGCAAGCGCGCCAAAGATGGGGCCGGCAGCCCCTACTTTTACTAATACTTTATTGGTAAATTCACCTGAATAATGTTCCAGTGCTTCTAAGATCAGAAATGCGGCGAAAAGAAAAGGCAGCATTTTCAGGCAGTCAGCACCTGTATCGATGATAATATCTTTTAATAAACTCATGTAGATCCTCTTTCCTTATATATGCAAAGGAACAGCCTTTGCTGATTACGTTTTGATCCAGACATCTGGATATTATTATAACCATAAATACCCAGGGATAGCCACCCCCATTGGTGATAAAAATTATTTAAATTCTATTCAATCATTATACAAGATGTTATAATTTCATTACAGTCTGGCTATGTTCTGACTGATGCGGGGCTCATGAGCCATATGGTTTCGCGGTACTTGTAAGGAGGAGACAATGACACTTCAGCAGCTTAGATATGTGGTTACAATTGTAAATGAGGGCTCTATCTCAGAGGCGGCAAAGCACCTTTTTCTGTCACAGCCCAGTCTTTCCAAGGCAGTGAAGGAGTTGGAAAGCGAGGTTGGAATTGAGATTTTCAACCGGACATCGAAAGGGATTACACTTTCGTCAGATGGGAAGGAATTTCTTTCTTATGCAAGACAGGTTGTGGAACAGGCAGAGCTTCTGGAGATGAGATATCTGGATAAGACGCCTTCCAAACAGCTGTGTTCTGTATCAACCCAGCACTACGCGTTTGCGGTCAATGCATTTGTCAATCTGCTAAAAGAGATGGACAGTGATGAATATGAGTTTACACTCAGAGAGACAAGGACTTATGAGATTATCGAGGATGTAAAGAATTTTCACAGCGAGGTGGGAATTCTCTATCTCAATGAATTTAACGAAAAGGTTTTGCGGAAGATACTGGAAGAGAATCGTCTGGTATTTCATCCGCTGTTTCGGGCGGATCCGCATATATTTATCAGTTCCGCACATCCTCTGGCAAATGAAAAGTCTGTCACCATCGGACAGCTGGATGCATATCCGTTTCTGGCCTTTGAGCAGGGCGACTATAATTCATTCTATTTCTCAGAGGAAATCTTAAGCACGGTTCCCAGAAAAAAAGTAATCCATGTCAGTGACCGGGCGACATTATTCAATCTTCTGATGGGGCTGAATGGATATACAATCTGTACCGGGGTGCTGAACGGTGATCTGAACGGCGATGACATCATTTCAGTTCCGATCGAGACGCAGGAGGATATGACCGTCGGATGGATTGAGAATCCCAGGATGCATCTCGGAAGGTTTGCCAGGGCATATATTGAGGAACTGAAAAGGCTCATCCAGGAATATGGGTTTGAGATATGCAAGGAGTGATTTGGTGTCCTGTATCAATAGATTTCCCCAGATAAAATTCAGCACAGGGGAGCCGATGAAAAAATAAAACAGATAAATGAGTATTATGTTGGCAAAAGCACTGTTTTGAATGAAGAAACTCCTGCTGTCTCTGTTATCTATCTGCAGTAAGCGGCACTTTTTCAGAAAAAGTCTGTAGATACCGAAACCTGCGGCGGCACCCAGTGTATTCATAAGCAGGTCATTAAGATCTGTTGCCCGGAAGTTGAAAAGCTGGCCCAGCTCAATGAGCAGTGAGAGGACAAATCCGGTAAAGGCGGTCTGTTTAAAACTGCAGTTGGAAAAGAGGAGGGGCAGCCCTGTTCCAAGAGGGACGAACAGAAGGAGATTCATGATCAATCCGAAGGGCTCAACAGATCCAAAGAAAAACGGAACCAGATTGATGTCTCCCATATTGATCAGCTGGGTGCCGTTTTTGATGATATCGTTGATGCCGGCTGTTCCTGTAATCGACAAGATTGCAGTGATGAGACAGGCGAGAAGCTGCCAGCCGGCTAAGAATCCTTTGTGTACGGATACCTGGTATTTTCGGTAATATCCCACAAGCAGGAATTCAATCAGGGCGAAGAAGAGAAAGAAGATCATATAATTTTTCAGGCTTTCAGTAATGTAAAGAATACTCATAAAGAGAAGTCACCTCACTTTCTGAAATAAGATTACCATGCCTTAGGTTAAGAATATTGAAGAGAGCATTAAGAAATACTGATGAATTTCTTAATGCTCTGATAAATGTCGTTATGCTGCGATCAGGTTCTGCACTGCTTCGCAGATTTTCTGTGCAATGTATGGGTTATTCATCGTGTAGAGATGGATTCCATCCACACCTTCGGAGATCAGGTCTACAATCTGGTTGACGGCATAGGCGATTCCGGCATCCCTCATGGCAATGGGATTATTTTCATATTTCTCCATCATGGAAGTAAATTTTCTTGGGAGGTTCACTCCGCAGAGAGTGACCATGCGCTCAATCTGTTTTTTGTTCACAACAGGCATGATTCCGGCTTCGATCGGACAGTGGATTCCGGCAAGGGAAGCACGTTCGCGGAAACGGTAGAAATACTTGTTGTCGAAGAAAAGCTGCGTGACAAGATGGGAGACTCCTGCGTCCACTTTCAGTTTCAGATTCTGGATGTCTGTGAGGACACTGTCAGATTCTGTATGTCCCTCCGGATAACACGCGCCCAGAATATTGAAGTCTCCGTGTTCTTTTATAAATGAAACAAGATCGCTGGCATGCTCAAAATCTCCGGCTGGTTGGACATCCGGGATACGGTCACCGCGGAGCGCCAGTATATTTTCAATTCCGTTGGCTTTAAACGCATCGAGCTGCTTCAAAACATTTTCCTTTGTGAGATAGATACAGGGCATATGGGCAACGCTCTCAATCTGATAGTCATGTTTGATTTTGGATGCGATATCGAGGGTGGTCGCGCTGTTTTTGCTTCCGCCGGCGCCATAGGTGACGCTGATGAAGTCAGGAGAAAGTTCCTTGAGTGAGTCGAGGGCATCATAAATTGTCTGGACAGGAGTAGTTCTTTTGGGTGGAAATACTTCGAATGAAAGTACGGTTTTTTGTTTAAAAAGATCTGGAGTTTTCATATATTAATTCATCCTTTCAGGTGATTTCGTTTTGATGTTTATTATCATATCATATTCCCAAAATGAATGGAAACACATTGCTTCTATGGGAAGCCATAGCTTTAAACTATGGGGAGCGAGAATGGTTTGTCTTGACTATTTGGAGATGTGAGGTATAATAAAACTATGCGTTTACACTACATGTTGGAAATTAAAAAGTTTACAACCACTATATATGGTTAAGAAACGTTGTACCAGATATGGATCATGTGGTCGCAGAATGGTTCCTGACGGAAGGTGTGCAGGTGTCAGTGTTATATATCATTTTAGAAATGGGGAAAGAACATGCTGAAGGTACAAAAAAGAGATGGTAGAATTGTGGAATATGACAGAGATAAAATTGTCATTGCAATAGAGAAAGCGAATGCGGAGCTTGAAGAGCAGGAGAGAGCCGATCACAGTCTGATCGAGTCAATCCTTGATTATGTAGAGCAGCAGCCGGAAGAAATTCTGCATGTGGAAGGCATTCAGGATATGATCGAAAAACAGATGGTAAAAAAGGACAAGTATGCACTTTCCAAAAAATATATGATTTACCGTTATCAGAGGGCACTTCTTCGGAAGGCAAACACGACAGACGATTCCATTCTGAAACTGATCAGAAATGAGAATAAGGAGCTGGCGGAGGAGAATTCCAATAAGAATACAATGCTTGCTTCGACACAGCGGGATTACATTGCGGGAGAGGTTTCCAGGGACCTGACGAAAAGGGTGCTTCTGCCGGAGCATTTGACATTGGCGCATGAACAGGGAGTGTTTCATTTCCACGACGCAGATTATTTTGTGCAGCCAATTTTTAACTGTTGTCTGATTAATATCCAGGATATGCTGGATAACGGGACTGTGATGAACGGGAAGATGATTGAGAGTCCGAAAAGTTTTCAGGTTGCATGTATCGTAATGACACAGATAATTGCGGCAGTGGCAAGTAACCAGTATGGCGGACAATCTGTGGATATGCGTCATCTTGGGAAATACCTGAGAAAAAGCTGTGTGAAATTCAGAAAAGAAATTACCGATGAGTTTGCAGATGAGCTTACGAAAGAGGAGATTGAAAGGCTTGTAAATATCCGCCTGAAAGATGAACTGAAGTCGGGCGTTCAGACAATCCAGTATCAGATCAATACACTGATGACGACAAATGGACAGGCTCCTTTCGTTACGTTGTTCCTCTACCTGCGTGAGGATGATGAATATATTGAAGAGAATGCAATGATCATCGAAGAAATTCTGCGCCAGCGGCTGCAGGGAGTGAAGAATCAGGCAGGAATCTATGCAACTCCTGCGTTTCCGAAGTTGATCTATGTTTTAGATGAAAATAACTGCCTTGAGGGCGGAAAATATGACTATCTGACGAAGCTTGCGGCCAGGTGCTCTGCAAAGAGAATGTATCCGGATTATATTTCCGCGAAGAAAATGCGTGAAAACTACGAAGGCAATGTGTTCAGCTGTATGGGCTGCAGAAGTTTTCTTTCTCCGTGGAAAGATGAAGATGGAAATTATAAATTTGAGGGGCGGTTTAACCAGGGTGTTGTGAGTCTCAATCTCCCTCAGATTGGAATTATTGCAAAAGGCGATGAGGAAGTATTCTGGAAACTTCTGGATGAGCGTCTGGATCTCAGCTATGAAGCACTGATGTGCAGGCATAAGGCGCTGGAGGGAACACTCTCTGACGTGAGCCCGATTCACTGGCAGTATGGTGCGATCGCAAGATTAAAGGAGGGCGAGACGATTGATCCGCTTCTTCATGGAGGATATTCTACGATTTCACTTGGTTATATCGGTTTGTATGAGATGACGAAACTGATGAAGGGAGCCAGCCATACAGAACCCGGCGGAAGAGAATTTGCCCTGAAGGTAATGAAGCACATGCGTGCAAAAGTTGACCAGTGGAAAGAAGAGACGGGGATCGGGTTTGGACTTTACGGTACCCCGGCAGAGAGTCTCTGCTATCGGTTTGCGAAGATTGACAGGGAGAGATTCGGAGTGATTGAAGATATTACAGATAAAGGATATTATACGAACTCCTACCATGTAGATGTCAGGGAACCGATCGATGCTTTCAGCAAATTTGAGTTCGAGAGCCAGTTCCAGAAGATTTCTTCCGGCGGGTCAATCTCTTATGTTGAGGTTCCGAATATGACTGACAATCTGGAAGCGATGGAGACTGTTGTAAAATTTATTTATGACAATATTCAGTATGCAGAGTTTAATACAAAATCAGATTACTGCCATGAATGTGGGTACGAAGGTGAGATCCAGGTAAATGATGACATGGAATGGGAATGTCCCCAGTGCCATAACAAAGACCACCAGAAGATGACGGTCATCAGAAGGACGTGCGGGTATCTGGGAGAAAATTTCTGGAATACAGGAAAGACAAGTGAAATTAAACAGAGAGTAATGCATCTGTAACGGAAAGAAGACTGTGCCGCGGCACAGTCTTTTCAATAAAAGACAGGAGTGATGGCGATGCCGCAGATAGATGAAATCGAACAGTTGACAAAAAATCCACATCTGAATATGTATTTTTTTAAAGGAAGAAATAAGAAAGGCGGGCCGGTGCGTTATTATGTTGCGTCCAGGGCAAAAGCAACAGACCAGCTGAAAATCAAGACGAAGAAGAATACACCTGACGGGGTGATCATTTACAGTATCTACGGAGAGCAGAAGGATAAAGTTGTGCTGGTCCGTCAGTACAGGTATGCCATCGGAAGTTATATCTATGAATTTCCGGCCGGCCTGGTAGAGGCAGGAGAGAGTTACCGGGATGCGGGAATACGAGAGCTGAAAGAGGAAACGGGGCTTGATCTTACGTTGATCGATGCGGATGAGATGTACGAAAAGCCGGGATTTACAACCATCGGAATGACGGATGAATCCTGCGCGACGATCTATGGATATGCTTCCGGGGAAATTTCAAAAAAAGGGCAGGAAGATTCAGAGGAGATAGAGATTGTCCTTGCAGACAGAGAAGAAGTCAGAAGGATTTTAAAGGAAGAAAATGTGGCGATTATGTGTGCCTATATGCTGATGCATTTTCTGAAGGAGAGTGAGCCATTTAGTTTCTTAAAGTAGAAAAAAGTGTTATGATAGTAATATAGTTATAGTACCTGTTGTCAGATTTTCCATGAAATGGAGGAATGAAATATGAGGGAAGAACAAATCAAACGTATGCATGAAGGCAAAGGATTCATCGCGGCGCTGGATCAGAGCGGCGGGAGTACGCCGAAGGCATTGATGAATTATGGAATAACGGAAGAGAGCTATCATACAGAAGAAGAGATGTTTGATCTGGTTCACGCAATGCGGACGAGGATTATCACAAGTCCGTCGTTTACATCAGAACATATTCTCGCGGCGATATTGTTCGAGAAGACAATGGACCGGAAAATTGAAGGAAAATATTCTGCCGATTATCTGCTGGAGGAAAAGGGAATTCTTCCGATCCTGAAAGTGGATAAAGGGCTTGCAAAAGAGGAGGATGGTGTATGCCTCATGAAACCGATAGATGGGCTTTCTGAACTGCTTGAGAGGGCGAAGGAGCGTCATATCTTCGGAACTAAGATGAGGTCAGTCATCAGGGAATTCAATCCGGCGGGAATCCGGAAAATAGTGGATCAGCAGTTTTCGTATGGACTTACAATCGCAGATGCCGGTTTTGTCCCGATCCTGGAGCCGGAAGTCGATATCCACAGTGAGGATAAAGAACAGATTGAGGACGTGCTGAATGTGGAATTGCTCCGGCATCTGCATGCGCTAAAAGCAGATCAGAAACTGATGTTTAAGCTCACCATACCGACGAAGACGAATCTGTATACTGATTTGATGAAGGATACCCATGTTGTCAGAGTGGTGGCTCTGTCAGGTGGCTATAAGAGGACGGAGGCAGATGAAAAATTATTCCAAAACAATGGATTGATTGCAAGCTTTTCCAGAGCACTCACAGAAGGGCTGACAGCTTCACAGAGTGATGAAGAATTCAATGCAATGCTGGCAGATTCTATACAAAAGATATATGATGCATCTGTATCATAGAAGAAAAATTCCCTGGATGATCGTGATCCGGGGAATTTTTGCGTTTACGGGATGGGAAAATTTCTGCTATATTTTGGTAAATATTAATATAACCGCTGGTTATTCTTAAGAAAATCATAAAAAACATCTGCTATGATAGTACAGATAAGATAAAGAAAGGGGTGTGTATTTTGAATATTCTGGATAAATTACGAAAATACAGCAGTCAGATTCCGGAGCAGCCGGCGGTGGTATCCGAGGAAGCGGTTTTGAATTACCGCCAGCTTTTTCTGTATTCAGATACACTGGCATCTTACCTTATAGAGTCATATGGGGATACAAAAGAACCAGTTGTAGTTTATGGGCATAAAAATGCATATATGATTGTCTGTTTTCTCGCATGTGTCAAGGCGGGCAGGGCATACTGCCCTGTGGATGTCAGTGTTCCGTGGGAACGGACAGCATCCATCATAGAATCAGTAAATCCGCCGGTTCTGCTGGTACCGGAACAGACAGCAATGAAAGAGACACAGGTGCCGGTTTTAAATCTGGAGAAAATCAAAGAAATCTGCATGGGACACAAAGAAATGGTTACTGACGAAAGATATGTCAGGGGAGATGACACATTTTATATTATTTTCACATCGGGAAGCAGCGGGACACCGAAAGGGGTAAAAATCTCCTCCGATTGTCTGAACCATTTCCTTGACTGGGCAGTGGATCTTGGGATACCGGCGGATGAGAAAGCCGGAAAATCATTCTTGAACCAGGCGCCGTTTTCTTTTGATCTGTCTGTGATGGATCTGTATACCTGCCTGGCCTGCGGCGGCACATTGTATACCATGTCAAAGGAGGTACAGGGGGATTACCAGAGAATGTTTGAACTGATGCAGCGCTCTAATGTAAAGGTATGGGTGTCTACTCCTTCGTTTGCCGACCTTTGTCTGGCGGACAGGCAGTTTTCCTCCAAGATGCTTCCAGAGCTGTCCGTTTTTCTGTTTTGCGGAGAGACACTGACAAACCGCACCGCGCTTTTGCTTAAGGAGCGTTTTCCTGATGCGGCTGTGATGAACACCTATGGGCCGACGGAATCGACGGTTGCGCTTACCGGAATAGAGGTAGATGAGGAACTTGCCAGAACGAAAGTTCCGCTTCCGGTCGGAAAAGTAAAGCCTGGCTCTGTGATAGAGATCTGGGACGGAGAAGGAAAGTGCCTGAAGGATGGGGAGCAGGGAGAGATTGTGCTGCTTGGAGATACGGTCAGCACCGGGTACTATCAAAAGGAGGAGCTGACCCGCAAAGCATTCTTTCTGTCTGCGCATGAGGAAGGGACTCTCAGGGGATATCATACAGGAGACGCAGGGTATCTGGAGAATGGAATGTTATACTACTGCGGGAGAATGGACCGTCAGATTAAACTGCATGGGTACCGGATTGAACTGGATGACATTGAGCAGAACATCCTGAAGGCAGATGACATAAAAGGTGCAGTAGTTACGGTAAATGAAAGAGACGGAAAAATCACCGGGCTGACGGCACATGTAGTTTCCCGCAGAGAGATATTAAACAGCCGGGAGGAAGCGAGAAAACTTCGGGAGAAACTGAAAAGGTTTCTTCCTGACTACATGATTCCAAAGAAAATATGTTTTCTTGATGTGATTCCGATGACGGCAAATGGGAAGGCGGACAGGAAATTGCTTCAGGGTGCAGGAAGATGAGTTTTTTCGAGGGACTGACATTTTTTTCATATCTGCTCGTGGCTCTGATGGGAGCGTTTATCATTGGAATTCTGGAGAAACCGCTCAAACACTATACGTTTCTTCTTTCGATCCTGTTTGTAGGGGCTGTTTTCTGGGGAAAACCTCTTCAGATGATGTATCTGATAAGTTACATCATCTGGCAGACTGTCCTCGTCAGGGGATATCTGTATCTCAGAAGAAAATATGGGAGGAAGGCATCTGTTTACCATGTATTTCTCGTGCTTTCCTTGGCACCGCTTCTGATCAATAAAATCAGCGGGCTCGTGCATGTGAGCATTTTCGGATTCCTGGGTATTTCCTATCTTACATTCCGGGCAGTCCAGATGATTATCGAGATCTATGACGGTGTTATAAATGAAGTGCCTTTGCCGGAGTTTTTGAGTTTTCTTTTGTTTTTTCCTTCGGTCAGTTCCGGGCCGATTGACAGAAGCAGAAGATTTCATGAGGATTATATAAAAGTATACAGCCGGTCTGAATATCTGGATATGGCGGGGGATGGCCTGATGAAAATCATGCTTGGCCTTGTCTATAAATTTGTTCTGGCGGCATTGTTTGCGAAATGGATGGATGAGGTGGCATACGGGGCAACCTGGTATGCCGGTATTGGATATGTGTACTGTTATGGAATGAACCTGTTCTTTGATTTTGCAGGATATTCGCTGATGGCAGCGGGCACAGGTTATATACTCGGTGTCAGGCTTCCGGATAACTTCAGGCTTCCGTTTTTAAGCGTTGACATCAAAGAGTTCTGGGACCGGTGGCATATCTCACTCTCGCACTGGTTCAGGGATTTTATCTTTTCGAGATTCATGATGGCATCGATCCGCGGAAAGTGGTTTAAGACGAAACTTACCGGGGCTTCTGTCGGTTTTATCATCAATATGCTTGTGATGGGAGCCTGGCATGGCCTCACAGTTTCCTATCTTTTGTATGGTCTGTATCATGGCAGTCTGCTGGCCATGACGGAGGTGTATCAGAAGAAGTCAAAGTTTTATAAAAAGAACAAAAAGAAAAACTGGTATCGGGCTGTTTCCTGTTTTATCACAATACAGCTTGTGATGTTCGGGTTCTATATTTTTTCAGGGAGAATGCTTGATACTGTCATGGGATTTATAAAATAGAAGAAGAGGAGAATAAAAATTATGGAAGAAAAAGTACTGGCAATGATGGAACGGATTTGTGAGGATGAGATCGTGAGGGAAGAATATGACCTGGATCTGATCGATGAGGGGCTTCTGGATTCCCTTGGATTTGCAGAAATGCTCGTGGACATTGAAGACGAATTTGGGATTGTGATCTCTCCGTCTGAGGTCAAACATGAAGAAATGAATACGGTGAATAAAATTATGAGCCAGATCAGGCTGAGGAGCTGATTGCATGAAGAAAGTACTGGCATTTGTGGTTGCGCTTACGATGGCGGCGGGAACCATTACCGGGATACATCTATGGGCTTCAGGGCGTGATCAGTTTCACAGCCCGGATTTTGGCTACTGGACAGCGGAGCAGAAATTCCAGTCTCCGGAAGTGATCCGGGATAATCTGAATGACAACAGTCTGGTAGTGCTGGCATCCTCAGAACTTGAGCATGGGAAAAACACACCGTATCATCCGCAGAATATGTTCCGGGGAAATCAGTTCCAGACGATGCTGATTGGTGCCGGACAGTATCAGAGTCTGTCCCATGCAATTACGCTTGCTGCCATTGAGCCGGCCATGAAGAAAAAGAAAGTCGTCCTTCTTGTTTCCCCGCAGTGGTTCCGGGCGAAAGGGGTTGGATCGAAAGCGTTTGCTTCCCGTTTTTCCGAGAGCAGTTTTATCGACATGCTCCAGAATGAAGGGCTGTCTGAGGAGACAAAGCGGCAGATTACAGATAGGACGATCCACCTTCTTTCAGCAGATAAACCGATGCAGAAACGTGTCATCTCCTATAAAGAGCTGCTGATTGACCATCAAAAGAATCCTGTAAGTGCAGCAAAGTTTAAGCTCTACCATGCATTTTTAAATGACAAACAGAAACAGAGTATTCTGATGCTTGCGGCTGTTGAGGGAATCAAAAGAGAGAAAGAGGATGGACTTGTAAGCGGGGAGCCTGACTGGGAAAGTTATTACAAAAAGGCGGAAAAGGATGCAGAAAAGATGACATCCAATAATCAGTTTCAGATTTCGAATCAATATTATAACTGGAAAGTCCGGCCGCAGCTTGAGAAACGAAAAGGGAGCAGCGCCTCCTCAAGTTATCTGGAATCCCCGGAATATGATGATCTGAAATGTTTCCTGAGTGTGTGTAAAGATTTGGAGATAGAACCGATGCTTGTGCTTCTTCCGGTCAACGGGAAATGGTATGACTATACCAGATTCCCGAAGGATCAGCTGGAGCAGTTTTACAGAAAAGCGGGAGATATTATCCGTGAAACAGATGCATCGGCAACCGTTCTGGATCTTTCAAAGGAATCAGAAAAAGACTATTATATGGAAGATACGATTCATATTGGATGGAAAGGATGGGTGACTGTGGATGAAGCTCTTTACAAATTTGGCTGCAAAAATTAAGGCACATAAAAAAATTGGTTTTGTGCTGTACGTACTGGCTTTTTATATATTGATCATGGTGCTGTATTTATACATGATCCATGCGAATCTCTCAACAGCGCCGACATTTGTATATAATCAGTTCTAAAGCAGGCTGGAAATATAAAATGGAAATATAAAACAACTTGACAAAATGGTAACAAGTTACTAATATAAAAGTAACTTGTTACCATTTTGCGTTGTGTGGAAGGGAGAAATTATGGAACTGGAAAAAATTTTGGAAGAGTACCAAAAGACGGATCTGCAGAGAAGACAGGGAATTTTCGCAAGTATATTTATTCTGCAGAACAGACTGCAGACAGCATGTGATAAGCTTGACCCGGAGCTATCAATGAAGCAGTGGCTTCTCCTTGCGATGGCGGGGACAAAAGAGGAGGCCATGACGCTGACAGAGCTTGGAGCATTGATGGGGTGTTCCAGACAGAATGTTAAGAAAATTGCCCAGACACTTGAAAAGAAAGGGTTTATTAAGCTGGAGAAAAAAGAGAGTGACTCAAGGGCACTCTGTGTGCTCCGCGATGAGAAGATGAGAGGATATGCCGAGAAGGTTGGGGCAATGCAGGGAGAAGTGCTGAATCTTTTATTTCAGGAATTTTCGGAAGATGAGATTGAGAAGTTGTACCAATGTACCATGAAACTTTATGAAGGAATTATGAAAGTAGAGAAATATGTGGAGGAATGCCATGAGTAATATAATCGTAGTGTATACGTCAGAGACAGGATTTACAGAAAAATATGCCGGATGGATCGCAGAAGAACTGAAGTGTAAGGCAGTAAAAAGAACGGAGATTTCAAGAGATGAATTAAGGAATTACGATGTCATAATCTATGGAGGCGGGATGTACGCAGGCCAGATTAATGGGTTGAAAAAGATGAGGCAGATGGTACAGGGATTGAATCGGAAACAGATGGTTGTGTTCTCGACAGGCGCAACTCCGGCGGAATTTAAAGATACAGTGAAACAGGCGCTTGATCAGAATTTTACAGAGGAAGAAAAGAACTCAATTCCGGCGTATTATTTCCAGAGCGGGTTAAATTATGAGAAGATGTCATTCAAGTCAAAGATGATGATGAAAATGTTCTCATCCATGATGGCGAAAAAGAAAGATAAAACAGAGGAAGAGCAAGTGATGGCAGAAGGCCTGAAGAGCTCCTCGGATATGTGCAGGAGAGAATGGATTGATCCGCTGGTTTCCTGTGTAAGGACACTCTAAGCTGGGGAGGAGACTCTACGGAGCGTGGATTGAAAAGAAAGACGGGAGCGGTTATGATAGGAGAGAAGGCGGGGAAGGAACGCCCCGGGCCTAGAATTCATGAGTCAAACGGGCATACACGGCTGGCTCATTGGGAGGAAGAAAATGGATTGCAGGAAATCAGGCAGGCTTATCCTGGCTTTAAGAAAAGAAAAAGGAATGACGCAAAGAGAGATCGCGGAGGCGGTAGGGATCAGTGACAAGACAGTATCAAAATGGGAGAGAGGTTTTGGCTGTCCGGATGTATCACTGCTTCCTGCATTGTCAGAAGTTCTGGGCGTGAATATTGAACAGATATTGTCAGGAGAGCTCTGTGAGAAAGAAAAGGAGAATGGCAATATGAAACGAATCAGATTTTACGTATGTCCTGAGTGCGGAAACATACTGACGAGTACTGGGGAAGCGGAGATTTCGTGCTGCGGAAGAAGAATGGAAGCGCTGAAAGCCCGGAAGGCAGAGGAAGAACACCAGCTGAAAATTGAAGCTTTGGACGGTGAGAGTTATGTGACAGTCAATCATGAGATGAGGAAAGAACATTATATTTCATTCATTGCATGTGTATCCTACAACCAGGTGATGCTCTGTAAATTATATCCGGAGCAGGAGGCGGAGGCAAGGTTTAAAAGAATGCCCGGTGCCAAATGGTACACGTACTGCAGCCGGGACGGGCTGATGATGAATTAAGACGGGAGACAGTAAAGGAGCATGGGGAAGTCCATGCTCCTTTGTGCAGAATTTAAGTCAGGAATTCAGTTCTTTTTTTAGAAATACAACGTAACTGATTTTATACATGAGGAAGACGATAATGACTGCTGCTAATGGAGTAAATCGAAGAGCCATCATAAATGTATGGTCTGTTACCGGAATCCCAAGAGTATCCAGAAGCTTATAGATTCCAAAAAAAAGTACTGCAGGAAGACCAAATGCAAGAAGTAGCATCATTCTGGCTTTTTCAGCACCATATTTGAAAAGCAGAGGAATCGTAAAGCTTCCAAAAGTGATTGAGAGTGCAACACCAATCAAAGCTATAAAAAGCTGGGACAGAAGTGTCTCTGTAAAACTTCCGCTGAACTTATGCAGGACAACTCCGAGAAACGAGCCGAAAACCAGGCCAAATGCGGCTCCTATCAAGGAAAAAATAAGCAGGATAATAAATTTGCTGAGTACATAATCCTTCTTAGAAAGAGGAAGAACCAAAGCATATTTCGTCCATTTTGAATTCTCATCAAAGCTGAAGGTTGTTACAACCATCATGGAACATAACAGACAGCACATGACAATGTAACCTTCGGTACCACCCTGAGGAAGTGTTGTAAAGGCAAATAAAAGAAGCATTGCCAGCATAACTTTCGAATTATGAGAAATATTATACAAATCTTTTAATATCAGACTTTTCATTTTGTCCGTTCCCCCTTTATATAGAGTAAAAGAATATCATCAATCGTTGCGTTGTCTATCACGGCATTTTTGTATTTACGCTGTGCCGCTTTTTTATCAGGGACAAGGAGCTCCCACTGGTAGTCACATTTCCGCCATGCAAGAACGGAAGTTTTGTCAATCTCATCAAACTGTGCAGCACCGCAGCGGATAATTCCGTAATTGTAAAGCAGGTCATCTTTCTGTGAAGTAAAGACAAGTTTCCCCTGATGAATGAATGTAATATAGTCCGCGACTTTTTCGAGATCCGTAGTGATATGGGAAGACATTAAGATGGAGTGTTCTTCATCCTGGACAAATTCAAGGAAAACATCCAGAATGTCATCTCTCATGACTGGATCAAGTCCGCTGGTTGCCTCGTCAAGGATCAGGAGCTTGGGATGATGGGAGAGTGCTGTGGAAATATTCAGTTTCATTTTCATTCCTTTGGAGAATGTCTTGATTTCTTTGTTTACCGGCAGTTGGAAATACTTCATCAGCCGGTAATATTCTTCTTTATCCCATTGTTTGTATGCGGCGGCAAGGATCTTTTCTATTTTGGCAGGTGTTAATGTATCATAGAAATTGATTTCATCAAATACAACTCCGATGTCTTCTTTGATGGAGCAGTCTTTCGGAGAAAGTTCTTTTCCCCAGAATAAAATGGAACCTTCATCTTTTTTTATAAGGTCAAGTATTGCATTTAACGTAGTACTCTTTCCGGCACCGTTTTCTCCGACAATTCCCATGATACATCCTTTGGGAACTTCAAATGAGATGTGGTCTAATTTAAATCCCGGATATTGTTTGGTCAAATTTTTTACAGCTAATATGTGCTCCATAATCTACTCCTCCTCTTCATAAAAAATGGATAAAATTTCTATCAGTTTCTCCAGCGGTATGCCGCTTGTTCTCCCGATATCGGCCGCTTCCTGAAGGTGTTCTTCGATTTTCCTCTGTTGTTCTTCCTGGTAAAAATCTTTATTCTGGGCAGATACAAAACTTCCCCGTCCGACGGTAGTGTCGATAAATCCATCCCTCTGCAGATCTTCGTAGGCCTTCTGGACAGTGATGACACTGATATGAAGTGACTTTGCCAGTGCTCTCATGGAGGGAATCGGATCACCGGTTTTCAGCTCTCCGCTCATAATCTTCGCCTTTATCTGAAGTGTAATCTGTTCATAAATTGGTTTGCTTGTATTGCTGCTGATAATGATTTCCACGCGAGGCCTCCTTTAATGTTAATTAATGTACTTATTGTATAAGTACATTATATACATAGTGTAATGCTTTGTCAATGGCTGATATGGATGTATGTAAAGAATTGTATGGGGAATGCTATATCCATGAAATTCTGTAGTCGGAATAAGAGCGAAGGAGATTGAAAATGATGAATATAAGAAAAGCGGCAGTGATCGGATGTGGTTTTGTAGGTTCATCGATCGCGTTTGCGTTGATGGAAAAACGGATTTTTTCTGAGATTGTACTTCTGGATATTAACAGGGAGAAAGCGGAAGGAGAGGCAATGGATTTAAGCCATGGGCTTCCATATACCGGTTCCATGATGGAGATTTACGCGGGAACCTATGATGACATTACGGACTGTTCCATGATCATTATCACAGCGGGGGCGAATCAGAAACCGGATGAGACGAGAATAGACCTGATAGATAAAAATGTAGGGATCATGAATGGCGTTATCAGCGAAATTACGAAACGTTCCTGTGAAGGAATTCTTCTGATTGTCTCCAATCCGGTGGATGTCCTTACTTATGCTGCACTGAAAATGTCGGGGGTCCCGCCTGAGAGGGTGATTGGGTCGGGAACAGTGCTTGATACGGCAAGGTTAAAATATCTGTTGAGCCAGGAGCTTAAGGTAGATGCAAGAAGTGTCCATGCGGTAATTATCGGCGAACATGGGGACAGTGAACTTGCTGTATGGAGCGGCGCAAATATATCGGGAATTGATCTGGATCATTTCTATGAATTCATGGGGCATAAGGATTATACGGAGAGGATGGAAAAAATCTATACAGATGTCAGGGACAGCGCATATGATATTATTGAAAGAAAGGGTGCGACCTATTATGGCATAGCGATGGCGGTTGGAAGAATCGCAGAATGTATCATCCGTGACGAACATTCGGTGCTTCCGGTATCCGTGATGCTTGACGGGGAATATGGGCTTAGAGGGTTATCTTTAAGCGTTCCGTCCATTGTCGGAAAAGACGGCGTGGAGAGAGTGCTGAATATTCCGCTGAATGGGAGGGAGATAGAACAGCTTGAGAAATCAGCGGCGCAGATGAAACAAGTGATCAGCCATATCGGACTGTAAAAAGTGAGCGGAGAATGGGACCGGGGAAAGGGCGGTTCCATTCTTTTCTTGTAATTCAAAGGATTTGTGGATATAATGGTTCATATCAATTGACAGTACAGGAGGCGGACAGTGAAGCATATATTTTTATTTGATCTGGACGGGACATTGACAGATCCGGGAACCGGGATCACAAATTCTGTGGCATATGCGCTTGATAAATATGGGATTGAGGTTTCAGACCGTTCGGTATTATATCCGTTTATCGGGCCTCCGCTTAGGGAATCCTTTATGAAATTCTATGGGTTCAGTGAGGAGAGAGCAGAAGAAGCAGTGTGGAAATACAGAGAATATTTTTCAGAGCGCGGGCTTTTCGAAAATGAGGTGTATCCGGGGATTCCGGAAATGCTTAAGAACCTCAAAGATCAAGGTGCAAGACTTTTTGTGGCAACCTCCAAGCCAACCGGGTATTCAAAGCAGATTCTGGAACATTTCAATCTCTTGGGTTATTTTGAAGATGTTCAGGGGAGCACGATGGACGGAAGCAGGGAGAAGAAGGCGGATGTGATCGCATATCTTTTAAAAATGAATCAGATTACTGCAAAGGACGATGTGGTGATGATTGGTGACCGGAGGCTGGATATCGACGGTGCAAAAGAAAACGGACTTGCTTCTGTGGGAGTGCTGTATGGATACGGAGACCGCAGTGAGCTTGAGGATGCAGATGCGGATGATATCGTGGAGAATGTCAGTGAACTTGAAAGGAAGCTTAAAGAGATGAGTGGGTTTAAGACAGTATAAGAAAGAAGGTGGAGAGATGAATGCAGTTGCATGGGCAGCGTGCGGTACTGGTTTTACATTTTTGATGACGACACTTGGAGCGGCGGTCGTATTCTTTTTCCGCAAAGATATGAAGGAGGGAGTACAGAGAATCTTTCTGGGCTTTGCGGCGGGAGTTATGATTGCAGCGTCTGTATGGTCACTTTTGATTCCGGCGATCAATCAGGCAGAGGAAAATGGATCTGTCGGTTGGATACCTGCAGCCGGAGGCTTTATACTTGGAGGGGCATTCCTGCTTCTGATGGATACGTTTCTTCCGCATCTTCATCCGGGAACTGATGAGCCGGAGGGGGTATCTTCCTCCTGGAAGAGGACGACGATGCTTGTGCTGGCGGTGACACTTCATAATATTCCGGAGGGAATGGCAGTTGGACTTTCCTTTGCGCTTGCGGCGCAGAATAATGGAAATGCGGCACTTAACACGGCGGCGCTGGCACTTGCAATCGGAATTGGAATTCAGAACTTCCCGGAAGGAGCGGCGATCTCACTCCCGCTTCGGCAGGAAGGATTCTCCCGGGGAAGGGCATTCGTACTTGGAAGTCTTTCGGGAATTGTAGAACCCATTTTTGGAATTGCAGTGACGCTGATTGCGGCGCAGATTGAACCTCTGATGCCATGGCTGTTATCATTTGCTGCAGGGGCCATGGTCTATGTTGTTGTGGAAGAACTGATTCCGGAAGCTCATCTGGGAGAACATTCGAATGTGGGAACTCTTGGCGTCATGGGAGGATTCCTTGTGATGATGATACTGGATGTGGCACTGGGATAAAAATCAGGTACCCGGAAGTGCGTATCCGGATACCTGACAGAGATGATACTGTTTAAATTTTCAGGGTCTGCCCATCGAGGCAGGCCTCTTTTAATACATTGTTTTCATACCGGAGTTTCAGAGAAAAGAACGGAACATTTTCCTCAAGAAGCCGGAAGAAGATCAGATCGCCAGTCCAGAGATTCAGGTTCTTTATCTCTTCTTTGGGAATCCATTCCAGAGTTCCTTCATCACAGGGAATCATCTCTCCCTCGAACCCATCTGCGGTATACAGACACATGTATTCCGGTTCATAATCATCACAGAGGAAGGTGATGATACCGCGGAACTGGTAGGAAGTCAGGGTAAGGCCTGTCTCCTCGAGGGCTTCACGGAGCAGGCATTCTTCCGGGCTTTCCCCATATTCGAAATGTCCTCCGATTCCAATCCATTTATCTTTATTCACATCATTTTTTTTGACGATGCGGTGAAGCATGAGGTACTTGCCGTCTTTTTCCAGATAGCAGAGTGTTGTAAGATTACGCATTTGTTTCCTCCTTCTTTGTAAAGGCTGTGAGTGCAGGGGTATCTGATAACGTCCGCTTCTGATAGGCAATCACGAGAATCATAAGAAGCGGAAAAATGATTGCTGCGGCAAGACCGGCCTTCAGCCCGTAAGAGGGCCAGGATTTCGAGACCACACTGACAAGTCCGGGTCCCACACTGCAGCCCACATCGCCGGCCAGAGCAAACAGAGCGAACATGGCAGTTCCGCCCTGCGGGCATTTTTTCGCGGCAAGGCTGAAAGTTCCGGGCCACATGATACCGACCGACAGTCCGCACATTCCACAGCCGATCAGTGCAAGAACCGGGTACGGTGAAAACACCGCAACAAGATAACTGAGAATACACAAAATACTGCTTCCGGTCATAAAATTCTGAAGGTCTATTTTTTCGCCGAATCTGCCGTAGAACATCCGGGAAGATCCCATGAGTAAGGCAAACAGGCAGGGACCCAAAAGATCACCGACAGCTTTTGACTGTTGAAGGCCGGCTTCTGCGAACAGAGAAGCCCACTGTGACATTGCCTGTTCAGCGGCACCGGCACAAATCATCAGAAGGAAAAAAATCCAGAATAATTTTGTGGAGATCAGTTTCTTAAAAGGTATCCGTTCATCTTCGGCTGTCAGAACCCGGATTGGGACTCTGGCGAAGATGAAAATGTTGACAAATGGGAAAACCGCCCAGAGAACCGGCAGATAATACCAGTGTCCCATTCCAAAGATTTTAAATCCAACCGTGGATAAGAGAACCATTCCAACATGCCCCCAGCAGTAAAAAGAGTGCAGAAGGCTCATTGCAGTATCTTTCGCCTTGGAAGATGGTGCGGCTTCCACAATCGGACTTACAAGAACTTCAATCAGCCCGCCGCCGATGGAATTCAGGATGATTGCGATTACAAGTCCGGTGAATGCGTCAGGGAAGAGGAATGGGAAAATCCCCATCCCGAGAAGCCCGGCTGTACAGAAGATATGGGCAGCCACGATAGAAGTCCGGTAACCGATCTGGTCGACATATCTGGCGGCAAGGGCATCCACAATCATCTGAACGCCAAAGTTGATACTGATTAATAATCCAATTTTGCCAATCGAGATTCCGAAGTCTTTCTCGAAAGTCAAAAATAAAAGCGGTGAAAGATTATTGATGATTGCCTGGACAATGTATCCAAGATAACAGGCATATATTGTGTGGGTATCATTCTTTTTCATAATGTTGTCCTGAGTCATAAGTTTCCTTCCTGCATTTTACTCTATAGAAAGAATAATCCGAAAACGTCCGATTGACAATAGGTTAAACGCATAACCTGAAAAATTTGAATGAATGAAGGTTTCTGTGGTATGAAAGCGTACAGGATATATGATATACTTAACGCATAAGTCAGCGGAAATAAAGGAAACTAAAAATAAGAATTAGAAGCAGGAGGAACTATGGGATATTATCTAAACAATGATGCCTGTTATGAATCATATAAGTATATAACACAGATGGAATACTTTGTGGATAAATCAGAAATTATAGAAGAACTGATTCCTGTGATAAATACAGAAAACAGATTTATATGTATTACACGGCCGCGAAGGTTTGGGAAAACGGCTGCGGCAAATCTAATAGCTTCCTTTTTTTCAAAGGGATGTGACAGTGAGGAACTATTTAAGCAGCTAAATATAGGAAAACATCCTGAATTTTCTAAATATATCAATAAACATAATGTAATAACTATTGATTTTAGTAAAATGCCATTTATGTGTGAAAGTTACAAAGATTATATCCAGGCAATTGTTGCGAAAATGATGCGTGATCTGATCGAATTGTATCCAGACTGTGAATTATCTGAGTGTGACAGTCCGTGGGATGCGCTTGAAATGATTCGAGTTAGAAAAAATGAACGATTTATATTTGTGATGGATGAATGGGATTTCATATTTCATGATGATACTTTTAATAAAAAAGATCATATGAAATTCCTTCGTTTTTTACAGAATTTACTAAAATCCCAGACATATGTAGAGATGGCGTATATGACGGGAATACTTCCTATTGCCAAATATTCCAGCGGATCACCACTGAATATGTTCAGTGAATATACGATGGCAAATACTGGAATAGCTCATTTCAGTACATGTTTTGGATTTTCTGATATGGAAGTCAGAGAGCTTTATCAAAAGTATCAGAAGAATAGTGAAAGCGTGCAGTTTACTTACAATGAATTAAAGGAATGGTATAACGGATATCAAATGGCGGATGGAGAATCGATCTTTAATCCGCGTTCAGTCATTTATGCGCTTACAGAAAATCATCTGGGAACGTACTGGTCAGCAACAGGTCCTTATGATGAGATTTTCTTTTACATCAACCATAATCTGCACGAAGTTCAAAATGACATTGTCCGCATGGTTGCTGGAGAATGGATTGAAGTGGCAATCAGAGACTTTACAGCAGAAACGATGGCGCTAAACAACAGAGAGGATATATTTTCTGCAATGCTGGTCTATGGAATGCTGACTTACAAAGAGGGAAAAGCTGCGATTCCTAATAAGGAGCTTATGCAGAAATACGAAGAAGTTCTTCATAAAAAAGAGATGGGTTATATTGCTGCGCTTGCAAAACGTTCCGAAGAGATGCTTCAAGCGACACTTGAGAAAGATACCAAAACAATGGAAGATATACTTTCGGCTGCACATGACACTGAGGTGCCTATCTTGAATTATAATAATGAAGCAGATTTGAGTGCTCTTGTTAATTTACTCTATTTGTCAGCGCGTGACAGGTATCGAATCGAACGGGAAGACCGGGCTGGTAAAGGATATGCGGACTTTATTTTCTATCCACTTCGAGTTAGTGATGAAGGGATTATATTGGAATTAAAAATAGATACGACACCAGATATGGCTATACGGCAAATCGAGGAGAGAAATTATTCTGTTCGTTTAAGAGAGAAGAATGGGTGCAAAAAAATACTGGCGGTAGGAATGGTATATAACCGTAAGTCAAAAGAACATTTCTGTGCTATAAAAGAGATGTATTTTTAGATGACAAATAAAGGAAAGAGCAGGGAAAAGCTATGATAAATGAAAAACTACCCGAAATTGCAGCTCCATTTCTGGAGGCTATGAAACAGGGAGAAACGGTGTACATGAATCCGGATTACTGTGAATTTGCCAGGGCAGGCGAGGAGCTGTCAGTGACGAGAGAAGAGATGGAAGACGCATCCAGGAGATTTAAACGGTTTGCGCCGTTCATCCGGAAATGTTTCCCGGAGACGGAGGCGCAGGGGGGAATGATTGAATCTCCGTTGACAGAGATTGCACAGATGAAAGAATTATTAAATGAAACTTATGGTGCAAATCTGACAGGAAAACTGTTTCTGAAAGAAGATAATGACCTGGCAGTTGCCGGTTCGGTGAAAGCACGCGGTGGAATTTATGAAATTTTGAAGCATTCCGAGGAGATTGCACTTCAGAATAATCTGATTACGGAAGAGGACAATTATGAGAAGTTTGCAGAGCCCAGAATGAGGGAATTCTTCGGAAAATACAGAATTCATGCCGGTTCCACGGGGAATCTTGGGCTTAGCATTGGAATCATCAGTGCTGCTCTTGGGTATGATGTGACGATCCACATGTCAGCGGATGCAAAACAATGGAAAAAGGATCTGCTGAGACAAAAAGGAGTGCACGTAAAAGAATATGATTCAGATTTCAGTTATGCAGTAACGAAAGGACGGGAGGAAGCAGGGAAAGATCCCAACGGTTATTTCGTGGATGATGAAAATTCAAAGAATCTCTTTTTGGGATATTCGGTTGCGGCAGAGAGACTTTCAAAACAACTGAAAGACAAGGGGATTCAGGTGGATGAGGAACATCCGCTGTTCGTATACATTCCGTGCGGAGTGGGGGGAGCGCCGGGAGGTATTACATTTGGATTGAAGCAGATCTTTGGAGATCATGTACATTGCTTTTTTGTGGAGCCGGTACAGTCACCGTGTATGCTGCTCGGCCTCGTGACCAAACTTCACAATGAGATCTGCGTCCAGGATATAGGACTTAGCGGAAAAACCTGCGCAGACGGGCTGGCAGTCGGCAGGCCATCAAAGTTCGTCGGGAAATTAATGGAGAAACTTCTGGCAGGGGAATTCACTGTGGAAGATCCAGTCATCTATGATTATATGCGGGGGCTGTTAAATGCGGAGAATATTTTTATTGAGCCATCTTCCTGCGCGGCATTCCATGGAGTGACAGGGATCATGAACAAAGAAGAGACAGCGGGATTTCTGAAGAAACACAGACTTTCTGAGAAAATGGAGAACGCAGTACATATTGTATGGGCGACCGGGGGAAAACTTGTACCAGAAGAGATTCGGGAAGAATATAGAAATACATTTTTGGCATGAGGAAGAGGTTTGGCATGAAAGCAGCATCAAAGCAAAAGATAAATATGATAGAAGATGCACCAGGGAGAGCCTTGCTGTATTTTGCAATACCGATCATTATCGGCAATCTGTTTCAGCAGTTTTATAATATGGTAGATTCCATTGTCGTCGGCAAGTTCGTCGGCGAAGAGGCACTGGCGGCGGTCGGTGCCTCCTATGCTGTGACAAATGTCTTTATTGCGATTGCAATCGGCGGCGGAATCGGGAGTTCTGTTGTAATCTCACAATATTATGGGGCACGCCAGACAGGGAAAATGAAGACTTCCATTTCGACGGCACTCATCAATTTTGCGGCAGTGGGAATTCTGCTGAGTGTGATCGGAACTGTATTCTGCGGCGGGATTCTGAGAGGGCTTCATACGCCGGACAATGTAATCAAAGACGCAGGGGTGTATCTGAGCATTTATTTTTACGGTCTCCCATTTATGTTTCTGTATAACATTATGTCTTCGATATTTAATTCTCTGGGGGATTCAAAAACACCGCTGAAATTATTGATTTTCTCATCCGTATTTAATATTATTCTGGATCTTATCCTTGTGGTGGGATTTCGGAAGGGCGTTGCAGGGGTCGCTGTGGCAACGCTGATTGCGCAGGGGCTGTCTGCGATATTATCTTTTTTCATACTGATTCGGAAAGTCAGTGGCTATGAAGCGATGTGGGATGAAAAATATTCGAAGTCAATTTCGTTTAAAATGATCAGGGTTGCAGTTCCGTCGATTATCCAGCAGTCTATTGTGCATATGGGAATTTTACTTGTGCAGTCGGTAGTGAATGGATTTGGGTCCTCCGTCCTCGCAGGATACACTGCCGGGATGAGATTTGAATCCATCTGTATCGTTCCTATGATTGCGGCGGGCAACGCAGTGTCTACATTCACAGCGCAGAATATGGGAGCAGAAAAGCCGGAACGGGTCAGGGAAGGATATCATGCAGGATTAAAGATTGTCGTGACCGTTTCGGTGGCATTGATTATTATTTTCCAGATTGCTGGGACAGGGCTTTTGACATTATTTCTGGATGCAGAGACTGGAAAAGTGGCGTTTGAGACGGGACTTGCCTATCTTCATTTTGAAGCATTCTTTTACGTGATGATCGGGGCAAAATCATGTACGGACGGCGTACTGAGAGGGTCAGGAGATGTCGCAGTGTTTACGTTTGCCAATCTGGTCAATCTGGGGATCCGGGTATGGTTCGCCCATGTATTTGCGCCGGTGATCGGGGTACAGGCAGTGTGGTATGCGATTCCGATGGGATGGACTGCGAACTTTGTGATTTCGTATATCTGGTACCGGACGGGGAAGTGGAAGAAGACAAGAGTAATTTAAAAGAGAAAAAACTGCCGGACCCGTGAGCGGGGACAGCAGTTTTTTTACTTTCAGGATTCTTCAGCAAATTCAATCTGATAAGAATTGGAGGAATCTGCTGTAATTGGCACAATCAGTGTTTCGATGACTGTTTTGGCCTGCTCCTTCGCCTGGGTGAGAATGTCGGTTGCTGCGGCCTTTACCTTTGCATCTTCTTTGGCATATTCCATGGCTTTGGCTGTATCAGATTTATCCGTCCAGTTGAACAGGGCAAATTGTTCATCGTAGAACTCCAGTGTATCTGAGTCAACTGTGACATCCTGGATTTCGGCTTTTGGAACTGTGATTTTAATTGTGTTATTACTAATCGAGACTGTAGCTTTGGACAGATCCACACCTGCTTTGATATGGGCATCGTAGATCATGGAAAAGCCTTTTTTATTAATGAACTGAATATCACCGTCAGAGTATTTGATGATTCCGCGGTAGTCAAGCCTCGCGGTCGTCAAAGTACTGCATTTGCTGAGCCGTTCTTCGATGGATGTCGCGCTGACGGTTACCTTGTTACCGCTTCTGCTGAACAGCCTGGCGCTTAGAAATCCAACTGCAATCAGTGCAAGAGCGGCAATGATGACAATGAGTGTCCTTGCTTTTTTCATCTGTATTCCCTCCAATTGATTGTATGTTCCGGGTAGTTCCAGTATACAGTAAATGAGGGAGACAGGCAAATATTTTACTGTGAAAGCGATCATTCAGACTGAATTAATAGAAAGATACTGCTTGAATTGTTGATGATATAGTGATATTATTTTATAGTAATTTTAGAAATGCTTTACTGCATTAATGCGGTAACTAAGGAGAAAATAAATATGACAAAACAGGAATTGTTTGGCAGATTGCTGAATTCTTATGAATCCAGCTATGACATAGAACACTCCTTTCATATCAAGGACGATATATATGATGCACATGCATTTTTTTCAGTAACCAGCGCCAAGTATGTCCTTGTAAAAAAAGCAGAACTCTGGAGGGCGAACTGTTTCGAGCATGTGTTTTTTCGTTGTCTGGAGGATCTGTCAGAAGAAGATATTGGAAGATTTAGTGAGCAGGTGGAAAGCTATATTGAACCTGAGCTGGTGCGCGGAGGCAGTGATTTTCCAGTGAAAGATCATATGTATACGTTTATGACCTGTATCTATATCTGTGATGGTGTGGGAGATGAGGCGGAAAAGCAGATCCGAAAATTCCGGTATGTGAAAAACTATATGCTTGGCATCCGGGGGTACAGTGAGGTACGGCTTCTGGTGTTTGATATGAAAGAAAAATGTATTTTCGGGAACCGCGCGGCAAAAGAGCTGGTAAAGGGTTATAAAAAGGCTGGAATTTTCTGACCTTTTTAGCAAATACATATTTCCGGAGCAAAATGTTCAGCTGCTCTGGAAAATAATTATGAGGAGGAATGAATATGAACAGTATTGCGGTATTAGTAATTGGAATTGCGGTTCTTGCTATCGCATATGTAACGTATGGGAAATGGCTTGCAGGGCAGTGGGGAATTGATCCTTCCAGAGAAACACCTGCACATACAGAGGAGGATGGAATGGACTATGTACCGTCCAAGACTCCGGTGCTGATGGGACATCATTTTTCTTCTATTGCGGGTGCAGGGCCTATCAATGGGCCGATTCAGGCGGCTGTATTTGGATGGGTGCCTGTGCTGCTCTGGGTTCTGATTGGAGGAATCTTCTTTGGTGCGGTTCATGATTTTGGTGCACTGTTTGCATCGATCCGGCACAAGGGACAGTCGATCGGGGAAGTGATCGCAGAGACAATGGGATCAAAGGCAAAGAAATTATTTATCATTTTTTCGTATCTGACATTGATTTTGGTAGTTGCGGCGTTTGCGTCGATTGTAGCCAATACATTTATGGCTGCTTATGATGAAAGCGGAGCTGTAGACATTGCAGCAAGCGCGTCAAATGCAACGACAGCAATGATTTCAGTCTTGTTTATTGTGGTCTCTATTGTATTTGGATTTCTTGTATACCGCAGAAATGCAGGGCTTGGAATTTCCACAGTCATTGGTGTGGGAGCGATTATTATCTGTATGGTCATCGGGCTCAACTGGCATCCAATCTATCTGAGTAATACAACGTGGATGATTATTGTAGGGATATATATTACAGTCGCATCCGTCACACCTGTCTGGATTCTGCTGCAGCCGAGGGATTATCTTAGTTCATTTTTGCTTTATTTTATGATGATCGTCGCAGTGGTCGGAATCATTGGAAACGGTATATTTGGCGGCGCGCATATGGATATTCCGGCATTTACAGGGTTTAAAGATACGCTGGCGCCTACAGGAGCTTCTCTTGGATATATGTTCCCGGCACTGTTTGTAACCATTGCATGCGGAGCGATTTCCGGTTTCCATTCTTTGGTGGGATCGGGAACAACGGCAAAACAGCTGAATAATGAAAAAGATGCCAGACCGATCGCTTATGGAGGTATGCTGATTGAATGTGCGCTTGCCATCATCTCACTTTGCGCAGTCGGCTATATCTGGGCAAATTATGCATCCGGGGAGACGGTGACACCGACGGTTGTATTTGCTACAGGTATTTCAAAGATGGTAAGTGTAATTCCGGGACTTGCAGGGACAGAAAAGGTGGCATATTCGCTGCTTGTGCTTACAGTTTCGGCGTTCTGCCTGACCTCTCTGGATACAGCCACACGTCTTGCTCGTTATATGTTCCAGGAATTCTGGCTGGAGCCGGGAGAGTCTGCAGCAGATGCAAAGGGATATAAAAAGGTATTGACCAATCCCTTTGTGGCAACCATTATCACGGTGGTACTTGGAGTAGGACTTGGCCTGACAGGATATGCCAACATATGGCCGCTGTTTGGTGCTGCCAACCAGCTTCTTGCAGCGCTTGGACTTCTGGCAGTTGCCACATGGCTTGGCAAAGCCGGCAAGAACAACAAAATGTTCTACATACCGATGGCATTTATGCTCGTCGTGACAATTACTTCGCTGTGCTTCACATTGAAATCTAACATTGCCGGAATTATGGCAGGGATGCAGGGAATCGGATGGTATTATATCAGAACCATTCTTTCGGCGCTTCTGATTATTCTTGCCGTGATTCTTGCAATCGATGGAATCCGTACGATGGCAGGACAGAAAAAGGAAAAAGTATCATAAACTGAAATCTTTATAAATGACAAATCGTCTTGTCAAACGAGAATCACTGTGTTATTCTTAAACTATAAAATGAATGGTGATGTTGAGATGAGGAGAGCAACGTTTAACAACAGAAATGTTGTTTCAGGCGTATGCTCTCTTCTGTTATTAAGAGGGAAGATATATGAAGCAGGAGTTCTACGATGCATTGATGGAGAATCCAATTGTGGCGGCTGTGAAAGATATGGAAGGTCTCAGAAAATGCCTGAAGATTGAAGATATAAAAGTAGTATTTATACTGTTCGGTGATATCTGCAGTATCGGGAGGATTGTAGAGGAAGCGAAGATGGCTGGCAAGCAGGTTCTTGTCCATCTGGATCTTGTGGGAGGCATTGGGACGAAGGAAGTGGTGGTGGACTATATCAGAGAGAATACAAAGGCAGACGGAATCATTACCACAAGAAGCTCTCATGTCAGAAGAGCAAGGGAACTCGGGCTTTGTACAGTTCTTCGGTTCTTCGTCATTGATTCCATGGCCTTTGAAAATATTGCAAAACAGGTAAGGCAGGTGCAGCCGGATATGATGGAGATTCTTCCGGGAGTCATGCCGAAGATTATAAGAAAGCTTGTGAAGTCAGAGAAAATTCCGGTGATTGCCGGAGGGCTTGTGATGGACCGTGAAGATGTGATGGGGGCACTGGATGCCGGAGCGGTCTGTGTATCGACAACAAACCAGGATGTATGGCGGATGTAAAAGAAAGAATTCAGGAGAGGTGACTGGTATGGGAAAATATATTATGGCGCTGGATGCTGGAACAACAAGCAACCGGTGTATTCTATTCAATGAAAAGGGAGAGATGTGTTCGGTAGCTCAAAAAGAGTTTACGCAGTATTTCCCAAAGCCCGGATGGGTAGAGCACGATGCAGATGAGATATGGTCAACACAGCTTGGCGTTGCGGTGGAGGCAATGAATATGATCGGAGCATCAGCTTCGGACATCGCGGCTGTCGGCATTACGAATCAGAGAGAGACGGTGGTTGTGTGGGATAAAAGGACAGGGGAACCTGTGTACCATGCGATCGTATGGCAGTGCAGAAGAACATCGGAATACTGTGATACTCTGAAAGCGGAAGGGCTTTCGGAGATGTTCAAGGAAAAGACAGGACTTATGATCGATGCCTATTTCTCAGCGACGAAGGTAAAATGGATTCTGGATCATGTGCCAGGAGCGAGAGAACGGGCTGAAAAGGGAGAACTTTTATTCGGTACCGTGGAGACATGGCTGATCTTCAAACTGACGAAGGGAAAAGTGCATGTTACGGATTATTCCAACGCATCCAGAACGATGCTTTTTAATATACGGGAACTGAAATGGGATCGGGAAATCCTTGCGAAACTTGAGATTCCGGAATGTATGCTTCCGAAAGTCTGCCCGTCAAGTGAGATTTACGGGGTGACGGATTCCTCTTTCTTCGGCGGTGAGATCCCGATTGCAGGAGCAGCAGGAGACCAGCAGGCGGCATTGTTTGGCCAGACCTGTTTCGCGCCGGGAGAGGCAAAGAATACGTATGGAACGGGATGCTTCCTTCTGATGAATACCGGGGAGAAGCCCGTATTTTCTAAAAATGGCCTTGTGACAACGATTGCCTGGGGACTGGATGGAAAAGTAACCTATGCCCTGGAAGGATCGATCTTCGTTGCGGGAGCCGCAATTCAGTGGCTCAGGGATGAGATGAAGCTGATTGATTCTGCATCGGACTCTGAGTATATGGCCCAAAAGGTAAAAAATACAAATGGATGTTATGTTGTGCCGGCCTTTACAGGGCTTGGCGCACCGCACTGGGATCAGTATGCAAGGGGAACCATTGTAGGAATTACGAGAGGAGTAAACAAATACCATATTATCAGGGCAACACTGGAATCACTGGCTTATCAGGTGAATGATGTCCTCTGGGCAATGAAAGCTGATTCCGGGATAGAACTTTCTTCTCTTCAGGTGGACGGAGGTGCAAGTGCCAATGATTTCCTGATGCAGACACAGGCAGATATCAGCAATGCCCCGGTTTACCGTCCGAAATGTGTCGAGACAACAGCGATGGGTGCAGCTTATCTTGCGGGACTTGCGGTTGGATATTGGAAGAATAAAGAAGAAGTTGTGAAGAACTGGGCCATTGACCGTACCTTTGAACCGGCAATCAGTAAAGAGAGCCGGGAGGCGAGGGTTAAGGGCTGGAATAAAGCCGTGAAATATGCCTATGCATGGGCAAAAGATGAAGAATAAGAACTGAGTAATAAAATATGAGGATGCGGAGTGTGGAGTCCGGCAGACAATGCGTATGAAAATACGTCTGTTTGCGGACTCCTTTTTCATGATCCATGAGGAGGAAAGGATATGTATGATGTAATAATTGTCGGAGCCGGGGTGACAGGTGCTGCTGTTGCAAGGGAAGTATCGAGATATAAAGTGCGGGCATGTGTGCTCGAGATGGCAGAGGATGTCTGCTGCGGGACGTCGAAGGCAAACAGCGGGATTGTCCATGCCGGGTATGATGCGAAGCCAGGATCGTTAAAAGCGAAGATGAACGTGCTTGGCAATGAGATGATGGAAACATTGACAAAAGATCTGGATATTCCATTTCAGAGAGACGGTTCACTGGTGATCTGCAGACATGAGGAGGATTTCCCGAAGCTTTTAAAATTATACCGCCAGGGTGCCGAAAATGGTGTGAAGGGACTGAAGATCTTAAGGAAAGAAGAAGTAAGGCAGATGGAGCCGAATATTACAGAAGATCTATATGCGGCTTTGTATGCTCAAAGTGCAGGAATCATCTGTCCGTTTGGCCTGAATATCGCGATGGCAGAGAATGCGGCGGTGAATGGAGTGGAATTCTTCTTCCATACGAAAGTGGAAAGGATTGAGAAGAGAAAGGGGTACTACCGTATCCATACACAGGAGAACGTATATGAAGCGAAATGTGTGGTCAATGCTGCCGGAGTGTACGCGGACGTCATCCATAACATGGTCTGCGAGAGGAAACTTAAGATCACACCGAGGAGAGGAGAATATTGTCTGTTAGATAAAAAAGAGGGAGGACATGTGACGCGGACGGTCTTTGCATTGCCGGGGAAACTTGGAAAAGGAGTGCTTGTCACCCCGACGGTGCATGGGAATCTGTTACTTGGGCCGACCGCAGAAGATATTTCAGACCGAGAAGGGACAAATACGACCGCAGAAGGACTGTCCCAGGTGATGAATAAGGCTGGGATGAATGTAGAGCGGCTTGGGGTGCGGCAGGTGATCACATCATTTTCAGGACTCAGGGCACATGAGGCGGGCGATGAATTCATCATCGGAGAGGCAAAAGATGCAGAAGGGTTCTACGATTGTGCAGGAATTGAATCTCCGGGACTTACGAGCAGCCCGGCCATCGGGCTTATGGTAGCCCAGATGCTGGCAGAAAAATTAAATCTTCCAAAGAATCAGAACTTTATAGCAGAGCGGAAAGGGATTCTGAAACCAGACAGTCTGACATGGGAAGAGAGAAATCATCTCATCCGGGAAAATCCGGCGTACGGAACCGTGATCTGCCGGTGTGAGACTGTGACGGAGGGAGAAATTATCGATGCCATCAGGCGTCCCCTTGGTGCAAGGACGCTCGACGGGGTAAAGCGAAGGACCAGAGCCGGAATGGGCAGGTGCCAGGCTGGTTTTTGCTCCCCGAAGGTGATGGAGATTCTATCAAGAGAACTTGGGATTCCATTGTCACAGATTGAGAAGTCAGGAGCAGGTTCCAGGATGATCACCGGAAGAAATAAAGACGGACAGGGGGAAGAAAACGCATGAAAGAATATGAGATTGTAGTGATCGGAGGAGGCCCCGCAGGGTTGGCTGCGGCAGTTTCTGCACGGGTAACCGGGGCGCAGAATATCCTGATTCTTGAGAGAGACCGGGAACTTGGAGGGATTCTGAATCAGTGTATCCATAATGGATTTGGTCTGCACACATTCAAAGAAGAACTCACAGGTCCGGAATATGCGATGCGGTATATAGAGAAAGTAAAAGCGCTGGGAATCGAATATAAACTCAATACAATGGTGTTGGATATCCGTGCAGATAAAACGGTTCTTGCGATGAACAGGGAAGACGGGATGTTCGAGGTGAAAGCCAGGGCAGTCATTCTTGCGATGGGATGCAGAGAGAGACCAAGAGGGGCACTCAATATTCCAGGGTACCGTCCGGCAGGAATCTATTCTGCGGGAACAGCACAGAGGCTTGTGAATATCGAAGGATATATGCCAGGGAAAGAGGTTGTAATTCTTGGGTCCGGGGACATCGGCCTGATCATGGCAAGAAGGATGACACTGGAAGGGGCACACGTGAAGGTGGTGGCGGAACTGATGCCATATTCCGGCGGGCTGAAACGAAACATTGTCCAGTGCCTGGATGATTATAAGATACCGTTGAAATTAAGCCATACAGTCATAGACATCCGGGGGAAAGAAAGGGTCAGCGGGGTAACACTTGCACAAGTGGATGCACATGGAAAGCCGGTTCCGGGAACCGAAGAAGATTATGAATGTGATACACTGCTCCTTTCCGTGGGGCTGATTCCGGAGAATGAGTTGTCAGAAAAAGCCGGGGTTTCAATCAATCCTGTAACAAAAGGCCCTCTCGTAAACGAAAGTATGGAGACGGAAAGTCCGGGAATCTTCGCGTGCGGAAATGTTTTGCATGTGCATGACCTGGTAGATTATGTGTCTGAGGAAGCTGATACTGCAGGAAGGCATGCGGCCTTGTATCTTCAGAAGTGCAGGGAAGAACGAAGAGAAGAGCGGAAGATTCCCGTGAGGGCAATGGACGGCGTCCGGTATACGGTTCCGTCTTCCATCCGGCCGGAGAGGATGGAAGAGGCGGTAACGGTACGGTTCCGGGTGAGAGAGGTATATCAGAACTGTTATATAAATGTATGGCTTGACGGAGAACAGCTCATTCACCGGAAACGCAGAATTATGGCCCCGGGAGAGATGGAGAAAATAATGCTTACAAAAGAGCAGCTTGTAAAGGCAGCGGATGGCAGTGAACTTCAAGTCAAAGTAGAGGAGGCGTAAAAGATGAAGTGCAGAGAACTTACCTGTATCGGGTGCCCTCTGGGATGTCAGGTGCAGGTGGAAATGGAAAATCATACTGTGATAAAGATCACCGGAAATACGTGTCCGAAAGGAGAAAGCTACGCCAGAAGAGAGGTTAAATCACCGACAAGGACTGTGACGACAACGGTGAAGGTCCAAAATGGTGTGATACCGATGGTATCTGTAAAAACGGAGGAAGAAGTTCCGAAAGATAAAATATTTGACTGTATCAGTGCGCTGAAAAATGTTACAGTAGAAGCACCGGTACATATCGGCGATGTGATTCTGCGAAGTATCGCAGGAACAGGTGTCGATATGGTTGCGACAAAAGAAGTGCTAAAAGGAGCTGAAAGAAATGAAATTATATGATATTACGCAGGAATTGTTCCATTCCGTCGTATTCCCCGGAGATCCGGCACCAGAGTATGAGCGCCTTCTTCAGATAAAGGAGGGAGATCCATGCAATCTGACGTACGTAAAGATGTGTGCCCATAACGGGACACATCTGGATGCGCCGTGCCACTTTGTCGATGGTGCAGAGGGGATGGAAGAAGTCCCTCTCTCCAAAGTGATGGGAAGTGTAGATGTGATTGCCTGGGATGGAGTGCTGGATGGGGAAAACGCCAGGAAACTTCTTGACGGAAAAGAAAAGAGAGTACTGTTCAAAGGAAATACAGTACTGACGGAAGAGGCGGCATACGAGTTTATCAGGCAGGGACTGGTGTTTGCCGGTGTGGAGAGCCAGACCGTGGGGCCTGTGGAACAGCCGGAAGTTGTAAAGGAGATTCACCGGATCCTTTTGGGCGGGCGCCTTGTCATTGGGGAAGGAATGGTACTAAAAGATGTGGAGGAAGGGCCGTACTTTCTCTGTGCCCAGCCGCTGAAACTCGCAGGCAGCGACGGTGCGCCGTGCCGTGCGGTGCTGATCGATTTTGAATAAAGCTGCCAGGCTGTATACATAAGTGGAAATATGTCTGGAACACGGAAAAGAATGTATTTCTACGGAAGAATATTGTACATATTGACTATGCAGGAGATTTTTTTCTTTACAAAACAGGCAAAATGCACTAAAATTGAATACATCAACTAAGTCGACACAATTATGGAGGTGCGTTTATGAAAGGGAATGTTATTGTAGGACAGTCTGGAGGACCGACAGCAGCAATCAATTCCAGCCTTGCAGGAGTCTATCGTACAGCAATGGACCGCGGGGCGAAAAAAGTATATGGAATGTTACATGGAATCCAGGGCTTCATGGAAGAGAAGTATGTGGATTTGTCAGATCATATAAAGAATGATTTAGACGTAGAATTACTGAAAAGAACACCGGCTGCATTTCTCGGCTCCTGCCGTTTTAAACTGCCGGAGATACACGAAGACAAGGCGATTTATGAGAAGATTTTTGAAATCCTCAATAAGCTTGATATCGAATGCTTCATCTACATCGGCGGGAATGACTCGATGGATACAATCAAAAAGCTTTCTGATTATTCCATTCTGACAGGGCATCCGACGAAATTTATCGGAGTGCCGAAAACGATTGATAATGATCTTGCGCTGACAGACCACACGCCTGGATACGGAAGTGCTGCAAAATATATCGGTACCTCTGTAAAAGAGATTATCCGTGACGGATACAGCCTTGTATATGACAAAGGCCTTGTCACAATCGTGGAGATCATGGGAAGAAATGCCGGGTGGCTGACAGGTGCGGCGGCACTTGCCAAAGGAGAAGACTGTCCGGGGCCGGATATGATCTATCTTCCGGAGCTGACATTTGATGTGGAGAAATTCATTGAGAAGGTAAGAAAACTTCTGGAGAAACAGACATCGATCGTTGTCGCGGTCTCCGAGGGAATCAGAACGAAAGACGGCAGATATGTGTGTGAACTGGGGCAGTCTGTAGATTTTGTAGATGCTTTTGGACATAAACAGCTGACAGGTACAGCGAACTATCTGTCCTGCCTGGTTGCACAGGAAATTGGCTGTAAAACACGTGCAGTAGAATTGAGTACATTGCAGAGAGCAGCGTCACATCTGGCATCCAGAGTTGACATTCTGGAAGCGTTCCAGGTCGGCGGTGCGGCAGTGAAAGCCGGCGATGAAGGGGATACGGGCAAAATGGTAGTATTTGAGAGAATCTCAGATGATCCGTATCAGGTAAAGACGGAGGTAAAAGATGTACATAAGATTGCAAATGATGAGAAACTTGTGCCGCGTGAGTGGGTCAATAAAGACGGTACCTATGTGACAGATGATTTTGTGTCATACGTAGAGCCATTGATACAGGGAGATTTGTCACCGGTCATGGTAGATGGTATTCCAAGACACCTGTACCGCCCTATTTAGGAATTGTTACATCAGTAAAACGAATAAGCAGCTGTCATAATCAGGTTTATGGATTATGGCGGCTGCTTTTATTTCGGGATGAAAATTTATTGAAAAGTGTAAAGTTAGAGGCGCAGGATGAAGCGATGATCCTGCGCCTCATTTTAGTTTCAGGCGTCTCAAAACGATATCTTCCAATAGCTAATATAAAAATATATATAAAATTAAAATATATATGTTGACAGAGTATATTATACGATATATAATATGCTTATAAAAAACATATAGGGAGGAGTGAGAGTATGATATTTCCGTTAAATGCTCCCATGTTTGATTTGCTGGTTCTTTCGGTCGTTGTAAAAGAGGATGCGTATGGATATCAGATCAGTCAGATTATCAAGCAGGTATCAAATACAAAGGATTCTACGCTGTATCCGGTTCTCAGGCGGCTTCAGGAAAATCATTTTCTGGTCACGTATGACCAGCAGTATCAGGGAAGAAACCGAAAATATTATAGTATAACAGAAGAAGGCAGGCGTCAGTATGAGGAACTTGTAAAGGAATGGAAGACATACAGTGACACGGTGAATCGTATTGTGGAGGGAGGAACTGACAATGAATAGGAATGAATATATGAAGCGGCTTGGCTACAGGTTACGCAGACTTCCAAAGGAAGATTTTGACAGGGCAATGGAGTACTTTACAGAGTATTTTGAAGAGGCTGGGCCGGAGAACGAACAGCAGGCAATTGAAGATCTTGGAGCGCCGGAGGCGGCCGCTGATCAGATTGTCAGAGATATGGCATTTGAGAATGCCAGGGAGAAGAACACAAGTGTCAAAAGAGGATTTTCAACAGTCTGGATTGGAATTCTTGCGATCTTCGCAGCACCGGTGGGGCTGCCGCTGGCATTTGCCGCAGCGATTGTAGTGCTTGCATTCCTTGTTGTAATTGTAGCAATTATATTTGCAATCGCTGTGTCAGCATTTTCCGTTGCGCTGGTTTCAATACCGTCGATGTTTATCGGGGTGTGGCTTTTATTTACATCTCCGGCGAACGGAATTGCGACGATCGGGATCAGTCTCATCGGAGTTGGCTTTGGAATTCTTATTGTTGCAGGAAGTATTATGCTGTGTAAATGGTTTTTGAATCAGATGACAAGATTATTTGGTAAAATGGCAGGGAGGGGAAAGAAACATGTTGAATAAAAAAATGGTTGGATTGGCGGCAGCAGGCTGTATTGCTGCGGGAACAGTACTTCTTATATTTGGCCGTATTCTCGGCGGGCACCCCGGATATTTTATTGACAGAGAAGGGGTTCATGCTGCGGGCAGTATAGAAAGTCAGGAACCATATGTCCAGGAGAAAATTAAAATAGATGAATTTTCGAGTATGAGCATTGATCTTGAATATGCGGATCTGGAAGTGATTCCTTCCGATGATTATTATCTTGAATACAGGATTGAAGGAAATAACATCAAGCCGGTGTGGAGCATAAAGAATGAGAAACTGACGTTTAACGAAAGAGAACCGAAAGGATTTGGAAGTTTTATGGTGTGGGGAACTATGCCGTTTCAAAACAATGAAAACTATAAAGTGAAAATCTATATTCCGAAAGACAAAGCACTGGCAAATGTAAGAATTGACAGTGATGACGGAGATGTAGTACTGCCGGACATGAATGTAAAATCTCTTTCTACTACCTGTGGATACGGTGACCTGAGCGTTGAAAACATAAAAGGAAACCGATGGGATGTGGTTATGGATGATGGAGAATTGAAAGCTGGAAATGTCGAAGTCCAGAAAATAGTCGTTGACAATGAATACGGCGATTGTATCTTTGACAAGATAACGGGAGATTCAGCCAAGATTACGCTGGATGATGGTGATTTAAGAGTCAGCAGCATGGATGTACGTGATTTCCGGGTGGACAATGAATATGGTGATGTCAATCTCATGACTGCAGATTCATGGGAGAATTACGATATGGATCTGTATACGGAATATGGACAGATTACACTTCCGGATGGAAGAAGCTGCTATAACCGCAATAGTGATGAAGAACAGTACCGGGTGGCCAACGGAAATAACAAAAAAATATCTGTAAACAGTGATGATGGAGATATCCAGATAGATACCGGAAAGAATTAATCATCATCATGATATTGATAAAATAATCATTTGGAAAAGACGGGACCGCCGCAAGAGCAGAGAAATGGAAGTTCTTGCGGCGGTCTTATATTTTTCTCACTTAGCATTGACAGAGAACTTCCCTGTTGATATAATTATCCACATATTATTCTAATATGTTTTGGATTTCTAATATCCAGTCTTACGTCTGTTATCAGACAAGTATCTTTTATTTCCCAATTTTATTTGAATTTAAAAATTAAACAGGAGGGATGTTTATGCCAGATCAGGAGGGCTATGAGGTGATCCGGTTCGTACAGCATGGAAGCGAGTGCCAGCCAGTCATGGATTACGTCAGGGGAGAGATTTTTATTCAGTGGCTCAGAAGTCACCCCGTTGTCAGAAAAGAGGAGATGTTTTACATGATGAGGGAGCTGCTAAAGCAGTTGGTACGCTTTCATCAGTCAAAAGAGGAGCACAGTTACCCGTATGTGACACCGTACAGTGTTTTTCTTTCTGAGAACAGGGAAGTTTTGCTTCTGGATTTTGGAGCGAAGAGTAATGAAGGGATTGCAAGGCAGCTGAAACGCCGGTCGATCCGGAATAATTTTTTCCCCAGGATGCAGGGGGTGAGGGATGAGGCAGAAATAAAAAGTGAGATTTACAGTCTCGGCAGAACGATGCAGTTTCTGCTGACTGTCCAGGAGCCAGAGCCGCCGATGAATAAGTTGGAAGAGTTAAGGCTTCGAAGAATTATTGCCAGGTGTCTCGGGAATTCCCGGGAACGTCCATATGAACATATCGAAGAAATTCTGAAACAATTTCCCAAATATAAAAAAATAAATCCAAAGCTGCCTCAGATCCTGAAAAAATTTACCATATCCTCAGGAGTTTTATTTCTTGTGCTTGTATCTGCAGCAGGGCTTGCTTTGAAAAAGATCGTGCCTGCGATGCATGAGACGAAAAAATCAGCAGATGTACAGGCTGCAGATATAAAAAAGATCAGAAAAGACAGCAATGCGAAAGTGCAGGAAACCGTATCTTCGGAAGAAACGCAGTACAATGCGCTCTGTATGGACATGGGGCTTTTGTATTTTGCAGAATTGGAGGATTACGAAAAAAGCCGGGAATATTTTCAAAGAGCAGGTGATTCAGGAGCTGCAGCTGTGTACAGCCGCCTTGCAGGGTATATGAATGTGCCGGAGCTTGAAGATGGTGAACTTTCGATGCTTTTGGCGGATGCTGAAGCAGGGCTTGATGCTTGTACGGATGTGCGATTCGTGCAGTGCATTTTGCGGGTATATGAAAAGATGGAAGTAGTGAAAGGAGAACTTACCGGGGAGCAGTATACGACGGTGGCATTGCTGGGAGAAAAGGCGAGGACGATAGAGGGTTTTGGGGAGATTGGTCCTGAGAAAAGGGAGAGGATCTGTTTGAAGCTGGCAGGTATCTATGAAAAAGAAGGGAAGATGAAGGAGGCGCAGGAAGTGTGTGCAGAGGAAATCAGGCAAAATGAAACGTCGAAAAAGCTGAGATTGTTATATATGAAACTTCAATGCCAGGATCCTGGAATTGAACGTTCTGTCTGTGCATCTACAATCAAAGAATTCCTGGATCAGATACCGGAACTTGCCGCAGAGGACGAGTTCCTGAAGATCCAGGAAGAATATGGGATTAAAATTGAAGCAGGCTCCGTGAGTTTTGAAGGATAAGGAGGAGATCACAGATTAAGCATTCTCCTTGTTTTGTTCATAACTTTTACGGTACTGGTTCGGCGAGACTCCTTTTTCTTTACGGAAGACCTGTGAAAAGTAGGATTGGGATGAAAAGCCGACTGCCTGTGCAATTTTAGCGATGCTGTAGTTGGATGTCTCCAGGAGATACTGCGCCTCCTGGATTCTCCGGTCAATCAGATAGTTGATCGGTGACATGCCCTTATATTCTTTGAATGCATGTACGAGATAATACTTGTTCATATAAGTTATTTTACTTAATGTTTCCAGTGTGATATCTTCCGAAAAATGCTCCATCAGGTACTGTTCGATAAACCGGCATTCGCGGATTGTTTTCTTCGTGGATTCAAAGGAAAGAGAATCTTTGGTCTTGCGGGTAAGAAAATACACAAGACATTCCAGAAGGTTATGGCAGATAATTTCATAGTTTTCCTCTTTGTCCTTCACCTCTGTGAGAAGTTTTTGGAGATAATAAAGGATTTCCTCTTTGCAGTTTTTGAAATTGTGCTTGCTGTAGGTATACTGCATGCCAGTTCCTTCTAACTGAAACTGAAGATTTTCAATTCCAAGTACAATATATTCCAGATTCGTTTTACCGTCTCCGAATTCTGTATGTGACACATTCGGATTGACAATAATCAGATCGTCTGTTTTGACTGTGAATTTTTCATTTTCCACGATGAAGTTCCCTTTGCCGGAGACAACGTAAAAAAGCTCTGTAAAATGATGGGTATGTACAACACTTTTCCAGTTGGCGTCGTAAAGTGCCTGAGTGATATAGAGCAGGTTGATATTCAGTTTTTCCGGCTCTTTCTTTTCGGGAGTTATTTTATAGCGCTGATAACTCATGGTACACCTCTTTCATAAGTATCGTATATCAAAATGGGTCAGGCTATACGAGGTAAAACTTGTTTTTGGAAGACACACGCTAGAATGCAGGAGTGTCCATCCATGGAACAGTTACTGTCAGGCCATCGGCATATACAGGGAGAATGCTGTATCCTGAATTTTTCAGGTCCTCTGGTTTCCAATGGTCAAGCATCAGATAATAGTTACCGTCTTTTTGGAATACGTAGGAACTCTGTCCGTAGAAAGTCTGGCGGTAATTGGGGCCTTCGCATGGGTTGTCAATCAGTTTCCATCCGGTCAGCAGAGTTTTGGAAGTTCCGTATAATGCGCTGTTTGGATCCCATCCGGTACAGCCGGAAGTGATCATATAGTACAGCCCGTCTTTATAAAATACAGCCGGTGCCTCACGTTCCTGCCCGATGAAAGCAAGAGTGCAGACGCCGGTGAATCCTTTGTAATCCTCAGTGAGTTCAGAGATGCGAAGTGTCTTGTTCCAGTCTGAACTGTGAAGCAGATAAGCCTTTCCGTCTGGTTCCTGGTAAAGTGTCATGTCACGGCAGTCGGAGCGGTTCGGAATATCACTGTAGAGATATTCGAAAGGTCCGGTCGGTGACTTGGAAACGGCAGCTCCTGCCCGGGCTGCCGTATAGTCAGCAGAGTCAATATGCATCCACATGATAAATTCTTTTGTTTTTTTATTATAGAGTACTTTTGGGCGTTCACATACCCGGTTTTTATACAGGTCGTGATCCGGCTCATCAGATGCCGGCAGAACGATGCCTTCATTTTTCCAGTGTAAACAATCTGTCGATGAATAGCAAGAGATTCCTATGAAATCCACGCGGATATCACCAGATGGTGCGATGGATGTGGCACCGTTTTTATTTTCTCCATACCAGTAATATCTGCCTTCATGGAAAAGAATCATACCTCCATGTGCCTGGATGGAATTTCCGTCTGTGTCATACCAAAGTGTTCCGTTTTTGTTCATTTATGTATCCTGCCTTTGCTAATATTTTGAATCCATTATAGTATAGGCAAACATATTCAACAAGAGGGGGAGAAAACAGTGAAAACTTAGATAAATTTGATGAATAATCATGAAAAAGCCCGAAAATACGGCAAAAAACTGCACTGGATTTTAGAAAAAAATAGCGATTTCTTTGTTTAAAAAAGCAAAATATATAAAAGTAAAGACAAGATATAGATAGAATTATAGAAAAGAGTGGGTTATGATGTTATCAACATAAATCATTGAAGGAGGTTTGAGTTTTATGAAAAAGAAAATGGTATCAAAAGTGGTAGCATGTGGACTGGTTGCTACAATGACTGCATCACTTGCGGCAGGATGCGGAAGCAAAAAAGATGACGCAGGCAAAAGCGGCGGCAGCGATGGGGACAAAGTTTTAAAAGTAGCTGCATTTGAAGGCGGTTATGGAAAAGATCTCTGGACAGATGTTGCAAAAGCATTTGAAGAGACTCATGACGGTGTAAAAGTTGAGCTTACGGTGGATAAGAAAATCGAGGACAAAATTACACCTGCTATGAAGAGCGGTGACTATCCGGATGTTATTCACTGTGCGACAGGACGTGACGCAGGTCTTACAGAGACAATCACAAAAGAAAAAGGCCTGACACAGCTTGATGATGTTATGGAGATGACAGTTCCGGGCGAAGATGTGACTGTAAAAGAAAAAATTCTTCCAGGTTTCCTTGATACACTTGGAACACAGCCATACAATGATGGTAAAACATATTATGCTCCGATGTTCTATGCACCATGCGGACTTTTCTATAACGCACAGCTGTTAGAAGACCATGGATGGACAGTTCCTGCAACATGGGATGAGATGTGGGAATTAGGTGATAAAGCGAAAGCAGAAGGAATCTCATTATTTACATATCCTCATGCAGGATACTTTGATGCATTCATCTATGCGATGTTAGAATCTTCAGGCGGAGTAGATTTCTACAACAAATGTATGACATACGAAGATGGAATCTGGGAGACACCAGAAGCTACAAAAGTATTCGAGACAATCGGAAAACTTGCTGAGTACGTAGAGCCGACAACACTTGGTAATGCAAATGAAGAGAGTTTCACAAAGAACCAGCAGTTAATCCTTGACGGAAAAGCAATCTTCATTCCAAATGGTACATGGTTACCAGGAGAAATGGCAGATGCTCCGAGAACAGACGGATTCAAATGGGGATTCTCAGCAATTCCTGCAGTTTCTGACAGTGAAAAACCATCATCTTTCACATTCTTTGAGCAGATGTGGATTCCTGCAGAAGGCAAAAACCAGGATCTTGCAAAAGAATGGATCGCGTTCATGTATTCAGACAAAGCAGCTGATATCTTTGCAGAATCTAATGCTATTCAGCCGATCGTTGGTATCTCTGATAAATTAGAAGGCGATAATAAAATGTTCTACAGCATTTATGACAATGATGCAGCAGTACCTGTAATGGGCGGATTTGCTTCTACAAATCCGGTGGAAGGTGTATCTATGAACGATACATTATTCAGAGCAGTTGACAGTATCGTAAGTGGTGACAAGACTGTTGCTGACTGGCAGACAGCTGTGGAAGAAGCAAGTGAGAAGTTAAAAGCAGCTATGGACTAGGCAGCAGCCCGGAAATGGTGAATGTTTAGACCTGAGTAAAGAGTTAAGGACATTTTCACAAATGTCCTTTTCTCTTCGCTAAAAGAGGAAAGGAGGAGTTGGGATGAAACATAGAAAAGGCAGAAATGGTTTTATTGCCGTATGTGTATTGCCAGCCGTGTTACTTTTTATTATCTTCATGATAATTCCGACAATCAATGTATTTAAAATGTCCATGTACAAATGGGGTGGATTCTCCAATAATAAAACATTTGTAGGACTGAATAACTTTAAAATATTATTCCAGGATCCGAAATTTTACAGATCGTTCCAGAACTCGATTTTACTGATTGCAGTAGTGACAATTATAACAATGGTATTTTCTTTGATCTTTGCGGCGATATTGTCCAGAGAGAAAATCAAAGGTGATAATTTCTTCAGAATTATTTTCTATATTCCTAACATCTTATCAGTAGTAGTAATTTCAGCAATATTTTCAGCTATTTATGATCCAAGCCAGGGACTTTTAAACAGTATTCTTTCGATCTTCCGAGGAAAAGGTGCAGATCCGATTCTTTGGCTGGGTGACCAGAAACTCGTAATTTACAGCCTTGTCATTGCACTCGTATGGCAGGCGATTGGATATTATATGGTCATGTATATGGCCAGCATGTCAAGTGTTCCGGAAAGTTTGTATGAGAGTGCAAACCTGGAGGGAGCAGGAAGAATTCATCAGTTCTTCAACATTACACTGCCGCTGATCTGGACGAATATCAGAACAACGCTGACATTCTTCATCATCAGTACAATCAACTTGAGCTTCCTGTTTGTAAAGGCAATGACAGGTGGTAAGCCGGATGGTGCCAGTGAGGTATTCTTAAGCTACATGTATGGACAGGCTTACACGAACTCTTCCTATGGTTATGGTATGGCAATCGGTGTTGTAGTATTCTTGTTCTCATTTGCACTGGCAGGACTTGTTAACCTGGCAACTAAACGTGAGCCGTTAGAATTTTAGGAGGGTGAGAGTATGAATAGAAAAGGTAAAGATTCGATTTATAAAGTATTCATATACTTAATATTATTCTTGCTGGCAATCTGCATCATCGTTCCGGTGGGCTGGGTTTTCGTTGCATCAATCAAGCAGAATGCAGAATTCTACGGTAATCCATGGACACTGCCAAAAGGATTCTACTTCCAGAACTTTGTGGATGCGTTCCAGCAGGCGAAAATGGGAGAGTACATGCTGAATTCCGTTATTGTGACGGTAGTTGCATTACTGCTTCTTCTGGTATTTGCGCTTCCGGCGGCCTATGTTCTTGCAAGATACCGCTTTAAAGGAAGCAAAGTCTTCAACCTGATGTTTATGGCGGGTCTGTTCATCAATGTGAACTACATTGTAGTGCCGATCTTCCTGATGTTTGTAGATGGGGATAAGTTCCTGAGAAACATATTCGGAGGGGGATTCCTTCTGAATAACCTGTTCATTGTATCATTGGTGTATGCGGCGACCGCACTGCCGTTCACAATCTATCTGCTGTCCGGATTCTTCGTATCTATACCGAAGGATTACGAGGAGGCTGCATTTGTGGATGGTGCAGGATACTTTAAGACGATGATCAGCATCATGATGCCTATGGCAAGACCAAGTATTATCACAGTCATCCTGTTTAACTTCCTGTCATTCTGGAATGAGTACATCATTGCAATGACACTGCTTACAGGAGAGTCGAAGACACTTCCGGTTGGTCTGATGCAGCTGATGCAGGCACAGCAGGCTGCGGCAAATTACGGACGTCTGTATGCCGGACTTGTAATCGTAATGCTGCCGACATTGATCTTATATATCTGTGTGCAGAAGAAACTGACAGAAGGAATGAGCCTTGGAGGACTGAAAGGCTAGGATTCATACAGGAGGTGTCTAATATGAATAAATGGTTAGCGAGAATCATTGCAATTGTTCTTTTCATCGTGTTCATGGCGCTTATTGTTACAGGCCAGAGAACGGTAGGTGTTCCGTACCTGATCCGCATGCTTGTAGGACTTCTGGGACTTCTTGCCATGTTGTTTTACTATAACAAGCAGCACCAGTAGTTATCAGGCGTACTGAAATAATGGAAAGAGAGAGGCTGAAAACAAACCGACAGAAAATTAGAGTTATTTTCAGCAGAGGGTTACAATAGAGAATAGAAGACAGGCAGCTTCCGGACAGGATGGGCTGCCTGTCTTTTTTGTATATATTGAACATAATGAAAGCACAAATAATCATAAGGACAAGTATAATGCACCATAAATTGCTGGCGGTGTGACCAATAACAGCAAAATACTTATAAAAGTGGTGGGTATTTTGAAAGACTTTGTTGTGTTAATCACATATACTTGTATTATTCTTGAGAAGACTTCCAATATGTGGTGATAAAGAGCCTATAAAAAAGTTGTAAGAACAGGAAAGAGAGAAAGTCAGAATGAAAAAAAAGAGAGTATATCTGATAGCTGCCAGTGTATGTGTTGTGATATTGTCCGTGGCAGCAGGATGGGGAGTTTACCAAAATTCCGGCAGCCATATTTTGTTCTATGTAAATGAAGAACCTGTATATAGGGAAGAAGTGGAATTTGTAATAAAGAAGGAACGCCTTACGGTCAGAAACCATATTATGACAGATTATGATGTGGATGCAGATGATTTTTCATGGGACAGAGAATATGGCGGTAAGAAAGCGTTGGATTATATGCAGGAAGAGGCCATGAAGGAGTGTACCAAAAATAAGATCATTGAAATAGCCGCAAAAGAGATGGGTGTCATTGAAAAGATTGATTATCCGTCAATTCAGAAATTGAATGAGGAAGATTCAAAGACAAGAGGTGAAAGAATAGTGAACAGACAGGTGGTCTATGGAAATACATCTTACCGCCCGGAGGATTACTATGATTACGTACTCTCCAACCTGGAAGAGCAGACATATTACAGGATGGCAGAAGAAGGAATGCTGGAAATGACGGAAGCAGAAATTGATAAAGTATATGAGGAACAGAGAGAGGCTTTGATAGAAGCGGGAAATGATGATAAAAGTGTAGCCAGGAATATTGGGATGCAGCAGAAATACTCAGATTATATACAAAAGAGAGCTGACAGTGCAGAGATTGGGAAAGTCAGTAAAGGGGGGATGCGAAAAGTTCTGGAAGATATGAAGTAAAAAAAGAGAGAATAAGAAGGAGGACATTATGAAAAGATGTAAAAGACTGGCGTCTGCAGTCGGCAGTGTGCTGCTGACTGGTGCGTTAGTGCTGGGAATGGTGCCGGCCGAACTTATGGCGGCTCCGGAAAAAGAAGCGTCAGACCTGACGCAGCGGGGCTACGATGGAGCACTGCAGAATGTTTATCAGCCGGGAGGCGGAGCAATTTATTATGTGGATTCTGAGAATGGAAATGATGATAATGCCGGAACATCTAAAGACCAGGCGTTTAAATCACTGGCAAAGGTAAACGCCATAACACTTTCTGAGGGAGATTCTATTCTTCTGAAAAAGGGAAGTATTTTTGAAAAACAGCAGCTCGCTCCAAAGGGACGCGGGACAGAGGAAAGACATATTTTAATTGGCACTTACGGGGAAGGGGAAATGCCGGTCATCAACACAAGATTTGAGTACCGTGAAGCAATTCTCATTGAGAATATGGAATATGTAGATATCACGGGAATTGAAGTGACAAATGATGATGTGTTTAATAAAACCTCGGAAGTGGAAGATAAAAACAACCAGAAAAATACAGCGCTTGTGAACGGTAAAAAATTCCGGCCTCTTGGTGTGCATATTCTGATCAATGAGGATGCCAAAGAGACATTTAAAGGTGATGGAGATGCAGAACGTGTATATAAAGGAGTGAATCTGGACGGCTGTTATATTCATGATGTTGATGGGGATGAGAACTATAACACAAATAAACTGAGCGGTGGTATCGGTATAGAAATCAAATACCACAATAAAAATAAAATTTATCCGGTGTTCGACGGAGTGACGGTTCAGAATAACCGTATCGATCAGGTAGACCGTTGTGGTATTAAGGCAATCCGGCTGACAGAACTGGATCAGAATAACGGCAATGGGGAAGAAGTCGGCGGTGACGGAGAACGTTCGGCTGGTGTCAGGAGAGAAGGAAGAAATCAGGCAAGCTTGAACTATGTTGTGCGCAATAACTATCTGACAGATATCGGCGGTGATGGTATCCTTGTAGATTCCACAAGGGGAGCACTGGTAGAAAATAATCTGATGTACAATCACACGATGAGAGCAACCGGTGCAAATGCGGGGATCTGGAGCTGGAATGCATTTGACACAACATTCCAGTATAATGAATGTTACGGCGGACCTGTAAACAACCAGGACGGATGTTCCTATGACAGTGATTATCTTTCTGCAGGAACAATATTCCAGTACAACTACAGTCATGACTGTAAACTGGGTTTCATGCTTGTCATGGGAAACAATGATACAGATATCATCCGGTATAACTTAAGCCAGAATGATGGCAATGTGTTCCGGCATATTGTTGCAGGATCGAATACGCCATCTTACGTATATAATAATGTATTCTATTATAATGGTGATAAATGGAGATTTGTCAATAATAATACACCGGATGACAGTACAACGGACAGCATCCGGACAAACTGGCAGTATTTTAATAATATTTTCTATAATACCAGCGAGACCACTCCATCCAATTGGAAGATCGGTGACTGGGAGAAGGCTGTGACAGGAAACAACATGGTATACGAAGCTTCCGGGAAATATGGTGCACAGGAGATCCCAAACGCGATACATGCAGATCCGATGTTTGAAGATCCGGGGAAAGGAGCTGCAAATGACGGAAAAGGAAATACGTGGAGTTCTCTTGACTGCTATAAACTTCAGGAAGGGTCTCCGGCCATCGGCGCAGGTACTTATGTTGATGTAAAACCGCAGACAACAGGAGGAAATGCGGGATGCTGGGATGCAGAGAGCGACAGAAATGTTTCAGAAGATTTTTACGGAAATGCACTGTATCAGGGAGCACCGGATATCGGCATAGAGGAAAGTGATAAACAGGGGGCAGATTTTGCTGTTGAGGCGAATGCAATCTACCATATTCTGAATCCGGCGGCAGGAAGCTATCTTTCTATGACACAGGGGACAGATGAACTGACAGTGGAAGAAAGAACAAATGAGAACCAGGGATTTACGGCACTTGCAAGTGGTAAAGGTTATAAGTTCAGAATCTGGGATGAAACATCTTCTGTATACCGCTATCTGGCAGTGGAGGATGGTGCGCTGAAACTTTCAGAAGCAACTCAGACAGTATGGTCAGTCAATGACCTGAAAAACGGACTTTATAATCTGGCGGCAGATGGTCAGAACCTGACATGCAGTGAAGGCGTATTAAGCCTTGCAGCTGATAATGGAGATACCGTTTCGGCACAGTGGTATCTGGAGATGGACGAACATTCACATTCTTATAATGTGGGTGGCAAAGAAATCGAAGGATTCTCTGCGGACCAAGTATATAAGAAATCAGAAAAACAGTCAGGTTCTTATACAGAGAATACCAGGTTTACAGCAAATGCTGACGTTGAAGTTTATAAAACGGGTGTAAGAGGTACAGAGATCGGGTATAAGATTTATGCGACTGACGGTGAATATACACTGAAATTATACTTCACAGAACCAGATTCTACAGACAAGGACAGGACATTTGACATTCTGGTCAATGGCAAAACTGTGGAAGAAGCTTATGTACTTGATAAGGATACAAAGGAACTGACGATTACAGGTATTTATCCCAAAGATGGGCTTCTGGATGTCAAACTTCAGTCGGCGTATAATGACAGCGGTAAAAAAGAAGAGGCTGTCTTAAGCGGTATCACTGCTGAGAAACAGATTCGCAAAGAAGCAGAAAGCCGGATTAATGCCGGAGGGGAAGCAGCAGATGGACTCGCGGCAGACGCCCAGTATTCATCGGCAGCAGGTGCAGGTTATTATGGTGAGAGTAATGTGATGGAGGCTGTAGTTACGAATGCAGATCCGGATGCAGGCCTTGGAACAGTGATGACAACAGCGCGTGAAGGTGCTGCGTTTGGTTATAAGGTAAAAGCAATGCCTGGAAGTTACAGAGTAAAACTATATTTTGCAGAATCAGATTCCACAGACCATACATTTGATATTGGCGTGAATGGAAAGACAGTAAAAGAGAACTATAATGTAAAGACAGAGGCAGAAGGTGCAGACAAAACAGCGGCATTTGTCTATGAGACAGAGGCCAAAGATGGGTTTGTCGATGTACTGCTGACAGGCAAAAATGGCAGTAATGCCATGGTGAATGCGGTTGTGATTGAAGCATACAGCAGGCCATCCGGTGAGAAAATGACGGTCACAGCATCTTCAGAAAGTGAAAATGCACAGCTTGCAGTTGATGGTAATGCGGCAACCCGTTTTGTGGGGGAGAACAGTATTACACTTATAATGGAAGAAAAACATATCCTAAATGGGCTTGTTCTTGACTGGGTGCCGAACCAGAGGGCAGATGCATATCATATTGATGTCTCAGAAGATGGAGAAAACTTTGAAACTGCTGTGATGGCAAGTGATGCGGCACCAGGATTGAATGTGCATACGTTTGATTCCACAGTAGCGAAAGCGGTGCGTGTTGTTGCAGATAATGTTGTGGGCGGCGCAGGGATTTCCCTGACAGAAGCAGAGCTTTATGGAGGGGCAGCAGTTTCAGGCGAAGCTGCGTCAACAGCATCGTCCAGGGATGTAAAAGGCGGAAATACTGATGTTACAGCAGGAATGGGATATGTTTACAAGAGGTATTCGACGGCAGAAGTGAGATTGCGGTATCATCCGGAAGAGGTTGAATTTGTTGCAGACAGTCTTACATATCTGAATGAAGAAAAACTGGATTATATTGCAGATGCAGCAGATGAAGGTCTCGTATCGGTACGCCTCGGCATGAAGAAATGGGACGGATTTAAGGAAGCTGACAATGAGATCGTGAAAGCACGGTTTAAGAATCTGACAGATTCCATGGCTGAGGTGACAGTCACCGTATTATTGACAAGCGCAGACGGACATATTACAGAACTTCCTTCCGCGAAAGCCTATCTGCCGGCAGATGCCGACTATACACTTCTTTCGAAACTTCTGAAAGAGGCAAAAGAACTGGCAGCGACAGCGGAAGCAGGAGAAGGCAGAGGCCAGTACCCTCAGGCAAGTGTGGATGCTTTAAATGCGGCAATCGCATTGGGAGATCAATGCAGTGAGACAGGGGAACAAAGTGAGTTCAATGAAGCAGCAAGAGCGTTATATAACGCATTGAATCTTATGAAAGAGACTTTGATCGACTATACAAAGACAATGTATCATAAAGATTTTACAGATTCAAAAGAAACAGCACCCGCAGTGACAGCTGGTACAAGTGAAGTGAAAGATGGCAGATGGAATCTGAAGCTTGGCAATGGAGAAGCTTCAAAGATTACAGACGCGGCAGCAATTGACCATGGATATTACTACGCACGTCTCAATCTTGATAATGTAACAGACCAGAACCTGTTTAGCATTATCGGAGAAGATGAAACAAGACGTATTCGTACTGGCTGGGAAGCAAGCCATTGGTTCTGGGATGGAGCAGTCAGCGGCTGGGGTGAGTGGAACGGCGGAGACAACATTGCAGCCGGAGAAGATTTTGAAATCATGATGAAATTCGATTCCAGTGCAGATGATGTCAATTACGCATCGCTCTGGATCAATGGACAGAAAGTATCAGATAAGACGCTTTCGTATGTGTCTGGAACCGGATTACCGGCATTTGAGACAAGAAACAGCGGCAAGACATTCCGGGTAGCAGAGCTCTACTACACAGATGCAGAGCCAGTCACAATTCATGTGAGTGCATCCAAGGGCGGAACTGTGAGCCAGACAGGTGCAGTGACATCATTTATGGAAGCAGATAAAACATTTACCTTTACACCGGATGAAGGTGAAAGCATTACAGGAGTAAAAGTAGATGGACAAGAAGTAGAAATTGCTGACTCCTATACATTCGAATATCTTCAGGGTGATCACACATTAGAAGTAACTTTCAGTGGTGCCGAAGAAGAGGCAAAGAGTTATCATGCAGATTATCTTGTAGATACAGAGGCTGACTTTGACGGAGCATTCAATACGGAAGTGGCAGATGGTGCGCTGAAAATGGTGGTAAATGGTACCGGAGATAACCAGCAGGTTGTTACGACAGCAGCAGATAAAAACGCGCCGGAACTCTCAAGCGGAACATTCTATACAAGGTTCAGTGTGGATAGTTCAGAGGTAAATGATGTTAATGGTAAGGATCAGGTCATCTTTGATGTGAAGAAAAATGGAGACAGTGCCATCCGGATTGGATTCGACTATCTTAGTCCATCAAGTGAAACAGGGAACTGGTTCTTTGATAAAGCCCAGTCCGGCCAGGGATGGGGAAATTTCTCTAATGGAGGCGGTGTGGCGCCGCTGACAGAAAATGAGGATCACACACTCCGGCTTGATTTTACAGAGACATCGAAAGATATCTACACTCTCCATCTTACAGTTGATGGGGCTGATATGGGATCTGTCACAGATGTGAAGTATGCAGGCGGAGCCGGAACTTATGGATTTGCAGCAAGGAGAACGACAAAGAATTATACAGTAAAAGAAGTGTATTACAGTAACGCCGCAGAACATGTATTAACAGTTACAGGTACAGAACACGGAACCATAAGCCAGATGGGTGAACTTCCGACATTTGCAGGTACGGACAAGACGATTCAGTTTATACCGGAGGATGGATACCGGGCAGTTGTTGCGGTCGATGGTGTTCAGGCAGATGTCAAAGAGAACCAATATACATTCGAGAACATTCAGGGAAATCATACGCTGGATATTACATTTACGGATGAGGTAGAAGCTCCGGAGGAAGCAGTAACGTATCATCAGGATTATAATGTGAATACAGAAGCCGCATATGAAGGGAACCTGCTGACAGGCAGCAAAGTGGAAGAAGGAAGTCTGAAACTGAATCTTGCAGATGGTACAGATGAAAATTTCGCCATTGCAATGGATACCAACGCACCGGAACTTTCTGAAGGAACATTCTACACAAGGTTTACGGTAGATTCAATCACAGACCAGATGCTGTTCGATGTGAAAACGGATGGTACATCAGATGGAAGTACAGCCAGCTATATCCGTCTCGGTTTCGAAACTGATCCGGATTCCGGCAGAGCAGCATGGTTCTATGATAAGGCATCCTCAGGAGCCGGTTATGGAGATTTCCCAGAACAGTCAGCAAAGCTTGTGGCCGGGCAGGAGAATGAGGTAAAACTACAGTTTACAAAAAATAGTGCCGGGAATTATGACCTGACATTAACTGTAAATGGACAGAGCTGCGGAACCGTTTCAGATGTTAATTTCGGAGAGAGCAAAGGTAAATTTGCTTTTGGTTCCAGAAGAAAAGGTAAAAATATAGAGGTCAAAGAAGTTTATTACACCAATGATGCTGAGTATACAATCAATGTAACAGCAGGGGAGAACGGATCTGTAAGCCAGACAGGCAATGTCACTGTATTTGGCGGTTCTTCCAAGGTACTGTTTGTACATCCGAAGGAAGGGTACGAAATTGATAAAGTACTCGTGAATGGAACAGAAACGGAGATCTCTGAGAATCAATATACATTTGAGAATATTACAGGAGATCAGACATTTGAAGTCACATTTAAAGAAATAAAAGAAGAAGTGACAGATAAGACTGCGCTGCGTGCTGCAGTAGATGGACTTTCAACACTTGTAGAAACCGATTATACAAAAGCAAGTTATGATGCATTATTAGCGGCAAAAACAGCAGCTGAGGAAGTATTAATTCAAGAAGAGGCTACACAGGAGATGGTCGATGAAGCACTTATAAATCTGAACAGTGCGAAAGACGGTCTGGTCTCAGTGAAAGCATTGAAGGAAGCAATAGATGGGCTGAATGAGCTGAAAGAAGAGAACTATACAGCAGATAGCTGGCAGATACTTGCAGCTGCAAAGGCAGAAGCGCAGTTAATTCTTGAGAAGGCAGATGCAAGACAGGATGAGGTGAACCATGCTCTGACAGCAATTGCAGATGCAAAAGCACAGCTGGAAGCAAAACCAGAGGCAGCGGATAAGGAAGCATTACAGAATGCAGTGACAGCACTTGAAGAACTGACAGAAGCAGATTATACAGAAGAAAGCTGGGCAGCGCTTATGGCAGCAAAAGATGCAGCACAGGATGTACTGGATCAGGAAGACGCAGTTCAGGCATCGATTGACCATGCGCTTGAAACATTGAATAATGCAAGAAATGCACTGGTTAAAAATCCAGTTCCTGTGGCAGATAAGACAGCATTGCAGGCAGCATTTGACAAGGCATCAGCGCTGAATGAGGCGGATTATACAGCGGAAAGTTTTCGTGCAGTCACAGATGCAAAAGCAGCGGCACAGGAGATTCTTGGGAAAGCAGATGCGGCACAGGATGAGGTTGATGCGGCATTGGCAGCATTAAATGAAGCCATGGCTGGTCTGGAGAAAAATCCGGATAAAAACCCAGAGCTGTCACCGAAGCCGGATCCGGAACCAACACCAGACCCGGGACCGACACCAGATCCGGAACCAGCGCCGAACCCAGAGCCGGCACCAGATCCTGCACCAACACCAACGCCGGATAAAGAGCCGACACCGGAACCAGGACCAGCTCCGTCGGAGCAAAAGAACAGCATCACTGCGGGGACAGCACATGGCAAAGTGTCTGAGGTAATAGTAGAAGGAGAGTTTGCAGCTGATGCAATCCTTCAGGTAACACATATTGCAGTGGAAGCAGATATCTATAACGATATGCTGAAGGAGCTTCCCGAAAACGCGGTAGTACTCGGTGCATATGAAGTAGAGATTACCGGGGAAGCTAATGGGCCGTTCACATTATCATTCCATGTAGGAACAGAGCATAATGGTAAGAAAGCGATTGTAGTTCATGTGAAAGATGATGGAACAGCAGAGAAACTGGAAGCGGTTGTCGAAAATGGAATAGTGAAAGTGAAAACAGACAGCTTATCTCCGTTTATGATTGCACTTGCAGATGATGGAGAAAAGAAAGGCGCACAGGGAGGCCAGAATGCCAGTGGTGATAATGCAGGAAACAAAGGCACAAAAACAGGTGTAAAGGCAGCTAAGACATCCGATGATATGAACGCAGGAGCGGCATTGTTCGGAATGATCATGGCGGCAGGAGCAATTCTTCTGATGAAGAAGAGAAGGTAGGTAACATTTAAAGAAGCAGTAAAAGAAAGACCCCATGCAAAAAAAGTATGGGGTCTTTTGTGATATATTATATTGCGCTCCCTTTTTTGGGTACATGCAGATCCGCAAGGTCAACTCCTTCGAGTTTCAGAAGCTGAATCTTTTTATCTATCCCTCCGGCATATCCGGTCAGACTTCCGTCAGTACCGACAACACGGTGGCACGGAATGATAATGGAGATTGGATTATGCCCGACAGCACCGCCGACTGCCTGGGCTGACATGGTATCCCGTCCCATCTTTTGCGCCATTTCCTTTGCAATATCCCCGTAGGTGGTCACCTGACCATAGGGAATTTGACGCAGAATTGCCCAGACATCCTGACGGAATTGACTTCCGATTGGTGCAAGAGGCAGTTCATCAATCGCCGGCTTTTCTCCTGAGAAATATCGGTTAAGCCATGATTTTGCTTTGCAAAGAACAGGAAGATCATCTCTGGGAACAGGTGGTTCCGGCAGACTGTTCAGAAAATATTTCTGATGTTCCAGCCATAATCCAGCGATGCTGTTCTCGCTGCCTGCCAAGGTGATCAGGCCGATGGGGGATGGATATGTGGTTGAGTAATACATGGTTTTTCCTCCTGTGTTCGTGCTTTGAAAGAATTGGAATATCTACATTATATATTTAATTGTCCAAAATCGATGACCAAATCCTCATAAATCCCGGCCTTAATGGAATCAGAAAAGGTACATTGCTGTGAATCCTCATTTTCAAAGTTATAGACCAATATCAAGTTTTTGTCAGGGTCGACAATCCAGTATTCCCGGACTCCGGCAGAGCGGTATTTAAATAGTTTTATAGAATAATCCATACGCCGGCTGCCTGGTGATACTATTTCAATGATCCAGTCCGGAGCACCATTACAGCCCTTATCTGTAAGTTTCTCGGGATTACAGATAACGCTGATGTCAGGCTCGACATATTTTGCATCATCTTCATTGAGGAACACGGCGAAAGGTGCAATATCGACTTCGCAGGGACCGCCCTTTTCTCTCAGGTAGTTATTGATTAAGGTGGACAATTCAACAGTATATCGTTGATGTTTTCGGCTTGGCGGTGCCATATAATAAAGCTGTCCATCAATTAGCTCGGCACGTGTCCCATCAGGTAATGCGTAGATATCTTCAATTGTATATTCTTTTTTCTGATTTGGCAGTGGCAATTTAACACATCCTTTCATTATAAAGTATTGACAGAGCAGTAATACATAATCTTTTATTGCCTTGTGGAGCCTAACAGCAACAGAAATTTTTATTTGTATCCATCATCAAAACATCATTTACTGTTTATTGGTGAAGTCTGGTATAAAGTCAGTTTATCATTTGGCATCTCAAATAGCAATATCTGCAATGTTTTTAAAGGGCATATGCGTACAAAATCAAAAAAGCTTAAATAAATGATTTTTTGTAGATAGAATATCACTGGTGAAAAGCAGAAGTCGCAAAATATGCACAGTTGATACACAAATTAATGTTTTTGGTATTTATACTATCTTTTTATATTCTTGATTCGTTATATATAATAGAGTGGATAACCATTCTGAATTAACGATGAGTAGAAGGGAGGATTTTGTGTACAGCGATTTTCTATTAATTAAAAAAATGAAGCAGGGCGATGATGCAGCATTTGATATATTTGTCCGTAAGTATTATTTGGAGATTTTAACTTATTGCTATTATCATTGCCCTGATAAAGACTATGCAGAGGACTTAACACAAGAAACATATGTACGCTTTTTTACAAAATTGTCCGACTACCATCACAAAGGGAAAGCTTTGAACTATTTATATACGATAGCAGGTAACTTGTGCAGAGACTATATAAAAAAGGTAAAAGAGATACCCATGGAAGAAATGGAATTTGCAGAAGATAAAAACTCAGAACAATATCAGACGGAAAATATTCTAAACAAAATTTTCGTAGAACAGACACTCCAACAATTACCAGATGAGTTAAGAGAAATACTGACACTTTATTATTTTCAGGAATTGAAATTGACAGAGATTGCGAGAACATTGCAGATAGGGATTCCGTTGGTAAAATATCGCTTAGGGCGTGGAAAAAAGCTATTGAAAGAGCTGCTGAGAAAGGAGGAGAACTATGAAAGGGGAGAAACAAGCAAAGATGAGTAAGAGGGTCATAAAAGTTAAACCACATGAAGAAAAAATAAAGGAAACAATACTTAAATCTAAAAGTGCTTTTTTAATGACAGAACAGGAAAAGGTACTATCTTATCGTGAATTTTTGTGGATACAGTTAAAAGTGATAAAAAAAAGATGGTGGGTACTCCAATCCTTGATTTTACTAGCATTATGGATTGCTTTGGTTTCTGTGAATGATGAAATTTATATACAAAGAAGTATGGGTATAGTGGCAACGCTGTTTGTAATCCTTGTGATTCCCGAATTGTGGAAAAACAGATCATGCGGTTGCATGGAAATAGAAGCCACGTCCTATTATTCGCTGAAACAGGTATATGCAGCACGTATGCTTTTGTTTGGAATAACAGACCTTTTTTTAGTTACTTTATTTTTGGGAATAGTTTCAACAAGGTTGCATTTTGAATTATTAGAATTGGTAATACAATTTCTTTTTCCTCTTTGTGTAACAGCCTGTATCTGTTTTGGAATATTGTGCAGCAGATATTTTTTTAATGAAACAGTTGCGATTGTTTCATGTGTTTTATGGAGTGCGATATGGCTATTTATCGTTTTAAATGAAAGTATTTATCCAGTGATTGCTATTCCCATCTGGTTAGTTTTCCTAAGTGTTGCGATACTTTTTTTGGCTTTTAGTATATACCGTATTTTAAAGAGCTGCGATAATTATTTGGAGGTGGCATTTCATGAAATTAGAACTGAATAATTTAACAAAGAAATTTGGAAGTTTTACCGCCGTAAATCATATGAATCTTACCATGACAAATGGTGTGTATGGACTGTTAGGCGTAAATGGAGCAGGAAAAACAACCTTGATGCGAATGTTGTGTACTTTGTTGAAACCTACAAGTGGAACGATACGCTGTAATGGAAAAGATATTTTTGAAATGGATAGCGACTATCGTAAACTGTTAGGGTATTTGCCCCAAGAGTTCGGATTTTACCCTGAATTTACTGTACAGGATTATTTGCTTTATGTTGCAGCATTAAAGGGAATCCGCCCAGTTGTTGCAAAGAAAAGAGTGAAAGAATTGATTGCAAAAGTTGGGCTTTCTAAGGCAGCAAATAAGAAAATGAAAAAATTATCTGGTGGAATGAAGCGCAGAGCTGGTATTGCACAAGCTATGTTGAACAATCCCAAAATCTTGATATTGGATGAGCCAACAGCAGGTCTTGACCCAAATGAAAGAATACGTTTCCGAAACTTAATTAGTGAATTATCAGTAGACAGACTGGTGCTTTTATCTACGCATATTGTTTCTGATATTGAGTATATAGCGAATGAGATATGGCTGATGAAAGATGGGCAGCTGATGTACAAAGGGACTGCCGATGAGCTGATAAACAATATGCCTGAATCTGTATGGGAATGTTTTGTTGAGAAGAATATGGTAACAGGATTTATGGAAAAGTATAAAATTTCAAACATAAAAGCAGAGCCGAATGGTGTCATGCTGAGGATTATTTCCCATGAAAAACCGTATATCAATGCGAAACTTGTAGAAGCATCATTGGAAGATGTATTCTTATATTATTTTGGAGAAAAGGCAGGTGATGAAAATGCTGCGATTTGAAATAAAAAAGATATTTTCTAAAACGAAAAACAGAATTACAGTCATAGTTTTATTCGTAGTACTTATTGTAATCAGTATCTTGACAATCAATAGAGTGGAATATGTGGATGAAAACGGGAATCACTCCACAGGAATTTCAGCAGCAAGAAATCTGAAAGAAGATGAAAACAAATGGGCAGGATACCTGACGGAAGATGTATTTAGGGAAGTCCTTGCAGAAAACACTTCGATTAACAATTCTGAAGAAGCATTATCGGATGATATAGAAGAACAGAACAAAGCATACTCGAAAAAGCAGGGGATTTCAGGCATTATCGCTGTTATCAGTGGAGCATTTAGTGAATATAGAGATTTCAATTATTTTGCGGTTGACAGTGTTTCTAATGAGGAAGTAGGAAAAGTTTATGAAAAAAGAATTTCTACCCTGGTGGAATGGCTTAATTCTAGTGAAGAAAGTTTCACAGAAAAGGAAAAAGATTTTTTGATTCAAAAATATGAAAATCTTAAAACCCCTTTTTACTATGAATATACAGATGGATGGGCAGCATTATTGCAGAATATATCTACATTTCTTATGTTTTTAGCGTTACTGATAGGATTTTTTGTGTCTGGAATTTTTTCTGATGAGTTTCAGATCAAAGCAGACTCCATTTTCTTCTCAACCAGATTAGGAAGAAACAAAGGGATTTTGTCAAAGGTAGCTGCAGGTTTTTGTGTTACTTCGGGAATCTATGTCATATTTGTATTTTTATATACCGCTATTGTACTTTTAGTGTTGGGTGCCGATGGTGCAAATTGTCCAATTCAATTAGATTTGTGGCGAAGCACTTATAATATTACCTTTTTGCAGGCATATGTTTTTATTGTTTTAGGGGGATACGTTGGAACGGTGTTTGCCTCCACGCTGGCAATGCTTGTATCAGCAATTACACGTTCTACTCCAACTGCAATTATTATGCCATTTCTTGTATTATGTGCATTTCCGTTTTTAAGCAGAATCATTACATTACCAGAAATATGTTCTTTCTTTCCAGACCAGTTGCTAGAAATATATTTGGATATTAAGGAATCTGGACTTGTGGAGATAGGTGGAAAAGTAATGACCACAGCGGTTGTTATTATTCCCATTTATGCTGTAGTATGTCTGATTCTTCAACCTGTATTGTACAAGATTTATAAGAAAGCTGAGATAAAATAAATGAGACGATACACAAAAAGAAAAAGATATGGCGCAAGAATGATATTTATTTTATTTGCTATTACCCTTTTATGTATAATAGCTAGTAAAATAGTGTTTGACTCTGGCTCTGCAATTCCTTTTCTGAATAATATGACACATCATGTTGCCAGTGAGGATAATGGATGGAATTTAATTCTTGTGAACCGTGATAACTATATTCCAAATGATTATGAAGTAGAACTGACAGAATTATCAAATGGCGAAAAAGTGGATTCGAGAATATACCCTGAATTACAGAAAATGTTTGATGCAGCAAGAGCGGAGGGATATGGATTATTTGTTGTGGCGGGATATAGAACGCAGGAAAAGCAGCAACAATTGTTAGATGAAAAAAGAGAAGCTTATGAAAATGAGGGTTATCCCAAATCTAAGGCAAAAGAACTTGCTGAACAATGGGTAGCAGTTCCCGGTACTAGCGAACATCAGTTAGGGATTGCGGTGGATATAAATGCGGATATTTCAAAAAGTTCCAGTGATGCAGTATATAGTTGGCTTGAAGACAATGCACATAAGTATGGATTTATAAAACGCTATCCCGCTGATAAAACAGAGATAACAGGTGTTATTAACGAACCGTGGCATTATAGATACGTTGGAAAAGAAGCCGCTTTGGAATTGTTTTCAAAGGGGCTTTGCCTGGAAGAATATATAGAATTGATAGAGTGATAAGGAGATGTTCAATGAATACGACAGAATGGATAATATGTCCTGTTTGCAGAGGGAAAACACGGCTACATATACGGAAAGATACTGAATTGAAGAATTTTCCTCTTTATTGCCCTAAGTGCAAACAAGAAACTCTAATTGTAGCAAAACATTTGAAAGTAACAGTTATCAAAATAATAGAACTTTACCTAAAAGTATTGACGAGTTAATCATTGAGGAAGAACAGGCGGAACTGCTTCATAAAGCAATCAGCAGTCTTCCAGAGGTTCAAAAGCGGCGGTCAGATCTATGGCACACTCCTTCACAGGAGAACTTGCAGAAAAAGGGATCCGTGCAAATGTGATAAGCCCCGTGCAAATGGCATTATCATCAACAAGTATAGTGAAAGTAGAAAGTGTTTTCCGTGATAATTTCTGGTTTGAGATTATACAGCCACTCGGGAATCATGACCCGTGGGCAGCGTGGTTACAGGAACACGGAACCTCTGTCTGCTCCATCTGCCTTCTGTCAGAAGGTGCGTTAGAAGATGACGAGCAGACGATAAAAAATGCAGGGTTTGAATCGATTTTCAAACATGAAAAAGGGTATGAGGCGTATGAATATTTTGACACGTCAAAAGTACTTGGCGTATTAGTTGAAATGAAAGAGCAGTATAAGTAATAAAAACTTATAAAGTATTGGGCCAGGGATCTGATTCCCTGGCCCAGTACGTTTATTTTACTTTTGATTTTCTTCTGAGAGCGGCGCCTCCGATAGATACGGACGCAATCAGTATTGCCAGATAGCCTGAGACAGGCGTATTGTCTGCAGTTTTTGGACTTTTTTTGGCTTCGGATGCCGGTTTCTTAGATTCTTCTTTAGCTTTCAGTGTAAAATTTACTTTCTCACTGTTCGGTGCCTTCAGCTCACCGCCATCAAGTACCTGTTTGCCGCTTTTGCCTGTGATTGAGATTCTATACTCTCCCTCCGGAATCAGTGCTTCATAATTACCATCCTGGTCGGTTGTAACTCTGGCAACTACTTCACCGGTAACTTTATCTATAATTTCAATGACTGCCGGAAGATCTGTTCCCTCTACCTTACCAGTAATTTTACAAAGCGTCTTAATCTCCATTGACTGTGATTCTGAAGCAGGTGTGTTCTCCGTTGCCGCAATTCGTTTTACTAACGTATATTTCTCATTTTCTGCAAGTGATGCAAAGGTGATCTGGCCTGCTGCGGGATCTGTATCTTCTGCGGAACCATCAGTGATCCATCCGGTCAATGGCTGTCCATTTTTATCCAGAAGCATATACTCGCAGCCATCTTCTACGGTCACTATAATAGCAGTATCTGTCAGGCTGATCTTACTTACTTTTTTGGCGCTTGGTCTGGCTGAAACAGACAGTGTTTGAACGTCACTTGCAAAAGCCGAATCTGATGTCTCAATCTGGAGTGTAATGTCCTGTCCATACCATGCGCTGGAGAGTGGGATTTTACCATCTCCATCTGCAGTCATTGTTGTTCCGGATATGAGATAAGCCTGCCCTGGGGTAAGACCTGCCAGCTGTCCGTTTGAATAATCTACCGCTGCTGCCGGTGTAGCTGCCTTTACAGAAGAGAGTTCCTGTGCATCACTGTCGATGTATAATGGGTCTGTTGCTTTCTTTACAATAGAGATTGCTGTGTTCTTCCATGACTCGTCCATCAGCAGGTTCCCCTGCGCGTCAGGAGTGGCTTCAGTTCCGTTCACTGTATAAAGTGCGCCCGGTATCAGAGAAGTGATTTTCCCATTCCTATAATCTATCACACCTTCCGGGGTGGTTTCTTTTCCCCGCATCGTTACATCTACATGTAAGCCGCCCACATTTAAGGTTACAGTGTAGTCACCATTTGCATGGTCCACCTGGTCATCCTCAAAGGTAAAGTCTTCTACCGTATAATTCAAATTCTCTGAAGGAATATTGATTGTAACTACCAGATCTTCTTTCACAATTGTATCGCTCCCTGCCTGTGGTTCATAGCTGCTGCTTTCAGAAGCGATGACATTTTGTTCTGTATAGGAAATGGTTTTGATCGTATAGAGATAGTATGGCCCTGCGTTTTGAGCCCCTCCATACGAACAATAATATCGCCAGGAGCCGTTGGCTGAATCATAGAAGAGATGTCCATCCGTACAGGTATCAAACTGTGAATCCCTTTGAATGACGTCTACCGGATACCCCTCCCCATATGTTTCCTTTCCATAATACCATGAAGATGTATCCAGCCCCCCTGTTACCTCCAGTTCCGCACTTAATGTCGGAGGGAAACTCACGCTTGCATACTCTAAGTCTTCCAAATCCGGATTTGTACTGATGTATATTCTTCCGGGGGATAAGTTCGTGCCGCTGTCCCCAGCCACCTCATAATACATTTTTGCATCCTGTGCATGTGAAGTGAACATAGAGCCAAACAGACTTACGGCCAGAAAACAACTTGAAATTAATGCTTTCATTCCTTTTTTATTCTTCATACTTTCTCCTTTTTCTTTGTGTCCACCGACAAATTGCTGTAATGATCAACAGTACCCCAACCTCTTTTTTTGCGATGGATCTTCTTATTTATGAGGTTTATTTTATCATAAAATGGGACATGGATTTTTCACATTGTGGTGAATAGCCGCGGGAGAGGGGCGAATAGGAACGAGTGATTATGTTGATATGATTTGACATTCGTATAAGTTGACAAGCGTCATATTTCTATGATTGAATAAATGTAGAGTAATAAAGTACGAAAGAGGTGCACAGAGTGGTGAATAGCAAAATTGCAGTATGTGAGGACTGTCAAAAAGACGCTGAGCGTTTGTGTGAACAATTGTCCCGTTACTGCTTAGAGCAGGGGATTCCTTCTTATCAGGTTAATGTATACGAGAGCGGGCAGGCATTTCTGGAACACTATGTTCCAGGGAACTATCATCTTATTTTTATGGATATCTATCTGGAAAATGAGGATGGAATGCAGGTGATACGTAATCTGAGAAAGCAGGATAAAGACTGTCCGGTTGTCTTCTTTACCCGCAGTACAGATCATGCGCTGGAGGCCTATGATGTCAATGCGGTTCATTATCTGACGAAACCTCTGGTCTACAATAAACTGGTGCAGGCGTTGGAACGCTGTCAAAAACTGCACGAAAAGCAGGCAAGATTTATTCTGCTCCATACAGAAAAGACTATCCGAAAAGTACTGCTTAATGAGATTATTTTTGTCGAGGTATTTAATAATACGAGCGTCATTCATTTAGGTGGTGAAACGATATCTTCCAGAATACCCCTTAAAAATCTTGAGGAAGAGATTTGCCGTGCTGGCGGCTGCTCTGATTTTCTGCGCTGCCACAGAAGTTATCTGGTTAACATGAATTGGGTCATGGCAATGCAGAGTAATTTTTTCCTGATGGATACGGGAACTCTTATTCCGATTTCGAAGTATAACCGGAAACAGGTGATCCAGTTGTATGAGGAGTTTGCATTACGGAAAATGCAAGATACTGCCAAAACACAGGAAGGAGTGCAGTGAAGATGAAGGCACGTTTTTATCTGTTGATTCTAGTGTGTTTTTACTTTTTGGGGAGCACTGCTTTGGCAGCAGATTCCTCTGGTGATGATGTTACGACGGTTTATACATTCGAGGAACTGGAGCAATGGTTCGCCGGGTTGGATGACCAGGGCGGGAAGGTTGTATTAGGAGATACAATTACCATTGAAGATAGTATTTTTACTTATGAAGAGCAAAGAAATCCGATCTGCATTGATACGGGGGCCTATGGCTTGATTTACGATGGCGGGAATATTGATGTACAGAATCTGAAACTGGAAGGAGAAGGCATCGATGTGCCTGTGCTGGAGATCCGTAGTACTCCTCCGGGAGGATGGTTCATTCCGCTTGACTGGAATCGGAACCTTAGCTATATGGATGTGACGGCCGCTGGACGTGACGGAGTTGGCGGTGTGGCTGTACGGATCACTTCAGAAAGTGAAGTCAGAAACCCAATTGCTTCTTATGAAGCAAGGGGCGGGATCCATTCTTATGGAACGGATGCTGTGGGACTTGAACTTTCCATGCCTGATGTTACGAATGGGTATTTTTTGAATATCGATGTTGCAGGGGATGGCGCATGTGCCGTGTCAGCAGTAAATGGAGTGGATTTATTCGGCTGTAATTTGTCTGCGCAAGGCAGCGGTGCTGTTACTGCGTCAGGGAATGATCTCATTCTTGATACATGCATTCTGTCGTCAGAACCACAGAATGTGACTGTTATAAAGCGGCATATCGAAAGTCTTGTAGGGCTGGAACCGCAGGTCAGACAGAACAGTGATCCTGATGAAATCAGGAATGTTGTCAGGCTTTGTGATGCAAAGCGTTATCGGCTGAGCGGTGGAAGATACCTGGATGTCTATTTGGAGTATGACCAGTATCAGGTAGAGAATCTGGATTCCAGTGTCCCTGGGGTAATCGACATTCCCGTGTCTCTTCCCGGATATCTTAAGGATCTGGGGCTTGACGGCGGGAAAGACATGACCTTCCGTATATGGATAAGGGATCCTGCACTGCCAATCATTCAGAGAGTCCGGCAAGATGACAATGCAATGCGGTTTTTCTCATGGGAGGATGCAGTATTGTCCCCTGGAATCATACTCTGGTGTTCAAAGGACAATGGCCTCACATGGGCAGATATTACAGACTGGGATTCCGTTACCTGGAGTGACGATTCTTTTCAGGGAGAATTGTTTCAGCTGGATACCAGTATGGTCAGCGGGACGATTTCCCTTGTATTAGAAAATGAAGCTGGCTGGTCGAATACGGTGATCCTTACTCCGGGAGAGAATCAAATCATTGACCCCGGCACAGGCGGTGACAGGGACGGTGGAGACAGAGACGAGCAGCCGGGCAGTGAAGGCGGAGAACACGGAGAGAACAATAGCCATCCATCTCTCCCGGAGACCGGTGATGGGGAAACTTCTGAGGAGAACTCTCCGGCGGATGATATTCAGGCACCACAGAAGCAGGAGCAGACAGATCAGGAGGATATAGAGTCTTCGAAGGCAGAGACGGATGATACGGGTATGGAAACTTTAAAGCCGGAGGCAGGACATATGGGTGCAGACGCTGTGAAGCCGGAGGCAGATGATAACGTTGCGGGTACTGCAGGCCCAGAGTCAGATGATAATATTGCGGGAACTGTAAAGCCAGCGGCAGATGATAATGGTGCGGGTATTGGGGAGCCAGAGGCGGGCTATATGGGTGCAGACAGTAAAAAGACGGAAGCAAAGCGTGGCACAGACAGATCAGGGTCAGAAACAAAGGATACGGTCAGATCTGTGAATAACATGCCGGTATCAGATTCTGAAAAAAGAAGCATCACAGAGAAGGAACCCGGACAGGCAAAGAGAAATGCGAAGCAGGCACAGACCTCGCTATCGGGAAACAAAGAAGTGTTCTGGGCGGAAATGGTTTTGCCTGTTCTTGTGCTCGTTGCTGCCGGCATCGTAACAGCAGTTGTTGTATTCCGAAAGAAACGGAGATCCTCCGATGTTAAGAAAAAATAATAAATCTCCATGCAGCAGACAATATTTCCGGCGGTATGGGTTTTCGATGTGCCTGCTTTTTCTTGGGGCTATGACAGCAGTGATCTGCTGTCTGTTGTATCGGTATGATAATAAATACACTGCATCTGGTCCGAAAGCAGCATATGGAAGTATGGAACTGACTTCTGCTGTACTGGAAGAACAAGGGGTTGTGTGGCTGGTGGACGGATGGGAATTCTATGGCGGAGTCCTGCTCACCCCGGAGGAGCTTATGTCTGGGAGATACGTTCCCAGCCGATACATATATGCCGGGCAGTTAGGCGGGTTTGAGTCGGTGGACGGATGCCCTTATGGCAGCGCAAGCTACAGGCTGACCGTGAAGCTTTCGGTATCCCCTCAGACGTATGCTCTCTACCTCCCGGAAGTATTTTCTTCCTGCCGGCTGTATATCAATGGCGAAGAAGTGTTAGACCTGGGACAGACTTCTCCTGAAAATTATACCACCGGCACTGCTGAAAAGGTGATTCCATTCGAGGCATCTGGTCAGGCTGAACTGGTGCTGGCTGTCTCCAATTTTTCCAACATGTATGGTGGTTTAGTGTATCCGCCGGCATTGGGGATTCCAGATGCGGTCTATCATATGACGACTGTACGGCTGAATCTTCGAATTGTCCTTTTGACCCTGACTTTTTTGACGGGCATGACGGCCCTTTTGATTGGCATAGCTAACCGGATGAATTCCCTGCCGCGTCTTTATGCATTGTTTTGTATGCTGTTTATTGGGTTTACCTGTTATCCGGCCGCCAAGACTCTGATTCCAGGATTTGATGGGTTATACTTTTTGGAACATTTGTCCTTTTGCGGAATGATTCTTATAGTATTTATATTGCAGCGGAAGCTTTTTTCTCTGGAAAATCCAATGAATACTTTTGGAGTTGCCTTCGGAGGGCTGGTATGTGTTGTCTGTGCGGTTTATCATCTTTTTCTCCCACAGGCATCTTCAGTGATGATGCATTCCTACTCTGCACTGATCACTCTGTATAAGTGGGCGAGTGCTGTGCTTTTGACTGCCAATACATTTAAGGTACTGAAAAGAACGGACGGAACATCCGGGCATGCCAGACTTCTTCTGTGCGGAATGGTGATTTTTGACTGTACACTGATCATGGACAGGCTGCTTCCTCTCTATGAACCCATTTATTCTGGGTGGTTTATTGAATTCTCAAGCTTATGCCTTGTATTATTGATGGGGGCAGTGATCCTGCGGGAAATCTATCATAGCTTTGTCAAAAGTCTGGTACTCGCAGAGAATCTCCGGCTGACAAATCAGAATATCGCGGTACAAAAAGAACAGCATCAGGCTATCATGCAGGCAATTGCCCGTGAACGGACATTCCGCCATGATTTAAGGCATCATGTTTTGGTTCTTCATGAACTCGCGGCAGCCGATGATATCGATGCACTGAAACGCTATTTTTCTGAGATTGAGCAGGAACTGCCAGTACAGAATGCAGGAGTTTACTGTGAGAATACTGCGGTAGATGCAATCATGCATTACTACGAGGCTCAGGCCAGGGTGGCAGACGTAGAGTTTACCGCCGCCATCCATCTCTCTGAGGATCTTTCGGTCAGTGATATAGATTTAAGCGTGATCTTTGGAAACTGTCTGGAGAACGCCCTGGAGGCATGCAGACGGCAAAGAAACGATAAAAAATATATCCGGGTGAATGCCGGAGTGGCGGCCGGTGTACTTGCCATCACAATTGAGAACAGTTTTGACGGGGAAGTTCAGCATACTTCGGAGGGATTTGTTTCCAGAAAAAGAGGGCAGCCCGGGATCGGAACGACCTCTATACAGACTGTCTCAAAAAAATATAATGGGAGGGTAGAGTTTTCGACGGAAAATAATGTTTTTCAGACGACTGTTTTTTTGCATTTGTGAAGGGATTGTGGGAAACAGGAACCATTAATTTGACAATTGAAAAAAACAAATTTTTCTGCCAGCAGGTAAAATCCTGCTGGCAGTTTTTACGTTGTCTGTAAATTATGCACAAGATTGTGATTCCATTTTTGTAAAAATAATCACTGGACAAACGATGAATGGATTGGTATGATCTACTTAACAACTAAGGTAAACGTTAACCTACAACGTTAACCTTAGTTATAACCTATATTTTTGACAGAAAAAGAATGGCAGGAGGGAGAAAATAAATTGAAAAAAACAACAATGAAAGACATTGCCCAGGCGGCAGGTGTCTCGATCACAACAGTGTCTAAAATACTGAATAACGTGGACATGCATATCAGTGAGGCGACCAGACAGAAAGTTCTGGGGCTTGTAAAGGAATACAATTACGTTCCCAATCAGATTGCGCAGGGGCTTCGAAGCAATAACAGCAATACGATAGGGGTAGTCACCTATGATATCTCAGATCCTTACGTGTCCGAAATCGTCAAAGGAATTGAGTCCGTCTGTAAGGCAAAAGGGATCAGTGTTCTTGTGTGCAATACAAGGCCGGAAAAATCCTCCGAACTGGAAGATCTGCGTTTTTTAAGTTCTAAAATGGTCGATGGAATTATTTTTCTTCGTTCTCTGTCTGCGAAGAATGAAGAGTGGGTTTCCCGTATCAAAACACCCGTCATCGTTGTCGACCGTGAGCTGGCTTTGGATCTCCCGGATATGGGAATGGTCGATTCCAGTTCTGTTGAGGCAATCTACATGGCAACAGATTTACTTTTAAAAGAAGGGTGCAAAAAGATTGCATATATCGGCCCATCTCCGGATCAGCGTTCCAGTACCCGTATGGAAGGCTATCTGAAGGCTTTGAAAGACAACCAGAAGCCGGCCGATCAGCAATTGATATACCAGGAAGGGGAATTTACGCCGGAAACCGGGATTCATGGAGCCGAGAGTTTATTTACGGAAGCGGGGATTGACGGTGTCGTATGTGCCAATGACCTGATCGCGGCGGGGGTACTTTTGGTACTTCACAAGAAAGGGTTGCGTGTTCCAAAGGACGTTAAAGTGACCGGAACAGATAATATCCCCATTTCACAATATCTGATTCCGCCTCTTACAACGGTGGATCTGCATGGGTATCAGGTTGGAACGGAATGTGCGGATATGTTAATCGCAAGAATCCGGGAGGACATACCTTTAACCAGAAAGCTTATTGACTGTGAAATTGTAAAACGTGAATCAGTATAAGGAATAAGATTGACTTCCAAAGAGAGGCAGGAAAGGAGGAAAACATGAAAAAACAGAGCAGGAGCATCAGATATTTAAAATCATGCTCGATCCTGGAGAGGGGGCCATAACTGACTGCATCTACAGAGCAGATGTGTTCTTAAGATGCGCAGGGATCAAATAAAAAACCCCCCAAAGATATAACATATACAGGTCCGCCAACCGCAAAGATATATCAAAAGGAGGTATCCCTAAATGGATAAAATCAGTTTAACACATCGTGCGTGGAAATGTAAGTACCAGATTGAGTCTGGTACCATAAATCAATGAAAAAGATTGAAAATTCTGGAAAGGATATGAGAGCATTGCAGGAGATGCTCTTGGTGATAGATATGAAACATTTTATGGATAATGACACTTTTGGACTGTATACTGCGAGGGTATATTATGACTGGCAGCAGGCAATGGATGAGGGACGCGACGTTTTACATCTAAAAGAAGTATGTCAGGCAATACAAAAAAGATTCTATTCTGATGACCGGCAGATCACTCTCAATGACTATGATACTGCCTGTGCGCTGGAAAAAGAGATGCGGACAGCACCGGTTCTGGGAACCCCCAAATATGTGGAACCATCAGATTATGAAGGGATTCTGAGAGAAAGACCAAAAGACAGGGTAACTGCGCTGCATATTTCTGAGGAAAATTTAAGGAATCGCATTCTCGGAGGATGGTACGGGAGAGTATCAGGCTGTCTGCTTGGGAAACCGCTGGAGTTCTGGAAGTGTAAAAACCTGATCAGTATGCTGAAGGAAACGGGAAATTATCCAGTAACCCGTTATGTGTCTACTGCGGATTTCACAGAGGAAATGATCAGAAAATACAACATCGTGACAGGGACTCCTTTGAATAACCAGCCATGGATCGATGAACTGGAAGGATATGCACCGATTGACGATGATACGAATTATACGGTACTGAATCTGAAGATGATGGAGGTATTTGGATACGACTTTGATCCGGGGGATGTGCTGTATGCATGGCTGAACTGGCTTCCGGCAGGCGTCTGCTGTACTGCAGAGAGGGTAGCTTACAGAAATGCAGTGGAAGGATTCTCAGTTCCGGAAACTGCGACATTCCAGAATCCATTCAGAGAGTGGGTAGGAGCACAGATCCGGGCAGAAATCTTTGGATGGGTGAATCCGGGGAATCCACAGGAAGCGGCCAGAGCGGCTTTCAGAGATGCCTGTGTATCCCACACGAGAAACGGAATCTATGGTGAAATGTTCACAGCTGCAATGGTTGCTGCTGCGATGGGCACCAGTGATGTGCGCGAGGTCATTGAAGCAGGGCTTGGGGAAATTCCGCAGAATTCCCGTCTTGCAATGGCAGTGCGTTCTGTGATTGCGGATTATGACAGTGGAATGACCTATGAGGAATCACTTGAGAAATTACACAGTCTGCACGATGAAAACAATATATTTGAATGGTGTCACATAATTCCAAATGAAAAAATTGTAGTACTTTCCCTTTTATATTCAGATGGAGATTATACGCGTGCAATCGGCAACTGTGTACAGTTTGCGTTTGATACGGATTCCAATGCCGCCGTGGTGGGGGCAGTGATGGGCACACTGCTTGGGCCGGACGGCATCGATGAAAGGTGGACAAAGCCAATCGGAGGACTTTTGGCAAGTACGGTGTTAGATGAGCATATGAACCGCATGGAGGATCTGGCAGACAGGACAATCAAAGTTATGAAACGGGAGATTCATCCAGACCAGAGACTGAAACGCAGATATGATTATAACGAAAGCTTCGATATAGAGTAGAGTTTGTTGTTCCACAGGTATATAACCGGAAGAAAAAAGGAGAAATGCAAACGATGAATAATAAAAATGAATTAAAGAGAGAGATGGGACTCTTCTCAGCGGTTGCAGTACTTGTTGGTACCGTGATCGGTTCGGGAATTTTTACAACACCTGGTAAAATTGCCGCATCTGCAGGTTCAATCGGGCCTAATATGCTGGCCTGGCTAATCGCTGGTGCGAGCGCAGTGCTGTGTGCACTGGTCTATGCTGAACTGTCTCCGGCAATGCCAAAGGCAGGCGGATCTTATGTATACATATCAGAAGCATTTGGGCACGGAGCTTCCTTTATGTATGGATGGTCCATGATTTTTGGAACCTTCCTGCCGGTGATGGCTATGATGGCGACTGCATTTGCCAGCAATGTCGCAGTTTTGTTTCCAGGGCTTCATTTATCAGTCAATGGCCAGCGTCTGATTGCGACGGCTTTGATTTTAATCCTGGCGCTGGTCAATATTTTAGGAGTAAAAAGCGGTTCTGCCGTACAAAATATTTTCACGATCGCAAAAGTGGGTGTTCTTGTTGTTGCGATTGTTGGGGGACTGTTTGCACTAAAACCGGAAAACTTCACTTCCATGACGACGGAAACAATCGAGTGGGGGAACTCATTTGCCACAGCAGTGCCTGCGATGGCTGCTCTCGGCGGATATTACACCTTGTCATATATGAGCGGTGAAATCAAGAATCCAAAGAGGAACCTTCCTCTTGCAACCATCATCGGGATGGGAATTGTGATCGTGATCAACATGCTTCTCACGGTTGCATGTGTAGGTTCTGTCGGTTTTGCCAATCTGGCTGGCTCAGCAACTCCGGTCAGTGACACCGCACAGGTCGCGTTTGGGAATGTGGGTGCTGTTCTGATCACATTGGGCGCAACGGTATCTATTTTTGGATCTACCAATGGAACGCTGCTTAGTTTTCCGCGTGTGGCTTATGCGATGGCAGAGAACCGGGTGATATTTCCGTTCTTTGCAAAACTGCACCCTAAATATAAAACACCGCATATTACCATTCTGGTCTATGCGGCCGGTGCAGTGATCTTCATATGGACAGGCAATTTCATGACATTTTTGATGATGAGTACGTTCGTCGGCTGTCTGAGTGAAGTTGCCGTATGTATCTCGCTGATTGTTCTGCGCAAAAAACAGCCGGATCTTGAGCGGCCCTTCAAAATGTGGGGCTACCCTGTTACGGCGGTCCTTGCCACCATTGTTACGTTGTTCCTTGTGTTCAGTGTATCTGCGCAGGAGATGCTAAGCGGCGCACTTCTGATGCTGACATCGATACCTGCATATCTCATTTTTCTGTATACGAATAAGAAAATGAAAACTGCAGCGGTAGAACAATAAAGATAAAATCATGAATACCCCGGGGACCTTTTTCGGCCGCCGGGGTATTGTTGACTGTATGGGAAATGAAAGTTGTGCTTTTCTGACTGTCATGCTGCGGGGCAGTTAAATATCGAGCTGTCCGAAGTCTATTGACAGGTCTTCATAGATGCCGGCTTTTACGGAATCAGTAAAAGTATAGTCCCCGGTATCTTCTGATTCAAAGTTGTAGACTAAAATTCGGTTTTTGTCGGGGTCTACAATCCAATATTCCCGTACTCCAGCAGTCCGGTACTTAAAAAGCTTGGTATAATAATCCATGCGCCTGCTGCCCGGAGAGACGATTTCGATCATCCAGTCCGGCGCGCCATGATATCCTTTATCTGTAAGTTTGTTGGGGGAGCATATGACGCTGATATCTGGTTCAACGTAAGTTTTATCATCTTCATTCAGGAATACAGCAAATGGGGCAATAAATGGCTCACATGTGCCACCTTTAGCAGAGATGTAATTACTGATGATGCTGAAGAGTTTTCCGGCGATCCGTTGATGTCTGGTGCCTGGCGGTGCCATGTAATAGATCTGACCATCAATTAGCTCTGCCCGTTCACTGTCAGGCAGAGAATAGATAAAGTCAGTAGTGTATTCGTTCTTTTGGTTTGGTAATGGCATTTTAACACATCCTTCCATAAAGTAGTGTTGACAGAATCAACTTCTTTTTATCTATTTACGATAAAATTATACTACAAAAACAGTGATGTGAACACTACTAAGGAAAATAGAATGATATGCACAACTTCTCTCTTACAAAGGGAGGAGGCCAGGGATCCGTTTGGATTCCTGGCCTGTATTATGAAAAAGTTTATTCAAATAGTACTTGCATACTAGGTATTGGTATTACTGTATGTTTCTCATTTGATAGTTATAGTATAGGGGAGAGAAATGAAGAAACAATGTTATACAAATGAAATGTTTTTGAATGATAAATGAATGAATTGTGAACAGAAAAAGAGCTTAAGCTGTCATAAAATTATTCCATTCCCTGGAATACTTTATAGATTGTGTCGTATTTCTTTTTATCTTCATCCGTCTGTTTTACACCCGTATATTCTTTCCAGGTCGCGTCACCGCGGTTTAAGACATTATAAGTAGATGACTGGCCGGTCGAAGAATCAGATGCGGAAAGGGTCTCCGTTTTCACTTCTATCGTTCCGGCAGTGTAAGTTCCTTTGGCGGCATTATAGCGCATAACTTTCACCGTATCACCAGGCTTTTTAGTTGATATATCTTCAGTTGACCAGTAAAACAGATAACTTTTGTCACCATAAGCCTGGAAGGACCATGTTTTTACATTCTGAAGATCTGGATCAAACCCGAGGTTCTTCAGGGCGCTTAGTACGGATTCATAGGCTTTTCCTGTTTTGGAAGAGGAATCTATGTTTTTGCCCTGAGACATGTACCTTTCCAGAAGCTCTTTCACCTCAGGGTTATTCGTCATTGCATGTGCCAATGCCTGGGACATGTTAAAGTTATAATCCGTATCATGTTTATGGCAGGTTGCCATGATTGTGCCGTCCGATGCACGGGTGACTTCATATGCGCCGCCCTGACGGCATTGGTATTCCGATGCCTGGGCCAATTCCTGAAGGCGCGCAAGCGCCAGAGTTTCTCCCTGGGTTTCGTAAATCTCATCAGCGGTGAGATCTCTTAAAAGGCCGGCTTTATTCACCTGGCAGGCCCGCAGGTTCGCTTTGTCAATATATCCGGTCAGGGCGGGAACCAGTATCGCAATTAGGACACCAAGGATGGCGAGGACAACGATCAGTTCCACAAGAGTGAATCCGTTTCTTCGGTTTTGGTTTTTCATCATCATCATTCCTTTTCGAATACGATCCGGAGAACTCCGGCTGCCCGGATTCCTGTTTCAGATACATTTTTCAAAGTTTATGAGCGGCGGTATGCAAAATTCGGAAGACCCTCTTTCATTGGGACTTCTACTTTTCCCTGGATCAGAGGTTTCGCATATTCGATAAATTCTTCACCGATATCGGTGCCGTCTTTTGTAATCCATTCCAGCGGAACACCTTTTTCCTGATTACAGATGATGTTTACATCTGCTGGTTCAAATGTAAGTGCATAAGGTTCATCGCTCAGACGCCTGAAAGAAACCATCTTGCCAGTGATGCCGGATAATGCAGCTTCTACCGCATAAGCACCGGATGCAGCAGCTTCATCAAGGTCTGTGGCAGACAGACATGCAGCTGAGCAGCGTTGGCTTACATTCAATTCCACGGAGCGGACTTTGACATTTAATTCTTTCTTTACAAGATTTTCCAGATATTTTCCGGAACCAGCCAGCATTTTATGTCCGAAGGTATCGACTTCAACATCGCTTCCAAGTTCGCAGATAAAGCTGCCTTTGCCGTCATTGATTCCCTCGGATATGCAGACAACAAGATTCGGAGTTTCTGTAAGGGCAGCTTTCACCTTTTCAATAAAAGCGTTCTGGTCAAATGCGACTTCCGGCAGATAGATCAGGACCGGATTGTCACCTTCGAATTTACGTGCAAGTACACTTGCAGCAGTCAGCCATCCGGCGTGACGTCCCATAATCTCAACGATAGTCACAGACTTTTTATTATCATATACAGAGGCATCAATTGCGATCTCCCGGACTGTCTCAGCCACATATTTTGCAGCACTTCCGTATCCGGGTGTATGATCTGTCTCTACGAGGTCATTGTCGATGGTCTTTGGCAGACCGATGACACGGATTTCACTGTTTACAGATTCTGCATACCGGGAAAGTTTGCTGACGGTATCCATGGAATCATTTCCGCCGATATAGAAGAAATATCCAATATTATATTCTTCGAATTTTTTGAATAGTTCAGGATAGACGGCATCATTTAAATCTTCCGGCAGTTTATAGCGGCAGGAACCAAGATAGGCTCCCGGAGTTGTCCTGATTAATTCCAGATCCCCATTTTCTTTAAGCGGTGCCATATCCATGATACGGCCGGCAAGAAAACCTTCGATTCCATTTACCATTCCGTAGACATGTTCAAATTGATCTTTTTTATTCAGACCTTCCGTAACTACCCCGTATAAGCTGCCATTGATGACTGCAGTAGGCCCGCCGGACTGTCCGACTATCATATTTTTCATCTTCTCTACCTCCATGTTTTCATATACTTACTATATCGGAAATGTGATAATTTTACAATATAGTAGTTGGAAAATCTAAGGAAGAGAAGTATGATATACTCAATATTGAAAAATGTGCGGGAGGAAATTAAAGTATGGAATCTTTAAGGAGGAAAGGGATGTCCGGCGGCTTTATGAAAAAGTATCAAAGGTGGAAATTCGACAAGAAGATGTTTGTTTTTCTTTCGGCTGCGATGTGGGTATCCGTGATTTTGCTTATGATTGTATCGGTTATTTCTACTGTGCGGGCAATTACCCGGCAGTCCAGACAGCTTGTGGAACAGAGGGTTGAGACACAGGCGTCAAATACCGCAGAGAATTTTAAACAATATGAAGACATTCTGTGGTCGATTATGATAGACTCAAGTGTCCAGTCTTATCTGCAGGATAAAGAGAGATATGGTTATCTTAGCCAGGCCCAGGAAACGCTTGAGAATGTCTGCAACATGGTGGATAATCTGCAGTTTGTACAGATTATATCCGCGGATGGCAGTAAAAGCTGTATCAAAGGCGACTCTATCTTAAACAGCAGTGAGCAGCTGTCGGAGATTATTCTGTCAGAATACAAGGACAGCCTTAAGATGTCGTCCAGAGAGACAAGCATGCGTGCCATGACATATAATACGACCTATACAAGGACGAATGACTATACACTGATGATATATCAGCCGGTTTATTCGGGCACGGAACTGGATCAGTATATGGGAATGCTTTGCCTGAACATTGATGATTTAAATCTGACACAGACGATGGAAAGCAGCAATAAAAATCTGAATATGGACAATTATTTTCTATATTCCGATGGTACGATAATTTCCTGCGCGGATCCGGACAGGATCGGTACGAAACTTGATATCTCCAAGATGGATAAAAAATCAGGGAGCTTCTGGAGCGGAGGAAGTCTGTGGGTATATCACCGGCTGAGCGGATGGAACTATTTTTATGCGACCAATATCAGCCTCTATGAGCTGTCAAAAGGGAATATCCGTACACTCATTGTTGTGCTGGTACTGCTTTTGTGTCTGTTAACTTTCATGCAGAAAGCAGCCGGAAAATTAATCCGGGAGGCGTACAGGCCGTGGCAGAAGGTGGCTGAGACGATGGGCCAGGTATCGGAAGGAGATCTGTCGGCCCGGATTTATGCGAAAGATACAGATCCGGATATGGAGATGATTTCCCAGGGATTTAACCATATGATGGAGACGGTCAATCAGCTGATGGAGCAGGTAAAGGAAGAGCAGCAGCTCCTTGACCAGATCAAATTCGATGCCCTGCAGTCTCAGATCCAGCCTCATTTTCTCTATAATACACTGGACTGTATACACTGGCAGGCTGTCATGGATGGGAACAGAGAGATCTCCCAGCTGGTGAAGGCACTGGCGGCATATTACAGAATCTGTCTGAGCAAAGGGCGGGAGATTATTACGGTGCGTGAAGAAACTACGCATATTCTCAACTATCTGTATATTCAGCAGATGCGGTATGGAGATATACTGACTTATGAGATCAAAGATATGGAAGCCCTGGAAAAAGTACAGATTCCCAAGCTGACGCTTCAGCCGTTGGTGGAAAATTCCATATATCACGGAATAAAAGTGAAAGACGGGATGAAAGGGCATGTGGTGATCCGCGGGGTGATGGAGGATGAGTATGTAGAGATTCTGGTGGAAGACAGCGGAACCGGTATGACAGAAGAGCAGATTGCCCAGATGAATGAGAATATTCATAAATGTGAAGAGGGGACAGGCTATGGTGTGCGCAATGTAAACCGGCGCATCCAGCTTTTGTTTGGCTGTGACTACGGCCTGCATTACGAGAAGAACAACGTCGGCGGAGTGACTGTGGAGATTAAAATCCCACGGGAATATCTCAGAGTAGAAGAGGATATGAAATCAGCCGAAATTTATTTTCAATAAAGACAATGGAGAGAAAGAATGTATAAAGTATTAATTGTGGATGATGAAAGAATGATCCGTCTGGGGATTAAAATGACGATTCCGTGGAACAGCATTGGAATCGGAGAAGCTTTTATGGCAGCTTCAGGCAGAGAGGCGCTTGAGATCGCGGAGAGGGAAAAGCCGGATATTCTCATTTCAGATATCAGAATGACGGAGATGAACGGGCTGGAATTAATTGCAAAGATCCGTGAAAAAAACGAAGAGATGAGAATTATTGTTCTTACGGGATATGATGATTTTGAATATGCAAGAGAATGTCTCAGAATGAAAGTAGACGAGTTTCTGCTGAAACCTGTGGACGAGGATCTTCTGAAAGAGCAGATTGAACGCCTGGTCAGTAAACTTGATAAGGGAGAGGAGAATCTGAAGAAAGAAAAGAAGCTCAGGCGGATACTCGGAACTGCAGACCAGATAAAGCTCGAACAGATAATGAATGATTTTCTTTATGGAAAAGAAGTCCCGGATGAAGTTTATGAAAAGCTGGAAAAGGAATATGAGTACGATACAAAATCGCTGCTCCGTGTGGCACTCCTTCTTCCGCCGATTCATGATGACGGATCAATTGATAATGAAAACGGTCTGTTCACTCTGCTGAACATTAAAAATCTGCTGACCGGATTTCTGGATGTACAGGGGAAGGGAATTACCTTTGAGACGAAAGAAGGACAGCTTGTGGCTGTGCTCTTTGACAATGAGAAGGCAGATGAAATTCAAAGTCTGGTAGAAGATTTTACGGAACTGATCCAGGATGAGTATGAGATTGCGACGAAAGTGGTACTTGGTAATAAAGTGGAAGGATTCTCCCAGATGAGTATCTCTTACCGGGAGGCCAAGATGCTGCTGGAACAGCAGAAAAACTCCTACCACACGGTTTTGGAGAAGCAGGAGTCCAGAGGGCGGCTGGAGCTGTTTAAAGAGATCTTTGATGAACTGAGGTCAGGGATGGAGACGAACATCGGCAATACAGGGAGAGTATTGAGGATCTTTGACAGTTTCTGCAATGCCACAGAGTCTTATAATATATCAGATGCATATGCAAGAAAATGTTGTTTTGAAGTTGCTTCGTCGGTATATTATTCTTACTGCATCGATTCGGGAGAGAACCCGGGAGACAAGATGAATCTGCTTTTAAATACACTGGTAGGTGCAGACCGGAAGGAAGCATGTGAGTATACGAGGGATTTTCTGGATACATTGCTCGAACCGCAGAGTGAGAATAATCATGAGATTGTAAATGCGGCGAAGAGATATATTGTGGAACATCTTTCGGAGGATATCTCCGTTTCCAGTCTTGCGATGAAGTTCTATATTACACCAAATTACTTTTCCAGGCTTTTTAAGCGTGTGACGGGAGAAGGGTGTAATGAATATATTGTCAGAAAGAGAATCGAACAGGCAAAATCATTGCTTGAGACAACCAATATGAAGACGGGAGCGATCGCACAGACGGTCGGCTACCGGGATACCAATTATTTTTCGCTGGCATTTAAGAAACATCTGGGCATATCTCCGACACAGTATCGGAAAAATATCCGTGAAAATGGACAATAAATTATAGATCTAAGGATGTTTATTAAATATAATTTTAAACAGAGAAGTGCTATAGTTAATAAAAAATAGCACTTCTTTATTTTGTTATGGGAGGATTAAAAATGAAAAGAAACCGTGAAGAGGCAAAAAGAAAAGCCAGAGAATTAGTGGAACAGATGGATCTTATGGAGAAGGCGTCACAGCTTAAGTATGATGCAGCGTCTGTAAACAGACTGGGTGTACCAGCGTATAACTGGTGGAATGAAGCATTGCATGGAGTTGCAAGAGCCGGAGCGGCAACAGTATTTCCACAGGCGATCGCAATGGCGGCAATGTTCGATGAAGACATGATGAAGCAGATCGCAGATGTGATCGCGACAGAGGGAAGGGCGAAATACAATGCCTATTCTTCCCATAATGACAGAGATATCTATAAAGGACTGACATTTTGGTCCCCCAATGTGAATATTTTCCGTGATCCGCGGTGGGGCAGGGGACATGAGACCTACGGGGAGGATCCGTATCTGACTTCGAGGCTGGGTGTAGCCTTTGTAGAAGGACTCCAGGGGGAAAAAGAAGTGATGAAAGCGGCGGCATGTGCAAAACATTTTGCGGTGCACAGCGGACCGGAAGATCTGCGGCATGAGTTCAATGCTGTGGCGGCACCGAAAGATATGGAGGAGACTTATCTCCCGGCATTCGAGGCTCTTGTAAAGGAAGCGGATGTGGAGGCTGTGATGGGAGCCTATAACCGCACCAACGGGGAACCCTGCTGCGGAAGCCCGACATTGATCCAGAAACTTCTGAGGGAAACATGGGGATTCGAGGGGCATTATGTCTCTGACTGCTGGGCAATCCGTGATTTCCATGAGCACCATGGCGTGACATCGACAGCGAGGGAATCAGCTGCGATGGCTTTGAAAGCAGGCTGTGATGTAAATTGCGGCAATACATATCTGCATCTGTTAGGCGCATATCAGGATGGCCTTGTGACCGAAGAGGAGATTACGAAAGCATGTGAACGTCTGATGACGACAAGGATGCTGCTTGGGTTATTTGACGGAAGTGAGTACGATGAGATTCCGTACGATGTGGTTGAGTGCCGGGAGCACAGAAAACTTGCGGTAAAAGCGGCAGGAAAAGCGGCCGTGCTGCTGAAAAATGACGGGATACTGCCGCTTGAGAAAGAACAGATCAATTCCATCGGAGTGATAGGGCCCAATGCCAACAGCCGGGTGCCTCTCTATGGGAATTATTATGGAACAGCATCCCGTTATGTGACAATTCTGGAAGGAATTCAGGATTATGTGGGGGAGGATGTTCGGGTATTCTATACCGAAGGATGCCATCTGTCAAATGACCGTGTCGAAAGTCTGGCATGGCCGCAGGACAGACTGTCGGAAGCAGTAATCACAGCAGAGAACAGTGATGTTGTAGTACTTGTCCTTGGGCTGGACGAGACGCTGGAAGGCGAAGAGATGGATACGGGGAACCATGTAGGTTCTGGTGACAAGAAAGACCTGAAGCTTCCGAAGGTGCAGCAGGAACTTCTGGAAAAAGTATGTGCAGTGGGAAAACCAGTGGTTGTAGTTCTCATGGCTGGAAGCGCCATTGATCTTACCTATGCAGATGAACATGCACAGGCAATTCTGCAGGCATGGTATCCTGGAGCAGAAGGCGGAACTGCAATTGCCAGGCTTCTGTTCGGAGAAGATTCCCCGTCAGGAAAACTTCCGGTTACATTCTATCGTGATCTGGAGGGAATGCCTGAATTTACAGACTATTCTATGACGAACAGAACCTACCGCTATCTGACCCGGGAGCCTTTGTATCCGTTTGGATTTGGACTTAGCTATGGCGACTGCAAAGTTACCGATGCACGGATTATGAATTCCGTAGATGGTGAGTCAGACATTGAGCTTAAGGTGACGGTTGAAAACTTAAGCGGCCGTGCGGTAGATGAGGTAGTGCAGGTATATATCAAGGATGAAGAATCTTCGCTGGCAGTAAAAAATCACAGCCTCTGCGGTTTTAAACGGATAACAGCAGAAGCTTATGGCAAAATGGAGTTCCAGATGGTGATTGACAAGAAGGCAATGACAGTGGTAAACGAAAATGGGGAACGGCTGACAGACAGCAAGAAATTCACATTATATGTAGGGACATCCCAGCCAGATAGAAGAAGCAGGGAGCTTGTAAGGAACCATCCGGTGGAAGTTCCTTTTACACTAAACTAACAGGAGATGCAGAGGATGAGACGAAAAAGCAGGATGATAGGAGCAGTGCTTCTAAGCATGAGTATTCTGCTGGCAGGGTGTGCCGGCAGCCAGAATGAAGAGACGGACAGCAAAGGAAAAGATGGTAATACGGCGCAGGAATCCGTGCAGGAAAAAACATCAACCAGGGAGGACGTGCGGGAGCTGAAGGACGAAAAAGCACCGGTGTTTATATCAGAAGGAATCCGCCGGATTCAGGTGTCAGCAGGCGGTGAAACATTATATTCCATCGAATATGCTCCCCGGGAGATGGAGAACTCTTATGAGTACTGGAAGATGGCAGTCCCCTATGAGAATAAGGCGATTGTAGATACGGAGGCGATGACAGCTCTCTATGATTCAGCGGAGTCCCTGGATTTCACGCCGGTGGAAACTGCGGCGGATATAGATACGGGGATTCAAACTCCTGTGGGGGAGATTGAACTGGATTTCTGCCAGACAACCCAGGAAGTCAGAAAGGAGGCACTTACAAAGGAACAGGCTTCCAGTGCCCAGCCGGATGCAAAAGAGATGGCAAACTCTCCGTACCCGGACAGTACCTGCACTTTGCTTGTGGGAAAAAGTGATGGGGAAGAACATTACTATACGGCGTTAAAGTCAGCGCCGGAACAGATTTATAAGATGAACAGTTCCACAATAGATTCGATGTTGAATGCGCAGCCGTTTTCACTGATTCTGAAAGTGGGGACCGTGGTGGCAGTAAATACAGTTGAGCAAATCAATATTACGATGGATCAGAAAGAATATCAGATGCACGTCAAAGATGACGAGTTTTATTTTGGAGATACAAAGACAGAAGAGTCAAAGTATCATACACTTTATACGGAACTTCTCAGTGTCCTGCTGGATTCAGAACTTCCAAAGGAGGCTGCTTCCAGGGAGGAAGCCCTTCTGGAAATGGAATTTGTGCGCAATAGTGACAAGGCAGAAGATGTAGTGATCAAATACTATCCTTATGACGATCATTATGCGGTATTGAGCCAGGATGGTGTAGAGAAATTCCTGGTAAAACTGGAAGATGTAACGCAGTTAAAGCAAACAATTAAAGCAAGTATGCCGTAAATGAAATGTGCGTGGCAGTAAGAAAAAACGTGGTTCAGAATCATTAAAATTTTAACATTGAGTGTAAGATTTTTATAGAAAATAGACAGTTTATTAAATTTCAATTCGAATTTTGTGATGGTAGAATAATGACATGAGCTAAAGAAGTATATAGCTGTCAATAAGAAAAAGGAGGAAGAAAAGTATGAAGAAAGTGAAGAAGGTCGCAGCCCTTACAATGTCAGTCATTATGGCAGGATCTCTCATGGCATGTGGAGGTTCGTCTGGCGGGGACAGTAAAGAAACATCCGGAAGCAGTGCAAAATCTGATACGAAGACAAAAGGTGGGGACAATGAAATCGTCTTCTGGAATATCGGTACGGAGGATGTGGACAAGGCAATTTATGATAAGGCAATTGAGCTGTACAGTTCCACAACGGATTCAGATTATACAATTACAAGTGTTCCGGTGCAGAATGATACATACAAAGAAAAACTGGTCATTGCAATGAGTTCCGGTGAATGCCCGGATATGTACACAAGCTGGTCCGGCGGTCCTATGAATGAGTATGTGGATTCCGGATATGCGCAGCCGATCACAGATTTATTTAACGACAGCGAACTCCCGGACAGACTGATGGATGCATCAATTGAGCAGGCAAAATATAAAGATGATATTTACGCAGTTCCATTTATGAATGTATCAATCTCAGGGATTTACTATAATACAGAGATATTTGATAAATACGGCCTGAAGGTTCCGACAACGATTTCTGAACTTGAAGCGGCATGTGATAAACTGGTAGAAAATGGAATCACTCCATTCGCACTTGCCAATGCACCGAAGTGGACAGGATCTATGTATTTCATGAATCTTGCGGCAAGATACGGCGGACTTGAGCCATTCCAGGAAGCAGTTGCAGGAACAGGTACTTTTGAAGACGAATGTTTCATCAAAGCTGGGGAAACCATTCAGGATTGGGTAAAGAAAGGATATTTCCCGGAAGGAATGAACTCTCTCAGCGAGGATGACGGACAGGCAAGACAGCTGTTATATCAGGAGTCAGCAGCAATGTCTCTGGCAGGTTCATGGTATACAGGACTTCTGAATCAGGACAGTGCAGAATTCGCAGCTAAGATGAGCTGGTTCCCGTTCCCGGCGGCAGACGGTTCTTCAGCAGATTCTTCCATCTTAATCGGTACGGTAGGTGATAACTTTATCTCCTTTAACTGTGAAGGCGACAAACTGGCAGCAGCTTTCGAGTGTGCATCCAAATTCTCAGAGGATGAGGTTGTTGACTTCATGGTAGAATCAGGAAAGATTCCTCCAGTCAAAGGTGTGGAAGACAAACTTACAGATGACATAAGCAAAACAATCATGAAAGCAGTAGGCGATGCGTCCTCGATCCAGCTGTGGTATGACCAGTATCTCCCACCGGCAGTCGCAACAGCTCATCTGGATTCCTGCCAGGAACTCTTCGGACTGACAATGACACCAGAAGATGCGGCAAAACAGTTCCAGGCTGCAATGAAAGCATATAATGATGACAAAGCCGAATAGGTAATTGCCGGTTTAAAAAAGGTGTTCCGGGAGTGTCTCGGAACACCTTCTATATAGAGGAGGTAAAAGATGGGAAAAGAAAAAAGCAGTCTCTATCAAAAGAGGCAGAGAGAAATCCATCAGGCGGCATTTATCTTTTTGCTGCCCGTAGCGATTCTGATGGTGATCTATGTGTTTTATCCGATTGCAGATACGTTTGTAACCAGTTTGTATAAATGGAACGGAATCTCGGCAAATAAGACTTTTACCGGCCTGTCCAACTGGTCAAAACTGCTGAAAGATATGAGTTTCTGGACAGCATTTAAAAATAACATAGTTGTCATGATCCTGTCGATTTGTATTCAGATTCCGATTGGACTTGCACTGGCAACATTTATTGATTTCGGCGGAAAGAAAACCACACCTTTTAAGGTTCTGTGGTTCATACCGCTTCTGATGTCTTCTGTGGCAGTTGGATTTTTGTTCAGTTATGCATTGGCAACCAACGGAGGAATCATCAGCACGATTTCGAATCTTCTCGGAGGAGGGAATCTGGATCTTCTGGGGAACCCAAAGACAGCGCTTTATACTGTCATCGGAGTTATTGCATGGCAGTTTACCCCATTTTACATGGTGTACTGTATGGCTGCCTATACGAATGTTTCAACCGATGTTTTTGAGGCGGCGAGAATCGACGGAGCTTCCAAAGGACAGTATTTCTGGAAAATCGCGTTGCCGTTATTAAAGCCTTCTTTAAAAAGTGCGGCAATTCTCTCTATGGTTGGATCTCTGAAATACTTCGATTTGATCTATGTTATGACCGGAGGCGGTCCTGGTACATCTACGGAGTTGATGGCTACTTACATGTATAAGCTGTCATTCTCGCAGTTCAACATGGGATATGGTTCTGCAGTGGCAGGCGGAATGTTTATTTTAATTTCAATCATATCACTGTTAACAATGCGTATCCTCAATGGTAAAAAGGAGGCGGAATAATGGAAACAGTACAAAAAAGTAAAGCAAAAAGCCGCGCATCGTGGGCAGTGGCTATTATTCTGACGATCCTGTGGACAGTAGTGGCAATTCTGCCATTTATCTTCATG
>URQQ01000008.1 GCA_900549995.1 uncultured Lachnospiraceae bacterium | reverse complement strand
TATGTTTGAGGGGAAGGATATTACGAATCACAATATCAATCAGGCAATCGAAAGCAGACTCTTTTATGTACCGGAAGACAGAGGGGTACAGGGGCTTTTCGACATACATACAGTGCGCGATAACATGAGTGTTGCATTTCTGGATGAATTATCGGATAAGGCCGGGTTCATCAACAAGAAGAAAGAAAAGCAGATCGTACAGGAAAACATTGAGAAATATAGCATTAAAACACCGAACCAGGAGGTCAGCGTCAACAGCTTAAGCGGCGGAGGACAGCAGAAAGTATTGATCTGCCGGTGGCTTCTGGAGAAACCCAAGGTGCTGATTTTAGATGAGCCGACCAGAGGAATTGATGTCATGACGAAAGCGGAAATCCACAAGTATGTCATCCAGCTTGCGAAAGAAGGTGTGGCGATTCTTGTGATTTCCTCGGATCTTCCGGAAGTCATGGAACTAAGCGATGAGATTCTGGCGTTGTATAAAGGCAAAATCACAGCCAGATTTACGAGAGAAAATGTAACCGAAGAAGCGATATTGAAAAATGCTTTGAATTTAAACGAGGAGGAAGAAGAATGACACCAAAAGAGAAAGTATTTTCATGGATTGATGGACACAAAGATGAAGTGACAGGCCTTTTGACAGCGCTGATCAGACAGCCCAGTGTGAATCCTTATTTTGATGAAGAAAGAGCGTATATGAAAGAGGGAGATGCACAGAGGCTTCTAAAAAACTATCTGGAAGAAATGGGAATGGAGACGGAGTTTACCTATCCGGATGCAGAGGAACTTGCAGAGTATGAAGGAAAACCGGGATACTATGTGGACCATACATTCGAGGACAGACCGAATCTTTATGCGGTAAAGAAGGGAAGCGGAGACGGAAAGTCCATCATGCTGTCAGGACATATAGATGTCGTACAAAGGGGAAGTAAATGGACAAAGAATCCGTTCGGCGGCGAAGAAAAAGACGGGCGGATCTATGGCAGAGGCGCGGTAGATATGAAAGGCGGAATTACGGCGATGACAGTTGCCTTAAAAGCAATTACAGAGAGTGGGATCGAACTGAAAGGTGATGTGAAGATCGGAACGGTGGTAGATGAAGAAGCCGGAGGAATGGGCACGCTTGCGCTGATGGCAAATGGATACCGGGCAGACGGGTGCCTGATCACAGAACCTACGAACTTAAAGATTGCCCCGCTTTGCAGAGGAATCCTGTGGGGCAAATTAATCATCGAAGGCAGAGCCGGGCATATTGAGCTGAAGCAGGGGGACTTCCGGACCGGAGGAGCCGTGGATGCCATTGAGAAAGCTTCCCTTTACCTGGAGCAGTTCCGGCGCCTGAATAAAGAGTGGTCAGTGACGAAGGAACATAAATACCTGCCGATTCCGTGTCAGATCCATATTGCCCAGATCCACGCAGGGGAATATCCGACGACCTTTGCAAATCATGCGGAACTGACCTTTGACGCCCAGTATCTTCCATCAGAAAAAGATGAGAATGGACTTGGCTCCAAAGTGAAAATGGAAATCGAGCAGTTCGTTCATGCGGTGGCGATGACAGACCCGTGGCTTCGGGAGAATCCGCCGAAGATTGAATGGCTGATCGATGCGGACTGCGGAGAGACACTGGATGACCAGCCGTTTTTCAAGACAGTCAGAGACAGTTCCAGGGAAGTAAATCCGGAATCGATGGTGGAAGGGATCTGCTGTCATACCGATATGGGATGGTTCTGCAATGTGGGGATTCCGACATTGAATATCGGACCGGGAGACCCAAGACTTGCCCATCAGGCAGATGAGTACGTAGAGACAGAAGAACTGGTAACCTGTACGAAGATGATTGCGTCGATCTTAATGGACTGGTGCGAAGTAACACGATGAGCTGCTTATAAGAATGGGGGTATTTTAAAATGATAAAAAAATATATTCCGAAACCCGGACGGCGGGAGTATGTAACATTTCTTCTCCTGCTCATGGAAATTATCCTTTTTGGAATACTGGCTCCTAACTTTCTGACGGTTGATAATCTGATCCGCGTCGTTCAGAATAACGCAGAGATCGCGATGGTAAGCATCGGAATGACCATCGTCATGCTGCTTGGAGGAATCGACCTGTCCGTCGGTTCCGTTATGGGAGTCATCGCAATTGTGATCGGATATATGCTGCAGGCCAATATCAATATCGTATTCATTGTCGCGGCGGCAATTGTGATTGGAATCGGAGTTGGATTTGTGAATGGATTTTTAATTTCCAAATTCAATATCCCGGATATGATCGTGACAATTGCGACGATGAATATATGGAAAGCAGTGATTTTCGCGCTGCTTGGAGGAAAATGGCTGACCGGGCTGGATCCGGGGTACAGCGTCATCACAAGGGCAAAAGTATTTGGTATTCCGGTATTACTGTTATTGATTATTCTTGTCTATGCGGGATTTTATTATTTCCTGATGTACCGGAGATTTGGAAGATATATCTATGCAACCGGATGCAATCCGCAGTCGGCAAACTTAAGCGGAATTAATGTGAAACATATCAAACTTGTTTCCTATTGTATCTCAGGAGGCATCACAGCAATTGCGGCGATGCTGTATGTGGCAAGAATGGGAAGTGTAGAGATGACCATCGGATCAGACCTTCCAATTGCATGTATCGCAGCCGTAACAATTGGCGGAACCGGTGCAAAAGGCAACGGCAAACGCGGAAGTGTCATTGGAACATTGGCAGGCGTGCTGTTCATTGCATTTTTGAAAAATGGAATTGTAATACTGGGAATCCCGTCACTGCTGGAAAATTGTTTCATCGGACTTTTGATCATCCTTTCTGTATTGTTTGATGCGTTGACGACAAACCGAACGTATGGGAAGAAAACCAGGGAGGTGGCAGCATGAAAAAAATAGCATTTTCAATTGCAAAAAGCAGGACAAAATTTTTACTTGTATTGTTTGTCCTGGAAATCATCATCTTGTCTGGCATCAGCCCTTACTTTTTTGATATGAATAATCTTCTGCAGGTGACACAGTTCGGGGCGACATTGACATTGCTGTCATTAGGTGAGGCACTTGTCATGATCGGAGGAAGGGATGGAATCGATATCTCTGTAGGGTCCGCAATGAGTTTATCCGGAGTCATTTTTGGAATTGCAGTGATGAAAGGAGCCGGAATTCTGCTGGCGGTAGTGATCACAATTCTTACAGGGATTGTACTTGGAGCTATCAACGGAGCGCTGATCGCAGTTGCGAAAGTTCCGGCGCTGATTGCAACACTTGGTACGCAGTATGTGTATGGATCGCTTGCTTTATATCTGACCGGAGGAATCCCGATCAGCGGATTTCCAAAGAGTTTTGAATTTCTGTCACTGGAGAGCACTTTCGGGATACCGAATCAGATCCTGTTCGTAGTTATACCGGTATCATTTGTCGTATTCATCCTGATCTACAAGATGAAATTCGGCCGGAAAGTATACCTGATGGGAACCAATCCGGAGGCTGCGAAATTCGGCGGAATCCGGGAGATCCGTACAAGGATGGGAATCTATATGATTACGGGTGTGCTTGCGGCGGTGAGCGCGGTGATTAATAACTCGTGGCTTATGACTGCAAGGGCAGACGCGGGAACCGGCATGGAAATGCAGGCAATTACGGTGGCGGTTCTTGGAGGAATCGGAGTTGCCGGAGGAATCGGCCATCTCGGCGGAGTTTTGATGGGGGTAGTCATTATTACAATGATGAATTCGGGCCTTCAGATTGCAAATGTCAATTCTGTATGGCAGCTTGCAGCACTTGGATTCATTCTGATTCTGGCAATTATACTGAACCAGCTGATGAGCAGGTTCGTGGCAAAAGTAGAGAAAAGCAGACAATAAGGAGGATAAGAACATGGATAAGAAAATATTACTGGCAGGGGAATCATGGATGAGTTATACGACTCATGTAAAAGGGGCGGACAGTTTCTATACATCTGTATATGAAACCGGGGAAAAATGGCTCAAAGCGGCGCTGGAACAAAGCGGATATCAGGTGACATTTCTGCCGAATCATCTGGCAGGGGAAGAATTTCCATTTACAATGGAGGAACTGAAACAATATGACTGTGTAATTTTGTCAGATATCGGGGCAAACACGTTGCTTCTTCCGTCTGCGACTTTTGCAAGAAGTGAGAAAATGCCCGACCGTACGGCATTGATCCGGGACTATGTGCTGGACGGCGGCGCACTGCTGATGATTGGAGGGTACCTGACATTTTCAGGAGTAGATGCAAAAGGGAAATGGCATGATACCGCGGTCCAGGAAGTACTGCCGGTGGAAGTGCTTACGGTGGATGACCGAATGGAACACTGCGAGGGGATACGTCCGGTGACAGTAAAAGCCCATGAAGCGTTGAGTGAGGTCGACGGAGAGTGGCCGGAGGTGCTTGGCTATAACAAGACGATAGCAAAACCTGGAGCGGAGGTGCTGGCCGTGGTAGGCGAGGATCCATTTATCGCAGTCGAGACTTATGGGCAGGGAAAGAGTGCGGTATTTACGACAGACTGTGCACCGCACTGGGCGCCGCCGCAGTTCTGTGAGTGGGAAGGATATCAGAAAACATTCAAAGGAATCGTGGACTGGCTAACGAGATAACATTGGAGGGAAGCTTACGATGATGCAGAATCTGTACAGTGAGGAGGAATTTTTAAACGAAATACTTTCGATCCCTAGTGTGAACGGTGTGGATGACGAGCGGAACCTGGCGAAGTTCATCGCAGATTATCTGAAAAAGTGCGGTGTGAATACCATCATACAGGAAATTGACAGTAAACATGCGAATGTCATAGCAGTGCTGGAGGGAAAGACGAAAGAAACCGTGATATGGAACGGGCATCTGGATACGGTGCCATACGGTGACTTGTCGGAATGGGAGACGGACTGCACAAGACCTGTGAAGAAAAATGGATGTATCTACGCACGTGGAGCGAGTGATATGAAGAGCGGGCTTGCGGGAATGGTATATGCACTCGGGAGAATGAAACTGCGCGGGTATGTTCCCAAGTACACGATTTATTTTCTTGGCACATGTGATGAGGAAAAGGGAGGGCTTGGTGCGAAAAAGATCCTGGAGGGGAACTATATAAATAATGCGTCCTTGCTTTTAATCGGCGAACCTACCGGGCTGAAAGCCGGAATTGCCCAGAAGGGGTGTATGTGGCTGGAGCTTTCACTGCATGGACAGACGAGCCACGGAGCCTGCCCGGAGGAGGGGGCAAATGCCCTGGAATATGGAATGAAAATTCTGATGGATTTGAAGCAGAAGTTAAAGTCCTGTACACATCCGCTTCTTGGAAGTGCGACGGTTCAGGTCACGGTCATGAAGGGCGGTATCCGTGCAAATATGACGCCCGATGAAGGGACGATGATGCTGGATATCAGGCTTTTGCCGGAAATGCCGGGGGCAGAAGTGCTTCAGTGGATTCAGGAAATCATAGAGAAATACGAAAGAGAGAGTGACAAAAAATTCAGAGCAGGGATACAGGTGAAAAATGACAGACGTCCGGTCGAAATTCAGCCTGTTCATCCCTGGGTGAAAAAACTGGAATGGGAAATTGCCTGTGAAAATGAACCAGCCGGTGAGATGGGAACGAATTATTTTACAGATGCATCCATTTTACTTCAGGGCCAGCCCAAACTTCCGGTGCTGCTTTTTGGACCGGGGATACCGAGTCAGGCCCATAAGCCAAATGAGTATGTGGAGTTGGATAAATATTTAAAATATATCAAAATACTCGGACGATTATTTTAACAAAAGAACGGAAAAACATGGTAAAATAAAACAAAAATGGCAGTATTTATAATGCTGTACATAAGAAGTCTGGGGCTGAAATATAAGGTGAGAACGACGATAAAAGATATTGCGAATTATACAGGGCTGTCAGTGACGACGATTTCACTTGTCCTGAATAACAAAGCAAACAAAATTCCAAAAAGAACGAAAGACAAAATTCTAAAGGCGGTGGATGAACTGAATTACCATCCCAACCAGCTTGCGGTAGGGCTGGTGAAAAAGAGGACGGAGACGATTGGTCTTGTGATATCAGATGTCAGTAATGTCTTCTTTTCCAACCTTGCCAAAGGGGTGGAGGATGAATGCAGGCGCAAAGGATGGAATCTGGTGCTCTGTAATACGAATGATAAGCATGAGAGAGATCTTTCCTATATACAGGTGCTGGCCGACAAGGGCGTGGATGGAATTCTGTTCTGTATGTCGCTGGACAGCAATAAGAAGAAAGCAAAGGAGAGCATTCAGCTGTTGGAGAAGCTGAAGCTTCCGTTCGTGATGGTAGACCGGTTTCTGGAAGAAGCGGAATGCTGTTCTGTCATTGTAGATCATAAGCAGGGGGGATATGCAGCCACGAAGAAACTTCTGGAACTGGGACACCGAAGAATCGGCTGTGTCACAGGACCGCTGAATCTGGAGGATTCCACGGACCGTCTCGTTGGGTACCGGAAGGCACTAAAAGAGCAGCAGATAGACTATGATCCAGAGCTGATCTTTGAGGGAAACTATGATTTTGCAGGCGGAGAGGCGGCAGCAGAGTATTTTGTATCCAGAGATGTGACTGCAGTGTTTGCGTTTAATGATATGTCTGCCTATGGTGTATATAAGGGACTGAGACGCAGGGGAATCCACATACCCGAACAGATGTCTCTGATCGGGTACGATAATATTTTCTTCTCGGAGATGCTTGATGTGCCGCTTACAACGGTCAATCAGCCGGTGTACGAGATGGGAGTAGAAGCGGTACACCAGCTCTTTACCGAAATCGACAGCGGGGTAAATGCGAAAAAATGTATCACATTCAAGCCGTCACTCGTCGTCAGAGAAAGCACCGGGAAGTGTCCGGAGGGAAAGTGATGCAGTTTGGGACAGGTTAAAATGCAGTTTGGGACGTAATCCAATTGAAAAAGATTACGTCCCCAATTGCATTTTAACCTGTCCCCAATTATAATGATAGGTATTAAGTAAGAGTCAGGAGACAGGATTGTATGAGAGAGCCGACGTTGGGCAACCCGCAGAATACCATTGAGGTGTTGCAGAAATATAAGTTTAATTTTCAGAAGAAGTTTGGTCAGAATTTCTTGATTGATACGCATGTGCTGGATAAGATTATTGCATCGGCGGAGATTACGAAGGATGATTTTGTGCTGGAGATCGGACCGGGGATCGGGACGATGACGCAGTATCTGGCGCAGGCGGCGGGGGAGGTTGTCGCAGTTGAGATCGACAAGAACCTGATTCCGATCCTTGAGGATACGCTTAACGGGTATGAAAATGTGTCAGTGATCAATGATGATGTGCTGAAGGTGGATATAGAGGCGCTTGCGAGAGAGCGAAATGATGGAAAGCCGATCAAGGTGGTGGCGAATCTTCCATATTATATTACGACGCCGATCATTATGGGATTGTTCGAGAAGCATGTTCCGCTGAAGAGTATCACGGTGATGGTACAGAAAGAGGTGGCGGACCGGATGCAGGTGGGGCCTGGCACGAAGGACTACGGAGCGCTTTCGCTGGCGGTGCAGTATTACGCGAAGCCGTATATCGTGGCAAATGTTCCCCCGAATTGTTTTATGCCGAGGCCGAAGGTTGGATCTGCGGTGATCCGTCTGGACCGTTATGACGAGCCGCCGGTAAAGGTGAAAGATGAGCGGCTGATGTTTAAAATTATCCGGGCATCATTTAACCAGAGAAGAAAAACGCTGGCAAATGGACTGAATAACTCGCCTGAGATTTCGGTTTCCAAGGAAATTATTACAGAGGCAATCGAAAGTCTGGGCAGGGGAGCAAGTGTCAGAGGAGAAGCTCTGACGTTAGAAGAGTTTGCAAAGCTTAGCGACAGGATCAGCGAATCCTCTTTATCAGAGTAACAAAGGCAACCAGCAGATACAGGAAAAGGAGAATTATTTATGAAGTATGAGATTAAGGGAGAAACACTGCCGGTGGTAATCTGTCACCTTGAATCCAATGAGACAATGATTACAGAGAGCGGAGGCATGGCATGGATGTCTCCAAATATGAAAATGGAAACATCGACTAACGGTGGTATCGGGAAGGCAATCGGAAGAATGTTCTCTGGTGATACGATCTTTCAGAACCGATATACGGCGCAGGGCGGCACTGGATTGATAGCATTTGCGTCCTGTTTTCCGGGATCTATCAAAGCATTTGAGATTTCACCGGGTCAGGAGATGATTTTTCAGAAAAGCGCATTTCTTGCATCTGAGGCAGGAGTAGATCTGTCTGTGCATTTTCATAAGAAAGTAGGATCCGGGTTATTCGGAGGGGAAGGATTTATTCTGCAGAAAATATCAGGGAATGGAATTGCGTTTGCAGAGTTTGACGGTCATGTGGTTGAATATGAACTTCAGCCAGGGCAGCAGATTGTGGTGGATACAGGGCATCTTGCTGCGATGACGGCTTCTTGTGATATGGATATTAAGACGATTTCCGGTGCCAAGAATGTTGTATTTGGCGGGGAAGGATTGTTTAACACAGTAATCACAGGGCCGGGACGTGTCTGGCTGCAGACAATGCCGGTAAGTAATGTCGCAAAAGCTTTAATTCCATATATGCCGACAAGCAGTAAATAATCAAAAACTCCCGTACCCTGGGGATTCCCAGGATGCGGGAGTTTTTGATTTATGAAATCTTTACGACAGCTTTTACGATATTTGCTTTATCCTGGATGCTTTTATCCATGGCGTTTTGTATATCGTTAAAATCAAAAATGTCAGTCACGATACCTTTCAGATTGACTTTTCCTGAAGCGACAGCGTCGATGGCCATCGGATAGATATGACGGTAACGGAAAATGGTTTTAAATGTCAGCTCTTTATCCAGTGCAAGGCTCATTGGAAGCGTCATTTCTCCTGTTTTGCTATATCCTACGAGAACAATGGCAGACCCTTTTTTTGCAAACTGGATCGTCTGACGTGTGGTAAGTTCTGTGCCGGCGGTTTCAATTGCGAGATCGGAACCTTTGCCCCCTGTCAATTCCATTACTTTCTGGACGGTGTCTTCTTTCATTCCGTTAATGACTCCATCTGCGCCCAGTTCCAGTGCTTTCTCCAGCCTTTTTTCCATAATATCAACCACGTAGACTTTTGAGACACCCTCTGCTTTTAAAGCCATCATTGTGACAAGGCCGATACAGCCGGCGCCCATGACAACAGCGGTCTGTCCGGCGTGGGCATTCCCCTGATTCGCAGCGTGGAATCCAACAGCAAGAGGTTCGATCAATGCCCCCTCTAAAGTGCTCACATTCTCAGGAAGTTTGAAGCACAGATCAGCTTCGTGGGTAACATATTCCTGAAATACACCGTCTACCGGAGGGGTAGCAAAAAATACAACGTCAGGACAGAGATTATATTGTCCTTTGCGGCAGAATTCACAGTGTCCGCATGTTTTGCCAGGCTCCAGAGCGACACGGTCGCCTGCTTTTAAATGGGTAACATTAGATCCGACTTCAATGACAGTTCCGCCTGGTTCATGACCAAGCACAAATGGAGGCTCTACGACATAGCTGCCAATTGCACCGGTTTCATAATAGTGCATATCACTTCCGCAGATTCCTACATATTCTAATTTTACCAGAACTTCATTCTCACGAGGCGCAGGTATCTCACGTTCCGTATACCCCATTTGTCCAATACCGTTCATTACAGCTACTTTCATTTTTCCATCCATTGCAGATACCTCCGTAATATAATAACTTTTATAATTTATTTATTAAAGTAACTATATAATAGAACTGACAAAGGAAGAAGTCAATATGTTAAAAGAAAAATAAATTAAATTCGTGTATTATAGATAAAAAGTCAGGAAATCTATTGTGAAATATTTTCTAGATCTCTGTGATGAATTTTTCTATCCACTGAAGAGCTGCTCCAAGGGCAGAGGCTTCGAGCTTATAGCGGCACGGTTTCAGATAGGAGCCATCAAGTTCAAAAGTGTTTAACTCTTCCAGTTTCTCTGTCAGGGTATCCAGAAACTGATCAAAATGAGCACCGACATAGCCGCCAAGGATGATATCACAGTCGAAATTCATTCTCAGATTGTTCACCGCATAAGATAAATTCGTGAGATACTTCTCCCAGATGGGAGTAATCTCTGGATCCATCCGGGAAAGGCGAGAAAAAAATTCATCCAGATCGCCATCCGTATGCTCAGACAGGCGAAGGGATGCACAGTACGCGTCCAGACACCCTTTTTTCCCGCAGTAACAAGGGAGCCCTCCGGGGATCAGTGTCATATGGCCGAATTCTCCTCCGCGATGATTTTCCCCTTCATATAAATTTCCGTTCAGGAAAACCGCACCGCCGACACTGTTGCTTAGGGAGAGATAAATACCGTTTTGCCCGGGCAGGTCACGCATTTCGGCAAATCCTGCAGCATTTGCGTCATTTACGAAGAGCGCCGGATAAGGAAGATGTCTGCTGATTCTGGTATAAGCCATGCTGGGAATCCCAAGGACGTGGGAACTTGCGATTTTTCCGGCTTCATTATCTGTAATTCCCGGGATCGACACACCGATCCCAAGAACTTTCTCGCCGGGGATATGGTGGTTGGAAAGAAATCCTTCAATCAGGGCAGCAAGAGCTTCGTAATAGGAGGAATGATTTTCAAATGTGATTCTTGTCCGGACAGAGGCACAGATAGCACCAGAGAGATTCACCAGAACCAGACTGATATGATTGCAAGTGATATCCGCGCCAACAGCAAAACGGGCATCGGGAACTGCTGCAATTGCTTTTGCCTTCCTTCCTCCGGTGGACTGAAAGGCTCCGACATCCTGGATCAGCCCCATTTCCCGCAGTTCGCCCACATTCTGAAGGATTGTAGGCCAGCTGATCTTTGTGTTATCGGACAGCTCTCTTTGTGAGATTCGTTCATTTTTTAGAATCTCCCGATAGATATTTACTTTATTAATACGTTTTACATCAATATTACTGGCATTTTTTGTATTCATTGCTATATACCTCACTTTTATAAAGTCATTATAATACTATATTAGTTGATCGGCACTTGAAAGTAAAGAAAAGTGTTTCATAAGTATTACGAAGGACGGTAAATTTGTTTACAATCTTTTTATTTGTAAATTTATAGAAACTTTAGTATAATAAAGAGATAAACTCACTAAATATGTTATGGAAAGGAGAATGACGATGGCAAATTCAATTGATCATGCATTGTTTGAAATTACCCCGAAGATTCAGGAACTAGCGGATCTCTGTGAGAAAAACAATGCGATTGAAAAAGACCTTTATACGAAATATGAGGTTAAAAGAGGTTTGCGTGATTTAGACGGCAAGGGCGTTCTTGCAGGACTTACGAATATATCAGATGTCTGTGCAAAGAAGGTAGTAGATGGGAAGGAAGTCCCGTGCCCCGGAAGATTGTATTACCGTGGTTATAATATCAAAGATCTGGTTCACGGATTCCTGGCAGCTGAGCATGATGGTTTTGAAGAAGTTGCTTACCTGCTTTTATTTGGAGATCTTCCGACAGAAAGTCAGCTTAACTCCTTCCACGAAATGCTGGTAGAGAGAAGAACACTTCCGCCGAACTTCGTGAGGGATGTAATTATGAAGGCACCGAGCAAGGATATGATGAATAATATTTCCCGGTGTATCCTGAACTTATACTCATATGACGAGAAGGCAGACGACACAAGTATACCGAACGTTCTCCGCCAGTGTCTGAACCTGATCAGCCAGTTCCCGATGCTGATGGTTTACGGCTATCATGCTTATAACTACAGGAGAGGTGATGATTTATACATCTATGCGCCTTCTCCGGAACTGTCAACAGCAGAGAATATACTGATGATGCTTCGTGAAGACCGTAAATACACTCCGCTTGAGGCGAAGATTCTTGATATGGCGCTTGTGCTTCATATGGATCACGGCGGTGGTAATAACTCTACATTTACAACACATGTTGTCACATCTTCAGGAACCGATACATATTCTACAATGGCAGCAGCAATGGCATCTCTGAAAGGGCCGAAACATGGCGGCGCAAATATCAAAGTATCCCAGATGATTCAGGATATGAAAGAGCATGTAAGTGACTGGGCCGATGAAGAAGAAGTTCGTAACTATCTGGAAGCACTTCTGGATAAGAAGGCATTTGACCAGAAAGGCCTGATCTATGGAATGGGTCATGCTGTCTACTCAATATCTGACCCAAGAGCTGATATTTTCAAACATTTTGTCAAACAGCTTGCCAAAGAAAAAGGCTGTGAAAAAGAATACGGCCTGTATGAGTTGGTAGAGAAGCTTGCACCGGCAGTTATTGGAGAGAAACGTAAGATTTACAAAGGTGTAAATGCCAATGTTGACTTTTACAGTGGACTTGTATATGGAATGCTTGGACTTCCGCAGCAGCTGTATACCCCTATTTTTGCAGCGGCACGTGTGGTTGGCTGGAGCGCGCATCGTCTGGAAGAGCTGAAAAATGTGGATAAGATTATCCGTCCGGCATATAAGCCACTTGCTCCGTACAGAGATTATGTAGAAATGAAAGACAGATAGGAAGTTTTATCTGATCGAAAGTAAAATTAAGAGGGATCGTGTAATGAAAAATGAGTTCTATTTTCTGTCAAGAGATCAAAGAACACAGATTCACGCGGTTGAATGGATTCCAGATGGCGAGGTCAGGGCAGTTGTCCAGATCTGCCACGGAATGGTGGAATACATTGACAGGTATCATGATTTCGCTCAGTATTTGAGCGAAAGAGGATACTATGTCATTGGAAATGATCATCTGGGACATGGAAAATCCGTATGCGGCGAAAGCGAATACGGATTTTTTGGCAGTAAGGATGGAAATAAGTTTGTTATTGGCGATATCCACAAGCTGCGTACAAAGACTGCTGATAAATATCCGGATGTTCCTTATTTTATGCTGGGACATAGTATGGGATCATTTCTGCTGAGACAGTATCTGCAGATGCATGGAAGAGGGCTGCAGGGTGCGGTGATTATGGGAACAGGAGATAAGTCTCCGGTTGTTCTGATGGCAGGAAAGGCGCTCTGCCGGATTCTGATGCTTGTAAAAGGGGAACATTACAGGAGTAAGCTGGTGAATAATATGGCGACAGGGAGTTATAACAAACATTTTTATCCGCCAAGAACGAACAGTGACTGGCTGACAAAAGACACAAAAATCGTGGATGAATATGTGAAGTCACCTTACTGTACGTTCGTGTTTACCGTAAATGCATATTATCATATGTTTAGTGGTATGCTTGAGCTGACGAAAAAGGATAATCTGAACCGGATACCAAAAAGACTCCCCCTCTTCTTTGTTGCGGGAGAACAGGATCCTGTTGGTGGATTTGGGAAAGATGTGGAGAAAGTCTACAACAGATATAAAGATTGTGGAATAAAAGATGTGACTCTGAAGTTATATCCGGATGACAGACATGAGATTCTAAATGAGACTGACCGTGATCAGGTGTACAGTGATATTTTGGAATGGTTAGAAGAACATAGGAAGAGATAGCAGAACCCCTGGAGTTGTGTGTGATATGTGCTCTCTTTGCTGGACCAATAAAGTCTGGTAAGGAGGGCATTTTTTATTACATTGGCGCACAACATGTATAAGTCCCTTATGAGTGAGCGATTCAGGGTGTAGAAGTAGACTTGTTCATTCTGTTCTAATAAAATAATATAAAAATATTGACTTTCAAGCTGCTTGAAGGTGTTTAATAGAGAAAAGAGAGGGGAGAAATGGTATGAATATAAAAGAGGTAGAAGATCGTACTGGAATTAGCAAGGCTAATATTCGTTACTATGAACAGCAGGGGTTATTAGAACCGGCAAGAAATGAAAAAAATAATTATAGAGATTACGGGATAAGAGATATAGAAATTCTAAATAAAATAAAACTTCTTCGTTTTCTGGAAATATCCTTACAGGATATAAAAAATCTTCAGAAAGAGCGGATTACAGTTTCAGAACTGATGCAGAATAGAATTAAAAAACTTGAGGCAGAGCAAGAGCAGTTGGAAGAAATCCACAGAATTTGTGAAATGATGAAAACACGAGCAAAAACGTTTTCAGATATGGATATGTCGCTGATTGATTGGAATAGCTGTTTTTTCAAAATGAGAGGAGAAAGTGCTATGAAAATGGAGAGGATCAACAGAATCTATACTTTAATGAATAATATTAGAAACCTGATGTGTGCAGCTACGATATTATTTCCAATTATTATTTTTGGTAGAGTTGTATTGGGAAACAAATTGTCGGATACTATATTGATAGCGAATTTTGTTATTATCTTGATTCTGCTTGGAATATGGGCTTATTTTGGTCACCAGCTTACTGCATACAGATCTGATACAAAACAGTGATAACAATAGAAGTTAAAGAATATGTTTTATTACAGCAGAACCCCGGAAGAATGAACTTCCGGGGTTCTGTAAAATTTATAGTTATCTAAAGGAATGAGAGTAAAGTGCGACGCCCCCGGATTACCAGGGGCGCTTTTACTTTATGAGGGGGGGAGATAGTGAGTGTTAATCAACTATCTGAATCTTAGTATAACGGATAAATGTGTCCAAAGTATGTTGAAAATCTAAAAGAAAACGAAAAAATCTTAAGCGTTTATTAATTTTGGTAGGAATTTAACGAAATTCTTCACAAGAATAAAGTACAAAGCCCCATTTTAAGCGGTTTTGGTCACATGAATGACAAAAAAAGGTTGATCTTTTTTCTCGTGTTACCAAATGAAAATGAAGAAATTAAGAGGCGGGTTGATCAAATGGAGGGGAAGTAATGTTGACAGAAGATGAATTGTGAAAGGAAAACGAAAGCATGAAAAAGGACTGCCATGAGGGGGGAGGCAGTCCTTTTTGAAGGAAAAAGTTTATGAAAAAGTGTTTGTTCGTTTGAACAATTATCAGTATAAGTAAAAAATGTGATCATTCTGTGATGAAAGACAGAAGATTTTATGAAGGAGAAATAAAAACAATCTTAACTACAGCCGGAAGTTGAAATCTGCATAGGCGCTCATGCCATGTTCGATTGCATCCATTCCTTCGATCTCGGCCTCACGGCTTGCACGGAGTCCTACAAATTTATCGATCAGTTTAAAGATAATGACGGCCATTACCGCGACATAAACTCCGACTGCGGCAATACCGGCCAGCTGTACGCCGGTGAACTGGAGACGGCTCATACCGATGCTTTCAAGATAAGAGGATTTTGCAAAGATACCAGTGCAAAGTGTTCCGAGGATTCCGCATGCCCAGTGAACCCCACATGCACCGACCGGATCATCGATTTTCAATTTTTTATCTACGAATTCAACAACGGCAACCACTGTGATGCCTGCAAGTGCACCGATGATAACTGCGCTGTAATTAGAGACCATATCGCAGCCGGCTGTAATTGCAACGAGCCCGGCAAGGGAGGCATTTAGTGTCATGGAGACATCTGGTTTGCCATAGAGTTTCCAGGTGAGAAAAAGAGCGACCAGTGTGGCAGCAGCAGCGGCGAGATTTGTTGTCATGGCAATATCACCAAGTGTTGTTGTTGCAGCGGTTGTTGAACCACAGTTGAAGCCAAACCAGCAGAACCAGAGGATGAAGACTCCAAGTGCTCCAAGCGCAATATTATGTCCCGGGATCGCTCTTGGGGTGCCGTCTTTTGTGTATTTACCGATTCTTGGTCCAAGGATCCTGGCACCAATCAAAGCACACCAGCCGCCGACAGAATGTACAGCTGTGGAACCCGCAAAATCGTGAAATCCAAGCTGTGAAAGCCAGCCGCCGCCCCAGATCCAGTGTCCGGTGATCGGATAGATGAACAGACTGATACATGCGCTGTAGGCAAGATAAGCTTTGAAGTTCGTACGCTCTGCCATTGATCCGGATACAATGGTAGCTGCTGTAGCACAAAATACGGTGTGGAAGATCATGAACACCCCAATCGGAAGAGCAGAAGCATCGGTGAGTGATTCTGGATGGAAGAATCCGCTGATTCCTGCCAGCCCATGAAAATCTTTGCCAAACATCAATGCAAAGCCTATAATATAGAAACAAAGGCTTCCGATAACGAAGTCCATCAGGTTTTTCATAATAATATTGCCTGAGTTTTTAGCTCTTGTAAATCCGGTTTCTACCATGGCAAATCCTGCCTGCATAAAGAAAACCAGAAATGCCGCAAGCATTGTCCACATGACATCAATTAATAATTGTATGTTATCCATTTGATTACCTCCTTGAATGAAAAAGGCGGTAAATATAGAATTCGTTTTCTACATTTATCGCCTTTGATAATATGCCGCCAGTTGTATATAATGTTGAAATTTTTGTACCATTAGATTTATAAAGCATCTGTTCCACGTTCACCGGTTCTGATACGCACAGCATCCTGGACTTCATACACGAATATTTTTCCATCGCCATAGATTCCAGTCTGGATTTCAGTGACTACTTTTGAGATGACAGTCTCTGCAATGGATGGATCAACGACAGTTTCTACTTTAATTTTTGGAAGCAGATTTACATTGTATTCAGCACCGCGGTAAACTTTTTTATGTCCTTTCTGATTTCCATAGCCCATAATATTTGTAATCATCAGACCATTTACAGAACATTCATCCAGTACAGATTTCAGGTCTTCCAGTTTTTCGGGCTGGATCACAATTTCTAATTTTTTCATGGTAATTCCCTCCTTCTCAGTCCTTTTCTAATATAGGCAGTATCAGCTCTCTGCCCGGGAGCAATAAAAAAAGGACATTTTCCGCTTTGGGAAAACGTCCTCGTTTTTAATAACCTTTATTATACACTTGCGAATTGATTTGTCAAATGTTTTTTGTAAAGAAAAATCCGCCCGCTGTTCCCTGAATATCTGCGAAACGTTTTCATGTATTTATGTATGTATATGCCGTTGACGAACAGAATGTGATTTGATAAAATGAAGAAAGAAGAAAAAGATAGGTTTATGAAGAAACGAAAAAGTTTACTAAAACCTGTTTGTAATGCGTAGTTTTGCAGTAATTATGCTGTTTGTGTTGATGAAAACGAAGGAGGATAAGGGTAATGTTGAGTTTGACATTTGGGGAGCAGGTTAAGATTGTTTTAAGCCGGAAGAATATGACGATTAAAGAACTGGCTGAAGAGATAGAGATGAAAACAGGCAAGAAGATGTCCAGGCAGAATCTGACACAGCGCCTGGGAAGAGATAATTTTCAGGAACAGGATATGAGGATGATTGCAGAGATTCTTGACTGCCCATTCCAGTTAAATATACTGTCCGACGAAGACCGGCATGGCAGCGTATCTGCTGACATATATTCAGCAGAGCCGGCGGAGGAGAGAAAAGAGAAGAAGAAAAAAGGGAAGACAATTTTTCTGGAGCCACAGACAGATCTGTTCCAGAGAATGGATGAGCTTTCTTCTTCTGAGCGTGACATTACAATCGGAGAGCTTGTTGATATCCACGAGCAGCTGGAGCAGTTAGAGCAGGAAAAGAGAGAAGATGATCTTGGAGAGGCCAATGTCCTGGAATACGAGGTGCCTGGGGAAGAAGTAAATTCTGAAGAATCTGTCAATTCTGAGATAAAGACTGAGGTTGCGATGGACACAGATACTGACGGAGACGATACGGAGATTGCAGAGGAGACAGAATCCAAGATTGAGGAAGTACCGGAGGCCGAGAAAGGATCAGAGACAGCTTTGGAGGAACAGAAAGCAGATGCCGGGGAACCGTTAGAAGCCTCTGAGGAGCAGGAAGAAATATCCCAGGAAGAACCAGCAGATGCAAAAGAAGAGAAAAAGGAAGAACTGGAAGAAGAGCTGAAGGAAGAAGTAACAGAGACGGAAACACCGGCAGAAAATGTGGAGGAGAAAAAAGAAGAGCCTGAAGAAAAACCAGAACCACAGAATATTCAGCCGGAACCAAAACCAGTGAAGAAGAAAAAACCTTTAACCAGTGTATTAAAAGGATATATCAGAAGAGCATCGAAAGCAGCAAGGGATACACAGGAGGAAGAAAAAGCGGAGGAGACTTTCAAGGAGGAGCAGGCAGCGGTGCCAGAAGCTTTGGAACAGCCGGAAGTAAAAGCAGAGGCTGAAAAAGAAACTGAAGAGTTATCAGCCGGACAGCAGGAAGAGCCGGTGAATGAGACAGAAGTGAAGTCAGGATATGACAGGAGGAGAGGACCGCAGATGATGCCGGATGGTATCGGAGAAGTCAACCCTTACACGGGCAAGGAGTACGAGACGAACAGTGTCCGTATGCATCCAAACAGAATCGGATATATTCAGGTATATGACCGCGGAGAACATCAGTGGGCAGATATGACAGAATGGGCATTTCTTGGATATCAGGAGCGGAAGAAAGCGTTGCTTGGAGACCAGTATGAACCGCCGATTTACCTGGATTAGTGCAGGAAAAAAAGAGAATACTGTAATGTAAGGGACCGTGCAGTGTAAACTGCACGGTTTCTGGTTCAGAAAGTGAGGAATTGCCATGAAGTGGGAAAAGTTATTATCCGTTCAAAGACAGCGCATGGGATATGGAAGACAGGGGAGCGGAAGCAAAGATCTGAGAAGTGAATTTGAAAAAGATTACCACCGGATTATAGGGAGCGCATCTTTTCGGCGTCTTCAGGATAAAACACAGGTTTTTCCGCTCGACAAGAGTGATTTTATCAGGACACGGCTTACACACTCCCTGGAAGTCTCGTCGTTTGGAAAGTCTCTGGGTCAGAACATCGGAGAGTATATTCTGGCGTATCATAAAGATCCTGATTTTACTGCAGACATGAAGGAGGATATCTGCAATGTTCTTCAGTGTGCAGGGTTGATCCATGATATCGGTAATCCCCCGTTCGGCCATTTTGGTGAGACGGCAATCCGGGAATGGTTTCAGAAGAATTTATCGGTTTTGGAATATAAGGGAAAGAAAGCAGGAGAGATACTACTGCCGCAGATGAAAGCAGATTTTCTTCATTTCGAAGGAAATGCACAGGCACTAAGGCTTGTGACAAAGCTTCACTATCTTGTAGATGAGAATGGGATGAACCTGACGTATGCATTATTGAATACGATCGTGAAATATCCGGTTTCTTCTCTGGAAATCGGGACAACTGAGGATATCCGGTCGAAGAAAATGGGATATTACTATGCAGACAGAGAATTATTTTCAGAGATTGAGCAGGAGACAGGGACGAATGGAAGGAGACATCCGCTGACGTTCATCCTGGAAGCAGCAGATGATCTGGCTTACAAGACAGCCGATGTGGAGGATGCGTTTATCAAAGGATTTTTGTCCTATTACCAGTTAAGGGAGGAGCTGAAGAAGCTGAATGAAAAATATGTGACATTCCCATTCGATGCGCTAGGAAGTCTGGACCGTAAGTATCAGAGGGCACTGGGAAATGGCGTGAGCAATCCTGAGGAGTATGCTGTCAAAAACTGGATTGTGCAGGTGCAGAGCTATCTGATCAACTGCGTGACGGAAGGGTTTACCACACATTATACAGAAATTATGGAAGGAACGTATCAGAAAGACTTATTTGCCGGAACGGAGGCAGAGCCTTTGATGGAACTTCTGGGAGAGCTTGCATGCAGATATGTGTTTACTTCATCGGCGATTTACCGGATGGAAGTTACGGAAGCCGGGATTATTGATAAACTGATGGATCTGTTTATGCGTGCCGCAGTAAAATATGATACGGATGAAGTGCTGGATTCCATTGACGAGAGGATGATCGCATTTATATCAGATAATTATAAAAATGCCTATCGATGCCATGCGAAGGGGAAGGACGAGACGGAGAAGTTATATCTGAGGCTTTTGCTTGTAACGGATTATATCTGCGGAATGACGGACAGTTATGCCAAGAGGCTGTACCAGGAACTGAATGGTATTTTATAGCTGATATTGGGAAACAGTTCTTTTTTAAATACGTAAAGAATAGACTGTGATAGAACCTTACAAAAAGATGTCCTTTCATTCGCCGGAATGGAAAGATGGGACACCGTTTTGGACAATAAAAGGCAGGAGGATGAAGTTGAAGCGGTTTATCAGTTATCTTTACGAATATGGACAAGGAAGAAAGATTCAAAATATTGGTTTTGCCAAGGCAGAGCTCAAAGATTCTGAGGGACGGATACAGATTCATGGAAAAGGAATCCGTCTGCCCAGTCAGGGAAAGGTGAAAGTCTATCTGTGTTATGAGCAGGATGGAGAGTGTGTCGGAATCTTTCAGGGAGAACTTAAAGTTACAGAACCGGCAGTGGATTACAGACTTTTATATACGATTGTGGATACCGGTGGTCAGGAAATCTATGACCGGATCGCCGGGATTATTTTAAAAGCCGGAGATGAGAGGACTTATGCGGCATTGTGGGGAGAAAAGCTGATCGATCCGGAACAGATGACAGATCAAAATGAGATACCGGATAAGAAGGAAATATTTCCCAATCCTGAGGAGAGTGTGGAGCAGAAGGAAGAGGAAGAAATTGCAGAAGCCAAAGAAGAACCAGAAGAAGAACCGGAGAAAATAGAACCGGAGGAGACAGCAGAAGCTGTGCCTGAAGAGAAAGAACTGTCAGACGTTGATCGTCCTGAATTGGAAGTATCGGATATAGAAGAAGCAGAGAATACTTCAGTGACAGAGCAGGTACAGGAAGAGGTAAAGGAAGAGAGAAAGGAAGAGATCCGGGAGGAACATGAAGCACCGGAGAAAATTCTTCACGAGATGGAATGCGAAGAACTGGTAATTGAGCCACAGATTGTATATGAGAAGATAACGAGAGAGGATATTGCAAAGCTTCCAAGATGTGAATGGGGGATTGCGAATAATACATTTTTACTTCATGGATACCGGAATTACCATCACCTTCTTCTGATTGAGGACAGGGGACAGCTCTGGCTTGGCGTCCCGGGAGTTTACCATGAACGTGAGCAGATTGCGGCCAGCTCCTGCGGTTTTCCACGATTCTGGAGAATCCCCGCCGAACAGATCGGGCTGTCTGAGGAAGAGAGAAATGACTGTGAGGATTTCGGTTACTGGTGCAGGAAGGTAAGAAGGAGAAGGCCCTAAATCAGAGGATGCCTGATTTACATGTGAGGAACTCCATGGTAGAATGGTAAAAGTACAAAATATGCAGTGAGGATACAAGATGCAGCAGGAAGAATTAGATATCAAATATATGAAAGAGGCAATAAAGCAGGCGAGGAAAGCGTATGCGATCGGTGAAGTACCGATTGGATGTGTGATTGTCCATGACGGGAAAATAATCGGGAGGGGATATAACCGCAGAACAATTGATAAAAATCCGCTCGCACATGCGGAGATTGCAGCGATCCGGAAAGCCAGCAAAAAAATCGGAGACTGGAGGCTGGAGGAATGTACGCTGTACGTCACACTGGAACCATGTCAGATGTGTTCCGGTGCGATTGTACAGTCCAGAATTCCTGCCGTTGTGATTGGATGCATGAACCCGAAGGCTGGATGTGCAGGATCGATTCTGAATCTGCTGGATGTGCCGGAATTTAACCATCAGGTAAAGACCGTGATCGGTGTCATGGAGGACGAGTGCAGCCAGATGATGAAAGATTTCTTTAAAGAGCTTCGTGCCAGGAAGAAAAAGAATGCTGTTGACGTATGACGTCGGATTGATTATATTGAAATAAGGATCAGTCAAACATGCTTTAAAGACAGGTGATAAAATGAGTATAATAAATGAAGATAATGCCGGCGGGCAGCCAAAGCTTAAGACTTTGAACCACAGCCAGAAGCTTTTGCCGCAGCGGGCTGCAGAACAGATCACAGAGATGATTGCGGACCGGCAGCTGAAAGCCGGGGACAAGCTTCCGAATGAATTTGAGATGGCATCGCAGCTGAATGTGGGAAGAGGCACAATCCGTGAGGCTGTGAAGATTCTTGTTTCCAGAAATGTAGTAGAGATCAGAAGAGGATCAGGGACTTTTGTATGTGACAATCCGGGAGTGCTTGAAGATCCGTTTGGGTTTGCCTTTGTGGAGGACAAGCAGAGGCTGGCGCTTGATCTTTGTGAATTCCGTATGGTCGTAGAACCGGAGATGGCGGCCATGGCTGCAGAGCGGGCCACCGATGAGGAAATCAGAAGAATGGAAGAGGCAGCTTTGGAAGTGGAAGAACTATGCCAGAAGCATCAGGATCATATGCAGAAAGACATCCGGTTCCATGAGCTGATTGCGCAGGGAACGAAGAATCAGGTAATGCCCAATGTGATACCGGTGATACAGTCAGCGATCGGACTGTTCATTACAGTGACGGATTCTTCGCTGAAAGATGAGACGGTTAAGACGCACAGGATGATCATGGAAGCGATAAAAAATCATGATCCAGAGGCAGCGAAGGCGGCGATGGTCAAACATCTGGAAAGTAACAGAACAAGAATTATAAAGTCAATCGAGGAAAAATAAAATCAGTGTATGGAGCAGGAGAGATCCTGCTCTTTTTTTGGCAATCTTACACAAAAACAGGACGTGGAATTTGACAGATTATACAGAAAAGATATTCAGTATTGACTTCTTTTTATCACAGAGCTATAGTTGATATAGATAAGACGTCATACGTATTATGACATGAAACTAAAAGGGTGATGAGATATAAAGGAGGAAAACGTTTATGTTTTCAGGGGACATGGTAACCGGGCCATTATTAATCGGGATATTTATTCTTTCAATCGCAATTCTGCTTGTGCTTATTTTAAAGTTTAAGCTGAATGCATTTGTGGCACTGCTTGTAACATCATTTGGGACGGGGCTTTTGGTCAATATGCCGCTGACAGAACTGACCCAGACAGTTACAGATGGGTTTGGCTCCACACTTGGCGGGATTGGTATGGTGACAGGACTCGGCGTAATGCTTGGGAAATTCATGTACGAATCGGGGGGAATTGATTCTATTTCGAATAAAATACTGAATGCGTTCGGGGAGAGAAAGGCTCCGGTTGCGGCTGCGCTCTCAGGATTTATTACAGGGATCCCTGTATTTGGAGATGTCGTATACATTATGTTTGCCCCGATGCTTAGGGTGCTTTCTAAGAAGACAAAAATCTCGATGACCACATTTGCATGTGCACTGGCAGTAGCAACGACCTGTACATTCTCACTTGTGCTTCCAACCGCACCGCCTCTTGCGGTGGCGGAAGAGTTGAACGTGGAAATTGGAATTTTCTTTTTTTACGCATTGATTGCTGCATTTGTAGGAATGGCAGCAGGCGGAATTGGGTATGGCTATTTTATCAACTATCTGGATCACAAGAATCACCATTTCTATACATTTGACGACCTGGAAGAAGTTTCTGTCACAAAAGAAGAGACAGGAGAGAAAATGGGGGCTTTAAAGGCGCTGTCGATCCTGCTTGTGCCGATTTTAATGATATTGATGGGAAGTTTTGTGCCGCTGATTTTTGGAACAGACGCCGCGGCTGTACCGGTTTTTGAATTTATTGGCAACAAGAACTTTGCCATGATGGCCGGAGTTATATATGCGGCTGTAGTTTCCAGAAAATACATACAGAAGACAGCGACAGATCTGATGACAGAGGCTGCAGATCAGATTGGGCTGGTACTTTTAATTACAGGAGCAGGCGGGGCATTTGGAAAGGTGCTTCAGGCGACTGGAATTGCGGATTTCGTTGCAGGGACGTTGTCAGGCTTCCATATTCCGATACTTCTGTTATGTTTCCTTATATCCCAGATTATACGGCTGGCACAGGGATCAACGACAGTAGCTCTCATGACGACAGCTGCGATTATGTCGAGTACGATTGCCGGTGGAAATGTATCGCCAATCTTATGTGCAATCGCAATCTGTGCCGGAGGAATCGGACTTTCCCTGCCGAATGATTCAGGATTCTGGGCGATCAGCCGGTTCTTTAAAATATCGGTCAAAGATACTTTGAAGGGCTGGACGATGGGAGGATTTGTTGCGGGAATTGCAGTCTTATTATTTGTATCTGTCCTGTCATTGTTTCAGAATATATTGCCAGGATTAATGGTGTAAGTAGTATTATAATAGAAGAAAGAGGATGAAAATTATGTTAAAAAGCCAGGAACTTAGAAAAATTGCACCTGAATTAGATCCGCTTCGGTTGGGAACCGGCTGGAAGGTGGAAGATCTTTCAAAACCTCAGATTATTATTGAAAGTACCTTCGGGGACAGCCATCCTGGAAGCGGGCATCTGATGGAGCTTGTGGAGGAAGCGAGAAAGGGCGTCGACGAAGCAGGAGGACATGGCGCCAGATATTTTACGACGGACATCTGTGACGGAGAAGCACAGGGACACGATGGGATTAACTATTCCCTTGCATCGAGAGATATGATTGCGAATATGATTGAAATCCATGCAAATGCGACTCCATTTGACGGAGGTATCTTTATCGCAAGCTGTGATAAAGGAATGCCGGCCCATCTCATGGGACTGGCAAGGGTGAATATTCCCTCGGTCGTTGTGGCTGGAGGAGTGATGGATGCAGGGCCGGATCTTCTTACACTTGAGCAGATCGGGGCATATAACGCGATGTGTGAGCGCGGAGAGATTACACCGGAGAAGCTGACTTATTATAAGCAGAATGCCTGTCCATCCTGCGGTGCCTGTTCCTTCATGGGAACGGCTTCTACCATGCAGATTATGGCGGAGGCGTTAGGTCTGATGCTTCCGGGAACAGCGCTGATGCCTGCGACAGGCAGGGAATTAAGGGAGGCTGCAAGAGAAGCAGGAAAGCAGGCAGTCTGGCTTGCGAAAGAAGGGCTGACTCCGAACAAAATCGTCACAATGAAGTCCTTCGAAAATGCAATTATGGTACATGCGGCAATCTCAGGTTCCACAAATTCACTGCTTCACATACCTGCAATTGCACATGAATTTGGATTCGAGATTGACGGCGATACATTCGACAGACTTCACAGAGGAGCCCACTATCTGCTGAATATCCGCCCGGCAGGAAAGTGGCCTGCACAGTATTTTTACTATGCAGGAGGAGTACCGACCATTATGGAAGAGATCAGGGAATTCCTTCATCTGGATGTGATGACGGTGACGGGGAAAACTCTCGGGGAGAATCTGGAAGATCTGAAGAAAAATGGGTTCTATGATAAATGTGCTTATTATCTGGACAAAATTGGATTAAAGAGGGAAGATATCATCTGTCCGTTTGACAAGCCCTTTGGGACAGACGGAAGTATTGCAATTCTCTATGGGAATCTCTGCCCGGAAGGTGCGGTTGTTAAGCATACCGTTGTACCAAAGCAGATGTTCCACGCGGTACTGAGAGCCCGCCCGTTTGACTGTGAAGAAGATGCGATCCATGCAGTACTGACGCATGATATAAAACCGGGAGATGCGGTCATTATCCGCTATGAAGGTCCAAAGGGCAGCGGGATGCCGGAGATGTTCTATACGACAGAGGCAATTGCGTCGGATGAGACACTTGGAGCGTCCATTGCCCTCATCACGGACGGCAGATTCTCGGGAGCGTCTAAAGGTCCTGCGATCGGCCATGTATCTCCGGAAGCGGCAGATGGCGGCCCGATTGCACTTGTGGAAGAAGGTGACCTCATTGAGATCAGCATTCCGGACAGAATTCTCCGGATCAGCGGAGTAAACGGTGAGAAAAAGACAGACAAAGAGATGGAAGAAATCCTGAGAGCCCGAAAAGAACTCTGGAAAAAACGCCCTGCCAAATACGAAAGCGGTGTTCTGAAATTATTCTCCGAAAATGCAGTCTCTCCGATGAAAGGCGGTTATATGGAGCCAGGTACACCGCCGGCAGAATAATGGTTCCTTTCGTTCCTCTGACAAATCTTGATCTGGCAAATCTGAAAGCTATTTGTTATAATGTTGTAAGACAGGGAGTGAGGATTATGCGACAGGAAAAGTTCAAGATGGAGCGGCAGGGACTTGTAGAAGCAGGACAGAGCATCAAAGTGACGGAACGTGTGAACGGGAGCCTCTACAGCTATGTGGCAGAGCCTTCGGTGGCAATGTCCGGTATTTACAGGACAACCCAGCGTATCAAATCAAAGGAAGGGATCATAAAAGAAGTGAGAGAGACCGACCGGGGATTTTATCTGATCATCGAATTTGATGAATAAGTGAAAATGGCAATGGCGTAAACCGGCTGCGATGCAGTAAGTTTACGCCATTTTTATTTACATGTGAAAATACTTTTCTTTTTTACGTGCGCTGTGCTTCGAACTCATCTCCCAAACGTTACCTCGGCAGTTAACTCAACCCAGGCACCCTTACGGCACACAAGGGATTCCACTTAGTGCTGCTTCGTTCCCGACCTGACACGGTTCATGGAGTCTTGTTGCGTAAGACCCAAATCTCATCGCCACTTACCAAGGGCAGCTTCACAAGAATAAGCCCTCTGCACAGCATCACCCCTACTATAGCGGATTGTAGGTACAAGGTACCGCTGACACCCCGGCTGCACGAGTCTATATTGTACAGTGTTTTTGGAAAAAAGTCAACGGGATTGGGAGAATTATTGTCAAAATTTCTTTCTTATAGTAGAATTAGTAATTATCAGCTGAAAGAGAGGTTTGTCATGAATATCATACTTGCGGCAGTGAATGCCAAATATATACACTCCAACCTAGCGGTCTATAGTCTGAGGGCATATGCAAGGCCGTATTACCAGGATATCAGTATTGCTGAGTATACGATTAACCAGCAGACAGATGATATTCTGCAGGACCTGTACCTTAGAGCACCTCAGATACTATGCTTCTCATGTTATATCTGGAATATCCGTTATATCGAAGAACTCTCGGCAGAGGTGAAAAAAGTTCTGCCTCAGGTGGAAATCTGGCTTGGGGGACCGGAAGTCTCTTATGACGCGAAAGAAACGCTGAAGAGAATGCCGGAGATTTCAGGTGTTATCCGGGGTGAGGGCGAAAAGACGTTCTTAGAATTGATGAAATACTATCATGGGGAAGGAGAAGGTCTGGAGCGTATCGAAGGGATCACATGGAGGAATCCGGAGGGAGAAATTTTTGAAAATCCGTGGCGTCCGGTGATGGATTTGAGCGAGGTTCCGTTTGTCTATGAGGATATGAAGGAATTTCAGAATAAAATTATCTATTATGAGACAAGCAGGGGATGTCCTTTTTCCTGCAGCTATTGTCTGTCTTCCATTGATAAATGCCTGAGATTCAGGGACATTAAGCTTGTGAAAAAGGAACTCCAATTCTTTATAGACCAGAAAGTTTCGCAGGTCAAATTCGTGGACCGGACGTTCAACTGCAGGCATGACCATGCGATGGAGGTATGGAAATATCTGAAAGAACACGATAATGGAGTGACGAACTTTCATTTCGAGGTCGCGGCGGATCTTCTGAATGAGGAGGAAATCTCACTGATTGAGACAATGCGGCCGGGGCTGATACAGCTTGAGATTGGAGTGCAGTCCACGAATCCGGATACGATCAGAGAGATTCAGAGGGTGATGAAGTTTACAGAAGTGGAAAGAATCGTAAAGAGGATCAATAAAGGTGGAAATGTACATCAGCATCTGGATCTGATTGCAGGTCTTCCACATGAAGGAATCGAAAGCTTCAAGAATTCTTTTAATGATGTCTACGCACTGGAACCGGAGCAGCTTCAGCTTGGATTTTTGAAGGTTTTGAAAGGTTCTTACATGGAGGAGCAGGCTAAGGAATATGGGCTTGTATGTAAAAGTCTGCCTCCATATGAGGTACTTTCTACTAATTGGATCAGCTATGGCGAAATTCTGGAATTAAAAATGATTGAAGAAATGGTAGAAATCTATTATAATAGTGGACAATTTAAATATACCGTAAGATTCCTTCTGGGAGAATTTGAAAGTCCGTATGAAATGTATGAAAAACTTGGCCGGTTTTATAAGAAAAGGGCACTGGATCAGCTGAACCATTCCAGAATTGCAAGATATGAGATTTTACTGCAGTTTATTGAAGAAAATGTAAAGGAAGAGAAACTTCCAAAATACCGGGAACTTTTAACTTATGATCTCTACCTGAGGGAAAATGTAAAAAACAGGCCGGCATTTGCAGGGGAGTATCTTATAACGAAAGAGGAACTGCAGGAATTTTATGACAGGGAAGAAAGAGAACGTGAGTTACTGAAAGGATACGGGCAGTATGACAAAAGACAGCTTCGGAAAATGACGCATGTGGAAAAGTTCCGTTATAATGTAGAAGGGAATATGGAGAAAGAAGAAACCTGCCTGCTTTTTGATTATCAAAACAGAAGTCCTCTGACACATCAGGCGAGTGTCTTTCGAATCTGACGGAAGGGCTTTGGAAGGAATTGTGAAATGAAGAAAAGAACAAAGGAAATTCTGGATATTTTAGATGAACAGTATGGAAGAGAGTATGTATGCTATCTAAACCATGAGACTCCATGGCAGCTTTTGATTGCCACGATGCTGAGTGCGCAGTGCACAGATGCCAGGGTCAATATTGTAACGAAAGATCTGTTTAAAAAATATACAAGTGTTGACAGTTTTGCGGACGCCAGCGTAGAGGAGCTTGAAAAGGATATTAAGCCAACCGGGTTCTATCATAACAAAGCAAAGAATATTATTGCATGTATGAAAGATATCCGTGATAAACATAACGGAGAGGTACCGCGGAGTCTGGAAGAATTGACGGCTCTGGCGGGGGTAGGCAGAAAGACGGCAAATGTGATTCGGGGAAATATTTATCATGACCCGAGCGTTGTCGTCGATACACATGTAAAAAGAATCTCGAAAAGGCTTGGGCTGACGAAAAATGATGATCCGGAGAAGATCGAACAGGATCTGATGAAAGAACTGCCTAAGGATCATTGGATTTTATATAATATACAGATAATTACATTCGGAAGGTCGATTTGTGCGGCAAGATCTCCGAAGTGCGAGGAATGCTTCTTGAAAAAATACTGCAAAGAGTATAAAATAAGATAATCTATACATTTTAGAAACCAGTGAAAGTGAACCAGAGGTGAGAGGAATGAATTTTTATAATAAAAAAGTAAGAAAAATGATAGCCACAATTATTATTCTGGTGATTGTAGCTATGGTTGCAACGATGATCATACCGTATCTTGCCTGAGACAGGCCATTTGGCGGAGATCTTGGGTAAATAATACAGCAGATGAGACAGGGAGAATGTATGAAAGCAGGAAAAGTTTCGCAGACAGTTTTAAAACGTTCCGTTCTGAAACAGATCCATGGATCTGTTTCAGAACGGATCTTGCCGGCTGCGTCCTATGAAATGTGCGGATGTATTGAGAGCAGTGCGGACAGAACCGTTGTTTCGTCCAGTACAATGTACGGAAATTCCATCCATCTTCCCGTGTATGCCATTGCGAAGACCGTCAATGATCTGGCAACGAGAGGAGCTAGACCTTCAGGCGTTGGGCTCCAGATTGTACTGCCGCCCAATGTGCATGAGAGCAGGCTTCGGGAGATGGCAGAAGAGGCTGCACGAGCCGGACGCGCGCACGCTGTGCAGATATTGACAGCGGATGTGCAGGTCAGTCCGGCGGTAAGGACAGCCGTTATATCCGTTCACGGCGTGGGCGTACAAAAAAGAGAAGAGACAGTGGAACCAGAGATGGGATGTCCGGGGCAGGATATCGTGCTGCTTGGATGGGTTGGACTGGAGGGATCTCTCCGGCTTTTCGATGAAAAGAAGGAAGAGTTAAGCGGACGGTTTGTTCCGGCTTTTTTCCATCCGCTTGAAAAGCTGAGAGATGAAATTTTTGCACTGGAAGCAGCAGTGAGTGCCAGGAAAGCAGGAGTTCAGGCCATGCAGCAGATTTCTGAAGGAGGAATACTGGCAGCTCTTTGGGAACTTGCGGAAGCGGCAGGGACCGGGCTGAGTGTGGATCTGAGACAGATGTCGATCCGTCAGGAGACGGTAGAACTTTGTGAGTTCTATCGGCTGAATCCCTATCAGCTCACTTCGAATGGAAGTATCCTGATGGCAGCCGCAGATGGGCAGGAACTCTGTGACCGGCTGAATGGGCAGGGGATGAAAGCATCACTGCTCGGCAAACTGACAGACGGCAGGGAAAAGGTGATTCTAAATGGAGATGAGAAAAGATATCTCGACCGTCCGGCACCGGATGAGCTGACAAGGATATTCACTTTTGAGTAATTGGGCCTTGGACTTTAATTGATAAAGGAGCGTGAAATAATGAGAAAAGAAATTTTGAAATATATTGAAAAGAACAGCAGAGTGGATTTGGGTGAGCTGGCTGTCCTTTTGGGAACGGAAGAAGCAATGGTTGCAAATGAAATCCAGGAGATGGAGAAAGAGAAAATCATCTGCGGGTATCATACGCTTATTGACTGGAATAAAACAGGGATTGAACATGTGACAGCGTTGATTGAGGTACGTGTAACACCACAGAGAAACAAGGGATTTGACCGGATTGCAGAACGGATTTACAAGTATCCGGAAGTAAATGCAGTGTATCTGATCTCAGGTGCATATGATCTTCTCGTCACACTGGAAGGAAAGACACTTCTGGAAGTATCTCAGTTTGTTTCAGACAGGCTTTCACCGATAGAGGAGGTAGTCAGCACTGCAACGCATTTCATTTTGAAGAAATATAAAGACCACGGCACGATTCTGATGCAGAAATCAGAATCAGAAAGAATGCTGGTGACTCCGTGATGAGAAATCCGCTTTCACAGAAAGTCATGGATATCGAGCCTTCCGGGATCCGGAAGTTCTTTGATATCGTCAGTGAGATGAAGGATGCGATCTCCCTTGGTGTGGGAGAACCTGACTTTGATACGCCGTGGAGAATCAGAGAAGAAGGTATATACACACTGGAAAAAGGGAAAACATTCTATACATCCAATGCAGGGTTAAAAGAGCTGAAAGTTGAGATCTGCAGGTATCTGGAAAGAAAGGTACATGTAGAATACAATTATGAGGACGAAGTGATCGTGACCGTCGGAGGAAGTGAGGGAATTGATATCGCACTTCGGGCGATGCTTGATCCGGGAGACGAAGTGCTGATCCCTCAGCCAAGTTACGTCTCCTATCTGCCATGTACTGTACTGGCGGATGGTGTTCCGGTTGTAATTCCGCTTCAGCATGAAAATGAGTTCAAGCTGACAAAAGAGGAACTGGAAGCAGCAATAACGCCGAAGACGAAAGTCCTGATAATGCCCTTCCCAAACAATCCGACAGGATCGATTATGACAAGGGAAGATCTGGAGCCGATTGCCGAGATTGTAAAAGAACATGATCTTTTTGTAATCTCAGATGAGATTTACTCAGAATTAAGCTATAAGGGAGAGCATGTCTCAATCGCAAGCCTTCCGGGAATGAAAGAACGTACGATTTTGATTAATGGATTCTCGAAAGGATTCGCAATGACAGGCTGGCGTCTCGGCTACGCATGCGGCCCGAAGGAGATTATTGAACAGATGGTAAAGATCCATCAGTTTGCGATTATGTGTGCGCCGACGAACAGTCAGTATGCAGCAGTTGAGGCACTGAGAAACTGTGACAGCGAAGTAGAGGAGATGAGAAATGCATATAACCAGAGACGCCGTTTCCTCGTACATGAGTTTAAACGGATGAAGCTGGAGTGTTTTGAACCGTATGGTGCATTCTATATCTTTCCATGTATTCAGGAGTTTGATATGACTTCGGATGAGTTTGCCACAAGGCTTCTGGAAGAAGAGAAAGTGGCGGTTGTGCCAGGAACGGCATTTGGCGCCTGCGGGGAAGGATTTCTGAGAATCTCCTATGCATATTCACTGGAAGATCTGAAGATAGCGCTGCAGAGGTTTGAAAACTTTATCAGCCGGTTAAGAGGAGAACGTCTTCCGTAAATTTTATCCCAAAGACGGTCATCAGAAATAAGAATGAAGGAAGGCAGGAAATACATATGCTGAATATTGTGCTGCATGAGCCCGAGATTCCGGCAAATACAGGAAATATAGGAAGAACATGCGTTGCGACAGGTGTGAGGCTCCATCTCATTGAGCCTCTTGGTTTTAAACTGACCGAAAAGGCGCTGAAGAGAGCCGGGATGGACTACTGGAAAGATCTGGATGTGACAACATATATTGATTTTGATGATTTTCTCTCCAGGAATCCAGGGGCAAAAATCTATATGGCGACAACAAAAGCGCAGAAAATGTATACGGAAGTGGCATACGAACCCGACTGTTATATTATGTTTGGGAAAGAAAGTGCGGGAATTCCGGAAGAAATTCTTGTAAAGTATCAGGAAAACTGTGTCAGAATTCCGATGATCGGCGATATAAGATCATTAAATCTGGGAAATTCTGTGGCGGTTATCCTTTACGAAGCTCTGCGCCAGAATGGATTTGAAGGTATGAGGACGGAAGGAAATCTTCACAGGTTAAGCTGGAATAAAGAATAAAACAAAGAAGAAGTGTGTACAGATGAGAAAAGATTATCCCTGATATACACTTCTTTTTTTAGAAACTGAAAAGTTTACAGAAATAATCACCTGTGATAGAAAAATGTAGTATGTATGCATAAAAATGAACCATGAATAGTATACTAAATTTTGGGAAAAAGTTGTTAAATTTAAATAAAATAGAAAAACAATTTACAGTATATTCCATCAATTGCCACATTGTCTTATTTGTAACGTAAAAAAAATGCACAAATAATAATTGCTTTGTAACTGGAAGCATGGTAGAATTTTACTGTATTGTAAAGGTGGTGATAGGAGTGGTACAGGAAACAATTAAAGTTGTAAGGGAGGCTGAAATCAAGGCTGCACAGATCATAAAAGATGCGGAAAATCAGAGCACCGCACTTGCTGAGCAGGCTTTACAGGATGCAAAGCGCCTGAAGGAAGAAAAAGTGGAACAGGCACAAAAAGACAGCAGTGATAAGATGAAACAAGCTGAAAAAGAAGAAGCAGGAAAACTGGAAGAGGCAATGAAAGAAATTGCCGGGGAAGTGGAAGTACTGAAACAGGCGTCATTGTCAAAAGAGGCGCAGGCAGTGGAACTTGTGATCTCAGAGTTATATTAATGTGCCACTTTCCATGAATATAGGAGTGTTAATGAAAATATTTCCACTATGGTTTTCATAAAGATGCTCTGGAGAAAAGGAGGGATAAGGTATGGCAATATTGCAGATGCAACGTTTAAGTATCTGCGCAATGAAAAAGGACCGTAAAGCTATACTGGAGCAGCTGCAGGTATGGGGAGTGATGGAGGTCAATACGTCCATTACAGACGAGGAGTTCCTGAAGAAAATGGATACCTCGGATGCCAGGCAGCAGTTTGAGAAGAATGCCGCTCTGGCGGACAAAGCACTGGAAGTCCTCGGGGAGTATGTTCCTGAGAAAACATCCATGCTGTCTGGTCTTGCCGGAAAAGATCTGGTAGATAAGAATGATTATGAGACTGTGATGCTCAGGAAAGAAGAGATTCTGAAGAAAGTGAACGCAGTTATTGCGCTGCAGAAGACGGTGGCGGAACAAAATGCTGCGATTCAGAAGAGGGAAGTACAGGCGGAAGCTCTGACACCGTGGCTGGATCTTGATGTTCCGATGAATTACAGGGGGACGAGCAGTACTTCCATTATCATTGGAGCGTTGAACAGTGTGATGGATCTGAATCAGATCTACGCAGCAATTGCTGCAGGCGCGCCGGAGCTGGAAGCAATTGATATTCAGATCATTTCAACAGACCGGGATCAGACTTATATTGCGGCAGCGTGCAGAAAGAAGGAGAGTGCCCGGATGGAAGAGGTACTTCGAAGTATCGGTTTTTCCAGACCGTCATTCATCGTAACGAAAGTTCCTTCTGAACAGAAAAAGCAGCTGGAGGACGAGATAAATTCGCTTCAGGAAGAAATTGCCCGGAAAGAAAGTTCCATCCGTGAGTATGGGAAGGACAGGAAAGAGATTCAGATATTCTCAGATTACTTCAGGGCAAGAAGCCAGAAATACGAAGTTCTTGGAGAAGTACTCCAGTCGAAACGTACATTTCTCATCAGTGGTTATGTGCCATCAAAACTGGTTCCTGAGATTACTCAGAAGCTGACGGAGAAATATGACGCAGTCATTGACGCAGAAGACCTGAAAGAGGATGAGGAGACACCGATTCTTCTCCAGAACGGAAAAGTGGCAAGCTCTGTGGAAGGAGTCGTTTCGTCATTCGGACTTCCGCTTGCAAGTGAGCTTGATCCGTCGAAACTCGTGTCAATCACGTATATTTTCCTGTTTGGCCTGATGCTTTCAGATGCTGCATACGGGCTGATAGTGACGCTTGCATGTTTTATATTGGTCAAGAAGTTCCCGAGAATGAGCGACGGAATGAACAAGGCAATCCGCATGTTCATGTACTGCGGACTTTCCACGATGTTCTGGGGAATTATGTTTGGCGGATATTTCGGTGATGTGATCAATGTAGTATCCAGAGTATTTTTCGGACACGAGGTCGGTATACCGCCAGTCTGGTTCGCACCGCTTGACAATCCGATGAAACTTTTGATCTACTGTATGGCATTTGGTGTTATCCATCTGTTCCTTGGACTTGGTATCAAGGGATATATGCTGATCAGAGATAAAAAGTATGTGGATTTCTTCTGTGATGTAGTTCTCTGGTATTGTCTGCTGATCGGTCTTTTACTGATGCTGATCCCAAGTGAGATTTTCGCATCGATTGCACAGGCAACAATCGTATTCCCGCCGGTAGTTAATATGCTGGCTAAGGCACTTGCCATTATCGGGGCAGTCGGACTTCTTCTGATGTCCGGACGCGCGAATAAGAATGTGGCGCTTCGTATTGCACTTGGTGCATACGACCTGTATAACATTACAGGATGGCTCAGCGATGTTTTGTCTTACTCAAGACTTCTGGCCCTTGGGCTTGCAACGGGAGTTATAGCTTCTGTCGTAAACCAGATGGGAAGCATGGCAGGAAAGAGCGTATTTGGCGTGATCTTGTTCATTGTAGTATTTATTGGCGGACATATCTTCAATATAGCAATCAATCTGCTGGGGGCATATGTTCATACAAACCGTTTACAGTTTGTCGAGTTCTTCGGCAAATTTTATGAAGGTGGAGGCAGAGCTTTCAATCCTTTCAAGGCAAATACAAAATATGTAGATATAAAGGAGGAAACTTATCTATGAGTCAATTAGGAATTGTTTATGCATTATTAGGGGCAGCTGTCGCTGTATTCCTCGCTGGAGCTGGTTCAGCAATCGGAGTTGGTGTTGCAGGTCGTGCGGCATCAGGGGTAGTTTCAGAAGATCCAAGTAAATTCGCAAAAGTACTGATCATGCAGCTTCTGCCTGGTACACAGGGAATCTATGGTCTGCTTGTTGGATTTATCACATTATCTAAAATTGGTCTGTTAGGCGGCGGTGTAGCTGATATCAGCGTTCAGACAGGTCTTCTGATTCTTGCAGCATGCCTTCCGATCGGTATCGTTGGTTTAATCTCCGGAAGATCACAGGGACAGACTTCCGCAGCAGCAATCGGTATCGTTGCAAAGAAACCGGATCAGTTCGGTAAAGCTATGCTTTTCCCGGCGATGGTTGAGACATACGCAATCCTTGCACTTTTGATTTCTATTCTGGCAGTAACAGCAATTCCGGTATAGGCACGCAGGATTTACAGACAAGGAAATGAAATCAAAATGAAGGAGAGCTTAAGTATGACTGGATTAGATAAAATAGTTGACCAGATTATAAATGAAGCGAACAACTCCGCCAATGAGATATTGGAAAAAGCCCGCAGTGAAGCAGAAGAAGTTAAACAGCAAGCTGCGGAAGAAGCCCAGGCTCAATGTGAAACGATTCTGCATCAGTCTGATGCGCAGATTGCAGGTTACAGAGAGAGAATGAAGTCATCTGCTGATCTGAAGCGGAGGACAGCGGTTCTTGAAGCAAAGCAGACGATCATTTCACAGACGATTGACAAAGCGTATGAGACATTCTGTGCGAAGTCAGACGATCAGTATTTCAATACCATCAGGGAAATGATTGGAAAATTTGCACTGGCCGACAGTGGTGTGATCTTTTTCTCAGCAAAAGACCTGGCAAGAATGCCGGAAGGATTTGCAGCAGAGATGAATGAGATTGCATCAAAGAAAGGCGGAAGTCTGACACTTTCGAGTGAGCCGAGACATCTGGAAGGCGGTTTTATACTCGCTTACGGCGGGATTGAGGAAAACTGTTCTTTCGAGGCATTGTTCAATTCAAAGAGAGATGAACTTCAGGATAAAGTTCAGAAAGTATTATTTTCATAACAGCGCATATCCGCGAAAAGGAGGTTCTTACCTATGTATGATAAGCAGTACACTTATGCGGTTGCGCGAATCAGGGCAAAAGAAGTATCACTACTGTCACAGGCGGCGATTGACCAGCTGCTTGCCTGCAAGACGGAGAAACAGTGCCTGTCCATCCTTGCTGAAAAAGGATGGGGGAACTCGGATACTGCCCAGGATGCAGAGTCAATCTTGACAATTGAAAGAGAAAAGACATGGGAGTTAATGCGTGAATTACTCGATGACATGAGTGTTTTGGATGTATTAACTTACCCGAATCTTTTCCATAACCTGAAAGCAGCGATAAAAGAAGTGGCAACTGAGGAAGTGAATCCGCATATTTTTTATGGAGACTGCCAGATCAGCGGAGATGAGATGATGGACATCATCCGTTCCAAGGAATATTCAAAACTTCCGGCTGATATGGCATTAGTTGCGAAAGAGGCTTTTGATACCTTTCTTCATACACGTGACGGGCAGTTATGCGATATCATGGTGGATAAGGCGGCATTGGAAGCGATCTACGCAGCCGGAAAAAGGGCGGAAGATGATATTATACGCCAGTATGCAGAGACAACGGTTGCAGTTGCGGATATCAAGATTGCGGTGCGTTCGCAGAAAACCGCAAAATCAAGGGATTTTATGAAAAAGGCGATGGCTGCATGTGACAGCTTAAGCGTAGAGAAACTGATTCAGGCGGCTCTTAGCAGCCAGGATGCAATCCGGGAATATCTTCTGGAGACTTCTTACGCAAAAGGTGCAGAGGCGCTTGCTGAGTCGGCTTCTGCCTTCGAGCGCTGGTGCGACAACCAGATGATCGAGACGATCAGGCCTCAGTTATACAATCCATTTACGATTGGTCCTCTTGTTGCCTATGTTCTGGCACGGGAGAATGAAATAAAAACAGTTCGGATCATTCTGACTGCGAAGGCTAACAACCTGTCAGATGATCAGATCCGGGAAAGGGTAAGGGAAATGTATGTATAAGATTGCTGTTTTGGGCGATTATGGAAGCATTTATGGTTTTGCAGCCCTGGGTCTTGACACATTTCCGGTGACAGACCCGGAGGAAGCAGAAAAACTATTATCACAGCTTGCCGGCGGAGATTATGCGGTAATCTACATTACCGAGGCACTGGCAGCTGTGATTACACGCGAAATTGAGAAATATCAGTCACAGGTTCTGCCGGCAATCATCCAGATTCCGGGAGTATCCGGTAATACAGGAGCCGGAGTAGCCGGAGTCAAACATTCGGTAGAGCAGGCTGTTGGATCAGATATTCTCTTTGGCGATGAATAGAAAGGTGGGTGATTGGTCCAAATGAGTAAAGGAACGATAAAGAAAGTGGCAGGACCGCTGGTTATCGCTGAGGGAATGAGAGATGCCAATATGTTTGACGTCGTCCGCGTAAGTAATCAGCGATTGATTGGTGAAATTATAGAGATGCACGGTGATGAAGCATCCGTTCAGGTATATGAGGAGACATCAGGACTTGGGCCGGGAGAGCCGGTAGAATCTATGGAAGTACCTCTTTCCGTAGAACTGGGACCTGGTCTGATTGAAAGTATCTATGACGGAATTCAGCGTCCGCTGGATAAAATCCGTGCGAAAATCGGCAACAGCCTTCAGCGTGGTGTAGAGGTACCATCTCTGGACCGCGATAAGAAGTGGGAGTTTGTCCCTACAGCAAAAGCCGGAGATGAAGTGGTAGGCGGAGATATTATCGGTACAGTGCAGGAGACTGAGGCTGTACTTCAGAAGATCATGGTTCCTCCGAAAATGAAAGGAACGATCAAAGAGATCAAAGCAGGATCATTTACAGTAGAAGAGACGATTGCCGTTCTTCAGACAGCAGATGGGGAAGAGAATCTTACACTGATGCAGAAATGGCCGGTTCGTGTAGGCCGTCCGTATCTGAAGAAACTTCCGCCGGAAATGCCGCTTGTAACAGGACAGCGTGTTGTTGATACAATGTTCCCGATTGCAAAGGGTGGTGTTGCGGCAGTACCTGGACCTTTCGGAAGCGGTAAAACAGTCATCCAGCACCAGCTTGCGAAATGGGCAGAGGCGGACATCGTAGTCTACATCGGATGCGGTGAGCGTGGAAATGAGATGACAGACGTACTCAATGAGTTCCCGGAGCTGAAAGACCCGAAGACGGGCCGTTCTCTGATGGAACGTACCGTTCTGATTGCAAATACATCCGATATGCCGGTTGCAGCGCGTGAGGCATCTATTTATACAGGTATTACAATTGCGGAGTATTTTCGTGATATGGGATTCTCTGTGGCACTGATGGCAGATTCCACATCCCGCTGGGCAGAGGCCTTAAGAGAGATGTCAGGACGTCTCGAAGAGATGCCTGGTGAGGAAGGTTACCCTGCATATCTTGGAAGCCGTCTGGCTCAGTTCTATGAGAGAGCAGGACATGTAATCTCTCTTGGACAGAATGGAAGAGAAGGTGCGCTTACGGTAATCGGAGCTGTATCTCCTCCGGGTGGTGATATTTCAGAGCCGGTATCTCAGGCAACCCTTCGTATTGTCAAGGTATTCTGGGGACTGGACGCGTCACTTGCGGCTAAGAGACATTTCCCTGCAATCAACTGGCTGAACAGTTATTCTCTGTATCTGGATGATATGAGCGCATGGTTCAATAACACGGTGGCATCTGACTGGATGGCACTGCGCCAGAAGATGATGAGCCTTCTGCAGGATGAATCAGAACTGGAAGAAATCGTTAAGATGGTTGGTATGGATGCACTTTCTCCGACAGACCGTCTGAAGATGGAAGCTGCAAGATCTATCCGTGAGGACTTCCTTCACCAGAACTCTTTCCATGAAGTCGATACTTACACTTCACTGGAAAAACAGCATTATATGATGCTGCTTGTAACTGCTTTCTATGAAGCATCTCTGGAAGCACTGAAAAAGGGCGGACAGATCAATGACCTGCTTCATATGGAAGTACGTGAGCAGATTGGACGTTATAAATATACGCTGGATGCAGATCTGAAGAGCCAGTATGAAAAGATTATGGAAGAATTATCTGTCGAAATCGCGAATGTGTTAGGAAAGGGGGACCGGTAAAATGCCAAAAGAATATAGAACAATACAAGAAGTAGCGGGTCCTTTGATGCTCGTTCGCCAGGTAGAAGATGTTAAATATGATGAGCTGGGTGAAATTGAGCTTGCAAGCGGTGAAACCCGCCGGTGTAAGGTACTGGAGATTAACGGTACAGATGCACTGGTACAGCTTTTTGAGAACTCTACAGGTATCAACCTGTCAAACAGTAAAGTAAGATTCCTTGGACGGAGCATGGAGCTTGGCGTATCCGGTGATATGCTTGGACGTGTTTTTGACGGACTCGGCCGTCCGATCGACGGCGGCCCGGAGATTCTTCCGGAAGAGCGCCGTGACATCAACGGTCTTCCGATGAACCCGGCTGCAAGGCAGTACCCGTCTGAGTTTATCCAGACTGGTATCTCTGCGATTGATGGTCTGAATACACTTGTCCGTGGTCAGAAACTGCCGATCTTCTCGGCGTCAGGACTTCCGCATGCGAACCTGGCGGCACAGATTGCAAGACAGGCGAAGGTTAGAGGAAAAGACGAGCAGTTCGCCGTTGTATTTGCTGCGATGGGTATTACATTCGAAGAATCCAACTTCTTCATTGAAAGTTTTAAAGAAACAGGTGCGATCGACCGTACAGTTCTCTTTGTCAATCTGGCAAATGACCCGGCGGTTGAACGTATTGCGACACCTCGTATGGCGCTGACAGCAGCAGAGTATCTGGCATTCGAAAAAGGGATGCATGTCCTTGTTATCATGACAGATATCACGAACTATGCCGATGCCCTGCGTGAGATTTCAGCGGCACGTAAAGAGGTTCCGGGACGCCGTGGTTATCCTGGATATATGTATACTGACCTTGCATCTCTGTATGAGAGAGCAGGACGCCAGATTGGAAAAGACGGAAGTATCACAATGATTCCGATCCTTTCCATGCCTGAAGATGATAAGACCCACCCGATCCCTGACCTTACAGGGTATATCACAGAGGGTCAGATTATCCTGAGCCGTGAGCTGTACCGTAAGGGTGTGACTCCTCCGATCGATGTTCTTCCTTCACTGTCACGTCTGAAGGATAAAGGTATCGGTGACGGCAAGACAAGAGCTGACCATGCCAATACGATGAATCAGTTATTTGCTGCGTATGCGCGTGGTAAGGACGCAAAAGAGCTGATGGTTATTCTTGGAGAAGCAGCACTTTCTGATACAGACTTGATTTATGCCAAATTTGCGGATGCATTTGAGGAAGAGTATGTATCTCAGGGATATGATGCGAACAGGGATATTGAGGAGACGCTGAATATTGGCTGGAAACTGTTATCTATCCTTCCAAGAGCCGAACTGAAACGTATTGATGATAAGTTCCTGGATCAGTACTATGGGAAGTTTTAGGCGCAGCAATCGGAAAGAAGGTGATGGAATTTGGCAACAACTCAGGTAAATCCAACCCGTATGGAGCTGACGAAGCAGAAGAATAAACTGAAGACCGCAATCCGCGGGCATAAGCTTCTGAAGGATAAGCGCGATGAGTTAATGCGCCAGTTCCTGGACTTGGTAAGAGAAAATATGGCCCTGCGTAAGAAGGTAGAAGCCGGAATCGGAGCCGCAAACCTGAACTTCGTTATAGCGAAAGCCGGGATGTCTGAAGAGATCTTAAATACAGCTCTGATGGCGCCGAAGCAGGAAGTATTTTTAAAGGCAGACAAAAGGAATGTCATGAGTGTCGATATACCGGCATTTGAGTACCAGACAAGAACAGCAGATGCGAACGATATCTATTCTTATGGATTCGCATTTACATCCAGTGACCTGGATGGAGCTGTGAAGTCTCTGGCAGATGTTCTGCCGGAAATGCTGGAACTTGCAGAGAAAGAGAAGGCATGTCAGCTGATGTCTGCGGAAATCGAGAAGACAAGAAGAAGGGTAAACGCCCTGGAACATGTCATAATTCCGGAGGCTCAGCAGAATATCAAGTATATTACAATGAAGCTGGATGAGAATGAAAGAAGTACCCAGATCCGACTGATGAAGGTGAAGGATATGATGCTTGAAGAAGCACATCATTACAGCGAGAAATAAAAAGAAGAGGCCGCTGCAAAATCAGGTGAACAGTCATCTGATTTTGCGGCGGCTTCTTTCTTACGCATGAAGCAGTTTGAGTTATGTACAGACATTGTTTACACAGGAATGCCGGTCAGGAACCGGGAATACACTCGGTAATCCGGCCGATTCACGGCATTCCAGAGAGAAACATTATGCCTCACCAATGAGCCGCTTAAACTTCCGCACAGGAGTCATTTTTGCAGATTCCTTACGGTTTGCCTGCTGTTGGCGGATCAAGTGGTCCAGTTTGCGGTAGCGGTCTTCTTCCTGCCGTTCTTTTGCCTGAAGCAGATAGTCCATATTCTTGACTACATTTTCGTTGACACTGCTGCATACAGCCTCTTCAAGTATTTTGTTGTTGGCAAGCAGCGCATCTACAACGACCTCGGAAAGAAGGCCTTTCAGAAGGCGGGTTTTTTCGCCGGATGAGAGCGCTAAAGAAGAGGTATCCGAAGTGGAAGCAGCCGAAGCTTGTCCATCATCTGAAGCTCTCACTACAGGTGAAGTGAAAGAAACTTTTTCCGGTACCGCAGAGTTTACTTCGGCAGGCTTGGTCTTGGTTTTTGCCTCATGCACAACATTGGTATTTGCTGCCTTCACATCTGCTGCGGACTTTTTCTGGTGTTTTAACTTTTCTTTGGTGCGGAGGATGTCAGGGATCAGTATTTTTAATTCCTTTAATGACAGTCCCTGTTCTTTCAGTTCTTTGATACAGTCGAATAACTGTATGTTTTCTTCGGTATAGAATCGATGTCCCATATCATTGCGGCCGATCGGCAGATTCAGTTCGTCTTCCCAGTATCTTAATACATGGGGTTCGACGCTGACCTTTTTGGCGGCTTCCGATATCATGTAATGAACCTCGCCCATACTATTACCCCCTTATGTTGTTAAGTTACACTTATTGAAGCAGGAATCTCCTGCATACATGAAGTTCAACAAGCAAACGTGGTTGAACGTTAATGTTCAACGGCTTTTAAGTACATCTTTATGATAACATAAAGTGGACAAGTGTATCATAACTTTCATCCATCAAATGATGACAGGATCAGGGGGAAAAATACGGCAGATGACAGAGCGTATCAGGAAACGACAATAAAAGATAACGCAGAGACGGGAGACAGGAAATGGAGAATGTAAAACCCCTCAGCCCGTAAACGGACTGAGGGGTTAAAGTGCAGATGCACTTGTATTACATGCTTTAATTAAGCCTGAGAGATAGCACCTGTTGGGCACTGTGATGCACAAGCACCACAATCTACACAAGCGTCAGCATCGATTTCGTAGTGGTCAGCTCCCTGTGCGATAGCTCCTACTGGACATTCTGCTTCGCAAGCTCCACAGCTTACACATTCATCACTAATTACGTGTGCCATTGGTATGTAGCCTCCTTTTCTCGAGATAGTTAAACTATCAAGTTTTCTTTTATTCTAATACAAATACGCCAATTATACAAGCATTTTTATGCTCTGAATTTAGTACAAGGTAAATATTACAATTATTGATTCTGGTTTGTCCGGGCCTTCTGATATGCAGAAAGAATTACGTTTCTGGCAGCCTGGGCATCAGCTTTTGACGGCTCAGGAGTACCGTGAAGGGGATAACTGATACCGAGAGAAGCATACTTTGCAGTTCCCATAGAATGATAGGGCAGTACGTCAAGGGCCTCGATATTGTGCAGAGAGGCCATGAAAGTGCCCAGTTCTTCCAGATATTCCCGATAAAAAGTGATTCCAGGGACGAGAACGTGCCGGATCCAGACGGGAATATTTTTCCTGTCCAGGTAGTGTGCGAAATCCAGGATCCGCTGATTGCTGTGACCGGTGAGTGTCTGATGGCGGGCGTCGTTGATATGCTTTATATCGAGCATTACAAGATCGGTTAATGATAAAAGATGATCAAGACGCTCCATGGAGTCCTGGCTGTCAGGATGAAATGTAATTCCGGAAGTATCGATGCAGGTGTGAATATGGTTGGATTTCAGATTCTCAAAAAGTTCTGTCAAAAAGTCAATCTGCACCAGTGGTTCCCCGCCTGTGACGGTGACGCCTCCGCTTCTGTAAAAAGGAAGGTTCGTGTAAAATCCATCGAGAACTTCCTTGACCGTCATTAGAGTACCGCCTGCAGGATCCCATGTATCGGGATTGTGGCAATATTGACAGCGCATGGGGCAGCCCTGGAAAAAAATCACATAACGTATGCCGGGGCCATCAACGGTGCCGCAGCTTTCTATAGAATGGATATGTCCTTTTCTCATAAAGTTTCCTTCTTTCAGTCTGTAAAAAGGAAGGAGGCCCAAAAGTGCGGCCTCCTCCAACAGACAGCAGATAAAGCCTGCTGTGTGGTTTATAGGGTTTCGTGGAATGTACGTGCAATTACATCATCCTGCTGTTCTTTTGTCAGCTTAATGAAATTCACGGCGTATCCGGATACACGTACAGTAAGCTGAGGATAATTCTCAGGGTGTTTCTGTGCATCCAGCAACGTTTCCTTTGTAAAAACGTTGACATTCAGGTGATGCCCGCCCTGTTCTACATATCCGTCAAGCATAGAAACCAAGTTATCAATCTGCTGTTGATTTACTGCCATTTTATATACCTCCTGTTTGAGAATGAGATGAACTGTCTTTGTTTACTCTTCGCTGTCCAGACCTTCGTGAAGATTTGGAATGTTGCATGCCATATCGCGGCAGCTGTCCAGATCCCCTACATCGAGATCGCCAAGGAAGATCTGAGTGTCTTTTCCAAGGGCGTCCGGTATGATGGAGAAGGTGTTGGAAATACCATCCTGTGCGTGACGGAACGGGAGCTTTGCAACTGAAGCAAGTGAAGCAAGAGCACCGTGAGTATCACGTCTGTGCATTGGATTGGCTCCAGGAGCAAGCGGTTCACCCATACGTCTTCCATCCGGAGTGTTCCCTGTCTTTTTACCATACACTACATTCGATGTAATCGTCAATATGGATGTTGTTGGTATACTGTGGCGGTAGGTGTGGTGTTTACGGACTTTGTCCATAAATGCACGTACTACATTGACTGCGATTTCGTCAACACGGTCATCGTTGTTGCCGTATTTCGGGTAGTCACCTTCCACCTGATAGTCTACCGCAAGTCCGCTTTCATCACGGATGACCTTTACTTTCGCATATCTGATTGCACTCAGCGAGTCGGCAACTACTGAGAGGCCGGCAATTCCTGTGGCAAAATAACGCTTTACTTCACGGTCATGCAGTGCCATCTGAAGTTTCTCATAACTGTATTTATCATGCATATAATGGATAATGTTCAAAGTGTTGACATAAAGGCCGGCAAGCCATTCCATCATATCATCGAATTTTTCAATGACATCATCATATTCAAGATATTCACCTTCCACCGGACGGTATTTCGGTCCGACCTGGACTTTAAGTTTTTCGTCGATACCGCCGTTGATCGCATAAAGCAGACACTTGGCAAGGTTTGCACGTGCTCCAAAGAACTGCATTTCTTTGCCGACACGCATGGAAGATACACAGCATGCGATTGCATAGTCGTCTCCGTGTGTCTCACGCATCAGATCATCGTTCTCATACTGGATGGAAGAAGATTTGATTGACATTTTCGCACAATATTCTTTAAAGTTCCTTGGAAGTCTTGTAGACCATAAAACTGTCAGGTTTGGCTCCGGAGAAGTCCCAAGGTTGTCCAGCGTGTGCAGATACCGGAACGAACTTTTCGTTACAAGCGGCCGTCCATCGATGCCGACCCCTCCGATAGATTCTGTTACCCATGTAGGGTCACCGGAGAATAATTCATTGTATTCAGGTGTACGTGCAAATTTCACGAGACGGAGTTTCATAATAAAATGATCAATATATTCCTGTGCCTGTTCTTCTGTAATCAGGCCGCGGTCAAGATCACGCTGGATAAAGATATCAAGGAAGGTAGAAGTACGTCCAAGACTCATTGCCGCACCGTTCTGTTCTTTTACAGCGGCAAGGTATCCAAAATACAGCCACTGGATTGCCTCTTTAGCGTTGGAAGCCGGCTGTGAGATATCGAAACCATAGATTTCACCAAGTTTCTGAAGTTCAGAAAGTGCACGGATCTGTTCAGACAGTTCTTCGCGAAGGCGGATATTTTCACCTGTCATACGTACGAGAGATGTTGCAAGCTGTTGTTTCTTATCTTTAATCAGAAGCTCGGTTCCATACAGAGCTACACGGCGGTAGTCACCGATGATACGTCCGCGGCCGTATGCATCCGGAAGACCTGTAATGATTGCGGATTTTCTGGCCATACGCATTTCTGGTGTGTAAGCGTCGAATACGCCCTGATTATGTGTCTTGCGGTAGTCAGTAAAGATTTTTACCACATCCGGGTCTACTGTGTAGCCATTATCTTCGCAGGCCTTTACAGCCATCCTGATTCCGCCAAACGGCTGAAGGGAACGTTTGAAAGGCTTATCTGTCTGGAAGCCTACGATCTGTTCCAGATCTTTATCTAAATAACCAGGACCATGAGAGGTAATTGTTGAGACGATCTTAGTGTCCATATCAAGAACACCGCCTGCCTCACGTTCCTGTCTGGAAAGATCCATTACCTGATTCCACAACTGCTCAGTAGCTTTTGTCGGAGCAGCCAGAAATGAATCATCTCCTTCATAAGGAGTGTAGTTCAGCTGTATAAAGTCACGGACGTTGACTGAGGTACGGTTCCACCGCCCCGGCGTAAAGCCGTCCCAGTTTGAGTGCCATTTTTTTTCCATTGTATTTCCTCCTGTGGTACCCTCGGCTGAGGGATGCTGGCTTATCAAAAAAGAAATTAATAAGCTATTGTTTATTGTTACCAATAATAAGCTAAAACTTACATTGGGATTCAAGATACGCAATTATTATAATGGGAAAGAATTAATTCAGTCAAGTGAATAATGGCAGGTGGTAAATAAAGATCATTAAAAAGCCATGCACTTCGATTCCGCTGCGCTGCATCTCAGTACGGTTGACCGCCGTATACGAAAAAATCTAAGCAAGTCTCTGCAAGCAAGCTTGCGTCGATTTGCTTAGATTTTCTCGTGCATGGCTTATCAGGATTCGAATTTTACGAAAAATTTAAGAAATAGTTCACCACTTTTGGGTGAAATTGGTGTATAGTGTTCATGTTATGGTGTAATCAACTTATAATGCAGGGAGACAAAAAAGATGAAAAATAAGTGGAGAGCAATGGCTTGCATTCTTTGTGCAGCAGTCATAGGGACTTCAGCAGCATCATGTTCAAGTAAAAATGATACAGACCAGCAGAAGAAAACACCGGTTAAGACTGCAGAAAAAGAAGTAAATGAATATCAGAGCAAATTGGATGTTATCCGTCCTCAGGCATATAGTAATGTAGAAGGGCTGAACCTGGAGAAGGGGACCTATCTTTCCGTGATTGGGAAAGGTGATGGAACAAGCTATTGGAAAGAAGTAAAAGCGGGAGTTTTGCAGGCGGCAGATGATATCAATGAGATGCTTGGTTATAAAGGTGAAGATAAGATTAAAGTAAATTACAGTGGTCCAAGTGAGACGGACAGTGTGGATGAGCAGATTAACATTCTGGATGAAGAGCTGGCTCGTTATCCGGAAGCGCTTGGAATTGCGCCGATCGATGCGACTGCATGTACCGTGCAGTTTGACCTGGCAGGGGAGAATGATATACCGATCGTTACATTTGATTCTGGCAGTGATTATCAGGATATATCTTCCAAATGTTCCACAGATAATACAGCAGCAGCTCAGACTGCAGCTGTGAAGCTGAGCGACATGCTTGAAGAAAAAGGAGAGGTTGCAGTCATTGTACATGACGCAAAATCTACGACCGGAAAAGTCCGGGAATCAGCATTCACCGAGGAAATTAAGAATAATCATCCGGGGATTAAAATCGCACAGGTTTATCATATGGATGAGCTGGAGACAATGGCGAAACAGATCGCACAGGAAAAGAGTACGGAAGAGCAGGCAGTGGAACCGGAAAGTATTACACAGGAAGATGTAATCAAATATATTCTGGAGAAAAATCCTGATATTTCAGGAATTTATGCAACGAATGTAGATTCATCACAGCTGGCAGTGAGTGTATGCGAAGAACTTGAAAAAGATGATCTTCCGATTGTCGCATTTGACGGAGGAGAAAAACAGCTGGAAGCACTGGAAAATGGCAATATCGAAGGGTTGATCATACAGAATCCTTATGGAATGGGATATGCGACTGTGATCGCAGCTGCAAGATCTGTACTTGGACTTGGAAATGAAGCAAATGTTGATACTGGTTATACATGGGTAACGAAAGATAATATGGACAATAAGGCGATCAAACAGATGCTTTACTAGAAACTGTTCGGAAATCATTTCATATGGTCAGACAGTTTAAAAATGCCGGAACTTCACAAAATGTGAGGCTCCGGCATTTTTGATGCATAAAAATCAGGCTTTGCTCAGCGAGAAGATAAACTCTGTGCCTACACCTTCGGTGCTGACGACATTGATATTTTCACCGTGAGCCTGAATTGCTTCTTTTACAATGGCAAGTCCAAGTCCGGTACCTTTCTTATCTTTTCCTCTGGAAAGGTCGGATTTATAGAATCGTTCCCATACTTTATTGATACTTTCTTTCGGAATACCGATTCCGTAGTCTTTTACTGAGGTATAAACTTTTCCGCCCCGCTCCGTTGTTTCTATTGTAATGGAGGAATCATCATGGCTGAACTTGATCGCGTTATCCAGAAGATTGTAAAATACCTGCTGGATTTTCCGCTTATCAGCATATACCATCATTGTGCGGGAGGCGAGGATCAGTTCAATGGAAATACGTTTGTTCGTACATTTGCCTTCAAATGTTTCAGCGGTTGTTTTGATCATCTCATGAAGATCGAAGGCGGTTTTGTCGAGCAACAGATTCTGTGTATCAAATTCATTGAGCGTGAGAAGGTCTTTTGTGAGATCGGTCAGACGTTCTGTCTCAAATAAAATGATATTCAGATACCGGCCCTGCATTTCAGGAGGAATCGTGCCGTCAGCCATTGCTTCCACATAGCCTTTGATAGAGGTCAGCGGAGAGCGGAAGTCGTGTGAGACATTGGCGACGAATTTCTTCTGGTAATCTTCCATATCCCGAAGCTGGGAGGACATGTAGTTCAGTGAGGCTGAGAGATATCCGATTTCATCCTGTGTGTTGACTGGAATTACATAGTCGAGATTGCCGGAAGCATACTGTTTGGCCGCCTCTGTGATTGAGCGCAGCGGGCGGTATACAAAGAACTGAAAGGCAAGCAAGACAGAGAAGGAAAGGATATAAATTACAACAGTAGTAATATAGACTGTCAGGATCAGATAGTCTCTGGATTCTTCGATGGATGACAGCGGTTTATGAATCAGCAGATATCCACGTGTTGTGAAACCCTGTGTCACAGGGGCTATGACAGTCAGTACATCTTCTGAAAAAAGCCCGTGGTAATTACCGGTCTGATAGAGATCACTGCCGCTTTCTGCCGGATCAAAATGATCAATGGATGCCGGAGCGGTATTGGAGTCATTCAGTTTGGAGTAGACGAGCATTGTTCCCTCGTGATCGACGAACCAGAGGGAAGCATCCAGGAAGGTTTTCATGCCGTCCAGCTGGATATGGACTTCCGATTCTGAGAGTGTACCATCAAAATACGACGGCAGATATTCTGTGGCAACCAAATTAGCCTCTTTGTACAGTGTGGATGAAGTCTGATGTTCAATCCTGCTTCCCACCAGTGTGGAGGAAAGCGTTGCCACTGTAAAGAGGCTTAAAAATCCCAGTATAACATAGATAATAATAAACTTGAGATACAGGGTACTGTGCATGCTACTTCACCTCGAATTTGTATCCGATTCCCCAGACTGTGCCAAGGCACCATGTATCGTGGTCTTTGATTTTTTCGCGCAGCCTTTTAATATGTACATCGACTGTGCGGGTATCTCCGATATATTCATATCCCCAGATCTGGTCCAGAAGCTGTTCTCTTGTAAATACCTGGTTCGGAGAGGCGGCGAGAAAATAAAGCAGCTCCAGTTCCTTGGGAGGCATCTCAACATTTTTCCCATCTACCACAACGGAATAATTTGTCAGGTTAATTGTGATTCCAGGATATTCCACACACTTTCCTTTATCCTGTGCAGGCTCTTCAGATTTTCCCACCTGATAACGGCGGAGAACAGCCTTTACACGGGCAACAAGCTCTTTTGAATCAAAGGGTTTGATCATGTAATCATCTGCGCCAAGTTCAAGACCAAGTACTTTGTCAAAGACTTCACCCTTGGCAGACAGCATGATAATCGGAGTGTTGGATCTGGCACGGATCTCCCGGCAGACCTGATAGCCGTCCATACCGGGCAGCATCAGGTCGAGGAGTATAATATTCGGATGATAAGAATCGAATGCGACAAGTGCCTGCTCGCCGTCATTTACCATCATAGTATCAAAGCATTCTTTTGTGAGGTATAATGAAATCAGTTCTGCAATATTTTCATCATCATCAACAATTAAAACTTTTTGTTTTGTGACCATAATAACCTCCTTCTTTTCTGTAAATGTTACTTAAATTCAACAATTGTCACACCGGCATCACCTTCCCCAAAGGCACCGAGACGGTATGATTTGACATGTTTCTGGCGTTTCAGATAATTGTGGATGCCGTTTCTCAAAGCCCCTGTGCCTTTTCCGTGAACGATGCGGACAGGACTTACATGGGCAATATAGGCGTCATCCAGATATTTGTCAAGCTCCGCGATCGCCTCGTCTACGGTTTTGCCAAGCAGATTAATTTCGGGGCTGACGGAGAGAGATTTGTTCATTTTCATTTTGCCGGAAGATGTTCTCTGAACATGTCTGGATGTGATGACTGGTTCATCAATCAGTTCCAGGTCCTTGATATTAACCTGAGAACGCAGAATTCCCATCTGTACGAACAGGTTCCCCCTGTTATCAGGCTTAGAACTAACGGTACCCGTCAGATTAAGGCTCAGTACTCTGACAGACTCCCCAAGTTTAAAGTCTTCTGGTTTGTACTGCTTTTTCGGGACTGCTTTCGCTTCAAGTTTCATACCAGACTGAGTTTTCGCCATCTTTTTCCGAAGCTTTTCGCGTTCACGTTCCATATCAGCGGCGGAGATGTTCTCTTTGCCAAATTTACGGAAATTCTTCATTGTTTCGTCGGCCACTTCTTTGGCCTCGCGCAGAATGACGCTGGCTTTTTCATTGGCCTCCTGAAGAATCCGTTCTTTTTGTTCGGTAAGTTTTGACTGTTTTGTTTCCAGCTCGGATTTCAGTTTCTGAATTTCACGTTTGTACGCCGCGATTTCGTCATGTTCCTTTTCAATTGTGCGGCGGCTGTTTTCAAGATCCGTCAGAAGATCTTCAAAAGATTCATCCTGCTCGGAAAGCCTTTCTTTCGCATCATCAATAATATAATCCGGCAGTCCCAGTTTTTTTGAAATGGCAAATGCATTACTTTTGCCGGGAATACCGATCAGAAGATGGTAGGTTGGCTGGAGTGTCTCTACATTGAATTCACAGCATGCATTTTCCACACCCGGAGTGGACAGGGCAAATACTTTCAGTTCACTGTAATGTGTTGTTGCCATTGTGCGGATTCCTCTCTGGTGGAGATAAGAAAGAATCGAAGCAGCCAGGGCAGCACCTTCGGTTGGATCGGTGCCGGCACCAAGTTCATCGAACAGCACGAGTGAATGTTCATCAACTTCATTTAAGAAAGAGACAATATTGGTCATATGGGATGAAAAAGTACTGAGACTTTGCTCGATACTCTGTTCATCTCCGATATCTGCGTAAACTTCAGAAAACAGGGCAAGTTCAGAACGGTCCAGTGCCGGAATATGAAGCCCGGACTGTCCCATCAGCGTGAAGAGTCCCACTGTTTTCAGGGAAACTGTCTTTCCGCCGGTATTAGGGCCGGTAATGATCAGCAGATCAAAATCTTTCCCAAGGGTCACTGTAATAGGGACAACTTTTCTCCGGTCAAGAAGAGGATGACGGCCTTCACGGATGTGAATGTAACCATCCTGATTAAACAGCGGTTTGCTTGCATTCATACTAAGCGCAAGTGCGCCTTTTGCAAAGATAAAATCAAGATCCGTCAGTATCTGATAATCTGTGCGGATTGCCTCTGTATATTCTGCGGCATCATCGCTGAGACGCGCAAGAATAATCTGTATTTCTTCCTGTTCTTTGCCATACAGTTCTTTTAAATCATTATTCAGTTTTACGACCGCCATAGGTTCAATGAAAAGTGTAGATCCTGTCGAAGACTGATCGTGGATCATCCCCTGGACTTGATTTCTGTACTCCGCTTTGACTGGGAGACAGTACCGGTCGCCCCTCATTGTGATAATCGGATCCTGCAGATAAGTACGCAGTGATCCATTCACAAGTGAATTGAGCGTTGTGTGGACTTTGTCATTGATTGATCCGATGGAACGTCGGATATGCTTCAGATTCGGGCTGGCATCGTCGCTGATCTCGTCCTCATCAATAATACACCGGCGGATTTCTGTCGCAAGAGGATTCAGCGGTTCAAGTTGTTCAAAATAAATATCGAGACAGTCCGAAAGTTCTTCCGCAGTCTCGTGGCGTCCGTATTGTTTCACACGGGCAGAATTCTCCAGCAATTTACAGATCCGGAGCAATTCATTACAGCCAAGAGCCGCACCGATTTCCAGTCTTTTCAGCGAGTCGTTAATCGGGGTACAGTTTCCGAAAGACGGACGTCCTTTTTTCACGATCCTGTCAAATGCAGCCTTCGTCTGTTCCTGGGCTGTTTGGATTGCATTTAGATCCTTCATAGGCACAAGCCGCCTGCAAAACTGCTTTCCTCCCTGCGAGGAAGCCTGCTCTGTCAGCAGTTCAATAATTTTATTATATTCTAATTTATTTAATGTTTTTTGTTTCATATTAATCACCTAGATCTATTCTAACCCATTTAAGGTTCAAAGAAAAGAAAAATATGATTTCCTATTCAGCCATGCGCAGATGCAGGAATGCAAAACGTCGCAAGCTTGCTTGCAGAGTTTTGGATTTTTGCATCTGCATACGGCGTTTAGCCGCACGGAGATGAAGCGAAGCGGAATCGACGTGGCATGGCTGAATGCATGGAATAGATGCAGGAATGCAAAACGTCGCAAGCTCGCTTGCAGAGTTTTGTATTTTTGCATCTGCATACGGCGCTTAGCCGCACGGAGATGAAGCGAAGCGGAATCGACGTGGCATGGCTGAATGTCATGGAATAGATGCAATGCAGAAAAACGCCGCAAGCTTGCTTGCAGAGTTTTGCTGTGTTGCATCTGCATACGGCGCTTAGCCGCACGGAGATGGAGCGAAGCGGAATCGACGTGGCATGGCTGAATGTCATGGAATCGATGCAGGAATGCAGAAAAACGCCCCAATAAAGTAGTGATTTGAATTGACCCTTTTTTATGTCCTATGGTATACTAAAAAAAGGAGCGTAAAGGAGAGCCGATGTCTATGGAAAAAGGGAATGAACCAAAAGATCCAAGGGAGCATTCTTCTGAAGAACAGGCAGGACAGCATGAGCCAGAATCTCCGGAAGAGTTTTCTTTCTTGCAGGAACGGATAAAAAAAGAACCTGTTGATAAGAAAAAGCTGGTCAGAAAAATTGCCCAGGTAGCAGGACTTGGTCTTGTATTTGGACTTGCCGCCAGTCTTAGTTTTTATGCGCTGAAACCGTGGGCTGAGACAAAATTCCAGAAAAAAGAGACAGAAGTGACAATTCCCAAAGATGAGGAAGATGACGCATCCAAAGAAGAGGAACAAAAAGAAGAACCTCAGGCAGCTCCGACACTTACAGTGGACAGTTATGAAGAGATGAACCGTGCGCTTTATGCAGTTGTAAAAGAAGCAGACAAAAGTGTTGTGGAAGTGACAGGCATCCGGGCTGATGATGAGTGGACGAACAAAAGTTTTGACAGCGTCAACAGCGTATCCGGCGCAATTGTATATAATAATGGACAGCAGCTCCTGATTGTATGTAAAAGCAGTATTGTGCAGAATTCAGATTCACTGGCGGTTGTATTTGCGGATGGAAGTACCTGTCAGGCATCTGTTAAGAGGCAGGATGACAATCTTGGAATTGCAGTGGTTGGCGTCGCAAATTCCGAAATCGGTGACAGTACATGGAATCAGATTAAAGTAGGGACGCTTGGAAATTCCAATGTGATAAACCGTGGAGATACCGTGATTGCACTTGGAAGACCATTTGGCTATAATGGCGGTGTTGGTTATGGAATTGTAAGCTCTATAAAAAATGAAACCGTACTGGCGGATGGAAAATTCGACCTGATTTCCACTGACATCCCTGGGACAGCGAAAGGAACCGGAGTTCTTATCAATATTGACGGGGAAATCGTTGGAATTATTGATCAGGATGTCCTAAGCGAGCCGGGAAAGAACTTCACGACTGCGCTGGCAATTTCAAACGTAAAGGAAGAACTCGAATTGCTCTCGAACGGGGTGAGTGTACCATATATTGGAATCAGAGGGACTGATGTGACCGAAGAAATATCTGCACAGCAGGGAATCCCAAGAGGAGTATATGTCAAAGAAGTCGAGGTGGATTCGCCGGCGATGGCAGCGGGAATTCAGAGCGGCGATGTGATTTTGAAATTTAATAAAACGACGGTATCTGGTCTGGATGGATTTTATAATATTATGATGAGTCAGAAGACCGGAGACAGCGTGAAAATACAGGGACAAAGGCGGGGAGCTAACGGCTACGTAGATGTCGAGTTTACTGTGACAATTGGAAGTAAAGAATAGAAAGAGGAAAAGAATGAGATATATTAATACCCTGTGTGAAGGGGAAACAATCAGAAACATATATTTATGTAAAAATAAAAGGTCTGCAGAGACAAGGAACGGGAAACCATATGATAACCTTCTTCTGCAGGATAAAACAGGAACTCTCGACGGAAAAGTCTGGGATCCCAATTCAAACGGAATCGCAGATTATGATGAAATGGATTTTATCGAAGTATATGGAGATGTGATTAATTACAATAACAATCTTCAGATTAATATCAAGCAGATCAGAAAAGCCCAGGAAGGTGAGTACATCCCTGCGGATTATATGCCTACAAGTGAAAAAAGTGTAGACTGCATGTATGAGGAACTTTTAAGTTATGTAAATAAAGTGCAGAACACTTATCTGCATCAGTTACTGGAATTTTATTTTGTAAATGATGAGCAGTTTATCAGCAGATTTAAAGCTCATTCAGCAGCAAAAAGCGTACATCATGGATTTTCAGGGGGACTCCTTGAACATACACTCAGTGTCGTAAAACTCTGCGAATATTATGTGGGAACTTACAGCATATTAAACCGCGATCTGTTATATGCGGCTGCACTCTTTCATGATATTGGCAAGACAAAAGAGCTTTCTTCATTTCCGGAAAATGATTACACAGATGACGGACAGTTGCTTGGCCATATCGTAATTGGCGTTGAGATGGTAAATGATGGAATCCGTACTATTCCAGGATTCCCGGAGAAGCTTGGAAGTGAGCTGAAGCACTGTATTCTGGCACATCACGGAGAACTGGAATATGGATCGCCGAAGAAACCGGCACTTGCTGAGGCACTGGCACTTAATTTTGCAGATTCTACAGATGCCAAGATGCAGACATTGACAGAGATATTTAAAGAGAAAGACAGTTCTGACTGGCTTGGATACAACAGGCTGTTTGAATCGAATTTAAGAAAATCAAGCCTTCAGGATTAATATTAAGAAGGAAAAATGGGATGGAGGCCCAGTACGGTGCAGGAAGCACCGTGCCAGAATGCTTCCGTCCTTTTTATATGTAAAAGAGAATAATGATTGGGAGATTTGGTCGATGAAAAAAAACGAGCTGGTAACGGTGAAAATAGAAGATATCGGTACGAATGGCGAAGGTATCGGGAAAGCGGATGGTTACACATTATTTGTGAAAGATGCGGTCATCGGAGATACTGTGGAAGTGAAGGTAACGAAGGCTAAGAAAAATTATGGCTATGCAAGACTGATGCAGATCCTTACACCGTCTCCGTACCGGGCAGAGCCTGTCTGCAAGGTGGCAAGACAGTGCGGCGGGTGTCAGATTCAGCAGCTTTCATATGAAAAACAGCTGGAATTTAAACAGGCAAAAGTGAGGGGGAATCTGGAACGGATTGGAGGGCTGAAAGACCTTTCGATGGAACCGATCAAAGGGATGGAGAGTCCTTATCACTACAGGAACAAAGCACAGTTTCCGATTGGTACGGACAAAGAAGGTAATATAATCACTGGATTCTATGCCGGAAGGACGCACCAGATTGTACCTAATATGGACTGCGTGATTGGCGCTGAAGTAAATGAAAAAATACTGAAGATGATCATTGCTTTCATGAACAAGTATCACATTTCTGCTTATAATGAAGAGACAACTCAGGGACTTGTACGGCATGTCCTTATCCGTTATGGAAGGAAAACGGGGGAAATCATGGTTTGTCTCGTGATAAATGGGGATAAAATTCCAAAATCTCAGGAGATGGTGGATAACTTACGTCAAATCCCGGGAATGACGAGCATTACGATCAGCATGAATAAAGAAAATACAAATGTTATTATGGGAAAAGAGGTAAAAGTCCTCTGGGGTCAGGGGTATATTACAGATTATATCGGAGATGTAAAATATCAAATTTCCCCGCTTTCTTTCTATCAGGTAAATCCCGCGCAGACAGAAGTATTGTATGGGCTTGCGCTGGAATTTGCGGACCTGAAAGGAGAGGAGACTGTCTGGGATCTGTACTGCGGAATCGGAACAATCTCACTTTTCCTGGCTCAGAAAGCCAAGCAGGTCTACGGCGTGGAAATAGTACCTCAGGCCATTGAGGATGCCCGGAGAAATGCAGAAATAAACGGTATCAAAAATGCCAGCTTCTATGTAGGAAAGGCAGAGGAAGTTCTGCCGGAGAAATATGAAAAAGAACAGATTCATGCAGATGTCATTGTCGTTGATCCCCCGCGGAAAGGCTGCGAGGAGAGTGTCCTTAATACAATGGTGGAGATGAAGCCGGATAGAATTGTCTATGTCAGCTGCGACTCGGCAACACTGGCACGGGATGTGAAGTATCTGGGAGAACGAGGGTATGAGGTGAAGAAGGTGCAGGCGGTGGACATGTTTGCTCATACAACCCATGTGGAAACCGTCATGCTTCTCACCCGGAAAGTTTGATTCTATGCGGGTTTGCGGGATTATTTGAAGAAAATGGAGTTGTGTTTTTATAGAAGGTGAGATGGATAAGTTTCCGCAGATAGGGGACGGGGATAACGCCGGGTAGTTCAAGAATGAAGGTAACGCAAGATAATATATACAATCTGGCATAACTTTATACTATTTGGCAATAGGTAAACAATCAGGCAAAAGTAGATACAATTCGGTAGAACTGCTATTAAGCATTTATTTTAGACTTAAGGCGGTTCCTATTATAGACGCGTTCTCATAAATGTAGTAAATATAACTTAATGAAAATTTGAACTTGTTACAAGCAGTGAAGTATAATGAACCGTATGAACAAAGATAAATCTGTAATAATAGATTAAAAATAGCTAAAGGAATCATTGGATGAATGGATAAAGAAATTATGAAGATGGCAGAGCAATTAGAGACTCTGTCTAATGTGGCAGTTTTGCAATATACAAATATAGTAAATGATATTTTAGATGAAAAGATTACAGATGAGCAGAAAATAGCATGTATTTTGGACGGAATGTTGGATTTTTGTCAATTTGACGAAATGTTATTTCTGTTTAAACGGGTATGCAGAGGGCTATATTTAAAACATCCAGGATTAGTACACGACTATATTTTGTATTATCGAGAAATGTGGGATGAATAGATAGTTTAAATTCTGCCACTGTTGGTGGCAGAATTAGAAAGGGACGTTATGAATGACATAATCCATACGTTGGAATATAAAAATTTTGTAAACAGTATTATTCAAAAAATTCAGAATGCACAATATGAATCGTTGAAGTTAGTAAATAAAAATCTGATTCAGTTATATTAGGATATTGGTAAAGAAATTTGTGAGAGACAAAACGATATGGTTGGGGGAAATCTATAGTTGAAGATTTGGCTTTAGAATTGCGGGAAGCATTTTCAGGAAGAACTGGTTTCTCGGCAAGAAACTTATGGCGTATGAGGAATTTCTTTGTCACATTTGAAGAAAATGTAGATGTGCCACCAGTAGTGGCAGAAATAAATTGGACAAAAATATATTTGATTTTAGAAAAATGCAAGGATAGTCAGGAAAAAGAATTTTATTTGAAAATGACTCGTAAGTATGGCTGGTCGAAAGATGTTTTAATACATAATATTTCAATAAAGACATTTGAGAAATTTCTTTTAAATCAGGCTAATTTCGACACGCAGCTTCCAGTAGAGTATAAACGACAAGCAGAGTTGGCTGTTAAGGATGAGTATATGTTTGATTTTATGGAACTGGCGCCAGAACATAGTGAGCGTGAATTGGAGCGGGCACTTATTTATCACAGTCAAAAGTTTTTATCAAAGATGGGTGGAGTGTTTGCTTTTTTAGGGAATCAATACAAAATCGTAGTAAATGGCGATGAGTTTTTTATATACTTGTTGCTGTACCATCGGAAACTCAGAAGTATGGTTGCGATTGAATTGAAAATAGGTAAGTTTGATCCTGCTGATGTAGGACAACTGCAGTTCTATTTAACAGCGTTGGATGAACAGGAAAAACTACCGGAGGAAAACTTATCTATTGGCATCATTATATGCCGTAGTAAAAATAGGACAGTTGTAGAATATGCATTAAAGAGTGCAACAGCACCTTATGGGAGTGGCGACTTACAAAATCAGTAATGAATTACCGGAGGAAATGAAAAAGCTATTGCCGGGACCAGAAGAAATTGTCCGGAGGTTGGAAGAAATTGAGGGATAGGAAAAAATATATTGGGCGTACTTTTTAAAGATGAATTACTTTTGTGAAATAATTGAATTTAGTGATAGATTTTAGAGAGCGGATTGGATTTTGGTGAATTAATGAGGTGAGAAAATGATTGGATATATAATGTACCAAAATGGCATTGGAGGAAATGTAGTATTTGACAACGAGACGATCGACAAATCATACTATGAAAGAGATAATGATAAAGAAAGTTATCAGATTTCAGATGAGGTTTTTTCTGAGAGAATTAGAGACTTATCTGTTTCTGAATTAATAGGTAGTAATAACTTTAAAAAGGAAATACTGATAGACGCAGGTGGTAAAGATATTAATAAGTTGTTAAAGTTAAAAGATACAAAAACTTATATCGAAGGAACTCCAATATCAATCTCCGATTCAACCATTCTCTTTACAGGAAGGGTGGATTATGAAGAATGGGATAAGTCGTATACACTCCGAGAGTTTATTGATTTGTTAAAATTAATAATAGATTCTGATAATAAAATTAATATGACTATATATTATGGTGATGATTATTCTACTAATGAAAATGATGGAGCAATAGATACATTAGATTTCTCTATCCAAATTGAATCTGTAGAACAAACAATAAGAGAAGAAGAGGAACGGATATTTTGCCTATTAAGTCAATATTATGATGAAGTGGAGAAAACAATATTCGATAAAGGTAGTTCTTTATTTTTTGAATTTTCAATTCCAAAAGAGTTTAAGATACCTTGCAAACAATATCTTGAATATTTCGTACAATTTTTAGCGGATATTGGAATGGATACTCATGCAAACTTATATGAGGAAGTGAATAAATTACTATTTGAAATCATACCAGATAATAAACAAGTAGTTTTGAAAAATATAGCGGATTGTCTAATGTTATATTTAAATCTTACTGATAATAAAGAAATTGACGAATATGATGATTATCATAACATAGCTTATATGCAGCTTAAATCTAATATTTGCCATTTAAAGAGTCAACTAATGTTGGCACATGCAACAATTGAACAAAAACAAATAACTATTGAGCTAATGAAGAATGAGATTAAAAGGATAGAAAGTGATGTAAAAAGAGATAGTAAAGATTTTGAATTTTTAAACGGCGTAGTAACGGTTGGTGGACTTGACTGCAAAGTTTTTAAGATTAACTTGGGCCAATTACTTAAATTACTAACCAGAAAATCATAAAACATTTAAGTTAGAAGATGCTGTTATTGAGTCTCAGAAATGTAAAAAGAAAGAGCAAAACAGTAGTGGAATATTCACTGACCGACTATCAAGAGTCTATTGGCATGGCAGACTGGCAGGAACAGATCACGAAAGAGCTTCTGGAAGACTTACAGAGTAGATTGCCATCTGTTGAGGAGACAGAATAAATAGTGCAACAGACGTTGCATACCGAGGATGGTAATTCTCATTTTACTAGATTAGTAGAGCGAGTCGAACTTTTGCTATGTGGTATAAGAAATAACTTACACCGCATGTGGAAACAGTGGTGTTGCTGGAGAGAAAAGACCTGTAAATCAAAGGGTTTCCATTATATGAAGGGGTACTTTTGTGATCGGTTAGGGTAAAATATGTTTCTGGTTACTGTGGTGGAGTAAGGAAAATGAATGTTTCAGTTAAAGCGTAGAAAGTGGTATTGATAATATGAGTAATTACATCAGAAAAACGTCAAGGAAAGCACATAATTCTGATAAAAATTGGAGCCAAAAAGAGGATCATTTCTTAATAGAAAACTATCATACTCTTGGTTCTAAAGCTGTAGCTGAATTATTACACCGTGTTCCGGCGGCATGTCGAAATCGAGCATATCGCTTAAACTTAACCCGGGTTTTTGGCTGGTCTTTGGAAGAGGAGCAGATTCTAGTTCAAAACTATGCGAACAAAGGTGCTGGCTGGGTAGCCCAACAACTGGGGCGCTCCAAAAGTTGTTGTATTGCCCGGGCAGGGAAATTGGGTATCAAGCGGGATTACCATTGGACAAAAACACAAACGGATTATCTGAAGAAATATTATCCTGTGGTAGGTGCGGTGGGTGTTGCTTCTTATTTGAAGCGTTCGCCCAACACTTGTCAGGCAAAGGCAGCAAGTCTCGGCATACAGTATGTTGATCAGTTAAAATGGAGTAAGAAAGATGAGCAGTTACTAACGGAGTATTACCCTAGAGAAGGGGTAATTACAGTGGCAAAACTTATTGGTAAATCAGAGTCTGCTTGCCGAAGCCATGCAGCTACAATGGGATTGACTTATGATAATTCATGGACGAAAGAGGAAGAGAATATTATAAGAGAATACTATCCAAGGGTTGGAGCTTCAGGTACTTCAGTACTTTTAAATCGTACTCGCAGTGCCTGTGTTAGCCGGGCCAGTCAGCTTGGTATTGTCTTTGAAAATACATTAAAATGGTCGGAGGAGGAAATAGACATCCTTCGGCAGTATTATCCGTTAGAAGGAGCTAAAGTGGCTGAGCGCTTTGATGGGAGAAGTGCAAGCGCTTGTATGAATTGTGCAGGTCGTCTTGGTATTACTTATAAGCAAACAGAATCTATGGGTGTTCTAGCAATAAAAAAATTTCTGGACAACAAAGGAATTCAATATCAGGAGGAAGTTACCTTTGAAAATTGCAAATATAAAAATAAATTGCGGTTTGATTTTGCCATCTTCTTGCCGGAACAGGATTTCCCAGGCAAGCCTACGGGATTAATAGAATTTGACGGTCTGCAACATTTTAGGCCAGTATGTTTTTCTAAATCTCAGGAACATAGGGATGAGTCTGCGTTGCAGAATCTAAGACTGCGGGATGAAATTAAAAATAAATTTTGTCAAGAATTTTGTATTCCGTTGTTGCGGATTCGTTATAATCAAGGAGAACAAATTAATGAAATACTGTCGAACTTTATCGCATATGTTGAAAAGTATCTTATCTCTTTTAATCCTTTTTTATCAAAGGAAGAATATTATGGAGAAGAGGAGTATGCGAGTACTACGATAGTCCAACATGAGTATGTTAAGAACTTATCTAAATTGCAAACCAAAGGTGCATTTTACAGTTTTAGATGGACAAAAGATGAGTGTACATTTTTAGAGGAAAATTATCCATATAAAGATGTCGGGTGGATTGCAAATCGCTTAGGAAGGACTTGTAGTGCGTGTGTGAACAAAGCTCGTAAGTTAAAATTGAAACGGAGAAGTCCAAACTGCTATCATCATCGTTGTGCCTGGAGTGAAGTTGAAGATAATTTATTAAAAGTGCATTATGAGGAAAAAGGTGCCCAGTGGGTTGCTGATCAAATTGGGCGTACTGTCAGTGCTTGTCAACACCGTGCCAGTAGAATACAGGTTAAAAAGAAAAAACACTTTACACGTTGGACGAAGGAAGAAGACGATATTTTGATAAAGTTCCATAAAAAGAAAACACATCAGGATATAGCACAAATGCTGATGCGCACAAAACAAGCTTGTGATAATCGGGTGAGGATACTTAAAATAAACTAGAGGTTTTGAGAAGGTAATGATAAGTTTTAAAATGTATGTACTATTTCGGAGCTAAAATATAGGGATTTGAATTAGGTCAATGGGGTAAGAAAATCCTTCCGCCATGTAATATAAAACCTCCGGCCCACCGTATGTAGAGACCGCCGTGCCTTTCGTGCCGAAGCCGGATTTTGACGGTAAAAAACGGCATGCAACTGCCGTTTTTTAAATCATGATTCCCAGTACGTTTTGCGTAATTTCATAGACTTATCATCCCTGATTCCCAATCTACCTGCCTACTCAAAATAAAATAATTCCTCAAATTTCTTATCAAGAGCAATACACAAAATCAACGCCAGTTTGGCGGTAGGATTAAATTGACCTGTTTCAATAGAACTAATGGTGTTGCGGGATACACCAACCATTTCTGCTAATGCAGATTGAGAAAGATTTTTTTTGTATTTTTCTGTAAATAAAGAAATAGACAACTGTCACATATCCAGTCAATACTGCCAAAGTGTCATAAATTGGTATCACTTGTTCAAGTCCTTTCATATCCGACATCACTACTTTAATTGAAAAAATGATAATACAGATGCCAGCCAAAGCAATGGAACCTTTTGTAGCTGCCTTTTGATTGATTGAATTTTCAAATTCTTCGTTTTTTTCCTGTTTTGCCTTGTTTAAAATATCTTCTTTTTCCATAAGAAATGCTCCTCTTTTTGCAAAGTTTTCTTGTCATTTCTTATCTATGTAAACGCACATAAAAAATATCATTTTGCTTGGAGGCTGTACTCAGATTAAATGTTGATAATTCATAAAAATTGTTGATAAATTGAATGTTGTCTGGTGCAAATGAGGATTGTATGTGCTATCATTGGGACAGGGCATGGAAAGATGTTTTCTGGGAGAAACTGGTGTAAAAAACGAAGACTATTTTAAGGAGAATTACGTATGGAATGGCTGGACAATAAACAAAGATGTACATGGGCAAATCCTAAAAATGAAAAATATATACATTATCATGACAAGGAATGGGGTGTCCCGGTATATGATGACCAAAAACTGTTTGAAATGCTCATTTTAGAATCTTTTCAGGCGGGGTTGTCATGGGAATGCATACTGAATAAGCGGGAAGCTTTTCGGCAGGCTTTTGATGGTTTTGATCTTGAGAGTGTCTGCGCATATGATGAAGAAAAAATGCTGGAATTACAGCAGAATGAAGGGATTGTAAGAAATAAACTGAAAATCAGGGCGGCAGTAAACAATGCCAGAATCTTCAGGGAAATTCAGCAGGAGTATGGGACATTTTCCGAGTATCTCTGGAAGTGGACAGACGGAGAGATTGTTTATGAAAGAGGAATGAGCAGTTCAAAGTTGTCTGATGCGGTATCGGAGGATCTTAAGAAACGGGGAATGAAGTTTGTCGGTACTACGATCATATATGCATATCTACAGGCGGTAGGTGTGATCAACTCCCATGATCATGGATGCTTTTTGGAGCCCAGATAATGGCAGGGGAACGGGAGTGTTCAGTGATTTGTTAAGAGTAAGATGCGGCATTTATTGATTCATATTCTAGGTGCTGGTATACTGTAAATAGTGGTAAATGTATGAAGTTTTGTGTATATAGAAGAGTTTAGAGACAGCGGATAAGTGCAGTCTTGAAAGGATGTAAAAGTATGACGATACGAAAGAAAAGTAATTCTGCCAAGAGAGACAATATGTTTTCATACACCCCCATTTTAAAGTACATGGCGTTATTCTGTGTCATGACAATTGTGGTGGTCACTTTAGGCGGAGTAGTCATATCCATTCAGAGAATGGCGAGTGAGGCGCAGGAAGGCCATAAGAATGTACAGGCACAGGTTTCGAACAGGGTGAATGAAACTTTAAAGTTATTAGAATCATTGGCGGTTCAGCCAGAGTATTACGATCCGTCTGTTCCTCCGCTTGAAAAAGTAGCGAAACTGGATCGTATTACAGCAGGTTATGGGTATATGATGATTTGTTTTGTCGATTCAGATATTAATGTTTATACAATTGGCGAAGAACCTGCCAGCCTGGCAAGCCGTGACTATATGCAGCAGCTGTTCTCTACGGGAAAGCCTCAGGTCACGGACAGTTTTGCGGCAGGAGCAGATGGGGTGACTTTAAACTATACTGTGGCATATCCTCTGGAGCAGAACGGCGAGATTACAGGGTGTCTGTTCAGCGCGATTTATTTTGATGATGTTGTACAGATCATGAAAGATGCTTCCGGCACAAACGGTTCTCATGCAGTTTTGATCGGTTCGAAAGGGCAGATTATGTCATCCACAGATAATCTGGAGTATGGGGAACCGGTGATGTCTTACATCAGGGAGGCAAGAAACTTTGGTATAACATCAGATGTGCTGGAAACCAATCTGCTAGGAAAGCAGCCGGGATCTTTCTGGAGCTTTCGGGATGGTGAAATTCAGTGTACCATATATAGCAATATCGAGAATACAGATTGGGATCTTCTGACAACCATTGGATTTAATGCTGTTTACAAAACAGTCATTCCTGGTTTTCTGGCGATTGCAGTCTTAATGATTGTATTGTGCGCAGCAATCCTTCTGGTCACAAAACGGTTCCTTGATACACAGAAGAAGGTTATGAATATGCTGGTACAGTCTATTCAGGAGCTGGAGGAGAAAGTCTATCAGGATGAAAGGCCGGATAATGTAGATTTTAAAGAAATTATCCATCTTACGAGCAATGGTCTGTCTGACGGTTTGACCGGGGTGGTTACCAGATCCGTTTTTCTCAGGCAGGCAGAAGCCCAGCTTAAGAAAATACCAGTGGGTAAAATAGTGGCGTTATGTTTTGTGGATTTAGATAATCTTAAGAAGCTGAATGATACATACGGGCATGGAGTTGGTGATACGGCTTTAAAGAGTATTGGGTATGTGCTTCGGGAATATGAGAAAAAGTATGACGGTGTTGTGGGACGTTACGGCGGAGATGAATTTGTCTTGCTGCTTACGGATATTGATGATGAAGATGAACTTAAGAGCGTGCTGGATGCTCTTGCACTGCAGCTGCACTCTGATATCGGCACCGGCGGGGAATCACTCCCGATTCAATGCAGTATCGGAGTAGCTGTGAGAACATCAGAGAGTACACTGGAACAGATGATTGCAAATGCAGATGAGGCGCTTTATTTTGTGAAACAAAATGGGAAAGGGTATTATAAAATTCATCAGGATTAAGGGTGCGTATGAAACGGAGAAAGAAAACAAAGTTACTATATGTTTTTATTGTCATAGTAATACTTCTTGCATCACTCGGACTGGGGCTTGTGATTCAAAAACAAAGTTCGGACAGAAGAAAAAAAGAAGCGGAGTCTATACTTAAGTTATATAAAAACGATGTAGAGCTGACGATGAAGGAAAAGCTGAATTATGCATTGGAACTTGCCGATATGGACGTAAATATATGGAAATATCCGGAAATTTTTGAGCAGAAGGCACAGAAGATGATGGAAAGAGAAGGGGTCCAGTATATACTGCTGTTTAAGGGAGACACTGTAGAGAAAGCATTTCCGTCCGACAGCCAGGGAGGAGAGCTGGGGAAAGATCTGCATGATTTTTCTTACCTGTATACGATGGCAAAGGTAGTAAAGGAGCCTGTAGCCGAAGGGCCGGTTCCTGGACAGGGAGCAGATTCGAATGTATTTCTGTTCATCGCCCCGCTTTTGGAAGGGGGAGAGTATAAAGGTGAAATTGCTGTTGCGCTTCAGGAGTCCTATGTAATCGAACAGTTGAAGCTGGATCAGCTTTATGATATGGGCTATGAATATCATCTTTGGAAGGTTGACAGCCAGGACGGAAGCAAGTCGGTCATTGCATATTCTGATAAGCATCTGGATTTTTCAAATGCGGCGAAAGAGGAAATAACGCTTCCAACACTATGGACGATAAGCATTCTGCCGAGAGAGGGCTGGGTCTCATTGCAGCAGAGGGTGATGATTATCATATTTACCATGGCCTTGGGAATTGTCCTGTCTGCATTTATCATCAGTACCTCTCTTCTTGTGAATAAAAATAAAATGATCAAAAATAGAAGTTTTGTGGATCCGGAAACAGAATTATTTAACAGGAATGGGTTCTGTGTGGAAATGCAGAAATGGATAGATTCAGAAGACTGCAATTTTACCATATTTTATTTCTGTATCGAAGAGTACAGCCGCATTTCATTGATTGCAGGCGTGGAGAAAGAAGCGGCATATCTGAAAAGCCTTGCGGGTATTATTGCGGAATTTATAAGGGGGCCTTATGTTGCGGGAAGAATCGCAGAGGGAAGCTTTGTGGTCGCAGTGAAAGAAGAAATGAGGGAACAGGAAAAATTGGATTTTGCCAAAGGGCTTGCGCTGAAAATGATGTGGAAGGTCCGCATTCATGGTGAAAAATTGTTTTTAAACGTACGTTACCAGTATGTTTCGTATCCTTCAGACGGAGAAAGAGCAGAGGAACTTATTCATCTGCTGATAGATAATTACTGTGCGAAGCTTTCTCAGGAATCACCGATCCATGATCTGACAGAAAAATGCCGCCTTTTAGTGGAAGGCAGAACGGATGTCGAGTTCAGTCAGTATACGGACTTCAGAATGATGGAATTATCCAAAGTTCTGAACCAGTACCGGAAACAGGTGGAACAACTGGTCTACTACGATACCGTTTATCATATCGGAAACCGGATGAAATACATCAGGGATGTAGATCTTCTTATCGCATATGATCCGAAGAGGCGCTTCCGTCTGTATGGGATTGATATCCGCTCGTTCAGCAAGTATAACGAATTGTTCAGTGTTACAACGGGGGATGCGCTTCTAAAAGAGATGTCGCTCAGGTTAAGTGATATATTCGGCACCAATCTGTACAGAATAAACGGGGATGTCTTTATGGGGCTCTCGTTTGGTGAACGGTATAAGAGCTATAAAGAGGATGAAGTTGTCGATCAAATCCTGAAAGCGTTCAGGAGGCCTGTATTAGTGGAAGATGCAGCATTTACCATGGATGCACTGATTGGAATCTGTGATTATCCTGTCAATGCAAAAACATCTCAGAAACTGTTGGAATGTGTCCAGTCTGCGATCAACTATGCCAAAATTCCGGAAAATAAAGTAGTGGATGGTATTATGGTATATAATGAAAAACTTTCTGATATTGGGCGGCGGGAGGCGCAGATTCTAAGACTTCTTAAAGACAGTATTTCGGATCATACATTAGAGGTCTGGTATCAGCCGATGTATGAATTAAGTAAAAAAAGGTTCACTGCAGTAGAAGCCCTGGTTCGTCTGCCGGATGGCCTTGGCGGATATATACCGGCGTCCCAGGCAATTGAAATTGCTGAGAAGAACGGAATTGTCAGCCAGGTTGGCGAGTATGTCATGAGCCACGCATGTACGTTTATGAGTGAAACGGCACAGAGACTGGGGATTGAGAAAATGGGAATTAACCTTTCCGTGCAGCAGCTGCTCGTGGAGGACAGCGTAGCTAAAATTATGAGGCAGATTTTAAAGTCTGGCGTGGCACCTGAAGCTGTCACCCTGGAAATAACGGAGACGGTGCTTATTCAATCGATCGAAAAGGCAGAGGGAATTTTAAAAGAACTTTCAGAATTTGGTGTTGGGATAGCGTTGGATGATTTTGGCATAGGATACAGCAGTCTGAACTACCTGCTGAATCTGCCGGTTGATTCATTGAAAATTGACAGGTCTATGACGATGAGGATCACCAGCTCCAGGAAACAGTACGCGCTGCTGGAAACGATCATAGAGATGGCAGATCTGAATAATATAAAAGTAGTTGTTGAAGGTGTAGAGACAGAAGAGGAATTGCAGATGATTGCTTCGACCAGTGCTTCTTTTATACAGGGATTTTATTATTCAAAGCCGCTGCCTGAGACAGAGTTTAAACAGTTTCTGTTAAAACATATGGAAGTCTGCAGTTCATAGAGCATGTATAAGCCGGGGATTATTCCCCGGCTTTTGAACATTCATATGCAACAAGGACTATTTCCTGCCGGGTTTCTTCTGCCAGTTTTTCCTGAAGCTTGTTAATTTCTGTAATACAGGATTCGGGAAGGCTGGCGATAAGATAATCGTGATCCAATACTATCACCTCCGGAAATAGTGTATGGAATTGGATGAAAAATATGCCCTTACAGCTTTATAGAAACAAATGTACCGTCCGATGCCTCTACATGAACAATTTCCAAACCTTTGTTTTCACGCAGAATGTCAAGGCATTCTCTTAGAATCAGTGAAATGGTGTCTCTGGTAACCAGAGCACGGTAAGGTTTTGGGGTATGAAAGTTTATTTCTGTGAATATTCTTTCCGGAATCAGTTTTATGACAAATCCAGCCATGGAGACTGGCACGGGAATCGAAAAACGGATATCTTTTGTCCTGATCTTTACTCTCATAGATGTTCCCTCTATTTGTCAACGAAAATTCTGACAGTCGTTCCGTCAGAAGCCTCAACATTGACAAAATCTCCTTCAATTTCAGCATCCAGACATTCTGCAACGGCATCCATCATGCTGGAAAGGTCAACACCCTGGAGATCCTTTTCAGGAATCGGAAGCTTACCCGTTACTTTCAGTATCTTTTTGACCGCTCCCACCGGAAACTGGATTTTCACCTTGTCACCGGCAGTACTGTCCACGATGATGCGGAACATTTTTTTATCATAACTGGTTTTTGCAAGAGCTGTCTGAGGAGACGGTAATTCTACATTCATCGCTGACATCAATTCTGCGCCCTGTTCCGCTGTAATGGTTCCTTCTTCCACCATTTTTAAAATTCTTAATTTTTCATCCATAATCATTCTCCTTTTTGAATATTACTTTAATTGTGCGATTGCCTGTTCTGCTGTGATTTCTCCATTTTCCAGGGCCTTTAATATTTCATCCCGTTTTAGAGTCTGCGTATCTTCAGATGTTTCGTAGCCCAGTTTTTTTATGACTGCATCTAACTTGGAGCGTACAGTGGGATAGGAGATACCAAGTTCTTTTTCCACTTCTTTAATATTTCCCCGGCATCGGATAAACGTTTCGGTGAAATACAGCTCTTCATCTGAGAGATAGTCAAACTTGCTCAGTCTGAAATTATTTTCAATGACTGTCTCACAGGAATCACATTTCAGTCTGGCTACTGTAAGTTCATTATTGCAGACGGGACACCGGCTGATGACTTTCCTCATATGGTCACATCCTTTCTTGTTAATATAAATATAGTATGAAGAATCATAAATGTCAATGATAAAATTAATTATTTTAATTATAAGATTAATAATATTAATATTATGTTTAAAAATATATGGGAATAGAGTGGGAATTGATTCTTATATGACGGACAGGTTGACGGTGCGGTTTTTTATACTTATACTGAAACAAAGAAACTCTGTTGACAGAAGAAGAGAAGAAAAAGGAGAATTGAGAAATGGGCAGCCTGTTAGAACCAGACATTGATTTAAAGAAGTTTGAACCATATATGATTGATTGCGGCAGATGCTGCGGATTGTGCTGCGTAGCACTTTACTTTTCCAGGATGGACGGATTCCCGGAGGATAAAGAAGCAGGGGAGCCCTGTAAGAATCTTCACAATGACTACAAATGCAGAGTGCATTCCAGTCTGTCCGGGCTGGGGCTGCATGGATGTATGGCCTATGACTGTTTTGGGGCCGGACAGAAGGTGACGGGACAGATTCCTTTCAAACCAGACTGGAATACGATAGAAGATCAGGAGGCAGAGAAGATATTTCAATCTTTTTTAACCGTGATGCATTTACATCAGACACTCTGGTATCTGACAGAAGCATCTGTCCTTCGTATTGGTGAATCTTTAAAGGAACAGATCCGGCTCCTTAAAAACGAAGGGAAAGATTTGACAGAACAGCCGCTTCAGATTCTTCTAAATACAGAGGCAGAGCCATTTCGGGAAAAGGCAAATTCGCTGCTTAAAAGGATAAGTACCGAGATAGCGTCCCGGTTTGGCGCTGAATTTAAGCCGGATGTTTTTAAGGACTATATGGGCAGGAATTTACGGGGGAAAAAGCTTCAGGGAAAAGATTTCAGCATGGCTTTAATGATTGCGTCCAATCTGGAACGGGCAGACCTGCAGGGCGCTAATTTTCTGGGGGCAGATATGAGAGATGCCAATATCAGAAATACAGATTTAAGCCAGTCGTTATTTTTGACACAGATTCAGATCAATGCGGCAAAAGGAAACGAAGGGACAATCCTTCCGCCGTATCTGAAAAGACCGTCGGCTTGGGTGGAATAAGGCGGAGGTTTCGGGTAAATATTATAATAAATGAACGGGAGGCCTGGATGGTGGAGCGGATCTATATAGTGGAAGATGAACCGAGACTCAGGAGTGAATTGAGCAATGTGTTAATGAAAAATGGATATGAGTGTATTCTTGCGGAGCAGTTTGAACATGTCACGGAAGATATATTGGCGGCGGCGCCGGATCTGGTTTTGCTGGACTTATGTCTGCCGGTCTATGATGGATTTTATATCTGCAGAAACCTAAGAGAGGCGTCTGATATTCCTGTGATTGTCGTTACAAGTTCTGACAGTGATATGGACGAGCTGATGAGCCTGAATCTTGGGGCAGATGATTTTATTACAAAACCTTATAATGTTCATATTCTGCTGGCTCATATTGCGGCTGTCCTGCTCAGGACACATGGACGTAAGAATACATTGACGCTGTCCCATAAGGGCCTTACACTCGATGTCGGGAAAAGCAAGGCATTTTATGGAGGGAACAGCACCGAACTGACCAAGAACGAAATGGGGATTTTAAAGCTTCTGCTGGATCATAAAGGAAGCATTGTCTCCAGAGATGAACTGATCAGGGAATTATGGGAAATGGAAGAATTTGTGGAAGACAGTACGCTGACAGTGAATATCAACCGGCTGAGAAAGAAACTTGCGGATATGGGACTTATCGATTATCTGGTGACAAAACGGGGACAGGGGTATCTGGTATGAAATTTTCAAACTATTGTATTGACCGTTGGATTTCTGTTTTTATATTTGTGATCGTTTCTGCTGCCGGCGGATGGCTTCTCTGGCTCATTGATACGCCTCTGGCTGTTGCCTGTGTTGTGGAAGGTTTTTATGCACTGGGATTTTTTCTGATTCTGCTTCAGGATTATCTGTCCAAAAAGGGGTTCTATCATCAGCTTCTGGAGGCATCAGACGATCTGGATGAGATATTATATCTTACAGAATTAATAAAAGAGCCTTTCTTTCTGGAAGGGAAGTTCTTATATCAGATACTGCGCCGGGATGAGAAATATATGAATGACCGGATTGCTTCCTGTCAGGGGGAATTACAGGAGTATAAGGACTATGTGGAGACCTGGGTTCATGAGATTAAAACACCCATCGCGGTTTCAAAACTCATCATGGATAACAACCGGAATGATGTCACAAGAAGCCTTTCAGAAGAGATGGATAAGGTAGAAGGATTTGTAGAGCAGATGCTCTATTACAGTAAAAGCAGCAGTCTTCAGGATGATTATATTATCCGGGAAGTATCGCTGAAAGAGCTTGTTATGAGAGCTGTAAAGGGGCAGGCGAAGTTTATGATCGCTGAAAAAGTGGCACCTAGATTTGAAGATTTGGAGTATACGGTTCTCACAGATTCAAAATGGATGGAGTTTGTGCTGGGGCAGATCATAGCGAATGGAGTAAAATATCATTCAAATGAGCGTAAACCGGAGATTGCTTTTTCAGCCGTCCGGAAAGGGAAGATGGTAACTCTGACGGTTGCTGACAATGGGATTGGTATACCGGCGGAAGATTTGGGAAGAATTTTCAGAAAAGGGTTTACCGGTGAGAATGGAAGAAAATATAAAAAATCAACAGGAATGGGTCTGTATCTGTGCGATATACTCTGCAAGAAACTGGGGACGAATCTGTCGGTAGTTTCTGATGAGAATGGAACGGTTATTTCTATTGAATTTGTGCATGCGTCAAAAGAAGAGTAAACATGTGAAATATTTCAAAAATGTAATATTACTGTTATGCAGTGACGTGGCAGCATCTTCATTCCAATGGTACACTGTTGCTATCAAGTGAAGGAGGAACATGGAATGAGAACTGTATTAAAAGTAGAGAATCTTCAAAAATTTTACAAATCAAAGGGTGCTGTCACAAAGGCCGTGAATAATATAAGCTTTGAAGTTGAGCAGGGAGAATACATTGGAATTATGGGGGCGTCCGGAAGCGGAAAAACAACCTTGCTGAACTGTATTTCTACGATTGACCATGCTACGGCAGGACAGATCATCATTAAAAATAAAAATGTGACTACACTGAATGAAAAGCAGCTGGCACGCTTCCGCAGGGAAGAACTGGGATTTATTTTTCAAAATTTTAATCTGCTTGATACCCTGTCAGGGAGAGATAACATTGCACTTGCGCTGGCGATTAACGGGGTGAAACCCAGACAGATTCCAAAGCTTACCAGTCAGGTGGCAGCGGATCTGCAAATTGATACGATCCTGGATAAATACCCATACGAGATGTCCGGAGGCCAGCAGCAGCGCATTGCCTGCGCACGGGCGATTGTAACGAATCCATCCCTGATACTGGCGGATGAACCTACAGGAGCGCTTGACTCGAAGTCTGCGGGTATGCTTCTTGAAAGTTTCCGGCTTATGAATGAACAAAAGAACGCAACCATTTTAATGGTGACACATGATGCGTTTACAGCCAGCCATTGTAAGAGAATCCTGTTTATCAAGGATGGCAGGATTTTTAATGAACTGGTGAGAGGAGCGAAAAGCCGGAAGGTGTTTTTTGATGAAATCATGCAGGTCATTTCTTTTTTAGGAGGTGACAAAAATGATACATTTTAATAAAAGTACGGGAGCAGTGCCGGCGGATATGATGAACAGGCTGGCGGCCAGGAATGTAAAAAAAAGTGCGAAGGATTATTTTATCTACTTTTTTACATTGATGTTGTCTGTCTGCCTGTTTTACAGTTTTAATTCCATAAGTACGCAGTTTGCTTCACTCGGGCTTGAGGATCCCCTGAATTATCTTGCCTTTTCATCGGGGGTGCTGACAGCATTTTCCATATTGGTATGTATCATTATGGGGGCGCTTGTTGTCTATGCGAACCGCTTTCTGTTAAGACGCAGGAAAAAAGAGATGGGAGTTTATGCGTCCCTTGGGATGGAGCGGAGTGATCTCAATAGGATGCTGATGAAGGAAACATTTTTTATCGGAATTTTCTCTCTTTTGGCTGGTCTTGTTCTGGGCATTTTCGCAGGGCAGATTCTGTCATTGGCTACAGCGAAGCTGATTGGTCTGAGTTTGTCAAATTACAGTTTTATGATTTCAGCCAAGGCGATCATATTAAGTGTCATTTTTTTTGGAATCTTATTCTTTTTCGTACATTTATTCAATGTAAAAGAACTTGGGAAAATGAGTCTTCTGGATATGCTTTATGCTGACCGAAAAAATGAGACTGTCTCAGAAGGGAAAAGCGGAATACTTACATTTTTTGCACTGTTATCGCTGATCCTGATTTTTGGAGGTTATGCGGTTTTGATTCAGATGTCAGGCGTTGAGGCTTTCAAGGCCCTTGGAATTGGGGGAGTACTGCTGATTGCCGGAACGGTATGTTTCTTCCGCGCGGCGCTCAGAATTGCGGCAAAGATGATGAAGAAAAACCGGGGATATTACTACCGTGGACTGAATATGTTTACTGTAAGCCAATTTTCTACCCGTCTGAAAACGGAGGGAAGATCAGTTTCCATGATAGCCATACTTTTGTTTCTGTCAATATCCTTAATGATAATTGGGCCTGGAATGGGAAAATTCGTAATGAATGGGGTGGAAATGGCAACTCCGTATACCGGAACAATTTTTTATTCTTCTCAGGCTGATGAAGGGAAGATGGCTGCCGATCCGATGGCACATCTGAAGCAGTCCGGGATTGATATCAGCCATCTGGCAGAGGACTATGTGTCTTTCTGGACTTATGAAACACCGGAGGTAACCAATGATTTTTTAACAGGAGATAAAGAGCAGAATAAAACAGGCATGGGGCAGGAGGAGTGGAGTACAGTTTCCAGGCTTCCGATTATAGGAATTGAGGACTACAACCGTATGCTGGCACTGCAGAATGAGGAACCGCTGCTTCTTAATGATGGAGAATATGCAGTCAACTATGCGTTTCCGCCGATGAAGGAGCCGCTTGAGAAGTTCCAACAGAAGAAAGAACCACTGACAATATCTGGTACGACACTGACGTTAGCCAATGATGGTATCCAAAAACATGCCTGGGAGAATAAAAATGTTCTGCTTGATGCGGGAACAATCATTGTGCCACAGTATTTGACTGAGAATCTCACGAAGGACAGATGGATTTTAGACTTTAATTATATGGGAGCCAATAAAGATTCAGCAGCTGACCTGCGTGAAAAGTGGATGATGGAAGGGCCGGACAACTATACACTGTGGACTCGCCAGGAGGCGCTGATTTCTGTGACGTCAGATAATCTTATGGTGACATATCTTGGAATTTATCTCGGGATTACATTCCTGATCACATCGGGCGCGGTACTGGCACTTCAGCAGATGTCGCAGTCTTTAGATAACGGAAAGCGTTACGCGCTTTTGAAGAAAATGGGTGTTTCCAGAAGGGACATGAGGCGCTCTTTAATGAAGCAGCTGAAAAATTATTTTGGTTTTCCATTGGTTCTGGCAGCGCTGCACTCTGCAGTTGCAGTATGGTCGCTGTTTCGGTATTTCCAAGGGCTGGAGACATCGGTCATAGTGTCTGTGGCTGGATTCAGCACAATTTTGGTTCTTGCAGTTTATGCAATATACTTTATCACTACTTATGTTGCCAGCAGAAGGATACTGGAATTATAGGGAACAGCGGATGCTGATGCAGAGGGCAAAAAACGGTTTGTGGGCAGTTTATCCACAAACCGTTTTTTACTAATGATCAATCCATTTCTCAAGCACAGATACCAGTCTGCTGATATCTACAGGTTTCGATACGTGGTCATTCATGCCGACACTTTGCGCCTTGACAATATCGGAGACAAATGCATTTGCTGTCAGAGCAATAATAGGAGTGTTTAATGCATCTTCCCTGGCCATGGAACGGATTTTTGCTGTTGAATCATAGCCGTCCATTACAGGCATCTGAATATCCATCAATATGGCATCATAATATCCGGACGGTGACTGCAGGAACATTTCTGACGCCAGCAAGCCGTTTTCGGCAGTTTCTACGGTGATTCCCCGCATTTGGAGCAATTCGACTGCAATCTGGCGGTTCATTTCGTTATCTTCAGCAAGCAGAATACGCTTGCCGGATAGGGTGTGTGCCTTAAAACAAGGCTTAGTTTCTGATGCTGTTCTGTTTTTGCTGCAGAATGATTTCAGAATATGAAGTAATTTGGATTTAAACAGTGGTTTTGTTATGAATGCGTCTGCACCGGCGCGGATAAACTCCTCTTCGATCTCCACATAATCGTATGCGGAGATAATGATAATGGGGATGTTCTCGTCTACCTGCCGGCGGATGGCTTTTAATGTTGTCAGGCCGTCCATGTCAGGCATCTGCCAATCGAGAATCACCGCAAAGAAGTCGTCTGCCCGTTTCCGTGCTTCCACAACCCTGCGCACAGCTTCATCTCCAGAGGTAACCCAGTATCCGCGCATACCGAGTTCAGTTAACATGATGCTGGCACTTTCACATATTGCAGGTTCATCGTCCACGACTAATACGGGAAGACCAAGTAACTCTGCTGCGTTTTCATCCTCCGCGGCCTGTAGCTGCAGCGGAAGAGATACGGTAAACTGGCTTCCTTCGCCAAGTCTGCTTTTTACCTTGATGGTGCCATTCATCATATGGACGATATTTTCTGTGATTGCCATTCCAAGCCCTGTCCCCTGCGTGCGGCGGATAACGGCATCTTCTGCCCGTGTAAAAGGCTCAAATATATGAGGAATATAATCTTCAGCTATGCCATATCCATCATCAATTATAATAAATTCATACCAGCCCTTTTCGGGGACAATGGATGGAAGTTCATTGATTACCATTGTGATGTTTCCGCCGTCCTGGGTGTATTTCATCGCATTGGAAAGGAGGTTGGTGAAAATCTGTCTCAAACGGTCCCCGTCTGCAATTATTTTTTCATGGCGGACCTGTCCTACAATGACATGGAATTTCTGATTTTTTTCTTCCATCAGAGAGCGGAACATATCCGATGTATTCTCAATCAGTTCAGACAGGTCTATACTTTGCGGGGTAAGGTCGATTCTGCCGCTTTCAATCTTGGACATATCAAGAACCTCATTGATCAGGCTCAAAAGATGCCGGCTCGCCACATTAATTTTTTTCAGGCAGTCACCTACTTTTTCCGGAGAGCTAAGATGGGCTTCTGCGATTGCCGACATCCCGATAATCGCATTCATCGGAGTCCGGATATCGTGAGACATTGAGGATAAAAAGTCTGTTTTTGCAGAATTTGCCACCTTCAGTGACTGATATGCATCTTCCAGTGCAATCCGCTGCCGTTCCTGCTCCATCCGGTCTTTTGTGATGTCGATCGCTACACTGTAAATGGAAGGAATTCCATCCCAGCTGTCTTCTCCGCTGATATAGCTGTATGTAACTGTCAGAACTTTTCGGCTTCCGTCGGGCAGTGATATGGTCACTTCTTTTACGGCACTTTGCCCGGTTTCTTTAAGCTGCATCATAGTGTCTTTGATGTGGTTCAGTTCTTCTCTGGATATATAAGAAGAACCGGAGTGGAGATTTTCTTCAAAATCTTCTTTGGTCTGCTGGATTAACTCAAGAAATCCGGTCCCATACCAGAGGATCTTTTGCAGATCCCGTGCATCAATTCTGCAGAATACTCCGGGGATTGTCTTCACCAGTGTCTCACGTTCCTGGTCTTTTTTGGCAAGCTTATATTCTGTGCTGAGCGTGTCACAGCATAGTTCAATGCGGGCCCGCCGTCCATTCCAGTCAATCATCCGGTCTTTGATCAGGAATGTCTGTTTCAGCGTTGGGTTGTAAAATTCCCATTCATAGAATTTGTCATACTGAAGACAGGCATTTGTACAGAAGTCACAAGGTGAAGATTTCCCCTGAATGACCTCATAGCATTTTCGCCCGAGCAAATCATTTTTATCTGATTTCAGTGTGGTACATGTCACTTTATTTACGTACAGTAATTCGTAGGTGTCCATGTCACTGATGTAGATATTGCCGGTGTATTCATCCATCAGCAGCTCAAAATATTGAGATTTCTTCTCCTGCCGGTTGTAATCTTTGTCAATGTCCGTAATTACCATGAAAAAAGAAGGAATTTTTCCATCTTCGGTACAATGAGATACTGCTGATATATGAATCCACAGAGGATCACGGTTTTTGACTGGCATCCGGCAGACGAAACGGCGGTTGTTTCCGCCATTATCTTCATTCCGAAATAATTTTTTTATTATAAATGCATAATCTTCAGCAAATTTATGGTAATATTGTTTTAGACCAGGATACTTGGCAGAGAATTCTTCTTCGCTGCAGCCTGTATTTTTATAAAAGGGAGCATTTGCCCACAGAATTGTCAGGTCTTCATCAGCCATACAGTTGAGCAGGCAGATTCCAAGCTCCTGATAGAGCATATGATTGCAGGTGTCTGTGTACGGCACCGGATTTTCCGTGGAATACACTGGATTTAAAGGATTAATTTTCTCCATAAACTTTATGCAGGACATGATTAGCCCTGTGATCTCCTTTCTTTTCTTTGGCATGAAAATTAAGTTGTTGTAGTGTGAATCCGGTAATATCCTGAAATACCTAAAACTTTTATTTTTATACCTAGATCAGTTTATACTTTTATTATAGCAGAAATATTCTGTTTCGGGTATTGCTTTACCTAAAACGGTTTAAAGTAATTGTTTCATGTTTCTTTCTCAACCAGTAGAGGGGACTGCAGGGTCTGGAAGCAGAAGGAAATCAGGTAAATAACAGAGCGGATTTTTTGTACTTCTTAAGATAGATATGATAAAATAAACGTAATTATTAGACGATTTTGGTAAAAATACATTTACATAAATGGAAATGAAAAGGCTTCAAAGAAAAATAGTTTGATCAGAGGGGGAAGAGTGCTGATGAGAGAGAATAAGAACAGAAAAGGGAGAAGAAAGATTCGGTTTGCGGCGGTATTTTTGATAGCGAATATTCTGGGTATTTCGCTGATCGGCGGAAGAGAAATTATGACTATTAACAGAATCTTGTCAGAAGACGCAGAGAGAACGGAGACGCAGTTTCAGGATGTACTTGATAATTATACGCATTCCTTCCGCCTGTTTGCCCAGATGATGAGCCAGAAGATTGAAAGCAGTCCTGATCCGGAGGAGATATGGGACTATCTCAAGAAGATTGATTCAGAGATGTTCGACATCGAAGGTGATACATTTGACGGACTTTACATGTACTATCAGGGCAGATATCTGTATAGCTGGGATACGCCATATTCCGAATATGAGGAGACGGGATATGTTGCGACAGAACGTCCATGGTATGAAGCTGCGATAGAAGGGAGAGGCAAGATCGTATTTACGCCTCCGTATATGAGTTATGCCAATAACTACATATTAACTACAATTTCCCAATTGCAGCCGGATGGGGAAACGGTGTTTGCATATGATATTAAAATGGGTGATATCCAGAAACTTGTATCATCGGTGAATCAGTATGACGGCGGTCAAATGATGTTTTTTGACCGTGAGGGGACGATTATTGGAAGTACGGAGGAGAAATACCTGGGCGGGTGTTTCTATAACTCTGTTTCAGAAGCAAAGGCAAAAGCAACTTATGCGGAGATCAAACTGAAGGACGCAGCCCCGGAAGATGAGGAAGAAATAGAAAGGATGAAACAAGAATTAGCATCCACTTCGTCTTTTTATGAATTTCTGAAAAGTGCAGATGAAGGTCTGAGGAAAATTAAGGGACATGCAGGAAAAGCAGTGTCAGTTTCTATAGAAGGCAGACGCTTTTATGGCTATCTTCTGGATCAGGATGAGTATAGCTTTCTTACACTTGTACCAGTCAGTACTATGCTGAAAGTTACTGCGGCGGACTGGCTTGTCCCTCTTCTGATACTGGAATTGCTGCTCATTTACATTCTGGGTGCGGTCAGCAGGGAGCAGAGGAACCATGAACTGAAGTCGGCCTATGTGGAACTTGGGCAGACGCAGAAACGACTGGAACTGGCACTGGTTGCGGCGCAGAAGGCAGCGGCAGTGGATGAACTTACCGGTATTATGAATCTGAAATCCTTTAAGCGTGAGATCATAAATACGCTGGAATCTATGGACAAAGAGGAACGGGGAATTCTGATTATGATTGACGGAGATCACTTTAAACAGATCAATGACAATTACGGGCACAGTGTGGGAGATGAGGTGATTAAACTGACGGCACAGATGATTATCGGACGTATCCGGACGACGGACCTTGCTTCACGTCTCCATGGGGACGAATATGCAATCTTTATCTCAGATACAGCAGATTATCATGTTGCGGAGAGCATTATGAGCGATATCAACAATTCTATCGCAAGGGAAGCTGCCAAGCGTAATATGCCGTCTATCACGGTATCTTCAGGAGCTGTGATCGCAAAACACGGAGACAGTTTTGCAGACCTTTCCAAAGCGGCGGATGAGGCTTTGTACAGAGCGAAAGAGACACACGACGGTGGGTTTGCATTTCAGCAAAGTGACCCGGCTTAAAATCAATGTAACGTTAAAAACTGCAGGAATTCTGATGAATGTGAGGCGTCCAAAGAAGAGTTTACAAAGAGTAAGTGTGATGATACAATAGGAAAGGAACGTTTGTTTGTTGACATAAAGGCTTAAGTTTCGGTGAATATTCTGTATACAAGATATGTGTAAGAGGTTAAGATATTGGATGTTTATTATGGTACTAATTTTTGGGCGGATGACAGTATAAAAGGCAGAGCACCGGGCAGGGAAATTAAGATATGTAAGGAATTCCGGTGGGGAGAAGAGAAAGGATATGTACTCTCACTCTACTTGTGTGAGGAAGGGATTTTAGTAGACCTCTGCTTCTTGATTGATAAGGAAACTGTGGATCAATATTTTGGAAAGTGGAATGAAAAAATACAGAAGAAGGAAGTGTCTGAAGAAGATTACGAAAAGATAGAGCAGGAGAATCCATTTCAGATAGACTTTTCTGTCAGAGCGGAGATAAATGGGGTGAAAGCCAGGGCAGAAGGAATGTGCGCTGCCGGATGGCAGGCAAGTGAGGCGGCTTCGAATGATGACATGTGCGGAAAGCTTGTAAAATATTATGAACTTGATCCTGTGTCCAGCTGGAAGTTCATAAGAATGTCCTTTCCATGGAGAAGCAAAAGTGCCTACGGTCTGGAATCTTTTGTCCTGAAGTTAGAGGCATTTTTGGCACCCTATACGGCAGGGTATTTTGTGACGGATGTCTTTCGCGGGGAAGAAGAGGTATCAGTGATACATCCGGTATCTGGAGAAGAATATATGGTCCGCTTATGTGGTTTAGAGTCTGAAACACTTCCGGAGAAGTTATGCAGGACAGAACTTGGGATAGATTTCCCGCCACATTACCAGATGCTCACCTATCAGACAGTGCCCGGACTTTCACCGGAACAGTTTATGATACAGGACTGTGCAGTGGGTGATCGGCCTGTACATAGAGAAGACGGGGCAGAAAATATGCCGGGGCAGTCCGGGATCGCTGTGATTGGCGGAAGTTCAGGGCCTACCGCTGTCTTTATTGCAGGCAAAGGAGAGCAGGTTTCTGAGCAGAGGACAGCATATTCAGAGCTTCACTTTGAAAAGGTGGAGAGCATAAAATGGAAGATGGTGTTTTTGGTAAAGGAAAAGGATGATCTGAGGTTAGAGGTCCTTTCCTGAAAGAGACAAAACGATAAAGAGGTATGTGATGAGGGAAAATGTTAATTTATTAGAGGGGCCGATTGCGGGTTCGCTGGCGAAACTCGCGCTGCCGATTATGGGGACATCGCTGATTCAGATGGCCTATAATCTGACAGACATGATATGGATCGGAAGAATCAGCAGTAATGCGGTGGCCGCTGTGGGGGCGGCCGGGATGTACATGTGGCTTTCGAATGGTTTTTCTACGCTGGCAAGAATGGGAGGCCAGGTACTTTTAGGTCAGACACTTGGAGCCGGAAAGGAGAAAGAAGCTGTCAGCTATGCAAGGGCAGCGCTGCAGATGGGGGTAATCTTTGGGCTTCTCTATGGTTTGATCTCAATTGTTGGAAACCGCCCACTGATTGGCTTTTTTAATTTGAACAGTGCGCAGGTTGTGGAAGACGCCAGATGGTATCTGATGATTACCTGCGGAGGAATTGTATTTAATTTTCTGAACCAGATCTTAACGGGGCTGTTAACTGCAGTCGGCAACAGTGTTGTTACGTTCCGGTCCACAACAATCGGACTTTTGATCAATCTCGTGCTGGATCCGGTACTGATTTTCGGTATCGGGCCATGTCCAAAACTCGGGGTGGCGGGGGCAGGTATCGCAACTGTTTTTGCACAGGTGATTGTATTTTTTGTGTATGTGATGACAATCCGCAAAGATCCTGTGATATTTGGAAGGCTTGAGATTCTGACAGTCACAAAGTTCCGCTACTTCCGCGATATTGTGAAAATCGGGCTTCCGGTAGCCGTACAGAGCATTTTGTTTACGGGAATTTCGATGTTGATTGCAAGGATGATCGCCGGATGGGGGGACGCGGCGGTAGCTGTGCAGAAGGTAGGAAGCCAGATTGAATCTATCTCCTGGATGACGGCGGAAGGTTTTGGAAGTGCGGTCAACGCTTTCACTGCGCAGAACTATGGCGCAGGGAAAACAGAAAGAGTGAAGAAGGGATATAAGACAGCACTTGGAATTATGCTTGTGTGGGGCTGTTTTACCACATTTGTCCTGGTTGCATTCCCGGAAGTGCTGTTCCGGATTTTTATTACAGAAAAAGATGTGATCCCGATGGGAGTGGATTATCTGAGAATCCTTGGGGCATCGCAGCTTTTTATGTGTACGGAGATGGCATCGGCAGGCGCATTTCAGGGACTTGGAAGAACGATGCCTCCATCGCTTACGGGGGTGGCGCTTAATGTCCTTAGAATTCCACTGGCGGCAGTGCTCAGCACGACGGTACTGATGCTGAATGGGATCTGGTGGAGTATCAGTATCTCCAGCATTTTAAAGGGAACGGTACTTCCGCTGTGGCTGATCTTTGTATTTGTGAAGATGGGGAAAAACGGGAAAATGAAACCTGTCAGGCAGTAACAGAAAACAGTTTGCAGTTTACGCATGGAATTGTGCAGCATCCGCACAGTTTCATGCTTTTTTTCTTATGTCAGTTATAATTTAGATAAAGAAGCAGAAGTTGTGAAAGGATGGGAATAAAATGAGTAAAAAGGCGAAGAAAAGAATCGGGATTGCGGCAGGGATTTTTGTGTTTCTTATTGTTCTGGGATGTGGAGGATTCAGTGTTATTGTAGGCAAACAGGTGGCAGAGGGGCTTTTGTATCAGAATAAGGGAAATGATACGAAAGGAAACAGTGTAAAGCAGTTGGAAGAATGGGGATATGACCTGGAAGGATTTCGGGAAAAGTATGGGGAAACAGCAGAGAAGGCATCCGTGAAAGCAGAGGATGGCAATGTGGTGCCTGCTGAAGTTTTTCTAAATGGAGACAGTAAGAATACCGTCATACTTGTTCATGGACATGGGGGAGACCATGTATTCAATTATCCGATAGCGGAGATGTACCTTTCAGAGGGATGGAATGTGATCACATACGACCAGAGGGCAGCAGGAGATTCGAAAAATGAGAAAGTGACATTTGGATATTATGAAAAGCTGGATGTGAAAGCGCTTGCAGATTATGCGGATGAAGAAATGAAGTCAGAAAAAATCGTGGTACACGGACAGTCGATGGGAGCTGCGACAGCGGGGTTATATGCAGCGACAGATCACGCTGCAGAGAATGTGGATGCCATTGTGATGGACTCTTCTTTTGACAGTATGAAACGTATGTTTCTTGGTGTATGGAGAAGCATGGATACCGAAGGCATACCGGAAGAATATGTTGTGGGGTGCGGGGACTGGTATCTGAAGCAGTTTTATGGATTTGGATTTGAAGATGCAGATGTCTGTGAAAAGATGAAAGAAAATAATGTGAAAACATTGATGCTTCAGATGGAGCAGGATGATATAATATCTACGGAGAAGGCGGAAGAGATGTTTGAAAATATAGCATCTGAAGATAAGGAAATGAGGTACTTTGACTGTGAACATGTCAAAGCAGTCATTGAGTATCCGGCAGAATATAAGGAGGCAGTCTTCTCTTTTATAAATCAGGAATAAAGCAGGATGATATGGAGGGTGTTTATGTTTGGCTTGAAGCTGTTTAAGACCGAAGAGGGAGAAGAGCGGGTAGAGATCTACTATCATCAGATGACGCCTGTGGTAAAGAAGATTGCAGCACTTGTAAAAGACGAGAAGCCGGTCTTGCACGGAGTTTATGAAGGTGAAAAAAGTCTGCTTGATTTGAATGAAATCTATTATTTTGACATTGCTGACAGGAGGACATTTGCCTATACGGAGGATAAGGTGTATCAGGTGGCAAAGTCGCTTTCCGGCCTGGAAGAAGAGCTGAAGCCATATGGATTTGTACGGATTAATAAATCGAATCTGGTGAATATCTATAAGATCAGAAAGGTAAAGCCGGAGGCGAATATGAGAATCATTGCTGTTCTTAAAAATGATGAGAAAATCCAGATTAACCGGGGCTATAAAAGAGCGTTCGAAGATTATTTGAACGACGTCAGGAAGATGATATAAGGAGGCAGAATATGAGGATATTAAAAGGGGTAGAGATCCCCGTTACAATCTGTGTAAGTTATACAGTTTTATCAATTGCGAACGCAGTGTTCAGCCTGTTTGCGGGGAGGACGGAAGGGACTCACTGGAATTCCATCGTCATGCTTCTGTGGACTTCTATAGCGGTATTTGTGCTGTCGATTCATCATCTGTTTGATGAGTGGTCCCCGGCGTTGATGATTGTTGTTCAGTATATGATAGCTATGGGGCTTGTATTTCTGACTGTTTTTATCGGATCTTTTTTCGAGGAGGTCAGCGAAGGGGGATACTTTGATGTATTTGTAAGTTTTACATGGCCTTATGTGATCGGAGCTTTGCTGTACTATATTTCACTCTTTCGGTCGGCAAAAAGGCAGGACAGAATGATTCAGGAAATTAACGGCAGGAGCAATTAAGGACTTCGTCTCTGGGTACGTATATGCCGGCACGATTGTGCATTATTTAACGGTTTTCAGGGGGCAGGATTTCATTGTGCAGGGCATAGATTCATGCTAAAATGAACTATACGTACCAAGAGAGAGAAGGAGGATAAAAGTATGAAAAAGAAAAGACCGCTGGCGCTGTGGATATTTATCGGGCTGGCACTGGGGATCGTGGTAGGGATGCTTCTGATGGGACATCAGGAGATTGCGGCTGAGTATATTAAGCCATTTGGGGTGCTGTTCCTGAACCTGATCAAATTTATTGTTGTTCCGATAGTACTGTTCTCAATTATGAACGGTGTGATCTCCATGAAAGACATCAAAAAAGTCGGCAGTATCGGAGGGAAGACGATCGTATACTATATGTGTACGACTATGGTTGCGGTTGCAATCGGCCTTGCGCTTGCGAATATATTCAAGGGTAGTTTTCCTCAGATTTCAACGAGCGGGCTGGAGTACACTCCGGCAGAAGCCCCTGGATTTATTGATACTATCATCAACATATTCCCAAGCAATGTGATTGAACCGATGGCGAGTGCAACAATGCTTCAGGTCATAGTAATGGCACTTCTGTTTGGATTTGGGGCAATTGTGGCTGGAGAAAAAGGTGAGGCCTTCGGGAAATTTATTGAGAGTGCAGGCGAGGTTTCCATGAAAGTTATGGAGTTCATCATCAAGCTCAGCCCCATTGGTGTATTCTGCCTTATCGTTCCGGTTGTAGCGGAGAATGGACCTCAGATTCTGGGAAGTCTTGCGATGGTTCTTCTTGTTGCTTACATTGGCTATATTCTTCATGCAGTCATTGTGTATTCAACGACAGTGAGAGGCCTTGCAGGAATTACGCCGGCCAAATTCTTCAAAGGAATGTTCCCGGCGATTATCATGGCATTTTCAAGTGCCTCTTCGGTAGGGGCTCTGCCGCTGAATCTGGAGTGTGTGCAAAAACTTGGTGCCAAGAAAGAGGTGGCAAGTTTTGTACTCCCTCTTGGAGCCACAATTAACATGGACGGAACAGCGATTTATCAGGGTGTCTGTGCAATTTTTATCGCCGCGTGCTATGGGATTAACCTGACATTTTCACAGCAGATCGTGATCATTCTTACGGCTACACTGGCATCCATAGGTACCGCGGGCGTTCCGGGATCAGGAATGATTATGCTTGCGATGGTACTGCAGAGCGTCGGACTTCCGGTAGAAGGAATTGCACTTGTTGCGGGCGTAGACAGGATTTTTGATATGGGGCGTACAACGGTCAACATCACAGGGGATGCAGCTTGTACACTTGTTGTATCTAAGATGGAAGAAAAAAGACTTGCGAAAAAAACTGCATCTTCAGAGAATTAATTCAGATCAGAAAACAAAAGGAGCCGGGAAACCAACATGGAAGCCAGAAAATATATAGAACTGACAGGCCTTGCAGAAAACATGAAGAATCATACAAGACATTCCTGGACTTCGAAGGGAAGGCATGAGAGCGTGGCGGAACATAGTTTCCGCCTGTGCTTTATGGCTTATTTTGTGAAAGACGAGTTTCCGGAAGCTGATATGGAGAAACTGATACTGATGTGCCTGTTTCACGATATTGGAGAAGCTTTTACCGGAGATATTCCGGCCTTTGACAAGACAAAAGCAGATGAGGAGCGGGAAAACGACAAGGTAGACGACTTTATTGAAAGTCTTCCCGAAACGTACCGCCGGCCGCTTCGAGATTTATTTGATGAGATGAATGCACTTGAGTCACTGGAGGCCAGGATTTACAAGGCGTTGGATAAGATGGAAGCCCTCATTCAGCATAATGAAGCAGACCTTAGTACATGGCTTCCACTTGAATATGAGTTACAGATGACTTATGGGGCGGAAAATACGGAATTTTCCGAATATATGAAGGCGTTGAGAGCTGAAGTCAATAAAGATTCGGAAGAAAAGATACGAAGAGGGAATGAAGGAAAGTAGAGAGTAACCCCAAGATATTAAAAGGGCCAGAGACAATAAACTGTCTTTTGGCCCTTTTTTCTACGCAGCGATCTATTGCCATTCCTGGCCATCACTCATATTCTGCATAAAATCTTTTGTATAGTATAAGGCGGCGCCGATTGCAACGGTGCTGCTTTTTCGTTTTCCCAGAGACAGGAAAGATTCTTTCTCCGGAAATGCAGTGATTTCCTGCATCCGGGCGGTAAGATAGGCGAGATCGTCTTCCGTCATATAGGGCGCGAGATGGCCTCCGAGAATGACTTCGCTGTCGATCACCATATGAAGGTTGTTGATTGCGGCAGCCAGAGATCCGAGGAAATCTTCCCAGCGTTTCTGGTACTGAGGATTGCCCTGGGCTTTCACGGCAAAGAAAGAATCCAGATCTTCCGAAGATGAAAGAAGAGAACCCGCGGAACAATAGCATTCCATACAGCCTTTTTGACCACAGTAACAGGGCAGTCCATCAGGAACCAGTGTCATATGCTCAATCGTTCCGGTCCGCCCGGTCCGTCCACTTTGAATTTCGCCGCCTATGATAACGGCACCTCCGAGGTGGTATCCAAGGGACAGATAGAGCGCATCCAGAAGATCCTGGCGGTCCCAGAGTTCTGTCATAGCGGCACATTCTGCATCATGCACAAACCGGCATGGATAGTCCAGATATTGTTCGAATGTCTGGACAGAAAGCCCGGTACAGTTAAGAATTTTACCATAGATGACACTTCTGCCGTCCTGAGAGACAAGCCCTTGAAGTGCAAAGGAGATTCCAAGAATATGGTCTTCCTGAATGGCAGAATCGGCAATGAATTTCTGGATTTCTTCGCTTACCTCGCGGTAATAGCCATCCGTATTGGAGAATAAAAGGGGGCATACATTGTGGGAAATAATATGTCCGTAAAGGTCGACAGCCGCAACTGTCACTCTTTTTTTCAGAATTTCAACCCCGATAGAAATCCGGGCATCTGGGACAATCGTATAAGCGACTGCTTTTCTTCCGATCTGGGATTTGAGCTGTCCACAGGTCTGGATCAAGCCTCCGTCAAGCAGAAGATTCAAATGCTGTGTGACGGTAGGCAGGCTCATCTGCAATGCATTGGCGATGGCCTGTTTAGAACATTTGTCATTTGAATATATGAAATGATACACATCTGAATAATTCATTTTCTTTATGTCACTGAGTGAAAACTTTTCCATAAAATCTCCTTCATCTCAGACTGCATGAATAAAAGGCAGTTCTGGTTATTCTGTAAAATCAATTTATAAAACTATTATAACATTTATAAAAAATAAGACAACATTCGAAAATTGGCAAATGTGCACAAAAGTGATGCTGTATATTTTTGCATTATTACATCTTGCACAAGAGAGACGGAAGGATTATTATATAAATACATTTTAGAAAGTTATTTTATAAAATTAAATTACATAAAGGAAAGGATGGTATCAGAATGGGAATTATTGAAAAAATGAGACTGGATGGAAAGAAGATTTTTGTAACAGGAGGGGCAAGAGGGATTGGAAAGGCCGTGGCAACAGCATTTGCTGAAGCTGGTGCAGATCTGGCAATTGTAGATGTGGACATTAAGGAGGCAAAAAAGACTGCCAGGGAGCTGGCAGAGGCAAATCAGGTTCAGACAATCGCAGTGCAGACAGATGTGACGAAGCCGGAAGAAGTAGATGCGATGATGGAGACAATTCTAAAAGCGTTCGGAAGGCTGGATGTTGCGTTCTGCAATGCCGGAATCTGTATGAACATACCGGCAGAAGAGATGACATACGAGCAGTGGAAAAAAGTCATCGACATTAATTTGACGGGTGTGTTCCTGACTGCACAGGCGGCAGGCAGAGTTATGCTGAAACAGGGTGGCGGTTCTATCATTAATACGGCATCGATGTCAGCGCACATTGTAAATGTACCTCAACCACAGTGTTCTTACAATGCATCGAAGGCAGGTGTAATTCAGCTGACAAAGTCTCTGGCAATTGAATGGGCCAAGAGAAACGTCCGTGTCAACTGTATCAGTCCGGGATATATCGGAACGGAACTGACATTGAATTCAGAAAGTTTAAAACCATTGATTGAACAGTGGAATGCAATGGCACCTCTTGGAAGAATGGGAAAACCAGAAGAACTGCAGTCCATCTGTGTATATCTGGCAGGAGATACAAGTACATTTACCACGGGCTCTGATTTTATTGTAGACGGGGCGTTTACCTGTTTTTAGTATATTGCTGAAAGATTATCTGCTGCTGTCACCGCAGCAGCGTAAAAGAAAGGATAGAAGAATGGAGTACTTATTGGGAACGGATATTGGGACCTCAGGAACCAAGACAATACTGATGAATGTGGAAGGGAAATTAATCGCCCAGGACTTGCAGGAATATGATGTGCTGACTCCAAAGCCGCTGTGGGCCGAGCAATGGCCGGATGTATGGAAGGAAGCCGCTTTTGCATCCATAAAGAATACCGTGAGAAAATCGGGAATCTGTGCAGAGAAGATCAAAGGAATTGCGGTGAGTGGATTATATGGCGGTTCCGGGATTCCGCTGGATGAAGAGATGAAACCAGTCAGGCCATGTATGATCTGGATGGACCGCCGGGCGCAGACGGAGACACAGTGGGTGAAGGAAACGATCGGAGAAGAAAAACTTCTGGAAATTACGCACAATGGTGCGGATCCTTACTATGGCTATACAAAGATACTCTGGATGAAGAATCACGAGCCGGAGAATTGGGCCAAAACAAAGCTCTTTCTGCCGCCAAATGATTATGTGATCTACCATATGACCGGGGAAATTGCGATTGACTATTCTTCGGCAGGCAATATCGGCGGGATTTTTGATATGAATACACGGAAGTGGTCACAGGAACTTTTGGAGTCTATGGGAATTCCGCTCTCAATGATGCCGTCAAAGATTGTTGAGTCGACAGATATCGTGGGAGGGCTTAAGAAAGAGATCGCAGAAATGCTTGGATTGTGGGAAGGAATGCCAGTAATCGCAAGCGGAATCGACTGCGGTGCAGCGAATATTGGTCTTGGCGTGTTTGAATCAGGAGTTTATGCCGCAGCCATCGGGACATCTATGTGTGCAGCATTGATTTCCGATAAACCGGTCAAGGGGGAAGGGTTGATTGTATGGCCTTACCTGTATGATGCAAAACGATTATCCTATTATTTCGCAGGCGGTGCAACTGCAGGAGCGATCGTGAAGTGGTTCCGCAATACGCTCTGTCAGTTTGAGATGGAAGCAGAGAAAGAAGGGGGCCCTAAAGCTTACGATATTCTAAATGCCGCGGCAGAGAAACTTCCTGCGGGAAGCGAGGGGCTTGTGGTGCTGCCGTATTTTATGGGTGAGAGAAGCCCAATCTGGGATTCCGATGCGAAGGGAACGATCGTCGGACTGTCACTGACTCATACGAAGGCACACCTGTACCGTGCGTTCCTTGAAGCGGTCGCGTATTCTCTGAGGAACGCGATGGAAGCAACAGGAGAGAATCTGGGAGAATATATTCTGCTTGCAGGAGGCGTGACCAAATCAAAAGTCTGGCGCCAGATCTTTGCAGATGTAACAGGCTATCCGGTCGTCTGCCCGATCTATGATGTGGAGGCGAATATGGGGGATGTAATGCTTGCCGGAATCGGCACAGGGATTCTCACCTATGAAGAAGTGCAGAAATGGCAGGTACTGGATGAGAAAATCATGCCAGACCCCAGACAGCATGAGATTTACAATGAGTATTATGGAATTTACCAATCGGTGTACCAGAATCTGAAAGAAGATATGAAAAAACTCACAAGGGCTGCTAATCCCTGAATCTGAGTTGTTTTAAAGGAGAATGAATATGGAAAAGTGGAGAAAAAGAGTTGGTTATGGGATCGGGGATCTTGGATGTAATCTGGTATTCAGCACGATGGCTTCTTATCTGATGATCTTTTATACAGATGTATTTGGAATCTCAGCGGCTGTTGCCGGAACATTGATGCTGGTAACAAAATTTATTGATGCCCTGACAGATACCGGAATGGGCATCATTGTAGACAAGACGCATACGAGATGGGGGCAGGGAAGGCCGTATTTCCTGATCGGAGCAATTCCATTTGCCGTATTTACCATTGCAACGTTCTATATCCCGGATCTGGGGAATACCGGGAAAATCGTCTGGGCATATGTGACATACTGTCTGTTGTGTACAGCATATACGATCGTAAATATACCTTTGAATACCATTGTCCCAAGACTTACCTCTGACCTGCATGAGAGAAACTGTCTTGTGTCCACAAGAATGATCTGTGCGATGCTTGGAACGGCGGTTGTGATGACGATTACTGCACCGCTGGTAGAGTTCTTTGGGAAGGGAGATAAACCAAAGGGATATCTTCTCACGATGGGTTTGTATGGAATTGTGGCAATGATTATATTTGTCATTACGTTCTTAAGTACGAAAGAAGTGGTGCCTTCGACCGTTGCAGAAGAGAAGGTCACTTTAAAGGAAAGTCTGAAGGGGCTGACCGATCAGAGTATTATATTCTTTGTACTTAACTTTCTGTACTTTGCATTGTATGTATTTCGAAGTACCACCGTTATTTATTACTTTACATATAATCTGCAGAAAACACAGTGGCTGACACTTGTAGGATTGCTTGGAATTCTGTCGGGTCTTCCGATGCTTTTGATCCTGCCGTCACTTCAGAGAAAATTATCGAAGAAAAATGTAATGTATCTGAGCATTGCAATCTATATTGTCGGTGACCTGATGATTTATATCGGACGATCTTCTGCATTCTGTCTGCTTGCAGGTCTGGTCATTACAGGGCTTGGCATCTATGGAATCTTCGGGGTGACATTTGCAATTCAGCCGGATGTGATCGATTACTCGGAATATAAAAAGAATAAAAATATCTCCGGTCTGATTGCAGCATTCCAGGGATTTTTCGTAAAAGCAAGCATGGGGCTTGCAAGTGCCATTATCGGTGCCATTTTAAAATGGGGAGGTTACGTGGCTAATGCTAAGCAGTCGCCGAAAGCACTGGCCTGTATCGAGACAAGCTTTATATGGATTCCGCTTGGCCTGTGCGCAGCGATCGGTGTTCTGATGTATTTCTATAACCTAGATGGGAAACGTGCCAAGATGAGCGAAACGCTGGAAGCACGCAGAGCGAGTATGCTGGCGGCGGAAGGTAACTAAATAATAAAAAGCAATGCCCGTAAAGGGCAGACGGTTACAGAGGTAAAACTGTCTGCCCTTTATGGGCGTTTTTTTAATTCTGATGTTCGTGCAGGACATTTCGTACATAGGTGATCAGGTGTTTCATAGAGACAGTCTGGTGATAGCCTCGTTTTAGTATAAAGCCTTTTAAGAATGTGACCGGATCTCTCAGGGGGCGCAGTACAATATTTGGATTGTCTGTGACAGAGTTCATCTCATCGATGACAAGCAAAGTGACGGCGTAGTTCTGGCTGACGAGAGTTTCCATGACAGTAATCTGGTTTACCGTGTAAAGATTTGGGACGATATGCAGTTCCCTGAATTTCTCTTCTATTTTAGTACGGATCAGCGAGCCAGAAGGGAAGGTCAGTATTTTTTCATTTTTCAGCATTTGCAGAGAAATCTGTGAACAGGAGGCGAGCGGATGGTCTTTTGAAAGAAGGACAGACATCTCACGAAGACTCAGTGGAATGGTTTCAAGCTGGCTGGAGTCGTAGTATTCAGGGATCAGCGCATAGGCGAGGTCAAGCGTTCCATCCAGCAGGTTGGCCAGAATATCGTGCATCGTCTGTTCGCAGAGCATGAGCTGATACTGAGGGTAAAGGTCATGAAATTCTGTGAAAAGCATCGGAAGCAGGCAGTCCCCCATGGTACTGGCCCATGCCAGCCGAAGGGTATGTTCTTTTGCGGCTGATCTGGACTGCATATCCTGCACAGCATCCTTAAGCGCATCCAGAATATTGTACACATGGCACATAAAACGTTCCCCTTCTTCGGTAAAAGTGAGGGGTTTTTCGTTCCGGTTAATGAGACGTACATTCAGTTCCGATTCAAGCTTCTGGATGGCATTCGATATCGAAGGCTGTGAGATGTAATGCTCATCAGCAGCTTTTGTGAAACTATGCAGCCGGTAGATAGATTCAAGATACTGCAGATTCTTTAATTCCATAGGTACCTCCTGACATTATGATAATCTACTTCCAGTGTAAAACAAAAGTATATGGCCGTCTATCAAAATTAACTTTTAAACTGGCATAGTTTTAAACTATGCTAAGATTTGGATTCGATATTTCACAAAAATTGTGCAATGTGCTACTATAAACACAGAGAAACACAAAAACTATCTGCAGATAGCACAAAGAAGAAGGAGAAAAAAGATGTCTATTGTAAATGTAAACTTTTTTTCAGAAGCTTTATACAGGTATGTAAATTTTACGGCAATCCTGCCGATTGATAAGCGCTCCGTGGATGGTGAAACGAGGCGCAGTAAAGATAAGCCATTCAAAACATTATATCTGCTGCATGGGATCTACGGCGGTGAATATGACTGGCTGACAGGCAGCCGTATTAAAAGATGGGCGCAGGAGCGCAATCTGGCAGTGGTCATGCCGGCGGGGGAGAATAAATTCTACTGTGATGTGGAAGAAAGCGGTGACAGATTTGCCGGATATATCGGAGAAGATCTGGTGGATTTCACGAGGACGATGTTCCGTCTGTCAGAGAAAAGAGAAGATACATACATCGCAGGATTGTCCATGGGCGGAGCAGGCGCACTGCTTACCGGACTGCGTTATGCGGACAGATTTGGGAAGATCGGTGCTTTTTCAAGTGCGCTCATCTTAGACGATTACCCAGAAGATGAGGGAGGCGTCGGATTAAAAGACAGACGGAGTTATTATGAAACTGTGCTTGGGATACCGGGAGATTTTAACGGAGGTGCCAATGACTACCGGGCGCTTGCCAAAAAGGCGGCCTGTGAGGGACAGGACAAACCTGAAATCTATATGTCCTGCGGGCTTCAGGATACGTTGATTGACAAAAACCGGTCTTTCGCAGCGGAACTGAAAACTCTTGGATATACCGTAGATTACAGTGAAGAAAACGGGGCCCATGAATGGGATTTCTGGGACAGACAGCTCTTGAAATTCCTTGACTGGCTGCCCGTGGAAGATAAAAGTGTGCCGGAAGCTGAGCTGTAGCCGGTGCTTAACATAGGATGTGATGTATAAGAGGAGGTTCTTATGGAGAATACAAGTAATAGTTTTGATCTGCATATTATTGACCGGCTGAATAAAATTCCCGGTGGTTTTATGCTTTGTCCGCTGATTATTGCGGTAGTTATGAACTCTTTCTTCCCTGGATTTTTCCAGATCGGTGGAATTACAACGGCTCTTTTCGTAGAAGGCGGAAACTGTATGATGGCAGTTTTTCTCATCTGCTGCGGTTCGATGATCAATGTAAAGCAGGTAGGGATGCCTTTATATAAGGGTGTCACTTTGACGGGGATGAAGCTTTTGGTTGGAATACTGCTTGGAATGTTACTGAAGGCAGTGTTTGGGACAGCTGGCATTCTTGGCATTACCCCGATGATTATCATCGCTGCGATTACGAACTCGAATGGCTCGCTCTATATTGTTCTGTCAGGTCAGTTTGGTGATTCTACAGATGCCGGTGCAATATCGATTTTATGTTTAAATGACGGTCCGTTTTTCACATTGATCGCTCTTGGTGCGACGGGGCTTGCTTCCTTTGATGTTAAGACTTTGGTAGCAGTGATTATCCCGCTGCTGATTGGATTTGCATGGGGAAATCTGGACAGTACATTTCGGAATATCTGTAAATCAGCACAGCCTCTGATTACGTTTTTCATGATCTTTCCGATTGCTTCAAGGCTCACCTTTAAGACATTGGTTTCAGCCGGAATTGTAGGAGTTGGTCTGGGACTTTTCTCAGCATTGTTAGGATTTGTGTTTTTCTTTTTGTTCAATCTTCTTTTGCCTAAAAAAGAAAGAAACGCAATGGGGGCAGCAGTTGGGACTACGGCCGGCAATGCAGCAATGACACCTGCGGCAATCGCGGCAGCAGATCCGACCTATGTAGCAGGGGTAGATGCGGCAACGGCAATGATTTCAACCGCGGCAATGGTGACGTTATTACTTTGTCCGTTTATTACGGCATTTTGCGATAATTATATGAGAAAGCATAAGCGTGGAGTCTATTCCCCGGAAGGAAGGGTTGGAAGGCTGGAAATGAACAGCGCCTCAGAAGAAACGGTATAAAGAAAATCGGGACAGTCCATACTGAATAATAGAAAGAAAGCATGAACAGAATTTAATGAGTTTTGTTCATGCTTTTGTTGTGTTTTTGTCAGTATCTTGCTATGATTAAGGCAGATTACCAGACAGGCGGATTGGGAGAAAGCAGATGAAAAAATTATATAAGAAAATCAGGCAGATGTGCAAGGCTGTCGGAATGGAACTCGAAGAGCACAGAAGTTCTTTTATTGTATATGCAGTACTTCGTATTCTTGTAATACTGGTGATGGTGCTGCAGATTTTTAACGGCAATTTTGAAAATGTATTTTTGTGTATTCTGACACTGTTCCTGCTGATTGTACCAAGTTTTGTGCAGGTAGAATTCAGGATAGAACTCCCAACCACACTGGAGATTATTATTTTGCTTTTTATATTTTCGGCCGAAATTCTGGGAGAAATCCGTTCATTTTATATTCTGATTCCTGGCTGGGACACGATTCTCCACACGCTGAACGGCTTTCTGGCAGCAGCGATCGGATTCTCGCTTGTAGATCTTCTGAACCGGAGTAAGCGGTATGAATTCAAACTGTCTCCGGCATTTGTAGCCCTGGTTGCATTTTGCTTTTCCATGACCATCGGGATCATCTGGGAGTTTTTTGAATTCGGCATGGACACATTTTTCCATATGGATATGCAGAAGGATACGATTATCACAAGTATACATTCTGTTCTTTTGAATCCAGGTGCAAAAAATGTTCCCGTAGATATTGAAAATATTAAAAACGTGACGGTAAATGGCAGGGATTTAGGTATCAACGGTTATCTTGATATCGGGCTGATTGATACAATGAAAGACCTGTTTGTGAATTTTATTGGTGCAGCGGTGTTTTCTGTGTTTGGCTTTCTCTATGTGAAGGGGAGAGGAAAGAACAAGATTGCAAAGCAGTTCATACCAAGTGTGAAAGAAGAGAGTGCCGATTTTCTGAAACAGGTGGAAGAGGAAGATCAGCAGAAAGAAGAGAAGACTGAATTTCCAGAGAAAGATGATTGCAGGTAGAGCATATGAAAGAAGAGCGTAGGAGAGAAATTACTGAATTTGTCAGTGAACTGGTACATCAATATTACTGTGAAAATAATATAAGCAGCGTGGTCAGTGCATTTCAGGATGATATCTCGTGGATCGGCCCGGAGGAAGGACAGTATCTGGAATCCGGATGTGATGTGGCAGAGTATTTCCGGAAGTTTGACGGTCAGTTTGTGGGATGCATGGTATCTGATGAGATGTATGAAGTCAGAGAGATTAATGAAGAGTGGTATCTCTGCTGCGGAAGCCTGAAGCTTTGTTCCAGAGATGGAGAAGAGACAGTTCTTGACCAGAATCAGTGTATTACGATGCTGGTCAACTATAGAGATGGTGAGAAAAAATGTGCTCATATTCATTGCTCTAATTTTTCCAGGGAATTCTGGGAAGGTGAAAGCTTTCCGGAGAAGACCGGATATGAAGTCTATACATTTTTACAGAAGAAAATCAGGGAGGCGTCTGAGAGCCAGAAAAGGGCTTACGAAGAGATCAGCCAGAAAAATCATCAGATTGAGGTAATGCTGAATGCAATTCAGGGAGGGCTGAAAATCAGCCGTGATGATGAGCTGTATTCATTTGCCTATGTCAGCGAAGAACTGTGTGCTCTGTTTGGATATACGGTGGACGAATTCATGGAAGTTACCGGGGGAACTGCAGTGGGAGCTGTCTATCCGCCGGATCTGGAACGTGTACTTATGGAATGCCAGAAGGCATTTGAACATGGAAACATGGACTATGCAATCAAATATCGTGTTAAGTGCAAGGATGGCACGTTAAAATGGATTATAGACAGCGGAAGAAAAGTCAGGGATTCGGAAGGGAACGTGATTATTAACAGCCTATACCTGGATGTGACTGAGATGGAGGAAGCGAACCAGAAGATTGCGATGCAGACGGCGTCTCTGGAAGAGGAAAGACAGCGGTTCCGTACAGCCATTGAGAATTCTTCTGCAGTGATATTTGAATATAATATTGAGGAGGATGTGTATCGTTCTTACGGAACACTGGAGAGTGACCAGGAAAAGCATGGCATTGACCAGATCCTTGACCGATATATGGAAAAATATATAGAAAATGCGGTGATGGAAGAAGATCTGGACGCGTATAAGGAATTTCTCCTCGGAACGGGGAAGGAGGAACTGAGTATACGGATGCGTCCATACCTCGGAAGTGACCAGTTTGTGTGGGCACAGATGAGAGTGACCCCGATCAGAGGAAAAGATGGGAAGGTCAAGAAAACGATCGGGAAGGTCAACAACATTCAGTCGGAGAAAGAAAAGGAATTTGCGCTGGCAGATGCACAGTCGAGGGACCGGCTGACTGGGCTTTACACGCGGGAAGCCGGGATCCGTAAAGTAAAAGACTACATGGAGCAGAAGAGCAGCAGCCAGGTATGTGCGCTGATGATTCTGGACATGGATGATTTTAAGGCGATGAATCACAGCGAAGGTCATGCATTTGCGGATGCGGTTCTGCAGGAGGTTGCCCGGATTCTTGTGGCGGAGACCAAGGCAGAAGATATCAGAATCCGTCTCGGCGGAGATGAGTTTATGCTCTTTATCAAGGAATGTAATAAAGCCCAGGCAGGTGTTCTCGGTCCGAGAATTGCCCGGCTTGTAGGCAGTATTTTTGATTCAGAAGAAAAGGATCTGAAAATCAGCGTCAGCATTGGAATGTGTGTGACCGCGGTCGTGGATGAATACAGCGGGCTTTACAGATGTGCAGAGAGTACACTGAAATATGTGAAAGAGAACTGCAAAGGTTCGGCAGCCTGCTATCTTGATACATCGAATGAACTTGGCACTGTGCTGACACAGTTGTATCCTCAGGAGCATTTTATCAATGAAATCGGCAGTATTACAGAACATGGGGATGAGGATCTGGTTTCATTTGCGCTGGAATTACTGGGCAAATCAAATCATATGGAAGATGCCATCTATCTCTTAATCTCACGGATCGGAAAGAAATTGAACCTTGACCGGGTGACAGTTACAGAGGCAGATGGGGATTATCTTTATTTTATCACTGCATTTCAATGGGCGCGGAGGAGGACAAAACTGCACCTGAGAGAAAAAATTTATGTGACGCAGTCAGAATTTGAAAGCTATGCGGAGATGTATGATGAGGATGGAGTATGTACACAGGAGGAATGCGTATATGATTCGGAGTTCCCGTCAAGTCTGCACGCCGGAATCTGGAATAAAGGGATCTATGCGGGAAGTCTGGATTTCGAACGGAGTCAGCCTGGATGTGAGTGGTCACAGGAGGAGCGTAAACTGATCCGGGAGTTGGGGAGAGTCATATTTTCATTTATTCTGAAGGCACAGGCAGATGCAGTGAATCAGGAGAAAACTGATTTTCTTTCCCGAATGTCCCATGAGATCAGGACACCGATGAATGCAATTATGGGAATGACAACAATTGCGAAATCGGTACTTGGCGATACAAAAAGGACGGAGGACTGTCTGAACAAAATCGAACACGCGAACCGGTATCTTCTGGAACTGATCAATGATGTGCTGGATATGTCCCGGATTGAGAGCGGCAAGATGGAACTGAATTATGAAGCGGCGGATTTTAATGAGTGGTTCGTCCAGCTGGAAGAAATGATGCGGCCGCAGGCACAGGAAAAAGGAATTGTATTTCGGATTGAAAATGAATATGGAGACCGCCCCAAAGTGTCGGCGGATATTCTGAGACTGAACCAGATTATGGTGAATATTGTCGGGAATGCGGTAAAGTTTACGCATCCGGGAGGGCATGTCAAAGTATCAGTTTCTGTGGAGCAGGAGAAGGCAGAGGGAGTCTGTCTGAAATTTTCAGTAAAAGATACCGGGATTGGGATCAGCCAGGAAGCTCAGCAGAAGATCTTCAATGCTTTCGAGCAGGCGGGGAAAAATACGGCATCCGAATATGGAGGTACAGGTCTTGGTCTGTCGATCTCCAGCAGGCTTGTGCAGATGATGGGAGGAACGCTGGGGGTAAAAAGCATTTTGTCTCAGGGATCAGAGTTTTATTTTACACTTTATTTCGATTATGCTGGGGAAGTGCCGGAACTGGTAAACAAGGAACAGGGTCAGGAGGAGGAAAGGTTTGATTTCTCTGGGAGAAGAATACTTCTGGCGGAGGACAATGAATTGAACAGAGAGATCGCAGAGACATTGCTTCGGATGGAGGGCTTTGAGATCGAGTGTGCAAAAGACGGGAAAAAGGCGCTGGATCTGTTCATCCGAAAACGTCCGGGGTATTTTGATGCGGTGTTAATGGATATCAGAATGCCGGTGATGGATGGCCTGGAGGCCACAAAAAAGATCCGTACGAGCGGTAAGAAGGATGCAAGGACAATTCCGATCATTGCGATGACGGCCAATGCATTTGATGAAGATATGAAAAAGTCTCTGGAGAGCGGAATGGACGGCCATCTGTCGAAACCGATTGAGATCAGGGAAGTATTAAAAAAACTGGAAGAAGTGCTCACACAAAAGAAAGCATAATATGAGAAATATAAAACACCAGATGCGTATCAAAAAAGAAGCATCTGGTGTTTTTATTGTTAGGCCATGGGCCTGTTTTTCATTGTGGAGTTTTTCGTGTTCCGAAAAACA
>URQQ01000007.1 GCA_900549995.1 uncultured Lachnospiraceae bacterium | reverse complement strand
GATCAATACCTCACCTTCCTGTACATCGTAAAAACGGGAGATCAGTTCGATCACGGTACTCTTCCCCGCACCGGAACATCCAAGAAGTGCCATGCGTTCCCCGTCTTTGATCTTCAGACTGCACTGTGTCAGTACATCAGACTTTCCATCATAAGAAAAACTGACATTTCTCAATTCAATATCATGTCTGGGCGGGAAGTCGATACCTCCCTCATAAATCGGAATATTCAAAATCTCATTTGCCTTCGTGACAGCATTCAGTACATTTGCAAAATTTGTCCCCAGCTCCTGGAGCGGCCGGATCTCCGTCAGGTACATGGACCCAACATAAACAAACAGCAATAAGGCGCTTGCTGACAAAGAGCCCTTTAAGAAAAACATTCCGCCAAAGGGCACCATCAGCAACATGCCGCACTCGATAATGACTACAAAAGCCGCATAGGGCGGCCCCATCCTTCTGGATGTTTCGTTCCACATGTCATTTTCCTCCCTGATCGCATCTGCATACTTTTGGAAGGACTGGCTGCCCATGTTATAGGCTTTGATCAGTTTCATCCCACTGATGTACTCAATCATAACCGAATTGAGTGAAGTAATGGAACGGTTGGCACGCTCCATCAGGTAATCGGTGTTCCGGAACATAATCCCCATGACAAGCACGGCAGCCACCAGTGGTATAAGGGAAATCACTGCCAAGGGTACATTGATCGTCAGCAGATACACAAAAATAATAACCGGGCCAACCAGATAGCAAACCAAGTCCGGCAGATTATGTGCCAAAAATAATTCCAGTTTTTCAATATCCTCATTCATTACAGTCTTAATATCGCCGGTCCGCCGCTCATTCAAGGCTCCAAGAGGCATCTGTGCCATGTGCTCAGCCACCATACAGCGGACTTTAAACAATGCACCATAAGCCCCTTTGTGGGCAGCTACTCCTGAACAGCCGAACAACATAAAACGCAAAAGAACTGCCAATGCAATCATGACTGCCACATGCACCGCAAGCTCCTGTGTACACACACCGGAAAACACAGCATCCATGAGCCGATAAATCCCAACATAGGGAACCATCATACAAAGCCCACTGACCAAAGACAACACAACAGCCGCGATCATCCATGCCTTATGTCCGCCTGCCCAGCTAAGCAGCAATGCGATCCTGCTCTTCTCTTTTCTTTTCATTTTAAACGCCGCCCCTTTCCCTTCCAATACCAAACAATTCTTTTATCCGGGGGAGATTCCCAGACTCTACAAGCAGATCATCCGGCATCTCACCCTCATCAAAATGAAGGACGCGCGAACAGATACGGCAGACAAATTCATAATCATGGGTCACAACAAAAACGATTTTCCCTGCATCCGATAATTTACGGATCAGGGCGGCAACCTGGGTCATGCTGTCGTAATCAAGGCCGCTGGTAGGTTCATCAAAGACCAGCAGTTCTTTTTTACATACCATGCTGACTGCCGCGGCCACACGCTGTTTCTGTCCGCCTGACAGGGTATTGGGATGCCGTTCCCGGAACTTGTAAAGCCCCAGATCCTCTATCGTCTGCTCTAAGACCTCCCTGTCCGGTTTTTTTATCCCAAAAGAGCACTCAGCCTCCACACTCTCTGCAAACAGCTCATAGTTGACATCCTGCATGACCATATAAGAAAGTTTTAACCGCTGCTTTGCCCCGAGAGTTTTCCCTTTCCAAAGGAAAGTACCGTCACATTCCTTATGCAGCCCGCACAGTGCACGGGAGAAGGTTGTTTTTCCTGCTCCATTATGACCTACAACTGCTATGACCTCTCCGGAACTCACTGCCAGATTGATATGTTCTAAAATAACACGTTTTTTGTAATACAGCGAAACATCCCGTATTTCCAAATCAGACACGTCTTTGGCAGTAAGCAGCCCTTTTGGCTCTTCTTTCTGAAGGTCAGTTGCCCGAAGTCCCATCGCATTCCGTGCCGCGCCGGGCAGCCTGCGAAATTCCTCCGGGGTGAAAATAGTTTTAATGCGCCCATGTTCCAAATAGACAATCCTGTCCACCACATCCATCAGATAGTAAAGTCTGTGTTCCGCGATCAAGATCGTTTTTCCCTGTGCTTTGACCAGACGCAGATGTTCCTTCAACTCCTGGATTGCTGTCATATCCAGATTCGATGAAGGCTCATCCAACAGATAAACATCTGGATTCATTGCGTAAACAGATGCAAATGCGATCTTCTGCTTTTCGCCGCCGGATAACTCAAAAATATTTCTGTTCCGCAGCTTTTCTATATGCAGGTCAGTGGTGGTCTGGTCAACTCGTGAAATGAGTTCCTCCGGCGGGCGGGCCTCATTTTCAATCCCAAAGGCAATTTCACTGTCGGTATCTACATTAAAAAACTGTGTACGAGGGTTTTGAAATACAGAGCCTACCCTTTCTGCAATCTGATACATAGGCAGATCTGCAATGTCCTTACCGTCTACCTTGACTGAGCCTGCCATTTCGCCTGTATAAAAGTAAGGGATCAGGCCATTAACCAGCCTGGTCACTGTAGTCTTGCCACAGCCGCTCCTTCCACAAAAAAGGACACACTGCCCATCCTCAACCGTCAGGCTGATGTCATGCAGGCTGCCACTCTCCTGCCCCTGATAGGAAAAGGATACGTTCTCAAATTGGATCATCTACAGGCCACCCCCTCTTAAATATTGTCCAAAGCCAAAGAATGCAAGTGCTGCTGCGATAACAGCCCCATCAAATATGCTAAATTTTATCTGAACCAGACAAGTCCGCGGTTTTGGATTTTCAATCCCGCGTGTGACAGAGGCGATGGAAAGCTCATCTGCTGCTTTTGAGGCCGCCATCATCAGGGGAACGTAAATGCACTCCACAGCCATTCCCGGATCCGTGAGAAACCCCTTGAATGATGGTGCAACATCCCTCATTCTCATAGCATCCTTAATATAGTGCCAGTCTTCCTGGATCGTGGGTATGTAGCGCAGCATAACCGCCAATGGAATCACGAGTTTCTTTGGCGCATGGATGCGATTCATAGCTGATAAAAACTCACTCACTTTCGTAGTGGAAAAGACAATGCCCGCCAGCATCCCACAAGCATACACTTTATGGAACAGACCGAGAAACGCCACAAACATAGTACGCAAAGTCCCCGTCATAGCTGACATAGACCATACCGTAAATACATATACTACTGTGTAAAAAAAGACACCTTTCATGGCATATTTCCATTTACCGCAGCACACGCCCAATAATGCGATCAGAAGAACAACACCAAACTGGTATGTGAGTGTAGGCGCAGACATGGACGTCAGCACACAAATTAAAATAAGAATGAGTTTTGTCCGCGGGTCAAGCCAAAGCCCTTTTTTCTCTCTTCCGCTCATCACGCCGTGATCCCTGCCTTTTCAAACTGCTTTTTCAGCATTTTATAGCCGGCAAAAGCACTGACCGCCGCTGCTGCCAGCGTTCCGACGATCATGATGGTTAAAATCCATGTATTTCCCGTCTCCTGCATCGTATCAATATATCCCTGCTCCGTCCCATTCCCAAGCATTGTTTTTGCCCAGCTGCCGGGATTGGCAAAAAAGACAAGATAGGAACCGGTACCGCCAAGGCAGAGAAGCATATAGGAAATGATATTCACTTTTTTGCTCCTGTACTGTCCCAGGCCAGCTACAAGGTCTGCAATGATCCCCATAAGGATAAATCCAAGAGAATAGGCCCAGTGCATACCCGCCGCAAACATGATGATCCCCATCAGGATACCGAGAATTGCCACACTCCAGCGCTTTTGTACCTTAGCTACCATCAGAAGATAGATCGGGCCGCAAAGCAGGGCACTGCCTATCGGCATATAAAAAGTAAGTACGGGATTCGGTGCAAAAAAGATTCCGCCCACCAGCGTAAATACCAAAAACATGGCAGTAAAAATACCTGTGGTGACTAAATCTTTAACGGATAAACCTTTTGTGGTTACTTTAGTTTGATTGTTCATAAAACTTCCTCCTTGTGTTCAGACCGGTTGACCAACCGCCTGAAATCTGTTATCATATTTTCAATTAGCACTAACTAACTTCACCTGATAACAATACTCAATTTGAAGATGAATCGCAATACATGATGGTAAATTATGTCTTTTCGTTTCATAAATTCGTCCAATCGTTGCAAGGAGGCCATAATTTGGACAGTAAGATACTTACTGATTATTACGAACCACTGCTGACAGGAAATCATTTTGATCCTGCAAAGAACAATAAAAATTTCAATCCTGCCGGGCATTGCTTTAAACTTTCCTCGGAATTTGGGGAGGGGTTTTATTGGGTCTATGCACAAAAAAACTTGTATGACATTAAGATCCATGATTTCTATTTCCACGATGATTTTTTCATGGAATTTCATCTGCCGGAGTGTTTAAGCATTACATTATATGAATCTATTTCCGGAGAGGAACTGGATCCTTACCGGCGCCTCTCAGCTGGCTGCATCAAAACTCTTGTAGGGGGGCATAAACCCTACAAAGCACTGATCCACAAAAAAATCCCAATCCGTTCCATCGGTATTGAGATCATGCCAGCATACTATGAGGATTATCTGAAAAAGCAATATCCGGGAGAGTATGTCAGCCCTCTTGCAGCATTTAAAGAGATTGACCAGACAATGAACTTCCCCGCAATGTCCAAGCTGCTTTATGAAGTGAAAAATTATCGCGGGGAAGGTATTGCTGCCAGCCTTTTTTATGAGGCAAAAGCCACGGAAGCTGTTTCCCTCGTCGTTGAAGAGCACAGAAAAATGAGGAAGCGTGAGGAAAAGCAGCTGACAAAACAGGATGTTGCCAGATTAGAAAATGTCATTGCTTATCTGAACGATCATTATGCCTTTGATATCCCGTTGGAGCGTTTGGCTAAAATAGCCTGTATGGGGACAACAAAATTAAAAGTAACATTCAAGCAGTTACAGGGATGTACGGTCACAGAATATATCCAGCAGCGCCGCATGAGCCAGGCAGAGCATTTGCTCATAGACACGGATTTCACAATGGGGCAGATCGCGGAAATGATCGGCTATTCCACCTCCAGCCGGTTTGCAGAATTATTTCGTAAAAGTACAGGAATACTCCCCATAGAATATCGAAAGATGGCAAGGCGAAAGTAATCATGTTTTGTGTTCACCCTCTTTGATCTGCCAGCCCTCGAATCTACGAAGGCAAGAATGTGCACAGCATCATTCAGTGCTGTCAGCAAAATGACAGGAATTTTACTTTCTTTTCTTAGATTTCACTAACCTTATACAATAATTGTGAAAAGAAAAACGGCAGCAACATCAACACGATGTCGTTGCCGTTTTCTGCAGCCTTTTATCACGGAATAAATTAGTAATTACCATCTGCTTTTATACAATCAGCATTGCGTCCCCAAAACTGAAGAACCGATACCTCTCCTTCACAGCCTCCTCATATGCTGCCAGCACATGTTCTCTTCCCGCAAGCGCTGACACCAGCATAATCAGTGTTGATTCCGGCAGATGGAAGTTTGTGATCAGACAGTCCAGAATCTTGAACTGATACCCCGGGTAGATGAAAATCTCTGTCCATCCGCTTGACACTGCCACCGTTCCATCCTCTTCCGCCGCAGACTCAATCGTCCTGCAGCTTGTCGTCCCTACCGCAATGACTCTTTTGCCGTCCGCTTTCGCCTGATTGATCTTTCCTGCTGCCTCTTCATCAATCATATAGAATTCCGAGTGCATGTGATGGTCCAGTATATTTTCCACCTTCACAGGCCGGAAAGTCCCAAGCCCCACGTGAAGTGTGATTCTTGCAATGTTCACACCTTTTTCTTCGATTTCTTTCAGAAGTTCCGGCGTAAAATGAAGCCCTGCTGTCGGTGCGGCCGCTGACCCGCTGTGTGTGGCATAGACCGTCTGATAACGGTTCTGATCCTCCAGCTGATGTGTAATATAAGGAGGAAGCGGCATCTGTCCAAGCCGGTCCAGTATTTCCTCAAAAATTCCTTCATACTCGAATTTGATGAGTCGGTTTCCCTCATCCACAACATCGATCACTTCTCCAACCAGAATCCCATCGCCAAAACTGATTCTGGTACCTGGTTTTGCCTTCTTTCCCGGCTTTACAAGCGTCTCCCAGACATCATTGTCTCCACGCTTCAGAAGAAGCACTTCAATCTTTGCTTCTGTTCCGACTTTCGAACCAATCAGCCTTGCCGGAATCACCTTTGTGTCATTGATTACAAGACAGTCTCCCGGCTCCAGATATTGAATGATGTCTTTAAACACATGATGCTCTGTCTTTCCTGTCTCTTTATCAAGTACCATCAGCCTGGAACTTGAGCGGTCCAAAAGAGGATCCTGGGCAATCAGTTCTTCCGGCAGTTCATAATTAAAATCTTCCCGTTTCATCACGAGACATTCCCTCCTGACTATTGAAAGCGTGTCCGGGAAATCCAGTACAACAATTCCCAGACACGCTCAAGTATATTATTTACGCAATGTGATACCAAGGTCTTCCAATGCTGAAAGAATCTTATTCATTGCCTCTGTCACATCCGCTTCTTCCAAAGTCTTATCTTTTGCACGGAATACAATGGAATATGCAACGGACTTGTATCCAGCCTGAATCTGTGCACCCTCATAGAGATCAAACAGTTCGTAACTTTCCAGATATTTTCCGCCCTTCTTTTCAATGACATCTTCAATCTGTCCCACAAGGATTCCCTTCGGCACTGTCATGCTGATGTCCCTTGTCACAGCCGGGTATTTGGCAATTCCTGAATACTTCCTGTCGAAGGTTGCGTATTCCATAATCACCGGCATATCAATGACTGCCACATATGCGCTTGTGCCGATGCCATAGTTTTTCGCCACTGCCGGATGTACCTCACCCAGATAACCGCATACCTTGCCATCGTAGATGATATTCGCCTGGCGTCCCGGGTGAAGGAATGTCTTTCCTGCCTTCGGATCATACACTTCTTTTTCGTGCATTCCGATCTTGTCAAAGAATTCTTCCACTACCCCTTTCATGCTGAAGAAATCACCTTCTCCATACATTCCAAGTGTAAACTGCATTCTCTCTTCCGGAAGTTCTGTGAGAGGAAGCTGTTTCGGCAGATAGATATTTCCAAGTTCATAGAGACGTACATCTTTGTTTCTTCTATTATAATTGGTCGCGAGAGATGTCAGCATCCCGTTCAGAGATGTTGTTCTCATCACACTGAAGTCTTCCCCGAGCGGATTCGTAATCTGAACTGTTTCACGAAGTTTTGAATCTTCTTCCAGCAATAATTTATCGAATACTTTCGGGCTTTCGAATGAGTACGTCATGCCCTGGCTGAAACCGCAGAATTCTGCGATGTCTTTCGCAACTTCTTCTACACGGAGCTTGTATGATAATTTACCGGTTGTCGCTTCTCCCTTTGGAAGTGTCGTAGGAATATTGTCATACCCGAAGAATCTTGCCACTTCTTCTGCAATATCTGCCGGACGTTCCAGATCCTGGCGGAATGTCGGAGCGATCACTTCTTTCGTCTCTGCATCATAACCAAGTTCCAGTTTTTTGAAGTATCCAAGCATTGTCTCTTCACTGATCTTTGTTCCAAGCATGTTGTTGATCTTCTCTGCGTCAAATGGAATTCTGACCGGTTCACGTTTCTTCGCATACACATCCACAGTACCGCCGACAACTTCACCTGCGCCCATCTCTTCTACCAGCTGGCACGCACGGTCAATTGCCTCTTTCGCGTTGTTCGGATCAAGCCCTTTTTCGAACTTACCGGAAGCATCTGTACGAAGCCCCACCTTTTTGCTTGATTTACGGATATTTACTCCATCAAAACATGCAGCTTCGAACAGCATTGTCTGCACGTTATCTGTAATCATGGAGTTCTCACCGCCCATGATCCCTGCGATACCGATCGGTTTCTCGCCGTCACAGATCATCAGCACATCATCATCCAGTGTCCTCTCCTGTCCGTCAAGTGTTACGAAAGTATCACCTTTCTCTGCTGTCTTTACGACAATCTTACTGCCTGAAATCGTGCTCAGATCATACGCATGCATCGGCTGTCCATACTCTTCCATCACGTAGTTTGTAATATCCACGAGATTATTGATCGGACGGATTCCCACAGACGCAAGTCTTCTCTGCATCCATTCAGGCGACGGCCCGATCTTGATATTCTTGACAACACGTGCGCAGTAGCGCGGACATAATGTTTCATTTTCCACCTCTACTTTAATATAATCATTGACATCTTCTGCATTTCCAGTCTCTGTAACAACCGGAGGAATGAATTCCTTATCAAATGTAGCTGCCGCTTCTCTTGCAATTCCAATCACGCTGTAACAATCTACACGGTTTGATGTTACCTCATACTCGAAGACTACATCGTCAAGTCCAAGTGCCTTCACTGCACTTTCCCCTACCACTGCATCTTCTCCGAAGATATAGATCCCAAATTCCGGTGATTCCGGGTACATGTCTTTCGTAGAGCCCAGCTCTTCGATTGAGCACATCATTCCGCAAGATTCAATCCCACGGAGTTTTCCCTTCTTAATCTTCACTCCGCCAGGTGTCTTCTTGCCGTCGTGTCCTCCGGCTACTCTTCCGCCGTCAAGCACAACCGGAATCTTATCCCCTTCCTTGACATTCGGTGCACCGGTTACAATCTGCACAGTCTCTGTCCCAACATTCACCTGACAGATAATCAGTTTATCTGCATCCGGGTGTTTTTCTATTTTCTCAATCTGACCGATCACGATTTTATCAAGGTCGGCATCCAGCACTTCATAACCTTCTACCTTTGTTCCTGATAATGTCATCGCATCCGTATATTCCTGTGCTGTCACATCAAGCTCTTTAACATACGCTTTTATCCATGATAATGATGTATTCATTTTGCTCGTCCTCCTTCATTAAAACTGGCGTAAAAACCGGATATCATTTTCATACAGCAGTCTCATATCATCTATCTCATATTTCAGCAGCGCAATACGCTCAAGACCTACACCGAACGCAAATCCGCTGTATTCCTCCGGATCAATCCCGCACATTTCGAGCACGTGAGGATGAACCATACCGCATCCAAGAATCTCAATCCATCCGGATCCTTTACAGAAACGGCATCCTTTGCCTCCGCACTTAAAGCACGTCACATCTACCTCTGCACTCGGTTCAGTAAATGGGAAATGATGCGGACGGAATTTCGTCTTCGTCTCCGGTCCAAACAGTTCTTTTGCAAATACTTCGAGCGTTCCCTTCAAATCTGCAAATGAAATATTTTTGTCGATGACAAGACCTTCGATCTGATGGAATGAAGGGGAATGTGTCGCATCGACTTCGTCAGAACGGAACACACGTCCCGGAGCGATCATACGGATCGGAAGTTTTCCCTGCTCCATGACCCTTGCCTGCACGGGTGAAGTCTGTGTTCTCAGCACGATCTCTTTATTGATATAGAATGTATCCTGCTCATCCTTGGCCGGATGTCCTTCCGGAATATTCAGCTTCTCAAAGTTGTAAAGATCATACTCTACTTCCGGCCCTTCCACAACTTCATAACCCATTCCGACGAAGATTCTCTCCACTTCTTCAAGAGCGATCGTATTCGGATGACGGTGGCCGACTTTGTTTTTCTTTGCCGGAAGTGTCACGTCAATCACTTCCTGTTTCAGTTTTTCTTCCATGACAGCTTTTTCAAGTTTCGCTTTTGTCTCCTCGATCATGGATTCAATTGCTGCCCTTGTATCGTTGACAAGCTGTCCGACAGCCGGACGTTCCTCCGGCGCAACATTTTTCATGCCTTTTAATACCGAAGTAAGTTCTCCCTTTTTCCCAAGGAATTTTACACGCACATCATTCAGTTTCTCCAGAACGTCCGAGTCCTGAATCTGCTTCATGGCTTCTTCTTTGATTTTTTCTAATTCTTCTTTCATTATTGATCTCCTTTCAGCTTTATACCCTGTCACAGCTTAAGAGCCGTCCTGACTGCATTTTGGGCAAAAGAAAAACTTCCTCCCCAAAAGGGACGAAGTCTGTTCGCGGTACCACCCTAGTTCCTGTATAAGTACAGGCTCTTAAGTCTGCGTAACGTGCATTTTACGTCATTTCCTACTGAACGCAAAAACTGTATGTTCAGAAATGAAGCTCCTGTGCGAAATTCAATTGCCATCTGAACTAAAAGGAATTTTCAGCCTATGATTCCTTCTCTCTGTTAGAAAATGGTTCTCTACTTACACAATCACTGCTTTTGTTTTATTTGAATAATCCTACTCATTGTAACGATTCTGTCGGTTCTTGTCAAGATCTTTCACGAAAATCATCTTCCAGCGCTTCTCTTAAAAATACATTCAGTTCTCCGCCAAGCAGCATAATATACATGCAGAAATACAGCCATAGCATGACCAGCATGATCGTCGTAAGACTCCCGTACATTGTCGAAAACCCTTTAAAAATCTTCAGGTATATGGAGAAAATATAGGAGACAAACAGCCATCCTACCGCAGTAAAGATACCGCCCGGTATCTGATGGCGGAATCTCGCCTTTCTGTTCGGAAGAAATCTGTAAATCGCAGAGGAAAACATCGTGAGTACACAGAACACCAGAACTGTTCTGATCTGTATGATAAAATTCATCACTTCTGAAAAACTTGAAATATGTTGGTCAACAAACACACTCAGTGTATTTCCGAATACGAGCAGAACAAGGGTAAGCACAATCGAAATAATGAATAATAATGTATAAATAGTCGCGCGCACTCTGAGAAAAATATAGTTTCTTGTCTCACAGATTCCATAGACACTGTTTAAACCATTCGACATTGACAGCACACCGCGGCCGGCAGACCACATCGCTACCACAATCGTAACAGGAATGATGGTGGTCGACTGATTATAGACCTGCTGTACAACATCAATAATCATCGTATTGAATGATTTTGGAAATACTTCTCTCACGGCCAGAATGACATCTGATTTTGTCACCGGCGTGAACTGTACAAGGGTAATCAGCAGCAATATAATCGGCACAAGTGAAAGTACAATAAAAAAAGCAGACTGTGCTGCATATGCTCCTGTATGATCTTCATTCATGCGCTGCGATATTTTCCCGCATTTTTCTATTATCTTTCTTATCATCTTTCTACTCCATTACTTGTGTAATAGCTTTTATATTAACATAAAATGAATTTTTAGTAAAGCCGGGCTGTCCTCAGGAATCTTAGTCCTCCTGCTGCCATCCGATTCAACACTGTCGACGACTGCCAAAAAAAGACGAACCAAACTGCCAACCCTCAGGTTGTACAGTCCGGTTCGTCTTTTGTCTACAGTCAAAACGGCCATTGGCCATCTGCCTTTAAAATCTCACAGTAACTGAGATTGTTTTGTCATTTTATAACTGAGGGCCTGCAGAAACTAATGCTTTACCAGCTTCGTTACCTTCATATTTTGCAAAGTTCTTCACAAAACGCTGTGCAAGATCTTCTGCTTTTGTCTCCCACTCGGAAACATTCTCGTATGTATCACGAGGATCAAGGATCTTAGGATCAACACCTGGAAGCTCTGTCGGAATTTCGAAATTGAAATATGGCAGTTTCTTCGTTGGTGCTTTCGCAATAGAACCATCCAGAATCGCGTCGATGATACCACGTGTGTCACGGATAGAGATACGTTTTCCGGAACCATTCCATCCAGTGTTAACAAGATAAGCTTTTGCTCCGCTCTTCTCCATCTTCTTCACAAGTTCCTCTGCATATTTTGTAGGATGCAGTTCCAGGAATGCCTGTCCAAAGCAAGCTGAGAATGTAGGTGTAGGCTCTGTAATTCCACGCTCTGTACCAGCAAGTTTTGCTGTAAATCCTGACAGGAAGTAGTACTGTGTCTGCTCCGGAGTCAATACAGATACTGGAGGCAGTACGCCGAATGCATCTGCTGACAGGAAGATTACATCTTTTGCAGCAGGTGCTGCTGAAACTGGACGAACAATATTCTGAATATGGTCGATCGGGTAAGATACACGAGTATTTTCAGTTACGCTCTTGTCATCAAAATCAATCTTGCCTTCAGCATCAAGTGTAACGTTCTCAAGAAGAGCATTACGTTTGATTGCATTGTAGATATCCGGCTCAGATTCTTTATCGAGGTTGATAACTTTCGCATAACATCCGCCCTCAAAGTTAAAGATTCCCTTGTCATCCCATCCATGCTCGTCATCTCCAATCAGAAGACGCTTCGGATCTGTTGACAATGTTGTCTTTCCTGTTCCTGAAAGGCCGAAGAAAATAGCTGTATTTTCACCGTTCAAATCTGTGTTTGCTGAGCAGTGCATAGAAGCAATGCCTTTTAATGGAAGATAGTAGTTCATCATAGAGAACATACCTTTCTTCATCTCTCCGCCGTACCATGTATTTACAATAACCTGCTCACGGCTGGTGATATTGAACATAGCAGCTGTCTCTGAATTCAGTCCTAATTCTTTATAGTTCTCTACTTTTGCTTTAGAAGCATTATATACAATGAAGTCTGGCTTAAACTCTTCAAGCTCTTCAGCTGTAGGCTGGATAAACATGTTGGTTACAAAATGAGCCTGCCATGCCACCTCAACGATGAAACGGATCGACATGCGGGTATCTTTATTTGCACCGCAGAATGCATCTACTACGAAAAGACGCTTGTTAGAAAGCTCTTTTAACGCAATATCCTTTACTGTGTCCCATGCTTCCTGACTTGCAGGATGGTTGTCATTTTTATACTCATCAGATGTCCACCACACAGTGTCCTTTGAGTTCTCATCCATGACAATGAACTTGTCCTTAGGTGAACGTCCTGTATAAATACCAGTCATAACATTGACTGCACCTAATTCACTCACCTGGCCTCTTTCAAAGCCCTCCAGTTCCGGTTTTGTCTCTTCTTCAAATAACATTTCAAAAGAAGGATTATGTACAACTTCTGTAACTCCACTAATGCCGTATTGACTCAAATCAACATTTGCCATCTTGTATCAACCTCGCTTTCATTATTATCAAAAATCCTCTCTATTATCTCACTTTGTGAATAAAAAGTCAATAACTATGGACAAGAAAGATTGCACAAATTTAATGTGCTAAATTAACAGAGTATATTGTCGACATTCATTGAGCACGAATCTATCTGGCTCATTGTCTGAATCGGGATTCCCCGATTCCCGCTGACACCTTCACTTCGCAGCTTTGCTGCTCAGTGACGGACATTCGCCACATAGACTTTCGTGCAAGCACGAGTCTATGTGGCTCATTGTCAGCGCAAAAAGAAGCAGCTGCATTACACAGCTGCTTTTATCTTTTGTAAAGTCCCCCAAAATGCCGTTTCCTGTATTTTGACTCCTAGCCAAAGCTAGGTGGGCAACCGCATCTGACTCTCTGCCTTCCGCTGCTTACTGGCGGCCTGACATCCTTTCAGAAATATAAGAATCCCGTTTAAAGTGATGTAGGTTCAAAATAACAGGGCTGTCGAACATCCCAGGTTCCTTTCCTAATTCATATTATAGACCACTCTTCTACTGTTTTCAACTAAAACTTACAACTTTAGTCTGTCCACTTTATCTAAGTATTATTTACTGCTCTTTCAAATCATTATTTAAAAATATTTTTTAGCAGCTTTTGAAGTGGTGGCACCGAACCATACAAGCACAACAAGGAACGCCGCAAGCATGATATACCAGAGCACTGGTATCTTTACAAAAAATGAATTGACAAGATCTACCACCGCATACAGTGTACATACGACTCCCAGTACCAGTGTCTTTGGAAATACACAGCTGATGTATCCTTCTTTATCTTTGCATTTTCTCGGATCTGTATCCTTGCCAAGCAGTATTGTCTTATTGATGACGCCCTTCGTCTTCAGCATTACAGCCGCATACAGACAGTAAATTCCGCAGCCCAGCATTAAAAGCCCTAATAACATTGTAAAATCATCCATCGTATTCTCTTCTTTCCAGATTATTTAATCCCAAGTATTTCTTTTACAGCCGCTTCCATCTGATCGGCATCGCACTCTTTCGTGTGAAGTATCCCGGCACTTCGAATCTCTTCCACTGCCTTTGGCACCTGTACTCCTGATATTTTCTCCAGTTCATCGATCAGCGCAAAGTCATCCATATCAGCATATTTTCCGTCAATTGCTGTCATGACACTGCCTGCGAATTTATACGGACTTGCAGTTGACGCAACGACACACTTTCTCGTATCTTTACTGTCTCTTTGATATGCCTTTAAGACGGTAGCCGCAACTGCTGTATGTGTATCTATCACATATCCTGTATCTTCATATAACGTACGAATCGTCTGTTTCGTCTCCTCTTCCGTTGCATAACCGGCCGCAAAATCAGCCAGATTCGCCTTCATTTCCTCTGTAATCTCATAGGAACCTTCGGCCTTGAGTGCTTCCATCAGTTCGCGGTTTTTCTCACTGTTTCTTCCGCTCACCATGTAGATCAGACGTTCCAGGTTGCTGGAAATCAAGATATCCATAGAAGGAGAACTTGTCAGAATGAACTCACGGTTTCTGTCATATGTACCGCTCTCGAAGAAATCAAACAATACTTTATTCTCATTAGACGCACAGACGAGCTTCGCGATCGGCACGCCCATCATTTTCACAAAATAAGCGGCAAGTATATTACCGAAATTCCCGGTAGGAACAACTACATTGATCTCTTCCCCTGCCTTGATCTCCTCATTCTGAAGCAGTTTCGCATAAGCATATACATAGTAGACAATCTGCGGAACAAGACGTCCGATATTGATGGAGTTTGCTGATGAGAACTGATATCCTGCCGCTTTCATCTTCTCTTCCAGTTCTCTGTTCTCAAAAATTGCTTTCACTCCGCTCTGCGCATTGTCAAAATTCCCATGGATTGCAACAACAGAAGTATTCTCTCCTTTCTGTGTCACCATCTGAAGTTCCTGCACTTTGCTGACTCCGTCTTTCGGATAGAATACAATAATTCTTGTACCCGGCACATCTGCAAATCCGGAAAGCGCTGCCTTTCCCGTATCTCCTGAGGTTGCTGTCAATATGACAATCTCATTCTCCACATGGTTTTTCTTTGCCGCCGTTGTCATCAGGTGCGGAAGAATGGAAAGCGCCATATCCTTAAACGCAATCGTTGCACCGTGGAACAATTCCAGATAATATGCGCCGCAAGCCTTCGCAAGCGGTGCAATCTCTTCTGTATCGAACTTTTCGTCGTACGCTTTTGCTATACAGCTTTTCAGCTCTTCCTCTGTAAAATCAGTGAGAAACTCTTTCATTACATAATAAGCAGTCTCCTGATATGTCATATCTTTTAATGCATCCATCGAGACATCCAGTTTCGGAATGGACACAGGGATAAATAATCCTCCGTCATCTGCGAGTCCCTTTAAGATTGCTTCTGAAGCTGTTACTGTCTTCTCGTTGTTTCTAGTGCTTTTGTACAATAAATTCATATTCTTCACCTTTCACTATCCATTGGAAATTCTCGTAACTGTTTTGCGTACTGAATTTTCAGACACGCTCCAATATATGACGGATTATACCCCAATTTTACGGCAATTGCAATAATGGATTGTGTTCTCCTGATCAAAACATCTGTTTTTCCTGCACGGTCATCAAAAAACTTTCCCTAAACCTGCATGTACACAAGAATTGAAAATTCATCCTCTGTATAACTGATTTCCATCTTCCCTCCATACCTGCATGTGATCTCTTTTATATTTTCAATCCCGTATCCGTGTACGTCTTTTTCATCTTTTCCGGTCAAAATATGGCCGTCTTGTTCCACAATGCCATTCACTTTGCTGTTCACCGCACCCACTGTAAACAATCCTTTTTCGCATCTGGCCTGAAGCTTCACTGTTCTTCTTTCCTCACCCACCTGCTCTAAAGCTTCTATCGCATTGTCAAGGATGTTCCCAAACAACGTACACAGATCCATCGGCTCTATACCTGTCATATTGCCGATATCAATATTGAAATGTACATCCGCATGCATCTCAAGAAGTCTCGTATACCTGCTGTTCAGAAGTGCGTTCACTGCACTGTCAGAACAGAACTTCCTCCCTGTCCCTGCCGGCAGTGACTCTTTCATCCGTGCCAGATAGCTGACTGCCCCATCGATGTTCTTCTCTCTCAGATATCCTTCCACCATCTGAAAATGGTTATTGATATCATGAACCAGCTTCCTTGTCCTCTCCTGCTGTTCCAAAAGTGTCTGGTAATATTCCGTTTTCATCCGTTCCGCCTGAAGCTGCATCTGTTCTTTTACAGACTCTGTCATCCGCTGCATCAGAACAAGAGAAGCCAGAATTGAAATGATGGAAGCGGCAACAATCAGATACCCCACTTTCGGCTGATAGGTAAACCGGCTGGCTGCATTGATCTCCCGGTCATAATCCGACGGGAAAATGATTGCCGCCAGAATCGCCGTAAACGCAGCCATACAGAGAATGTCCGTCGTCAGATAGATACGCGTGGTCATATACCTCTTAATTCCTTTGAGACGATCTCTGAAAAAAATAAAAATTCCCGCCCACACAGCCGTACTTGCGAGAAGCACGGAAATGCTTGCCGTGACATTCACTACATTTGCTCCAATAAATTTGATGAAAAACAGCGGCGCGATGTCATACTTCAGAAAGCTGATCCCAAGTACCACCGGATAAAAGATCACAACCGTGCTGAACTTGGCGGCGATTGTCCCTTCACTGCAGATAATCACAAGCACTGTCATCCCCAGAAGAAGTCCCAGCACATTTGTGACATCTACCATATAGATTGGAAGGACCATCAGCGAGGTCAGGCCAAGAAAACCCGTTATTTTCGCCCACCTGGAATCTTTCCATGTGACAAAGCACCCACAGAGACGGTACAGAAAATACCCGGAAGCCAGACCATTTATATATTGAAACACTCTCAGAAACTCTATCACCGAACCCATCTATGGCCTCCCCATTTCACTGCGCCAAAAGGTATCTGGCAAAAGCGCCAGATACCTCCTGGTAATATTTCCTGCTCACCGGAATCAGCTGACTCCCAAGCAAAATCCCCTGGGAATCAATCTGATCCACATATTTCAGATGCACAATATATCTCTGATGAACCCTCACAAATACTGCTGGCAGCTGCTCTTTGATCTCAGACAGCTTCCCGTAAAACTCCAGTTTTTCATTCCGTGTTGTCAGTACTATTTTCCGCAGGTCACTTGTGAAATATAAGATTTCGCTCAACGGTACCTTCCTGATCTGATTTTTCTGCTGGATGGGAAAATAATGATCTCTGTTCTTATGAAGTTTCTCAAGTGCTGACTGAAGAACCGCACGTATTTTCTCCGGCTGATAAGGCTTCAGAATATAATTCAGCGCACCAACTTCATAGCCGTTAAATACATAGTCAGAAAACCCGGTCACGAAAATCAATTCAAAATGCCCGGACTTTTTTCTCAGCGCCCTGGCCGCGTCAATTCCCGTAACTCCTCCAAGTTCAATATCAAGAAACAGAATGTCCAGAAGATCCGGCTGCTTTTGAAATTCATTCAGCAATGCCTCACCGCTTTGATATTCCAGAATTTCACATGCCTCGCCGTGAAGTTCCATAAAAAGTTCTACAATATCTTTCAGCATTCCCCGCTGTTTTCCTTCATCATCACAGATACCTACCGTCACCATACGAAACCTCCTAACATCTCTATTATCATATCAGATCTTCTCGTCTACACCAACAATCTTTTTGAATTTTGCCGATGCCATGCGGTATACAAGATAGATATAACCAAATATGACCGCATAAATCAGTGCATCCATCCCCAGTGTCTTCCATTCTGCAGCAGTAATGATGCCATCATTTCCCTGAAAGATCAGCAGGATAAAGAATACGCTCAGAATCAGTCCCACGAAAAACGGATAAAAGAACACTTTCATGAGCTGCCCCCTGATGCAGAACATCATATATCTCCGGTTCGCACCAAGCCGCCTCAGATCAACAAATACCTGTCGGTAATTCATCGCAATCGAAACGCCTCTTGTGTAAGCAATGATTCCAACCGCTGCCAGACATATAATCGCAATGTAAATGAACAGCATGAGCATGACAGCTACATTCTTCATCATATCCTGCTCTTTCAGAATTTTAAAATCCGGATAATATCTCCATCTCATACTCAGCTGGCTGTTGTCTTTCGAAAGCATAAGATCACCTTCTCCCGGCTTAAATTCCTCATTTACATAATAGACTTCTCCTTTTTCCCTGCATTGTTCATCCTCAAACCAGTCATACTCGCTGAAAACTGCATTCTCCTTTGAAGTTCTGCTGATAATCTCATTCTTAAGCTCTGATGCAAATGCATAAGATTTACTCCAGTCTTTGACATCGAAAGATACCGTACGGTATTCATATTTCTGTTCCATATGTTCTGCATAAGCCTTAAAATCCGCATCATTCAGAATGATATTCATTCCGTCAAAAACAGAGGTAGTCAAGACATTTCCTAACTTCTCACCGCCGCCATACACATATGTCTTCTCCTCTTTCGTAACCGGATCCGTCACAAGTATGTCATCGGACCCAATCTCTTCGGACTCCGCTTTTTCGGAATTGATACTTTTAAAAATTCTTTTGTATTCCCCCGGTTTTACTTCTACGTTTCTTCCGGTCACTTCACTGATATCGCCTGCACGGTAAAATGCCGTACTTTGCAGCTGCTTCTCATATACATCTGTTACTTTTCCATGCTCCCCTTCTTCCTCTAACGTTCCGTCAACGATAAGACTGATTCCTTTCATTTCAAAATAATCCTGTATCTGCATCTGATGCCTGGAAGCCAGCTCCTCTATTTCTTCCCTGTTCATCTGCTCCTGTGATGCAGGGCAGGTAAACATAAAATCACGGTCCATATTTTTCACATACGCCTGATTGCTGGTCGACATATATGGAGTATAGGTCACGACGAAAAGACCGCCGAAGACAAGCAGGACAATCACACACATGTTGCGGACAGTCTGTCTCCCCATAAATCTCATCATACTGGTCGAGATCAGATTCCTGTAATATCGCTCCGGATGATTTCCCCGCTTTGCGTGAACCACAATGTAAACCATCAGAAGATATACCCCCGCAAAACAGAGCAGATAGAACAGATTCCATACACTGTAGATACGGTAAGAAAACAGAACTTCCACCACCTTAAGTCCGTAATATCCTCCCAGAAATCCTGCCACAATCAACACAATTCCCACCGGAAGATACCATCCTTTCACATCCTTTACCGGTTCCGAGATTCTGAAATCATTCAGCACCTCTATGATGTTCGTCCTCTGAAGGAAACGGACCGCCATCAGAAAGATACTGACGCATACAAAGCCTGAAAACAATACTCCGACAAGCAGACCTGTCCATCCGGCCTTATATGTCATCTCTTTCGTGTCAATAATCATCATCTGAAACATCCCCCAGATTCCTGCGGACAGCGGAAATGCCAGGAGGATTCCTGCCGCACAGCTCCCACATACGACAATGATCAGATCTACAAACAACATTTTCCGAAGTTTCGCTCTCGGTGCTCCAAGTGCCATAAAAATTCCAATTTCACGGCTCTTATAGCGGTAAAACAGAGAAGCCGCATAGATCGTAAATATTCCGCATCCCAGAATGGCCGCCGCAAACACCATATTGGCCATCTTCCTGCTGTCGCCGCCCCTTGGCAGAATGACCTGTACTGTAGAACTGAAATAGATCAGTCCATATGATGTGATCAGCATCACCGACAGCCCTATACAGAAGATCAGCATCAGATAATTCTTTTTATTATGTGAGCGGAGTCTGCCATAGACATTATTCATCGTCATTTTGATCGCCTCCTACTTCTCTGATCACTTCCAGAAGTTCATCCATAAATGCTTTCCGGCTGCCTTCCTTCACAACCTCCCTGTAGATCCGGCCATCTTTCAGGACAATAACCCGGTCGCAAAAGCTTGCCACATAGCTGTCATGGGTCACCATGAAAATGGTTGCCTGCAGTTCCTCTCTTGCCTTCAGGAATGCATCGATGACCGCTTTGCATGACTTGCTGTCAAGGTTCCCGGTCGGCTCATCCGCAAGCAGCACCGACGGATCATTCATCAACGCTCTCGCTACTGCCGTGCGCTGTTTTTCCCCTCCGGAAATCTCTGCCGGATATTTCTTCATAATCTTCTCAATTCCAAAAAGACTGCAGAGCTTCTTCGCCCGGTTCTCCATCTGAAGCACCTTGCCTCCCTTGATAATCTGAGGAACACAGATATTTTCAAATACCGTAAGGCCGTCAAACAGCATAAAATCCTGAAACACAAATCCAAGCTTCTGGTTTCTCACCAACGATAATTCCGCTTCATTCAGCGTACGGATATTCTGTCCTCCAAGCTTTACTTCCCCCTTCTCGAACGGAATAAAACAGGAGATGCAGTTTAAAAGCGTTGTCTTTCCCGACCCGGATTGTCCCATCACCGCTGTAAATTCTCCCTTTTTGATCTCAAATGATACATCCTTTAATACCGGGTATACATTCTTCCCCGTCTGATATGATTTGTATAAATGACTGACTTCCAACATTGTCCCATCCTCCTTCTCTTTCTGCTTCAAGGATATCAGGTATCTCTGATTTCATCGATGCCTGCGGATGTAAGATCCGGTTGGAATTTTGTTATTTTTGACATACGCCTCCGGCTGGACTCAGCGAGCGAATAAGCATCTTCCACACTTTTAAAAACAATTGCGAAATCATTCAATATACACTTCATTCAGGAAATAAAACCTCTCATTTCAATTCACTTAATTATATCAGGGATAAAAAATGAAGCACTGTACCTTTAACCTAAAGATATACAGTGCCTCATACTATAATTAAGCTGTCAGTGTGTCACCAATCAGCGGCAACACTTTCATGCCCATAGAATTATTTCTCTTCCCATTTTTCCATCAAATAAGGTTTTAGAATATTTATGATAGTTTCTGCTTTCTCCAACTGCTCTTGTGCCTGCTCTCTTGATATCACTACAAAATCCTGATAATCAGCTTTTTCCCTCAGACGGAAGGCTGTATCAACCATCTTTGATACACCTTTGTCAAAAACTCCATTCTTTATATACGTGCGGTTAAAATAAGCAATCACTCCAGAATGCTTGCTGGAATCAAACTGGTCTAGTGCACTCACAGATCGCAGCGCATGAAAGATTGCATAGTATGAACGGTTAACAGACGCCTTGAATTTTTTATCCTCCAACAGCACACGTGCACACTCCAAATCTTCCCCTGCACTCTCAAAGCGGTATTTTGACAGATCTTTTATGCTGCCTTCCATAATACGACTCCTTCCTCTGTTACATTCTGATAAAAAGGCGTCACCTTCTGCCACTTGCAGAACATATCATAATCAATGTCTATCACCGAAAAGACCTTATCATATTCCAGATTCATATCCACGATAAAATCGGATAATTTTTCCTCTGTCTCTTTATCCAGATTTCCCTGCATCAAAATGGCCACATCAACATCCGACTCCTCCGTGTTTGTTCCTCTGGCCATAGAACCATATAAAATAATGCTGATCACTCTGTTCTTCATAATTCCAAGGATTCCATCCACCAACTCCATTAAAATTTTTTCATCCATAGGCGGCCTCCCTTCTATTATTTATTATACCCATTTTAAGTAAGAGCGTCAACGCCGTTGCCCGCCGTTCACTGGTGTTTTATGCAGCAATTATTTATTATTTGGTTCGTATAGTCGCGGTCTATATTCTACGACACGATCCTTGACAAATCCTGTTAATTGATTTCCTCATTTACATCATAATTTTTCTCTGTTCTTTTTCTGAACAATATAAAGATCAATCCGCACACTGCCATCAACATCGGATAGAACAGATACGGCATAATCTCAAACGGTGTCAGCTTGGTAAGGCTCGCCGCCGACAGAAGCTGAGCACCATACGGGATCATTCCCTGCCCTACGGAAGTAAAGATATCCAGAAGGGAAGCGGATCTCTTTGGCGAGATATCAAACTCCTCACTGATCTCTTTCGCAATGGGGCCTGCCATCACAATGGCAACTGTGTTGTTCGCCGTACACATATCTACAAGCAGAGACAGTCCCGCAATTCCAAGCTCACCGCCCTTTGCCCCTCTGATATGTGTTTTAATCTGGTTCAGGATAAACTGGATTCCCCCGTATTCCCTGACCAGAGATACGATACATGCCACAATAATTGAGATCACCGTGATGTCATACATTCCGGTCACACCATCTCCAACTGCAGTAAACATTCCGTTCAGAGCAATACTTCCGGTAGCCACTCCGATGATAAGAGAAACAACAGTTCCTCCGATCAGGACAAGAAATACATTGATTCCGATCAGTGCCCCAATCAGTACCAGAATATATGGAAGCACTTTCAGCAGGTTATAATATAATTCATCTTCCAGATGGAACGTTCCGTTCCTTGTGATGATCAGGAAAATCACAATCGTCACAATCGCCGCCGGAAGCACAATGAAAAAGTTCGCCTTAAACTTGTCCTTCATCTCACAGCCCTGTGTCTTCACCGCCGCGATCGTCGTATCCGAAATCATGGACAGGTTATCGCCAAACATCGCTCCGCACACAACTGCGCCGATACAGATTGCAAGAGCATAGCCCGTCTTCTCACTGATTCCGACTGCGATCGGCGCAAGTGCTGCAATCGTTCCCATCGAAGTTCCCATCGAAATAGAGATAAAACATCCGATCACGAACAGACCAACCACTGCCACCTGGGAAGGCAGTACTGATAACCCAAAGTTGACCGTACTTTCCACTCCTCCCGCCGCCTTCACTGCTCCTGAAAATGCTCCCGCACAAAGGAAGATCAGACACATGGTGATGATATTCTCATCGCCCACTCCGGATGCTATAATATGAATTTTCTCACTGAATGTCTTTTCCCTGTTCTGCAGAAATGCTACGAATAATGCAATTAAAAATCCGACAATCGCCGGCATCGCATAAAAGTCTCCCGTAATTACTCCTGCTCCGAGGAAGAACACAAGAAATACTCCAATCGGCAAAAGCGCCGATGCTCTTCCTTTTTGATTCTCATTGCCCATACTTTTTCCTCTCTCTCTTACCCAATTCTCTTTTGTATCTGCGTTCGCCGCACACGCTCCAAACCCTCTCGGAAACCTGCGTTCACCGCTATTGTACCATATCCCTACAGGTGAAGCAATTTGAGAATTCTGGAATCCGGATCTTTTCCTTTCTCTGGCCCAGAACCCGTTTTAGAACGCCCCAAAGAACCACCCTCCGTCTTTACCGTATATCCGAGAAGTACCGGCATCGTATACATCAATGCCAGCATATACCGAAAATAAATCGTTCCATTTACAGGAGAGACCATACATACAAGGACAACACTAAGCGCTGGTAAAAATACAATCAGTCCCCGGTATCTCTTTTTCCAGATCAAAAATACAACACACAGAATCACGGCCCAGGTGTAAAATGCCGATGCCTGGAAAATCGAAAGTATCGGCATGTGAATCACGGCCTCCGAATACATTTCCAGCCATCCCCTCACATTTTCCGTCTGTCCGGGATAGTAAAAGTCAAATCCCTTCTTGTTGATTCTCTGATTCATGCATTTCTGGCTGAAATTCTGATAATACCGCACCCTCCGGTCCGTCGCATCCTCACCCATGTAAAAATAACCGTAGTAATTGCCAAGCGTCGCCTGTATATAAGTCCCCGGATGTTTAAAAAACATCTGAAACCATGTCTTAAAATACCGGTTCAGTTCTTTATTCGTCGCGTCTTCATTGAATGTCTTCTTCACCGGATCCGAGATATTTGGATCATACAGCGTGGCGAGACGGTCATAATCGAGTACTGCACTGATTGCCTCTTTCTCTTTTTCTGTCACTTCCTCCTGATGGTCTTTCACGTACCTGGCTGTCTGCTGAAAAGGAACAGAAAGCATCTCCCGCCTGCTTCCCGGAGTGATCGAGAGTGCCGGAAATAATACATTCGTGTAAAGCAGATAAACTCCCACCGACACCGCAAAAATACGTATCATACAGATCAGATACTTTTTCTTCTTTATGTACAGTAAAAATACCGGCACGGAGAATAAAACGGCATAAATGCCATTCTGCCTCAGCATCATCATCAAAATCATGACGCCTATCCACGCAGCCTGTCTTTTCCGGTTTCCCGAGATACTCCAGGGATTTCTCACCAGATCCACGAGAAGAATCACATAGATCAGAAAAACGCTGGAGAACAATGTATCCTTGCTCAGGAGCACTGCATACCTTGGAAATACAGGGTACACTGCCGCAAAAAAAATCATTCCGCCCTGTGCCCAGTAAGGCAGCCGCATCTTCCTCAGGTAACTGATCCCATAAGAGATAGCCCCCGCACAGCAGAAATACTGAAACAGCGTATACATGAAAATTCCCAGATTATCAGAGCCGAACAATGTTCTCCCAATTTTTACACAGCCGCCCATCAACACAGTGTGAAGCACCGGGTGATGATTGTTGATCAGCTGCGAGGAGGATATCAGATTCAGATAACTGGATGTTCCATTCGGAAGCTGAAAAAACTGACTGATCTGTGCTCCGGTGTCTCCCATAAAAATCCCCGGATAGTAACCAATCAGATACGGAAGCCATGCGACAATAATGATGAGAAACGCACTGAGAAACGGATGCTTCTCCAGAAGAAAATCCACGTACTTCCATTTAGATCTTTTTCTTACAAACAAATGTTTTTGTTCCATTCCCATATAAAGCAGTTTGATACACGGGTGAAACATACCATAATAACCGATGAATTCAATCACCGATTTTATCATCTGTGCCTGATCTGCCACAATCAGATCAAGCCCCTGCGTCTTTGCAAAGCTGTAGCCAACCAGCACAAAAGCTGAAAACAGTGCCGCCACAATGTGGGTCCATGCGCATTTCTCAAAAGGGATCTTGGCGATCTGCCAGTAAAACGTAAAAAATATGATAAACAGAACTAACGGAACAATCCCATCTGTCAGCACCGATGCCGATAATTTCGCCGCTGTAATCCTGGCCCCGCCCGTCAGGTCTATATGTTTGGACAGTCTGTCTGCCGTAATAATTCCACGGTCCATAATCAGGACCATCACCATACACCATGCCTCTAACGCCCGCTTCGCCATCCTCAGTTTTTGAAGCTTCTCCTCAGCCGCATTGATTTGCCATTTCATATCACGTCTCTCCTTCTCTATGCCTGGGAACGTACGGCGCACTTATTTCCGCCAACACACGCTCCACTTTAGAGTATGCTGTCATACATGCTCTGGTGTCACCTGACAGAATAGCAGATATTTACAAAAAAAGTGAGGTGATTTTCTTAAGATTTCCTGAATTTTGCATTAAGCTATGAATATTGCGGGCAATAAAAAGAAATATGCCAAGGCACATTCCCTCGCATATATCATAAAAACCGCTCTCTCCGAAGAAAGAGCGGCCGCCATTATTTTGCTTTATTGTTCGTATAATTCACAAGACCTCCAGCCTGAATCAGCTTCTGCATAAATTCCGGGAATGGCTGTCCCTGATATTGTGTTCCCTTTGTCCTGTCATAGATTGTGCCGGAATCGAAATCAACTTCGACTTCATCTCCTGCCTCAATCGCTTTCGCTGCCTCCGGACATTCGATGATCGGAAGTCCGATATTAATTGCATTGCGGTAGAATATTCTGGCAAATGTCTCTGCGATCACGCAGCTTACCCCCGCCGCTTTCAGGCAGAGCGGTGCGTGCTCTCTTGAAGATCCGCAGCCGAAATTCTTATTCGCTACAATCAGATCCCCTTTCTTTACTTTCCCTGCAAATTCAGGATCAATATCCACCATCGCGTGGCTTGCCAGCTCCTGCGGATCGAAAGAGTTCAGATAACGTGCCGGAATGATAACATCCGTATCTACGTTATCTCCATATTTAAATACATGTCCTTTTGCCTGCATTATCTGTCACCTACTTTCTCTGGATTCGCAATACAACCTGCAATTGCGCTTGCTGCCGCAACTTCAGGTGATGCAAGATAAATCAGTGAATCTACGTGACCCATTCTTCCGACAAAGTTACGGTTCGTCGTAGATACACATTTCTCTCCCGCTGCAAGAACACCCATGTGTCCGCCCATACAAGGGCCGCAGCTTGGCGTCGAGAACGCACATCCTGCATCGATAAAAATATCTACAATTCCTTCTTTGATACATTCTTTATAAATCTTCTGTGTTGCCGGAAGTACAATTACACGCACATCCGGATGCACTGTATGTCCTTTCAGAACCGCTGCTGCCCTTCTCAAATCTTCCATACGTCCATTCGTACAGGATCCGATCACAACCTGATCAATCTTGATCGGCTCCATCGCTTCCACTTCATCAATGGTCTTCGCATTTCCCGGAAGATGCGGGAATGCAACTGTCGGCCTTACTTCAGCAAGGTTAATCTCGATCACTTCATCATACTGGGCATCTTCATCTGCCTCATAGACATTGTAAGATTTCTCTGAATGTTCTTTAATATACGCTTCAGCCTGCTCATCTACCATGAAGATACCATTCTTCGCACCCGCCTCGATTGCCATGTTCGCCATTGTAAAACGGTCATCCATCGTAAGATTCGCAATGCCGTCTCCCACAAACTCCATGGATTTATAAAGCGCTCCGTCAACACCAATCTTGCCGATAATATGTAAAATGATATCCTTACCGCTTACAAACGGTGATGGTTTGCCTGTCAGAACAAATTTCACTGCACTCGGCACTTTAAACCACAGTTCACCCATCGCCATCCCTGTCGCAATATCCGTTGTCCCGACACCAGTTGAAAATGCTCCAAGCGCGCCATAAGTACACGTATGTGAATCTGCGCCGATGATACACTCACCTGCCACGACAATTCCCTTCTCCGGAAGTATCGCGTGTTCAATTCCCATCTGTCCGATCTCATAATAGTGCGTTAATCCCTGTTTCTTCGCAAACTCACGGATCGATTTTGAATTCTCTGCTGATTTAATATCTTTATTCGGTGTGAAATGGTCTGGCACCAGCACAACCTTATCTTTGTCAAATACATTCTCCGCCATCTGGTAAAATACAGGCACGGCCATAGGTCCCGTAATATCATTGGCCATGACCACATCAAGCTTCGCTTCGATCAGCTGACCCGCTGTCACTTCGTCAAGCCCTGCATGTGCAGCAAGAATTTTCTGCGTCATTGTCATTCCCATTGAAACGACCTCCTTTTTCATTATTCCTGTCTGCTATTTTAGCATACATTACTAAAGTAAAGCAAGAAAGAATAAAAACACGGTAAGATGCATCAATACGCTGCAATATTCACATTTATCACTGAATGGAAAGTGAATATTCACTTTCATTCACTTTCATTCACCTTCATTCATCAATACCCACATGTCATTTACCCTTTATTTATTGCTTTTTCCCCTTGCGTATACTAAAATGAGAATAGATAAAAACCAACCTCGCTTGTACCTGCGGGCACACTATTTTCCACAGGATACATACACTTATAATAGAAATGAGGTCCTCTTTATGAAAAGAGATTTCGATAATAACAAGGGATTTACACTGATAGAGCTGCTTGTCGTGCTTATGATTCTGGGGATACTGGCCTCAATTGCTGTACCGTCCTTTACCGGATATATTGATAAACAGAAGGAAAAGGATGCAATTGCTGAATGCAGACTGGCAGTAGCTGCGGCACAAAATATGTATAATGATCAGCTGGCTAAGAATAACCCAACGTCATTAAACTCAAAAGTTAATTATAGTGAAGTTGCTAAACTTGCTGGTGTCAATGGGACAGTTACAAAAATCACTTCTTACAGCACTTTGTATGATACTTCTGCAACGGAAGATTCCAATGCAAACCTAACAAAGTACGGATATTCCCGTCGTGTTGATGGTCTGACTTACATTGCTGAAAATGGTATTCATGTAAGGTATCTGTATGATGACAAAAATAATGAAATATATAAGATAACAAATGATACTGTGTATACGCCGCTAGAAGAATATATTAAAGATTATGAGCAGACAATCAAGAAGCTTATTGATGACAAAGTAATTACGGGCATGTGGCAGCAGCGTTATGACTATGCAAAGTATTATCTTAACTATCAAAAGGAACATGGTGGTGAAGATACATTTTTGAAGGTAGACCCTAACTTTCTCAATGAAAATATCGAAGGGAAGGACTTGTTCTGGCAGCCTTATTATATCACCAACGGAAAAAATGGCGGCGGTGTAAAAGGCTCAACTTCTACACTACTTTTTGCAACGCCCAATACTGGAAATGAAAGTTCAAATATACATAATCGCTGGTATGCCTATCTGGTTTACTTCAATGGGCATGTTTATCGAAGCACTGAGATTCATGATAAAGAGTATCAATCTAACATTTCTGTTTTAGGCAACGGTGAATTTAACTCGGATGAAATCGTAGAAAAATGGCTTGAAGATCCGGCAAATGGTTTTGAAGAGGTTGAATACTAAGGAGGCACTAATGTATAAAAAAACCAAAAAATATTCCAAAGGCTTTACTCTCGTAGAACTGATTGTAGTGCTCGTCATACTCGCGATCCTGATTGCCCTCCTTGTCCCGGCGCTCACCGGCTACATAGATAAGGCAAATCAAAAAGCAGCAATGACCGAATGCCGGCAGGTTGTCGTGGCTACACAGACAACAGCCAGCAGTTTATATGGCAAAGATGAGTTCTCTGAGGCGGAAATGTATAAATTGACAGACGATATTCTAAAATTAGCCGAAGTAGATGGGAACATCGATTACTGGGAATTTAACAATGAAAATGCAGCTGTAACTGTACTCATCTACACTTCTAGGAAAAACATCACAGTACAATATAAGGATAAAAAGTACACGATTTTAGAATCAGGTTATCTGATGGGAACTGCCAAAGGACTTACGACTCTATCGAATCAATTAGCCAAAGACAATAACTTTACCTTTGTTTCCGGCGACTATAAAACTACTCAGGCATTACAAAAAAAACTAATGGAAAAAAATGGTGGAAAACTTCCCAACCTAAACAGTAATGAAAAAGCAATCCTTAAATCATATGATTTTGTTGATGACAAACTTGACGTAGATAAAATTGTATGGAAACCTTTTTATGACAAAAACGGCGAAATTTATTTAGCTGCTGATTTTAAGGGTAATAATGCAGTCGGTCAGGCTTCATCAGGTCTGATTTACTATCAAGGTACATATTATGTCCATCGCAACGGCTATAACCGCTACGATACAACCAGCATATCAGACCGCGGTGCTGAAATCGACATTTCTGAATCTTCCCGGTGGGAAGCAGCATCCCTGGGCTAAATAAAAAAATGCATGGAATAACCTGTCTTCTCGTTATCCCATGCATTTTCTTTCTCTTATTCACGATCATTTCTATAGATACTGGTCAAGATCATGCAGATCATTGGAGTATTTTCTTGCACTCTCTACAGAAATCTTTCCGATCTTTACGAGTCTTGCCAGATCCCCGTTCAATGTATGCATCCCTTTGGACATCCCAGACTGCATGATGGTGTTCATCTGATGGCATTTATTCTCACGGATCAGGTTTAAAGCGGCGTCCGTCCCGATCAGAACTTCTGTCGCAGCCACTCTTCCCTCTCTGTCATCTCTTGGCATCAGACACTGGGTGATTACTCCTTTTAAAATCCCTGCAAGCTGTGTACGAATCTGGTTCTGTGCACTTGCCGGGCAGGCATCAACAATACGGTCGATGGTCTGCGCCGCTCCGGTCGTATGAAGAGTAGACATGACAAGATGCCCTGTCTCAGCTGCCGTCAGTGCGGCTGAAATGGTCTCGTAATCACGCATCTCACCTACCAGGATAACATCCGGGTCTTCACGGAGCGCGGAGCGCAGTGCCGAGGCAAAATCTTTGACATCCATTCCGACCTCCCGCTGATGGATCAGTGATTTATCCTGATGATACACATACTCGATCGGGTCTTCAATTGTCAGGATATGTTCTGCCCTTCTGCGGTTGATATAATCAATCATCGCCGCAAGCGTTGTCGATTTACCGCTTCCGGTAGGCCCTGTCACAAGAATCAGCCCTCTTGGCTGGTCTGCAAGATCCTGCAGAACTTTCGGAAGCCCCAGTTCCTCCAGAGATGGGATATGGTTGTTCAAAAGCCTGATGGTCGCCGCAAGCTTTCCCTGTTGGCGGAATACATTGACACGCTGCCGGTTGCCGTCTTTTGTCTGTATTGCAAAGTCCAGGTCTTCCTCTTCCTCAAGCCACTCTCTCTGTTTTACATTAAGCACCGACAGAATCATGTCCCTCGTCTCTTCCGCAGAAATCTGTACCGGTCCCTCTTTCAGCTGTCCAAAGATTCGAAATGTCATCGGAAGTCCTTCCGAAATATGGATATCCGATGCATTCATTTCCCTCGCCAATAAAATAATGTCTTCCAAACTTCCCATCTTCGTCTCCTCCGTCATCCGGGTTTCTTATTCTCTTCTATACATAATAGGCAATCTTCCAGAACTCCTCCATCGTAGTGATACCGGCCTTAACAAAATCAGCCGCACTCTGCTGAAGCGTCTTCATCCCCTGTTCTGCTACCGCATAATCCTGGATATCTTCCATGCTCTTTCCTTCGGTAATCATCCTGCGTATCTCTGCGTCAATAGCTGCAATCTCATGAATTGCAATACGCCCGCGGTATCCGGTGTTATTACATTTCGGGCACCCGACTGCCTTCTTCACAGTCTCCGTATCCTCTCCAAGCAGACGCTTCTCCATCTCTGTTGTCTCAACGATTTCACAGCAGTCCGGACACACTTTACGCATCAGCCTCTGTGCCACAACACCAACCAGTGAATTTGCAATCATGTACGGTTCCAGCCCCATGTCGATCAGACGGACAATGGAAGAAATGGCATTGTTCGTATGAAGCGTCGACAGCACAAGATGTCCTGTGATGGCAGCTCTTACAGAGATAGACGCCGTCTCAGAGTCCCTCGTCTCTCCAACCATGATCACGTCAGGATCCTGACGCAGCAGAGCACGGAGACCACTTTCGAATGTCAGGCCGGACATCGGATTCACCTGCATCTGGTTTACACGGTTCAGGTTCTTCTCCACCGGGTCTTCAATCGTCGATATATTGATGCTCCTCTTCAGAAGTGTCTCTAACACCATGTAAAGCGTTGTCGTTTTTCCGGATCCTGTCGGGCCTGTCAGATAGATAATGCCGTTAGGCGACTCCAGAAAAGAACGGAACAGCTTATAATTAGGTTCCAGCATTCCGAAGGTCCCGCTGTGGTCAATGACCGACTTATTACTCAGCAGACGGAGCACCGATTTCTCTCCGAATACGGTAGGGATCACGGAGACACGAATGTTGATATTCTCCTCCCCAAGCTTGATTTTGAAATGACCATCCTGGGGAATTCTCTTTTCTGCGATATCCATTCCACCCATAATCTTGATACGGGCAATCAGCGACATATGAAGAGAACGCTTCAACGTCACGTAATCAATCAGGACACCGTCAATTCTCATCCTTACCAGTGTTTCCTGTTCAAACGGTTCAATATGTATATCACTGGCATTCGTATTATATGCTCGCATGACAAGTGAATTCAAAAGCTTAATGACTGGCACATCACTGTCAATCTCACTGGACACTTCATCAATGACGGCCTCCTCTACCTGCTCTATACTTGCATTCGCCTGCACTGCGGCCTGTTTGGCAGAAACCTCTGCGTAATAATAGTCAATCGCATTCAGTAACGGCGCAAGCTCTGTAAGATAGATGTCAAGATGCATATTCGTCAGCTGACGGATATCCTCAAGTGCGTAAAAGTTCAGAGGATCATTCACTACAACGGAAAGATTATTCCCTTTGACTGCAAATGCCAGTATATGATATTTAAACGCAAGCTGGCGCGGTATTTTTGAAACCGCCTCCACATCCACCGCCGTCTCCGACATGTTCATCGTCGTCAGATCAAGCCTCTGCGCCAGAGCTTCCAGCATCTGACGTTCTGTTACGAATCCAAGTTCGATCAGAATCTGTCCAAGCCTCATGCCAGAATGTTCCTTCTGGTAGGCCAGCGCCTGCTGTACCTGCTCCTCTGTGATATATCCGTATTCCTGTAATACTTCTCCGATTGGTATATTCTTCATACAACAACCTGCTTCCCTCATTATTTTTGGCACATATATACTTCAAGCTCCAGGGACAATGTAGACAGATCCGTCTGTGCTCCTGTATCTGCATTCATTGCACTTTCTGAATTGATCGAATATGATGTAATCCGGATCGCCGGAAAATTATTGTACAGCGAATCAATCATCGCTTTGATGTTGTCCAGATGTCCAAGCACTGTTGCCTTTACCATAGAAGAGTAAATCACATCCTGATCCACACTTCCGTTTTCTGCTCCGTCTGTCCCCGATGCTTCCGTGTTATCAGAATCTTTCCCCGCTTCTTCTGTCAGCCCCATCTCAAACGCTGCCATAGACGCGAAGTACGGTTCCAGCGTACTTGCTGACGGCCTGCTTGAGATGTCAAAGTCTCTGGCTGTCAGGCCATTATCCAGAGCCAGTCTTGTGATCATCCGCTCAATTGCATGGGACTCCATCATCGGATAGAAGTCAGCCGTCACTACAGTAAATTCTTCCTTTCCCTTCTTGATCCGTTCCTGTACCGCATTTTCCGAGGCAATCACAAGTTCCATATCCTGTTGTTTCTGCTGTACATCCGTAAGTTTGACTTTTCCGTCCGTATACTTATTCCACTGCGGTAAAATCAGAAGGCTCATAAAAAGTACAGCTGCAAGTATCACACTTAATATTTGAAGCAGTGTTTTGTCACGCTTTGTCAATGTAAAATCCAACTTCATACTACTCACCCTGCTTTCCGGCTGACTCACTCAGATATCCGCTTACATGAATATCATACTGCCCCGTATTCTCAGTAAAGTTATACCCTGAATACTCCAGATCCGCAAACTGTTCCGTCTCAATCAGCTGCTTAATAAACTCATAGATGTCCGTTACCTCCGCAGCCATTGCAGTGAACTTATAAGTTCCTGTTGCCGCCTCGTAGGAATCAACCGTGATCGAAACTTTATCACCCGCACAATTCTTTACCGCCTGCTCAACCGCAGAATCGGCAACCGGATAGGAATCTATGATTTTCCACGCAAGATTGCCTGTCTCAATGCTCCGGTCCTGAAGATCCGCCTCTGACTCCAGCGCCTTGATCTCATCGTATTTCTGAATATTTGCATCGCTGACCAGATAACTGTTCGCCTCGTCAAGTTTTCTATCCTGCATAAAATTCATGGTCAGCAGAACCGCCGATGCCACAATCCCTGCCGCTACCACGATTCCTGCCGGCAGAAATGCCTTCCAGGGCACAGCGACCGTATTCTCCGCCTTCTGCCCCATCTGGTAACGCCTGAGGTAATTCAAATCCTTTTTCTCCGCATCCAGACCCCCGATGGCATAGGTATAATCAAGCAGCATTGCCTTGTCACCCGCCAGGCTGTAATCAGAATATACCGCGTCATTGGACGGCATTCTCACTCCGTACTCCTGCTCGGGTCTTTCTGCACTCAGTCCCAGTTCACGGATCAGTGACGCACAGTGCCCATAATTCTCCTCATCAAATCCGCCCAGGAATACAGACTCTATCGGCTGTTCGATCTTCTCCGCCGAGTGGAACTGCATGATAGAACTGATCGTTCTCGCAACTTCCATTCCGAAATCTTCCGTCCCGGAATCACTGAAAATCCTGCTCCTGCTTGTATACTTGAATTTCCCCTGCACAATCAGCGTATTGATCAGATTGCTGCCGTCCAGAATGGACGTGATAAATGTATGCTCTGTAATCTGAGGAATCTTCTCATATACTTTTAACTGCGCATTTAACGCAACATCAATACTCTCAATTCCAATCTGCTTTTCCTTGAAAAACTCTGCATAGCTCTTAATAAAATCAGCATCTACAACAGAACAGATCACCTGACACAGCCCGGTCTTTTTATTCTCCTCCATAATCCGGTAATCAAACAGATACTTCTCCTGCTGTTCGATCTCGGAAAATTCTTTCTTAACCAGCTCAATCATTTTCTTGTCATTCTGCTTTGGAGCGGTCACGACCCTTGTAAAAAACTGTGTACTCTCAACTACGAGACGTATGCCCGATTTTGGCAGATGATATTTGTCCCAGACCGACTGTATCGCTTCTCCAAACAGGTAGTCGGAGATAATAACACCATTTAACATGGCGCCTTCCGGAATCCTGATATTATAAATCTTATGAACCACAATCTGGCTTTTCGAAAAGTCTCCTTCTACGATCTGTATATTATCATTCGATAAATAAACTGATGTCCCCATATATAGTATCCTCCTAAAGTCCCTGGCCTATGGTGGAATAGGATTGATATACCGGCAGAATAACCGCAACTACTACAAATCCTATCACAAGTCCCATGATGATAATCAGTACCGGTTCCAGAAGCGATACCATCTTCTCCAGAGCCTTCTCTGCTTCATAATCCAGACTCTCCGCCGTAGAATCCAGCATGTCATCCAGACTTCCCGTCTCTTCCCCTACAAGAATTGTGGAAGAAAGCTTTTTGATAAATCCATCTATTTCTGACAGCGAGGAAGACAATGCTTCTCCCGCCCGGACTTTCGCAATGACTGCGTCAAACTGTGATTCAATATAGAGATTTCCGATTGTACTCTTGCCAATCTGAAGAGCCGTCACAATCGGAAGTCCGCTCCCATACAGCGAGCTCAGCGTCCTCGCAAATCTGGCTGTATAAATCCTGCGAAGCAGTTTCCCGATAATCGGCAGTTTTAATTTTATCTTATCCATCGTAAGCTTGACTGCCGGTATCCGTAACAGCAGCCGAAACCCAATCACAACAACCGCAACTGTTATAATGACTGCAAGCCAGTGATTCTTAAGCCCGTCACTGATTCCCAATAGAATGACCGTCGGAAGCGGCAGCGATTCCATCGAGCTGAAAATGTCATCAAACTGCGGAACCATGTAGGTCAGGACAAAGATAATAACAATGACAAGAAGAATACTCAAGATGACCGGATAAATCATTGCGCTTGTCACTTTTCCATTCAGCTTCCGCTCTTTTTCATAATGATTTGCCATCCTCTTGGCGGTCTGGTCAATGTTACCGTTCGCCTCAGCAGAACGGATCATGCTGATCAGAAGTATCGGAAATGCATTTCCCTGCTGTTCCATCGCTTCTGAGAGCGGAACTCCCTGCCGGATCAGCGCCAGTACGCTGAGATAAATCATCCGGTACCTGGGATCCAGCCCTTCTTCCTCTGCAATAATATTGAGCGCCCGGACAAGAGTCACCCCAGCATCCAGAAGCGCCCCTAACTGTCTGCAGAAATCAATCAAAACTTTCGTCTTGATTTTCCCCTGGCTCTTTTTATCTCCTTCCGCATCCACGGAACTCACAAGGTACTTCCCCTCTGATTTCAAAAACTGGTACAGCGCCTTCTCATCTGCGGCCTCCATCGTTCCCCTGACGACTTTGCCATTCTCATTCTTTGCTTTATACTTATACTTCGGCATTGCAACCTCCCGATCAAATCTTATCGTAAAAACCCAAGATACCAGTCAATCCACTGGTACCCGTAAAAAATCGATACCGCCGTTCCGACACACAAGAATGGCCCAAAGGCAAAATGCTCTTTTCTTCCCTTTTTTCTCGATGCAAGCAGATAGATCCCGTAACTTCCTCCTGTCAATACTGCCAGAAAGAACGCAACAATACTCAGTTTCCATCCCAGAAAGATCCCAAGTGCCGCCATCAGCTTGATATCACCGCCTCCGAATGCCCCCGGAACTGCAAAAGTAATCAGTGCCAGTGGAACACTGATTGAGAAAATACCAATTGCCCTCGAAGAAAGCGAAAGTTCAGGGAAAAACAACATTGACAGTATTCCGCAGATCAATATTGCAATCACAAACCCATTCGGTATCTCCATTGTATCTATATCAACGAATGCAACCGCTGTCAAAAGCGCCAAAATGGAAAATACAATTCCCACCTGCCCAAACACTTTCAAGCTGTACATTCCGTCATATCCATAGTAATGAAATGTAAACACGGCCATCAGACCGCCCATCAATTCAATGACCGGATAACGCATAGATATCCGCTCTTTACAAAATCTGCATTTCCCTCCCAGAACCAAATAACTGAAAACCGGAACCATATCGTACCCCTTCAGCATATTCCCACAGGAAGGACAGAAACTTCTTTCATTTCCAAAAGGCAAATGTCTCGGCACACGGTATATTAAGACATTCACAAACGAAAAAACCGAAGCCCCAAACATAAAAATCAAAGCATAAATCACTATATTTAATAATACCATAAAATCTCCCCAATGAGATAGTTATAATTTGAAAAACGACAACTCTTCTTGTAAATGGTTACAAAAAGTGCCTTTTGCAGAAATGAATCTGCAAAAGGCATCTGCTAATATCTTACAATTTCATCCAGACGGTAAACCGTCCACACCGGTTCATCTTCTTTCAGCTGGAACCGCACAGCGTAGTCATCCTCAGAATAAATCATCTCCGTCACTTCCATCTGACTTTCATTGAATTCTATGTACTCAATCCTGCCAGATGCACCAGCCGTCTTAAGAATACTTTCTTCTGCATCAGTTTTCAATCCGTTTTTATTCGAATGATCCATCATAGACTGTAAGTTGCCATAATAATCATAGGAAACGGCTTTTGCTGATAAACGTACAGTTTTGGCCGACATCAATGTCTGACGAGCCTGAAATAAATGACTGTAATGCCAGAAAGTTAGAAAACCCAAAAGGATAGCGAGAACAGCGATTAAGATGATAATGCATGTGTTTCGCCAGTTTAGCCTTTTTTCAGTTTTTTTCTTGGTTATGGTTTCTTTATTATCTGACATGATTATCCTTTAATTTTTATTATGGAGTTGTCGTCTTCCCTGTAGACCACTCTCCTTTATCATTATATGTAGCTGTGTATTTCGCATTCCCAAATGTCAAACTTGTTATTTTTCCTGTCCCATCTGATACATATTTAAATATCGTAACACTATCCTTCGCCTCAGACAATTCCCAAACATCTTGTCCTTTACCCTTATCAGCCTTATTAGCAAAAACGTCAAACCCCTTATCCCCTGTTCCTGTATAACCAGTAGTTTCTGACGTTTGAGAATACACGTCTGTTTCTTTTAGTTGCGCCGCATTCAACCCCAGTTTAGCCTCTGCCAACACTTTTTTCTCATTCGCCTTGTCAATATATCCAGTTAATGTTGGTACCAACAACGCAATCAATATCGCCAGAATAACCAGTACAACGATCAACTCAACAAGCGTGAATCCTTTCTTATTTTTACACTTCTCTCTCATTTTTGAAATCATTTTAGATTCCTCCTTTTTCTTTGTCTCGGACATATGAAGGTTGTTTATATCTCTACCCCCAGCCTACACATCCTATACTCTGTTTTGATACTCTATTATACAATTAATTCCATTCATATGTCAATCATTCTGCGTAATTAGCAACTTTTTACATGCGAATGGCACAACATCTAGTTCCTAGATGCCCCGTTTACCTTTTTGATTTTTCCATCGGATCATATCATTACTGTTTAGAGTAAATTTTGTACTGTAATTTATTCTTCCAGGCCGCTGCACTTTACAATCCTTGTTCTCTCATACTCATAACCTGTCTGAGAATTTTTAAGCTTTAATTTTACCTGTACCAAATCCTCTTTATCTTCTACCTTTGAGAATTCCAGCTCTTCAATTGTATTTCCCATATACATCTTTTTAGGGTACATCCACTCTTTAAAAGAGTCATCAGCCAGATAATACGATAATGCGAGGGTTGTATACTCTGTTTTTCCTACATCTCCTCTGTCTACCATCTTCTTTTCCATGTAGACAAGATTGCCGTTACTGTCAATATACTCCACTTTATCACGATCTACCGTAATTATCTCTTCCGCATTTTCCAGCTCATTTACAATCCGGTCCATCACAATGCCGCTCACACTCTGAGCACGCCCGGCGCCAATCGACTTCATAAATACTTTTGCCGATGGAGAAATAACTGCAAATGCGGCTGTCATCAGAATCAGTAAAAGGGTAAATGAAACAAGGAGTTCAACCAGTGTAAATCCATCCTTCTCTTTCAGAAGCCTTTTCACGTTCTTTTGAAGTTTCATGATCAATCCCCGCTTTCCTCAGGGTCTTCAAAATAATAGATATGATATCCCTCTTCATTTTCCGCATCCTTAATCACCGACTGAAATGTTCCCAGCTTTTCCCCTGTCTTCGAGGGGTCATCTTTATCCTTCTCTGTAATCTCAATTGCTCCGGCTGCGAGCGTAGCGTCTGTTAGCTTATCTTCATAATACTTATTCATCAGATCATCTACCTGCGCCTGTATTTCTGACGCTTTTATTGTCATATTTCCAGATAAAAGCGTCACCTTATATATTCCGGCAAGGCCGATCATGAGAACTGCAAATGCCACGATCACCTCAACCATCGTCATTCCATCTGTTTTCTTCTTCATGATCTCCTCCTTAATTGCCGCTCCAGCTGTGTGCCCATTTCCAGTTGGATGTATCGTTCCAGTCAATCGTATCTGTATCCGGTTTGCGCAGTTCGTACTGTGTAGTCGATGTGTACTGCTGTCCCCGGAGACTGCTCTTCACCTTCACAACAAGCACAATGGTCTGATACTGAGCGTTATTGCTGTCCTCTTCATTCCATTCCCAGTACATTTTAATTGTCACATCACCGACATTTTCTCTGCTTGTTCCAGGCAATTCTGCATTGAACACCTTCGTTACTTCTTCTTTATCAGAATGATTTTCTTCCTCTTTGTTATAATACTTCCAGCTCTTTTCAACACAAACTTTATTATAAAAATATTTCTGTGCTTCATTGAGTACGGTGTCGTCTTCTGAACTGTCCTCCTCCAGCATCTTCTGGAACTGTTCCCCGAATGTCACTGACGACATCCGGCACTGCTCCTTCGTTGCCGCCCTCTGCGCCCGTGTCAGTACCTGATACGACGAGAACACCATCGCCAACACAAAAGCCGCGAGAATACAAAGAATACACAATACTGGAATCAGTGCACTTCCCTCTTGATTTTTTATAATACCTTTCTTCTTCATAATCCCGCTCCCTGCTGTAATACTGTATGCCAAAGCAGCATCTTACTTACCGATGCTGCTCTGACTGTCTTCTTTCTGCTCTTCAATCTTCGTGATCCAGTGATGATACTCGTCAAGTTCTCTCCACCATTTCAGCGGATTGGCTCCTTTATAACGTTCCGGCTCCTCTGGTTCTGCCGTGATTGTAACATCACTCGTGTAAAGATAATTTCTGAAATCAGAACCATAGATTGCCTTCAGACCTGCCTCACTTGTGACATCCGGCAGAATCAATTTGTACGTATACCCTGGCTCCTGGCCGTCTTTCAGGTATTCATGGCATTCCACATAACCTTTCAGCGGAATACGGTATTCATAGCTGTTTCCATCGTCTGCAGCTGCCGTACCTGTCTGCTCTCTTTCATACTGGAACTCGTAAGTGTACACTCTTGTAAGGCTCTGATCTTCTTCATCCGGATACTCTGCCACAACATAAGGTAATACTCCCCAGATTGGATTGCCTTCCAGATCGACCTTGTCTGTAAGTTTTGTAATTGTCACCGGATCGCCTTCCGTATTCCGTGTCATAACCAGATGGTACTGTTCATCCGACGTGTTGCTCACAGGTGCATTAATATCAATCTTATAAGCACCATCATAGTCCGCAGGATTCCAAATCAGGCCATTCTGTTCCACATGTGTCTCATTTACCGATGAAATGATCTCGCCTTCCGGTTCTGATGTTCTTTCTTCCTGATAAGTCATGGACGTCTGCTCCTCTATAAGCTCCGGCACTTTCAATTGTACCATCGGAAGTTTCAGCAGTTTCTCTTCTGACCACACAGAATTCATCTTATCTTCCGACACTGCCTTCGCCTCGATGCCTATGTATCTGCCTGCATAATCAGGATTTAATCCAGACAGACTGTAAATACTTTCTTTCAGACTGCCTTCCATAACTACCTCACCAAGATCTTCAAGAACCTCTGTTTTCTCCGGATCAGAGTAAACTGTCATATGGAGACGATAAGTTCCGTTCGTCTTCTGATGAGAATTTTGCACCTGAATCTGAATGCCCTGATCAGTAAAATCATCCATCGATAAGACATCCGTTTCTTTCTCTCTGCAAGTAATATCCTCCGGCTTCACTTCCTCATTTCTCTGCGGAATCTGAACTTCTGTCTTCTCACCAGACGGAGAATCTTTATAATTCTGCGTCCCATCTTTCACAACAGCCTGAACTGACAGACTCACAGTTTTACCTGCAAATGCCTCCAGATCAATCTGCATCTCATTTTGTCCTGGCTGGACTTCATAAGTCTGCTCTGATGCATTCTTTTTGCCTGAACTTTCCTTTACAGTCACAATATATTTCTCAATTGCCGCCAGCATTTCCTCGTTATAATCTGTCTGCCAGGAAACGTTATAGAGATAAGAATCTTTGTTTTCATCTGCCAAAGAGACTGTTGGTGCCTTAACAGCGGATAACTCTGCCGGAGCTTTTGCCATTTTCGGCAGCTCTTCGTTCTTTTCTTCCTGCTTTACATCTTCGGTTTGCTCGACATTGCTGTCATCTTGCTCATTGAAGAAAGAATATGCTGTCTGATCGATTTGTTTTATGATCAGTTCGTGATCGATTGTACTGTACATCTGATATCTTAAATTCTCAGTTTCCGCTCCGTCTGTGACATGGCTATAATCTGAGTTAAAGGCTTGATCCAGAGGATTCGAAGATAAACCATTCGCAATCGACACTCCGGCTTCTTTATTCGAAGCGGAATAAGGTGCATTGCTGCCTTCTACGTATAGAGGTGTTCCAATGCCCTGTTCTGTGCTGTAGGTACTGAATAGGGATACTGCTCCTGCCGTATTTGCCATAAAACTATCTTTCTGATCTTTTATCGGAAGACCGTTAAAACAGATTTCATTGATTCCACCATTATATATGTTATCATAAATGGTAATTGTCACTTTTGAAACTTTCTCCATAAGATTTAAATTACATACTGATGGCTTTTGATCCCATATTGATGGTGGTGTAAATTGTTCTTTTCCAGATTCAAATACTACATTTCCATTTTCTCCATATGCTGTAATGCTATATGTGTACGCATGTGCTCTTACGTACCAATAAATTTCGATACTGTTTAATGCCACTGGCTTCATAAACTTAATCCTAATCTCACCATCTGGCCATATTCCACCGTTTTTAGGATCAGGAGAATAGTATAAAGTATTTCCGACATCCAGCTTATCTTTTTTCATCTTACCATCAAATAAATTTTTAATTTGGCTGTGATCAGGCATATCCTGCTCACCTAAGCCATGAAGTGGAACGAGATTAACCAACTCTGTATCCTCAATCTCTACAGCTCCGCCTTTCTCTTCCTCCTCTTCGCCTTCCGCAAAATAATAACTTCCATTATCAATAACTTTCTCTGCTTTCGAGATCGGATATGTACATCCAGAAACACCAAAGCAATTTTCCAGTGTTACTTTTTCATTCCCCTGACCGATAATTCCTGAGAACTCACTGCCATCAGCTAATGCAAGTTCAAGTCCGGAAGCTGCAACAGGAAGGCCATAATTACGGCAATTTTTCACAGTTGTTGGATTATTACTGTCCATCACTCCCACAATTCCTGCGGTATTATTCGTACTGCCTGCCGCAACTGTCCCAACATTTACAGCATCGGATATGATAATTTTACCCGTGCTATACTGGGTTCCATTGATATGTCCAATAATCCCTCCGGCCTTTTCGCATGTCACATATCCATACACAGAACCTTGATTATAGGCATTATTGACGGTCAATGCCCTCCGAAGATCATTGATAAGACCAATCACTCCTCCAACATTCATTGTGCCCTGAACAGAACCAAAATTCTTATTATTGGTACAGTTAGAATTGCCACCGCTGGAAGACCAGAACCCTGCAATTCCGCCTACAGACTGCTGCCCTTGTACCGCAGCATGGTTTTCTGAATTTTTGATATCCGCACCATCCATTACAGGTTCGTTACTTCCTGTGATTCCTCCGGTGCTGTCAGTACCAGTTACAACAGCATCTTTTCCAGTGGAACATCCTATAATTGACCCCATATTATTTCCGGTGATACCGCCTGTCTGATTCTTTGCATCCACCTTTCCATTTACAGAAGCATTTTGAATTGTACTGCTGTTAAATCCTGCGATTCCCCCAGTCTGCTCATCCGTGGAATGCACATTACCATTACCTGACACATCAGAAATTTCTCCATAATTAGCCCCGGTAATTCCTCCTGTAAGTTTGACTCCAGACACATCTCCTGTTTCTGCGAGTGCTGTCCCCTGGGTGATGATTCCTCCACGCTGGTTAATGCCTGTGATTCCTCCGGTAGCTCCTTCTGATCCGCTTACAGTCCCACTGCTCACAGTATTTAGAATCTGCCCCAGATTTTGCGCAGTAATTCCTCCCGTTGTATCCGCACCGTTCACATTTCCCCCAAAGCTGCTGTCCTGTATCACCCCGCTATTAGAAGAAGCAATTCCGCCCGTTGCATTTGTTCCGCTTACTACGCCCTTAAAGTTTACATTTTGTATCGTTCCACTGTTATCGTAGACCAGACCTCCGATCTCATTCTTTCCTGCAATGCTCACATCGTCCTCAGTCTGGCATCCATTAATCGTTCCCTTATTCCTTCCGGCAAGTCCGCCGAATTGATTCCGGCTGCCCTTTGCAATCGTATCCACATAGCAGTTCTCAAAAGTTCCTTCATTTAACTCAGCCAGACCTCCAAGACTTACATTTTCCGGTGATACAATCTGATCGGCCGCAAGATTCCTGCACGCAACAAGAAACATTTTCTTCGTGACATGCCCTGCGATACCTCCGGCATAAGAATAATCTTTTCCCTGCTCCGTAACATACTCTGTTGTCGTAATCGGTGTATTGCTTATAATATTCCGAAGCGTCACCTGTGTATCTCCCGCATTATAGCCGAAGACTCCTCCTGCATAGATCCTGGCCGTTATCTGAGCAAATTCCAGGAATGCCTGGTCAGCTTCTCCGGCACTGATTACCCATTCCTTTTCTCCATCCGCGCTTGCATCTTCGTTTTTCACCAGACTCTCTATCGTCGCCAAGTTTCTTACAGAATCGGCACCGATTCCAGCCAGTCTGCCAATCTCCTCCTTCGGATCATAGAATTCGTTTATAATCTTATTGTAACCAATGTATCCTCCGACAAATGCGGTACCTGTAATCTCACACCCCGGAGACACCGCATTGACAGACCCGAACATCATATTGAATTTTCCATCAATACTCATGATATTTCCGCCGACACAGCCTCCTACATACAGATTTCCTTCTATGTAATTCGGGGACACCTTTGGCACCTCGCCGGAATCTTCCGACGATTCATCTGATGGTTTCTGGACAATTGACATATACTGATTTCTATTCAGGCCCATATATCCGCCGACGAAATTATTACCTGCAGTATACCCGCCTTTGATCCTGAATGTTGAGACACTGCAGTTCTTGCCGTTATCATTGTACCCGACCACTCCCCCAACATAGTTTGCGCCTGCTGTAATACTGAAAAGCGAACTCTTCCCCGTCATCACAATAATGCCGTTGTTGTATCCTGCAATACCTCCGACATAATCTCCCTGCTTCTTATCTTTTGTGTAAGTCTTGGCAAACTCCAGCAGTTCCATCGATTTTTCATCATCTGTCAGCATATTTGTATTACACTCAATTAATGTTCCGTTGTTAAATCCAACAATCCCTCCTGCATAGCTGTCTGAAACCGCGACGATTCCGCTGTTTGTAAATAATATCATCATTCCCACGCGGGCTTGGTAGCTTTGTTCTACCTCGATCTGTTCTGCCGCGGCAGACCCGTTGATCTTTAGAACTCCTGCAACATCACCTTTGAGTGCACCCATCACAGAAACTATACCGCCAGCATACTTTTCCGCAGTCACATTTGAATTATTTTCCGAAAGATTCTCATTGCTGTTCCCAGTCCTTGCCGTGAGGTCGGCAGAAATCGTAAGATTTTGCTCCTGCGCCGCGATGACATTCTGGTTTCCTGAATCTGTATGGAATCCTGTGATGCTTCCGACATAACATTTGCCATAGACATAATCGTCACTGCTCTTTTTCGAGCCGGAGATACAGTGTCTGAATTCTCCGCCGTCATCATATCCGACCAGCCCGCCGACAAAATATCCACGGAGCTGTTTCTTTGCCGCGTCATCAGAAAGCTGCGCCTTTTCCGCCTCTGTCAAAACAACAGTACTTGTGCATTCTTCCAATATAGATTTTCTGTTGTATCCGGCAATTCCTCCAATACAGATTCCTGTCGTTTTCGTGCTCTGGATGCTGCCGGTGTTCTCACATTTTTTCAGGGTCAGAGTTTCTTTCCCTTCTTTTCCATAAATCCCATGAACATAACCTGTAATACCGCCGATATAATTTTCACCTTGCACATCGGCATGATTTGTCAGGTTTTCATATTTCCGTTCTGCCTCATACTTGATCACATCCTGCGGCAAACCGGATGCGTCCAGTGTTGTATATGTTTTTCCTGTCACATCACTCCCGGCGATGCCGCCCACATAATCCTGACCGGATACTTTGGAGTCCGCATCAACCGTGATATCTGTAAGAGTCCCGTTGTTTATCCCACAGATCATTCCTACATATTTAACAGCTTTCCCTGTGACATCCGAACTTTTCACTTCCAGCGACTCAATGGCTCCCTCATTTTCTCTGAAAATGCCAAGCGGCATGATATGGCTGGTGGATGCCATCTCGGAGATATGAAGCCCGGCAATCGCATATTTCTTTTCAGCATTTTCTGCCTTCGCACTGTATACGTTCTTCCGATGAAGCGCCGCAATTGCAGGGAAATTCTTGTCTGTTGATTCTGTCTTCTGTCCATTATAGAGATTCTTGTTCTGGACCAATCCCTTCTGCCCGGTTTTTAAATCCTCATAGTCCCAATAGATATCGTTCTTCTGCTGATAATGATAATTTACGGCATCTGCCGAAGTTTCTGTTTTCTTCTCCTGAGACTCCTGCCCTTCCATGAAACGTATGTTGAACAGATGACGGGCATTTTTGATGTCACCAGTTACCGTTGTAACCTTATCAACTGTCTCCTCTTTCTCAGACCCGAGATATGCACTTTCTGCCTTTGTCTGTTTCCATGAGCTGACTACCGTTTTGCCCATACTCCCCTGCTTCCGCAGTCCGGATACCCGCATTCTGGCATACAGTTTCGTGCCCTGAATACCCAGACGTTTTACGGAATATGTATCTTTATATTTTTCAGCCTCTTCCCGTTCTGTGGCTGATAATTCCTCATAGATTCCGGCAGCCTTCAGATCTGCGGCATCCAGCACAAGCCTACATATTGTCTTACCGTCTTTTACAGATGCGTTTGCACGGAACTGGACGTTCTCGAACTTCTTTGAACTTTGTTTTCCTTTCTCGTCATAGGAATATAATACGAGGTCGCACTTGATAAATGCATTTTCATCTGTAGAATTCTTCAGTACACTGTCATCCTTATCGGGATCGTTGATTTTCAGCGACGCCGCAATCTTCTTTGTCTTGGCACTGTAAAGTCTGACAGTATATGCATATTGAAGCGGATCCTTCGCCGTCCACACAAGATCCAGCGTCTCACCGTTTAAAAGTTTCACATCATCGATCAGATTCTTGTCCGCTGCACCTGGTGCCTGATCGGATAACTGATCCACACCATAATACCCAAGCAGAATCTTACTTCTCACATCAGAGTCGCGGTCTGTAATATCATTGTCTTTCTCCGTAGACGCACCGCCCCCATAATGGAAATCCGACGCCCTGTCATTATACAGAACCGAATATACGACTCCGTCTGACGGATCAAACTCCACACAGAAGGTCGCGTTCAGAATATCCGTATCATAGATGTAAGGCTCAATCATATTGAAAAGCATTTTCTGGGCATCAGAATAAGCGTCTCCTATATCACCTTTCTTAAAAATGTAATAATAGAGACGCGCATTCTCTGCCTCAGCCGCTTTCATCTGCACTTTTGCACCGTTTTTAACCATCGAGGATGTGAGCTTGTTCCCCGTATCCTTAACAATCAGATCCGTAAGTTCTTCCGACTGACCGGAATCCTTCGCCTGTGATAATGCAGTCTGCGCTGCCAGGAAAATCGTCTGTGCATATTCGTTATTCTTTTTAAATATTGCTTTTCTCTGATATGCGATCAGCCCGCCGGCCGCAACACCAATCAGGATTGCAAGAATAATACATACAACAATCACTTCAACCAGAGTATATCCCTTCGTATTGCCACGCGTTTTCTTTTTCTTCATATACTCCACCCAATCTAAACAACTTTATAGGATAATAGTATACTTTAACCGCATAAAAATCAATCTTTTCAGCCGCAGAAAATTGTGAATTTCTTCCTGAGGCACGTTTTCTTATACCCTGACCGGTATCTTATCCGGCAATCAGCGATCTGTAATACTGAAGTAAAAGTTTCGCCTGCTCTGATACATCCCTTTCTCTCGCCCGTTCAAGCCCGTTCGCGACGAGACTTGGAACCTGGTTCTCCAGAATCTGTACAATTCTTTTCTCAAACATATCGATGCCTCTGCCCTTATAGACATCTTTCTTGTCTTCCAGCCAGTCAGCATATACCGGAATATCCCGCAGCAGTACCGGAATTTCTGAGGCCAGCGCCTCCAACACTACAATCCCTTCCGTCTCCTCATGAGATGGGAAGAAAAACAAATCACAGCTGCTGTATGCCTTTCTCAACTCTTCTTTTGGCAGATATCCCATGAATCTCAGGTTTGGCAGTTTCGTATGCACCGCCTCCCTGATCCTGGCTGGAATCTGTGAGTCCGGAGAATAGCCAAACCATACAAACTGATACTGCGGAAGTTTTTTTGCCAGTTCCACAAAGTCCAGTATTCCTTTCCGTTCAAAATACAGTCCGACGGACATGATAATCTTATCATCATCCCGGAACCCGTATTTCCTGCGGAAGCTCTCCCTGTCCAGCGCATTTTTCTGAAACAGATCGGTATCCACACCATTTGAGATTACCTGGATCGGTTTCTCAATCCCGTATCCTTCCAGCAGAGAACGGGAATAATTGGTCGGTGTGAGAATCAGGTCGCCGCTCTGATAACATTTCATAATCCATTTTTTGAAGAATGGAGCTGCCAGATTCGATCCGGTAAAAGAATTCTGAAAGTCTTCTTTTGTCGAGTGTGCATGATAAACAACCTTTTTGCCTTGTTTTTTCGCCTTTCTGGCCATTCTCAAATCACTTGGAAATACCGTATTAATGTGAACAATATCATAGTCTTCTTCCGGGTTGGTTGTTACCTTTGCCCCGCTTTTCCTAAGAGACTCTTCTTGCATAGCCATAGCCCGCCCTACGCCACTTTTTGAAACGGTCTTCCGATTCTTCGCATACAATAAAACTTTCATATTCTTCCCCTTCCTTTTCTGCTTTTTCATAACATGCTGATATATTTTTTCCAAATGTCTCTGTATCATACTTTTGTGCCACTGATTTGTTATAAATTTTCGCCCGCTGTCTAAAGAATGGATTGTCGACCATCTGCTGTGCATATTGAACCAGTTCTTCGACAGACTCATAAGCATATCCATTCTTATCATGATAAAGAACTCCCTGCAGGCACTGATCCTGTCTGCACAGAAGCGGCAGGCCGCTCGCTGCTGCTTCTATATAAGTAAGACCCTGAGTCTCACTTGTCGAAGCACATACAAAGACGTCTCCAAGATGGTAATACTTTGCCACTTCCTCCGGTTTTGCCATTCCTGTAAATCTTACATACTCCGTGATTTCCAGTTCTTTTACCAGCTGTTCCAGTTCTGTCCTTGCCGGTCCGTCTCCAACGATCACAAGCATCAGATCCTGTCTTTTTAAAGAGATCTCCTTCATGGCCCGGATCAGTTCATCAATTCTCTTTTCTGTGCCAAGCCTTCCAAGGCTTAACAGTACTTTTGCATCTTCCGGAATATGATATTGTTCCTTCAGACTTTTTACAGTTTCACCTGATACCTCTTCCCGGAACCGCTCCAGGCAGATTCCGGAAGGAATGACATCGATGTCCAGTCCGATGCCGTATTCCCTGAGTGTCTGTTCTACCTTTTCAGTTGGAGCCACAATCCTGTCTACATCTTTCAGTCTAAATCTCATCATGCAGCCAAGCGCTGCCCTGCTGATGGTTTTTCCAACAGGTACATATTCTGTATACTGCTCATAGAGCGTGTGGTACGTATGAATCAGCCTGGCTCCTGTCGCTTTTGCAATCCTTCTTGCGTATCCGAAACTGAAGAATTCACACTGGCTGTGCACAATATCCGGGCACCATTCCATCAGTTCCTCAACATACGCCTCTCCTCTGGAGACCGGAATTCTGACATCCGGATAGAATATATCGCCTGATACTGATCTGATATAGTATACGTTCTCTTCTTTATAAGAACAGCATTTGTCGGACATCGTAAGTATCCTTACTTCGTGTCCTGCCGCCTTCAGTTCTTTCTCCAGATTCAGGACTGATGTCACTACTCCATTGATTGTCGGTTTAAATAAGTCTGTTGTTATTAATATCTTCATCCTTTTTCCCTCCTCTTTATCTTATGCTACAAACCTTGTAATCCATGATCCGGCATACACAAGTGCCATGCTGTACAGCGCAATCGATGCCGGTTTTCCAAGTAAAATGATTGTTGAGAACTTCTTCCACGACATTTTCGTAAGTCCGGCCACCATACAAAGGAAATCATCCGGTGCTACCGGGAAGAAAATTGCCAGTGCAAAAAATTTATCGAATTTTTTCCCTTTATCGAGCCATTTCGTATACTTATCGTAAGTTTCTTCTTTTACGAAGAATTTAACGAAACATTGTCCGTAACGCCTTGCCAGATAAAAGTTAATCAGTGATCCAATCACAATTCCTATATAATTATAGAAGAAACCCTGCCACGCTCCAAAGAGTATTACGCCTGCCGCACAGGAAATACCGCCTGGTATAATCGGTATTACAACCTGTACAATCTGGATCAGTACGAACAACACAGGACCCCACAGCCCTCCTCTTTGTACGAACGCTTCCATTGCTTTTTTATCCTGAAACAACCCTGCCTGAAATCCATAGATGACAAATGCTGTCATGCCAATGACTGCGATGGCAGTTAATATATTTAAAATTATTTTCGCATTTTTCTGATTGACCATATTTTTCACTTCCTCCGTTTTTCTCTCTTTGATGATTTTATTGTACCAATGCCAAATTAAATAATCTTAATGGCTTTATTAAGATTTATTAAAGATTCCAAAATACCCGTTCTTGACAGATAAGCGATAGAATGGTATTTTGTTGTATAGGTATCTCTCATCCGAGAGTTTATGAAAGTACGAAAGAAAGAAGGAAAATGGATGAAATGCAATAGATGCGGCAGTCAAATGCGTGAAAAAGACGTAGTCACCGGCGAAGATGAGTATGGTGATCCAATCTACAGCCGATATGCGTTCTGTGACAATTGCCGGGTGAAAAGAAAGCTGGCCGATGACGTAGAACCGCATGTGCCAGCCCAGAGACCTCCAAAAAAAGCAAAGAGGAGGGAGGTCACTGAAGATCTTCCCGCTGTTGAATACCGAAAGAAATCCAGAAAGAAGAAGAAATCTGCCTCTGTTTTGAATTCTCTGATTCTGATTCTTGGGATCATCAACATTGTACTCATCATTTTTATCATATTTGTCCTGAACAGACACCATATTACCTCTCTGGAAGGAATCAAGAATCTGCTGCCTTCCAAGACATCGTCTTATGAGGCACCCCTTCCAGAGGAACCATCTCCCGATTTATCCCAATACGGGGTCTCAAGCGAAGAATTTTCAGAGTTTCTCATGTAGCAGAAAGAACCAGGAACTTCCTGTGATATAGGAAAAGCGGCACCGCAGAGAATGATTTCTCAGTGCGGCGCCGCTTTTGTTTATTATTTTTTGTTTATCCTTCTGGTCAGAATTTCCTGCAGATCCTTCATTGCCTCGCTGTAGCGGATGGATTTCATCTCAGGGAATGCATTGATCAGACGTCTATGTACTTTCGACTGGCTGACAGATGTCAGTTCCTTATATCTGTTGTGCAGGCTTCGTACACGTTCTTTTGTCTCTTCGGAAATCTTCTCGATGATTTCTCTCTGTTCTTTGAATTCTTCCAGTTTTGCCTTCTGTTCCTGTGCGGCCAGATCAAGCTTCTGTTTTGCCTCTTCCTGTATCTCCATTGTCTCCGTCATACCTTTATAGATATTCTCTCCAAGCTGTTCTGATATATTGTGAAGTTCCTGGGCAATCGTTTCCATAGATTCCAGGCGTTTGTTCAGTTTCAGTATGCCGGAAACCGTCACGTAGAGATCTGCAAACAATGCCGCTCCCAGAACTAAAAGAATTACAATTCCTGCCACCTGCGGCAGAAAATGAAGTACTTTTTCTATCAGTGGGTGGATAAAATCAACAATTACCACACACGCAGCACCCCAGATCAATGAGAAGAGAAGGCAGACATATCCATTCAGATTCAGAGGCATGCCGGAATAATCCCACCATTTATTATGAAACACTTTCTCGAGAATAAACCCAGTGACCCATTCCAGCGCCGTCACAATAATAACCGAAGCCACATAAAGCAGGATCAGGCTGGATTTAAACGGGCTTAAAAACTGTACTACCACTCCTACACCAATGCCGTAGATCGGGCAGATCGGTCCGTTTAGAAAGCCGCGGTTTACAAATCTATGCGATTTTACTGCCGCATAAGCTACTTCTGTACACCATCCGGCAAATCCATATACAAAAAAGTAAAGCATAAAATCATAGATTGACATGTACGATATTCCTCCCTCTTTTCGTTATTAACAATCTTTTTTATTATAAACACAATCTTATTTGATGTAAACACTTTATTCCTTGCTATTTCCAGTATGATTCTATATAATTGATTTAGATAATAATTATCAATAACATTTAAAGGAGCTGCTTGAGATGAGCCTGAAAGAAGGAACAAACCATCATACATATAAAGTGCTTTCCATTGACATAGAACTGGCGCTGGAGCGCCGCCTGGAAGCCCTTGGCCTGACGGAGGGCACTTATATCACAATTTTGAACAATGATAAAAAAGGATCGCTGACCGCCCGGTTCCGGGGCACAAGATTTGCGCTTGGCAGAAGAATTGCCGACCACATTCTTGTCGAGGAGGTGGCATGATGAGCAGAACAATCAATGTTGGATTCATCGGGAATCCGAACTGCGGGAAGACCACACTTTTCAATGCATTTACCGGTGCGAACCTGAAGGTCGCCAACTGGCCGGGTGTCACGGTGGAGAAAAAGGAAGGACATGCGACAGTCGAGGGACAGGATTATAATCTGATTGATCTTCCTGGAATTTACAGCCTTACTTCCTATACTATGGAAGAGACAGTTTCCCGGGAATGTATAATGAGCAATGAAGTGGATGTCATCGTCGATGTCGCTGACGCGTCCTCGCTGGAGCGTAATCTCTATCTTACGCTTCAGCTGATCGAACTTGGCAAACCAGTTGTACTTGCCCTCAACATGATGGATATTGTGGAAGAACGTGGAATGGAAATTGACCTCCACCGTCTGCCGGAAATGCTTGGTATCCCGGCAATTCCTGTATCCGCGCGGAAGAAAACCGGTCTTTCCATCCTGATGCATGCTGTTTCCCATCATAAGGATTATGCGAAACAGGGGCCTTTCATCCACCATCATCCCTCGAAAACCGGACATCCTCATAATCATCATGATGAATATGCGATGGTTTACGAAGACTATATCGAGGACAAAATAGACATTATCACAAATGCGCTGGAAGAGCATTATCCGGGACTTCACAACAAGCGCTGGCATGCGATCAAATTTCTGGAGAAAGATAAGCAGGTGATGGATACCTACCCGCTGTCTCTTGGAGCTGTTCTTGACCGCAGTTACGAGAAAGATATTATCAATCAAAAATATAATTTCATAGAGGAAATTATGGCAGAGGTTCTTGTGAACAAAAGCCGGAAGGAAGAATTTACAGAACGTATCGACGGTTTTCTCACAAGCAAGTATCTCGGCCTTCCGATTTTCCTCGCAATTATGGCTCTCGTTTTCTTCCTGACTTTTACAATCGGAGACTGGATGAAAGGGTATTTTGAGATCGCGCTGGAAGCATTTTCCGGCCTTGTCACCTCCGGGCTTACTGCCATTCACACGAGCGATATGGTGATTTCGCTCATTGTGGACGGTATCATCTCCGGAGTCGGAGGAATCCTGACCTTCCTCCCGAATATCTTTATCCTGTTCCTTGCGCTTGCCTTTCTGGAAGACAGCGGATACATGGCACGTGTCGCTTTCGTCATGGATGATATTATGAGCCGGATCGGCCTGTCGGGAAGAGCGTTTCTTCCGCTGATCCTGGGATTTGGCTGTTCGGTGCCGGCTGTCATGGCTTCCCGGGCGCTGGAACATAAAAAAGACCGTCTGAAGACGATATTGATCACCCCGTTTATGTCCTGCAGTGCAAGACTTCCGATCTATGTACTGTTCTCTCAGATGTTTTTCGGGAAGAAGGCAATGCTTGTCAGTTATTCGATGTACCTTCTCGGAATCCTGGTGGCAATCACCACTGCCTTCGTTTTATCGAAAATCGACGGCAGCAAAGCAGAACATGCCCTGCTGATTGAGCTGCCGGAATATAAATCACCGAACGCCCGCACTATCGCGATTTATGTCTGGGAAAAAGTAAAGGATTACCTTATAAAGGCCGGAAGTGTCATCTTCGTTGCTTCTGTCATCATGTGGGTCATCTTAAACTTCGGCCCTCACGGTTATGTCACTGACATTTCCCAGAGCTTTGGTTCCATGATCGGCAAGGCAGTCGTACCTGTATTTACCCCGGTCGGACTTGGCTACTGGCAGATCGTTGTTGCGCTGATCGCAGGAATTGCCGCCAAGGAAGTGGTCGTGTCAAGCTGCAGTGTCTTGTTTGGCATCCAGAATATCACGACTTCCCACGGAATGAGCACAATGCTTGCCACACTCGGCGGTCTGGGATTCGGCGCTGCCAATGCTTATGCTTTGATGGTCTTCTGCCTTCTGTATGTTCCCTGTACCGCGACAATCGCTACCATTAACCGGGAAGTACAAAGTAAGAAAATCACCCTGGCTTTTGTCTGCTTTCAGCTGGCAGTTGCCTGGATCATGAGCTTTATCGTCTACCGTATCGGACTTTTATTCTGATCTGCATGGTAAAAGAAATGGAAACCCGCCATCACACAGGTTTCCATTTCTTTTTTATTCTATTTCCCATTCCATATGTTCTTCGAACAAGGCCGCTCTGTTCTTCCCTTCCCCCTTGGCTCTGTAAAGCGCCAGGTCTGCCTTTTTATACAGCGTCTCAAAGGTATCTTTCCGCTCTGCCACCGCAATTCCAATACTTAATGTAAACTTTGTATCCTTCTCTCCTCCCAGAAGATTGCCGACATCCCTGCAGAAATGTCTTGCCGTCCGGACAACGGCCTCCTTCGATTCCATTTCTTTTAAAAATACAACAAATTCGTCTCCTCCAAGTCTTGCACAGAGATGCGGTTCTTCAAACCATACTTTCATTTCGTCTGCCACCTGACAGAGAACCCGATCTCCCATCTGGTGTCCGTAAGTATCATTGATTTCTTTGAATCCATCAAGATCCATCATCAGCAGCGCGTAAAAACTCTCCTTCTCTGCCTCTTTTCTTTCCAGAAGTGCCTGTTCCGAGAGTCTGGCAATGGTCATGCGGTTGTATAATCCGGTCAGCCCATCCCGTTCCGACTGGTATTCAAGTTCCATCTCTCTCTCACGTTCTTCATTGACATTCACAACATAAGAAAACGCAACCGGATGCCCGCTGATCGGATCGTTCAGAAAATGAATCGTTGTCGCCGCCCACTGATACTCTCCGTCCTCCTCGACTTTGAGCATAAAATACTCTTTTACTTCGCGTGCCCCTTTCTTATGGAGCATAAGAAGATTCTGTTTCGTAAAAAGATTCTGTATCTTTTCCCTGTAATCGGGATGTACCCTCATAGACATTCTCTCTACGATCTCATCATCATAGGACGGAAACTGCTCCAGATTCTCTCTCGTTCTTCCCGACAGGAAGGAGGACAGCACCTTGCCTGTTATGAGATCCACCGAAAATCCCGACATTGATTCACTCAGCATTGCATTACAGTACTGCTCTTCCTGCGCGTATTGAAGTTCCATCTCCTTGATATGGGTGATATCCTCGACTGTGCCGATCACCTGCTGCCTGTCATATGGATAGATTGAACTGAATACGATCCTATACCAGCGTCCGTTACCGTCCTGCATTTCCAGTGAAGTCTGCACATCGCACCCTGTCATTTCCTCAATCTGCTGCCGGATCCTTGTCATATTTTCTGCATCCAGGTATTGCTTTTCCAGCACCGTCTTCCTTACATCTTCGATGGTTTCCGGAAGGCCATACTTTTTCTGAAGTTCCATCGATATATTGTAAAGCCGGTCCCTGGTGCCATCATATTCAAACATCTGGCATCCGGTGTGTTTCATCGCGAGTTCGTATTTTTTCCGGCTGGACTCTGCATGTACCCATGCCTGCTGTATCTGTACACGTACTTTCCGGTCCCAATACAGTACAATGATCAGAACGAACAAAAATGCTGCCAGCATTTTCACCGTCAAATGCATTGCATACTGATTGATAGAATCCACATATTCTGTCAGAACCCAGGTTGGAACAACCGCAACCACATACCAGTCTTTCATACCCGTCGGGCAAAAGTATGCAGCTCTCTGCTCTTCTCCTGCCTGATACGAGAGAAATCCAGTCTCCCCGTTTTCAAGCCTTGCCTGCATCTTATCCCCGGCAATCGATGCTTCATCTGTCTTATGATCCAGAAAGCTATAGAAATTTTCATCCCAGAACAGGCTGTTTTCATGGCTCGTCTGCATAATAATTTTTCCATCCGGCTGAATGATATAGGAATATGCTTCTCCGTCAAATCCCGAGAAGGAGATCATATCCACAAGATTCTCCACAACAAGCGTCCCAAAGATTCCTCCCGCCACCTTGCCGCCATTCCAGATCGGACAGTATACCGACAGGACTTCTTCCCCTGTAATCTCCGATTGGAAAATGTCCGAGATTCCAGTCTCACCGTTGAGTGCCTTATCTGTATATCTGAGCTTTAACGGCTCAATCTTACGATCTCCTGAATTGTAGGTACGGCCATCCGCCATGATCACTGCCGCCCTGTCAAATTTTCCATTCTCAACCAGAGAATTCAGAATTGCCTGAAAATCATGATCAGAAGTTTCCTCCAGAGTTCCTGCCATGGAGGCCGCCACCTGAATCTTTTCCAGAAAAGCACCCATCTTTACCTGTACCGTTTTGATCTCCTGCTCGGCGATTTCTTTCAGATGAATCTCTGCCTGCCTTTTCAGTTTATCACTCGTCCTGCTCGAAAAATCCCAAAGTGATACCATCATCACAAATGCCAGGGCCGCACAGCATACTGCTGTAATCCAGGAAGTTTTTTTAATCATATGGTTCATCAGATCCGCCCTCATTTCCTTCTTCCATATTTTTAACTGCAGCCTGTTCTCAATTCTCCGCCCGATCTCCCAAACTGCAAAATGTCCCTTGCAACATCTGTTACAAAGGACATCTGTACCTGCATTCCAGCCAAAAATGAATGATCAAACATACTTAATAGTATGCACCGCCAAACCCTGGCAATTCGCTTGTTGTAAGTGAACCTGTGTGGAATGCATGAACTCTGAATACTGCATAAAGCTCTGCGAATGAGGCTTCAATGTATGGCTGTGTATAGAATACGCCAAACAAGCCACATGTGATCGCTGATAACAGACTCCAGCCGATAAATGATAAATCCATAATGAAAGTATCCATTTTCTGTCCGTTCATCATCTGTCTGCTGATTTCAAAAGCACGTCTTCTGTCCATTCCAGGATTCTCAGATAATATATAAGGAATCATTCTGTACTCATAGGCTTTGACAATCCCCGGTATGATAAATAACAGTGACCACAGAAACGTATAGAGATCCCTTAAAAACATCGTCAGTACAATATTTCCGTAAAATCCGTTTTTAAATCCATACAATACGGAGGAAACTCTGGAATTGTACTCTCTGTTCTCCATAAAGAATCTTTTTCCGCCTACCAGCAAAAGGTTGCCTACGAATACCTTAAGTATCACTATGATCAGCGCGATAACCAACATCGTAAGTGTAAACGCCAGAGCAAACAATCCCGTAACCAGACTCTGATGTCCGTGTGAATAATAATTCGGATAATCACTGCCTCTGTTGTTATCGGTAATCACCCTCCTTGCTGAATTCCCCCCTGTCAGTCCTGTCGCTATCGAAAGGATGAGTCCCGCCAAAACTGCAGGCCAGTAATTCCTGTAGAATGCACTCTTTCCTCTCATCTTCAAATCTGGTCTTGACCACATAATCTGCCTCCTTAATCTCTTTTATGCATTATTTTTTACTGATGATATTCACATATGGTGCCTCAATCGGATCGATCGGGTCAATCGGATTCTCAATCCGGCTCTTTTCATTTCTCCTCCGCCGTTTCAGAAGTTCTCCTCCCTTATTGTAAAACCAGAATGAATAAACTAAAAGCTTGTTAGCTTTTCCCATCTTATCTTTCGTAGTCTTTGTGTAGAAAGATCCGCCTGCTTCCAGCGGCACTTTTCTCCTGATCTGGGAGATCAGATCCGTCTCACATGTAATCTCTTCCGGGAAATCTGTGTAAGCCAATCCTACACAGTCCGTTTTATGCGCATCACTGCCGCCGATGCCCGGCTTCTGGTATTTTTCAGCAAGCTTTGCGGCTCCTGCGTTGGAATGTTCGGATTCGCACGCATTAAATACTTCTATAAAGTCAAACCTTTTGATAATCTCCGGTGAACCAAAATAACGTTTTGATTTTGCAAAACTTAAATATTTCTCACCGCATGGATGTGCCGGCCCAAGGATGCCTCCGTGCCTGTGCACAAAATCAATCAGCACCGATACCGGGAGTCCTCTCAGTTCCAGAAGCCTCATCCTCACACCCTCGGGCATAATAATCAATATATGTCCGGCATCTCTTGTATCGTACTCAATTCCTTTCAATACCACAAAATCGTTATGAACCTTCCCCTTCATGTCATATTTCCAGTGGCGGTACCCCTTATACGTGTCGTGATCCGTAACAAGCATTCCCCCAAATCCATGCTTTTTCAGGATTGTAATATACTCGTCCAAGCTTACCTTACTGTCAATAGAACCTTCCTTCACATGACAATGCATATCAAACTTCATAAGCAAGCCTCCCTTACCTTTCGTCGTTACATTTATTATACAACTTCAAATCATATGTGGCAATAATAATTCTCTTCCAGTTCTTTCATTCCGGAAACCGGAAGAATGAAAAATACTTCCTCCCGGCAAAGCATCTGTCACTATGCTTTCGCAAATTTATTATAACACCAAAGATTCAAAGACATACTGCTTTCTCTCCGAAAGGTTTTGCCATCTTCCATTCGCAATCTTCCTGCAGGCTTCCCGGCATATGTCAGAATCAAAAAGGGCAGGTTCCTGAGCTTGAATCTGTCCTTTGGGTGATTGTCCTTTTCGAATAATATCATGATAATCATTTATATAAGATAGCGGAATGGCTGCAGGAAAAATGCAAGTTTCTTGATCAGCTTCTTCTTTTTCGCAGGAATTTCTTTTTGTTTTACTCCATCCTTTGCCTCGTAGCGGTTCTCATCAATGACCTTCAATGACTCTGCTTTCAGTGCTTCCAGATATCCTGTCAGCTGTTCATTTAAGCCGGTACTGTCAATCACAAGCATCGTCTCTGTGTCCACATAAGTACTCCGGTTGTCAAAGTTATAGGAACCGATCACTGAGATATTTTGATCAATTACGAGTGATTTCCCATGCGTTGAGTAATCCCCCATATACTCATAAAAGTCCATTCCTGTATCAAGAAGCCTGTTCTTATTCCTCAGGTAATCTGAGGAAGCACATACATTGTCGCCGACTGCAATTGCATTTAAGATCACGGATGTATTAGGAACCTTTTCACTGATTTCTTTCATTCCTTCATACATCTCTTCCGAGTAAACTGCATAGGGTGTATGAATCATCACCCGCTCCTCTGCCTGCATCATCAGCTGGCGAAGTTCTTCCCAGACATAGGGTTCTTTCCCATATATATGTGTCGGGTTATGAAGGAAGGATATCTTTTTTGTGGCTGCTGTCGTTTCCCAGTAATCTACAGGCTGGGCTGACAGTCCCTGATAGCAGTCCTTCATTCTGGCAAGTGCTTTTTCTGTCCCGTTTTTATGTGATCCGGGCGTCTTCCCAAATACGGTCCTGCATTCTTTTTTCTTCCACATACTCTCAAAATATGCTTTGACCTCACCGATGACACTTTTGTCCGCTCCCTGTTCATAGTCCGTATTATAGACGAGAACTTCCCGGTCAAAACCCCTGTTCTTCCCCTTCCATTCTCCGATAAAATAATCAAATGTATTTCTTCCGCCAAGCAGGAGCAGCTGGTCATCGATGATGATATATTTATCATGCATTCTTCCGTTAAATGTCCACGGCTTTAACGGATTGGGCTCATTGTAATATTTGATCTCAATATTCTTGTGGCTTCCCGCCGCATAAAAGGTATCTTTCCCGTTCATGTGGAGCATTCCGTACATTCCGTCTACAATAATCCGTACTTTTACGCCGCGGTCCGCTGCCGCAATCAGAGACGAGAAAATCTGATCTGTACTTTTCCCTTCACGGATATCGAATGTTGTCAGAATAATACTTTCTTTTGCCTCCTCGAACATGGAAAGTCTCGTGTCCAGAGCATCCTTATTCTCCTCTACTACCCTTGCCCGGTCGGCGCCGTCTTCGCTTCCGCCGTAATAGACATCTGTATCAACATTTTCCTTATACTCACTGTCCGCCGTCTTCATTCTGGCAAATGGAAGGAGCGCGCCTCCCAGTTCATATGCAGTTAATACAGCGATCGCTCCAATAATATATTTTACAGCTTTTTTCACATTTCATCCTTCTTTCAACACACTATCTTCTCTGCCACAGGGTCATTCCATTATCCTTCAACCACTGCTGGCGCCACCGGTAATCCGGCATCACTGACTCCAGCACTTTATAGAATTCTCTGGAATGATTCATTTCTTTCAGGTGTGACAGCTCATGCGCCACCACATAATCCAGAATCTCTTCCGGCGCAAGCAGAAGTCTCCAGTTAAAATTCAGGTTCTTTTTGGAACTGCAGCTTCCCCATCTTGTTTTCTGTTCACGGATAGCAATCCTGTTATAAGTAACGCCAAGTTTTTCAGCATAATAATCTGCCTTCTGCGCAAACACTTTTCTGGCTTCTTCTCTGTAATTGTTCTTTTCTTCTTCTGTAAATGGCTTCTCCCACTTATTTATTCCGCATCTCATCCGGCATCCATTTTCCTTTCCAAGCATATAACACTGTCAACACGGCTCCGATCAGCCACGAAATAGGATAGACTACAAACAGCCAGTCCATCCGGTGTTCTATCGACAGGACGACCATGATCCACACTACTCTGAAGACACAGAGACTTGTCAGCGCAATCAGCATAGGCTCTACAGTCTTGCCGGTTCCGCGAATCGTTCCCGACAGCTCATGCATAACCGCCAGAAGAAAGTAGAACGGGCAGAAATATTTCAATACGTATACACCATGCTGAACTACTTCTTTGTTATTCGTAAATACCCCGATAATCTGAGGCGCAAATAACAGAAGCAGTGCCCCGGTCGCTATCGTATAAATCACGCCCATCGAAAGCGACACCCACATTCCCTTTCTCACCCGGTCGTAACGTCCGGCTCCGATATTCTGTCCGGTAAATGTCGTCGCAGCCATGCTGAAACTCATCACCGGCATAATATTAAATCCGTCTATTTTAACATAAGCGGCAAAACCAGCCATCACCGCGGAACCGAAACTGTTCACGCTGGACTGTACAATTACATTTGAAAATGAGATTACAATGTTCTGTATCCCTGTCGGCAGTCCTATCCTTAAGATTTTTCCAAGCATTTTATCATAAAAACGGATATCTTTCAACTTCAGGCGGTACATTTCTTTACTCCTCACAAGGAAAAGAATAATGAAAATAGACGAAAGCAGCTGGCTTACATCCGTCGCAAGCGCCGCACCGACGATTCCCATCTTGAATACCACAACAAACAAAAGATCCAGAAAGATATTCGAAATTGCCGCGATCATCAGATAAACCAGCGACCTCCTGGAATTGCCGACCGCATTTAATATCCCCGCCGCCATGTTGTAGATGACATTGAATAAAATTCCGCCCCAGTATACCTGGAGATAGATCACCGCCTGATCAAACACCTCCGAGGGCGTTCCCATCGCTCTCAAAAGAAGTGGTGACAGCAAAATCCCCACCACCGTCAGTATGATTCCCGCCGCAATGGCAATCGCGATCGTCGTATGAACCGCCTTATGAAGCCCCTTCTCATCCTTTGCCCCGTAATACTGCGAAATCACGACCCCGGCCCCCGCCGAAGCCCCAACACAAAAACCTATCAGAAGATTTAAAAGCGAGCCGCTCGAACCGACTGCCGCAAGCGCCTCACTCCCAATATAATTCCCTACTATGATAGAATCCACCGTATTATATAACTGCTGAAATAAATTCCCCAAAATCAACGGAACCGAAAACAAAAACAGCTGCTTCCAGATATTGCCCTCCGTCATGGCCGTCGTCTTTTGCATCATAATTACCCCCAAGAATATACTTTAATTATTGTAACAACTTGGGGGAGGGAAGTCAAATGCGTTGATTGGGGACGTAATCTTTCTCAGTTGGATTACGTCCCCAATTAAGAAACAATGTGTCCCTAATTGCAAATAGACCTGTCCCCAAATGCGTTAATATGTATAATATACAATTCTATCTAAATTAAAAGGCTACCAAAAAATTGAAAATACATCGTTATTCAGCCAATTGACCTGTTCTAGGCAATGAAAACAAAGTAGTAACAACAGCAAAATGTAATATTGTGCATATAACTCTTTCTAAGTTTACCGCGAATAGAAGTTAAAAAGTGCCATTTCTATAGGCTATTATAAAAAATATGCCTATTGCATGAATATGCAAAACTTCAAAAAGGGACAGGTTAAATTGCACTTGGGGACAGGTTGAATCGAAGTTGGGGACGTAATCCTATTTAAAAGGATTACGTCCCCAACTACTCAACCACCGGCATCCTTTCAACCGCCGGATCGGTGAATATGTCGTATTCATCCATGCTTTGTGTGCTGAATTCGGAAATGACCGCGCCTTCTTTCCCTGCCTGGAACCAGTGTTTTGTGTCTGGCTGCATTGTGTACTGCTCACCGGCGTGCAGTATTATTTCGTGTGCTGCAGTGAAATATTGTTCTGTGTCTTTCGGTTTTACTGCCTGAATATTTTCGCTTTCCTCTCCCTCTACGTAGAGGAGTACTGTGCCGTAGCGGCAGCGGAATGTCTCTTCTTTCCCCGGATAACTGCGTTCCGGAATGGGTACGTGGCTGTGTTCCGGGCATGTCTGTCCCGGAAGGAGCACCATTTCTTTGGCACAGCATCTCTCAGTATTGATGTAAGTGACGAGAATCAGCCCCATTTCTTCAAATCTGCCAAGACCAAAGTCTGCCGCCTCCATAGTCTCTTTCTCAATATCTGTCAGCACAATTCCTGCCTTTTCGTAGTATTTTACTGCTTCTTTTCTGATTGCATCGTATTGTTCTCGTTTCATTTTCTGCCTCCTTCCGGCAGGATAATTTCCTGCCGGTATTTTCCCTGCCTTCGTTTTATCTTACCTGACTGATTTCCGGTGCATTTTTCTGTCCTTTGATATATACAGTCTTTGTTTCCCCCGGAAGCAGATCGAAATAATTATCAGAACCTTTTTCATTTCCTTTATAGTAAACCCCGTGCGCGAACCCGGATGCTTTCACTGTCAGTTTCCAGCCATCCCCTTCCGGAGCCGATTCTATCATCTCTACAGCAGAAGTCTCATATTCAAGATTTCTCATATCATCCATGCGAAGCCATACAGACTCCGCGTCTTCGGCATAGAGCATGACAGTACCTTTTCTGTAATCTTCTGCTGGAAGTTCCATCTGGTATAGATAATTCCTGCTTCCCGCATCTACCTGAACTTCCAGGTCTTTCAGATCCATCTTTGTTCCGTCGAATGTGGCATATCCAATCTTCACTTTCGTCTTCCACACCTCCGGTGTGTCATTCATCCCCTGCAGCACCACTTTTTGATCCACAAGTCTGAGTGTGAATTTCCGATGTGCAAGAGAACGTTTCACAGCATAATAAGGAATTTTCCTGCGCAGATAGTAATCTACAATTGTCCAGCCGACTTCGCCCCATGCATCGTTATACATCCAGAACAATCCGCCAGAACAATGTTCTTTAAACCGCATCGCTTCCAGTGAATATCCATACATCAATGCATGTGCCATCCCTCCATACAGTATGTAGTCTTCAAGAGAAAGCTTTTCCGGATCATCGACATAATTTTTCCGGATTGCTTCATTCACTGTCCCTTTTTCAAATACATTGGAATGCATCTGCCACACATCCCCTGTCCGGTCCATAGCATCGCCATCTGCAGAAGCACCATCCATATATTCCTGTATCGACTCCAGCGGGCACGGACCGATAAACCCATATTCACTGACAAATTTTGACTCAATGGTATCATAATCTTTCGGCTCAATCCGCTCTTCCATCTTCTTGCTCATCAGCGCATTGTGCCACCTGTGCACATCTCCCACCGTATCATCATTCGGAAGCCTGCCGCCATACGGAGAACTGTTCCAGTACGGAATATTTGCACAATTCTTTCGGATGATCTCCCGTGCCATCTGATTTGGAACACTCAGCCCATATGGATGATCACCAGTAAATTCAATCCCCCACTGTGGATTATCCTGTGAATTAAAGATCCAGTGGACTTCATTTGTTCCGCAGAACAACGCAATACTGCTGTGATTCCTAAGCCTCTTTGTCTGATAATCCAGCTCTTTCCACATCAGTAACCGGAACCATTCATGGTGGTCTGGATACGTCGAGCATGCGAACATAAAATCATGCCAGATCAGAATTCCGTTCGCGTCGCACAAGTCGTAGAACAGCTCCCTCTCATAGAGTCCGCCGCCCCACACACGCAGCATATTGAAATTTGCTTCCACAGCCTCCTCTATCAGCACTTTATACTTTTCTTCCGGCACCCGTGCATAGATAAAATCATTTGGCACCCAGTTTCCGCCTTTACAGTAAACAGGCTTCCCATTCACAACAAACGTAAAATTCCTGTCTTCCCCCTGAATCACATCCGTGTTCAGCTCTATGGTCCGTATCCCGTATGAAAATGCAGGATAAACTTCTGTATGGTTTTCACATACAACCTCCACCTCTACCTGATACAGAGGATGCTCCCCATAGCCATTCGGCCACCAGAGTTTCGGATTCTCGATTTCATATTCCAGATCAATATAGTTGTATCCCGACGTCAGCAGAATCTGTTCTTTTACTTCCTCTTTGCAGAGGATCCCATCCATCCTCATCCTGACTTTGAGGCTGCAGCTTTTGCTTCCTATCAGATCCAGATTCTCTACATTTGCCATCATATGCAATGTTGCCGAAGCTCCGACGGAGACAGTCTCAAGTTTTACCTCTCTGATCGACGTTTTCTTATAACTTCTCAGATAGACATCTCCGGTAATTCCAATTGTGATCACCTTCGGTCCCCAGTCCCATCCGACGGTATACTGCGGCCTGCGTACAAAAGACCTTCGGTCATCTCCCCTGAACTTCCCACCATTGTATGTTTCCAGACATACCGCATCATTGAGTTCCATCACGTCTTCTCTTGTAATCTCCTCCAGACCGCTCGTCATCCTTACCGTAATCACATTGTCTCCCGCATTCAGATACTCTTTTACTTTGCAGACAAATGGATAATGCACGCTTTTATGGCATCCCAGGTAATGCCCGTTGAGGAAAATATCACTTCTGGAATCTAAGCCTTCCACAACAAGTTCTACAATGTCATTTTCCATAGAAAGATCCGCCCCTTCAAAATGCTTGACAAACCACCAGGACCGGTCTTCTACCCATTCTGCCTCTCTGCAGTAATCCGCCAGCACCGGATCTTTCATCTCTCCCGCTTCAATCAGCGGCATATGAACATCCGCCGGAAGGTTCACAGAATACCATTTTCCTTCCGCTTTCATCACCTCAGCATAATACTCTTTGCTCCAGCTAAGAGGCGCCTCTTTTAAATTCCATCCATTATTCAAGTTGATTCTGTTCATTTTTTTCTCTCCTTTAACCTTTCACTGCACCTGCAACCATTCCCTTGATAATCTGTTTTGAAAAACTGAAATACAGAATCACCGCCGGAAGAATTGCCACAAGCATCGCTGTCATCATTTTCGGATAATCCGTTGTAAACTGTCCCTTGAACAGTGTAATGCCTACCGGGACTGTCATCAGCTGCTCTGAATTAATCAAAATCAGGGCAAATGTAAACTCATTCCACACATAAAAAAACTGTATAATTCCTACCGTCACAAGGATCGGCTTGCACATCGGCATAATAATAGAGAACAATGTCCGGTGAAACGAACTGCCGTCAATCGCCGCTGCCTCTTCCACTTCCACCGGAACCGAGTGCACAAAACTTTCCACTAAAAATACCGCGATCGGAAGCGACAGTGCCGTATAAGGAAGGATCAGCGTAAACCACTGGTCCGTCATTCCCGTTTTTGTAAAAAGCACGTACATTGGAACCATCAGCGCATGTACCGGGACAAGCATTCCAAGAAGAAAATATCCGTATAAGAATTTTCTCCCTTTAAACCGGTACCGGGATAGAAAATATCCTGTAATAAACCCAATCATGATAATAAATACCAGAGATATTGCACTGTTTCTCACCGTATTTCCCATCCACACCAGAATTTTACTTTTCGTGAAAATATCTATGTAGTGCTGGAAACTCGGATGTGACGGCAGCGCAACCGGATTATTATAAAATTCTGCCTTATCTTTCAGCGAAGAGTAGAGCAGCCATATGGCAGGATACACACAGGTAATAGAGAATATCATCAGTATCAGGTTGGGAATCACCCTGACCGCTTTTCTTCCTGTCTCCTTCATCGATTTACGCCTCCTTTTCTTTCGTAAAATGCATCAGCACACCTCTGCTGCCAGCCACAAAGATCAGACTCACAATCAGAATTACAATGGACATCGCACTTCCATACCCCATCTTATATGAGACAAAGGATGTCTTATACGCATACATTGCCATAACGCTGCTGGCATTGCCGGGACCTCCCCCGGTCATCGCATAAATATGGTCGAAAATCTTCATATTTCCTGAGATGCAAAGTGTGACACAGACGATTAACGTATTCTTAATCAGCGGCAGTGTGATATAGACCGCCTTCTTCCATCCGCTCGCACCGTCAATTTCTGCCATTTCAAATATCTGCGGATCCACCGAGGATAATGCCGACATAATGATCAGAAGATAATATCCGATAAACTGCCAGATCAGCGGAATCGCCGTCAAAAACAGTACCAGTTTATCATTATTCAGCCACGCCTGTATTTTATCTCCCTGCCCAATCATTTTTAAAAATGCATTCAAAAGCCCATAGTTATAGTCATAAATCATGCTCCAGATAAATCCGATGACAACCGCCGAGAGAACCGCCGGGAAATAACTCATTGTCCGGTGGAATCCTTTGAATTTTACATGGCGCCCGTTCAGCATCACAGCCAGAATAAATGCAATTCCAATCTGGCCGATCAGACAGACTACCGTCAGATAGATATTATTCCAAAGCGATTTTCGAAACACCGGATCCGCCAGCACATTTTTATAATTTTCAATTCCTGTAAATATTTTATTCACACCGCCGGACCAGTCGAACATTCCGTAGTATGCCGCAAGACAGACCGGAACAAGAATAATAAAGCTGTACAACACAATTCCGGGCAGCAGGTATAGTACCATAACTCTCCTTTTTACACTGACAGCACCTTTCATAACCTCACTCCTTTCCTGATTTTTCGCGCAAAAAGAGACGGAAGCCTCTGCGAAGAGAAATCCGCCTCCTTTGCAGTCTTCTACAATTTATCCTGTTCTGCCTGAATCTCCGCTGCCAGATCTTCCGGATTCTTACTGCCATTTAACAGGTCCTGTATTCCCGTGTTCATGACTTCAATCACAGCGCCATCCATGACAAGATCATAGACAGGTGTCAGTTCCAGCCCATTGACCAGTTCCAGATATTTCTGAGTCAAATCCGGGAGTGCTGAAGTATCAACTTCACCGACGGAAGCCGCTCCCATCAATCCGTACGTTTTTGCCGCATATTCACAGAGTTCATAACCAGATGTGGAAAGTACGAAATCCATGGCCCTGTCAAGTTTTTCTCCTGTCAGATTTTTATTGACTGCCAGAAACCAGCCGCAGCCTCCAGAGGTACTTGACGCGGGACTTCCATCAGAGGACGGAAGAACTGCCACTTTTGTATGTTCCAGTACTTCTGGTGTAGCAAAACTTTCAATGGTAGAAAGCGCCCAATATCCTGAGATATTTGCTGCTGACTTTCCCTGGGTATAATATTCTGTGCCCTGCATATCTGTAATCGTGTTAAAGTCAGGATTCACTACATTGTTCTCTGTCAGTTTCTGAAGCTGATCCAGTGCCTTTACGAAACTTTCATCTGTGAATTTTGCCTTACCATCATTGTCAATCACACTGTTTGTCCAGTCTGTTCCTGTATAACGGTCACCCAACGCCGACAGGATGCAGGATTCCGCAGGCCACTTTTCACTGTTGCCGATGGAAATTGCAGAAATTCCCTTTTCCTCAAATTTTTTTGCCGCTTCCTCAATGTCTTTCCAGTTATCCGGAAATTCATCATAACCGACAGATTTCCACAGATCTTCATTGTAATAGACAAGTGAAGATACTGTCAGCTGATTCGGCATTCCGTAAATTTTGCCATCGCGCGTTGCCGCGTCAAAAACTCCGTCTCTGAATTTATCTTTATACTCATACTGGTCCAGATATTCATTCATCGGCGCCACAATTCCATTGTCTACAAAGTTATCTACCCAGGAACCTTTCAGAAGAAAAATATCCGGTACCTCATTGACCGCAGCCTGAGCCTGAATTTTCGTACTGTAATCCGACTGTGCCATCACCTGCTTGGTCAGTTTAATGTCCGGGTGCTCTGCCTCCCATTCATCGACCATATGCAGATAGCTGCTGACAATTGCACTGCTCTCTCTTTCTTCTTCCAGATAATAGTGTGAAAATGTAAGTTCATCTGCTGATACATTCTCCTTTTTTGAAGAACTTTTACCTTCTTCTGATTTCGAGCATCCGCTTGCACTTAATGCCATCATCCCTGCCATACAAAGTGCTGCTGCCCTGACTGCTTTCTTCCTCATAAGAATACCTCCATTTTTTCCTTCCGGCTTTTGCCTTCCTTTTGATAAGATCATTATATTGGATTTCAGCATTTCAAAAAACCAAAGAACCTGTCTTCCTTATCCCATAGTTTTTACCTGATTCCTCTTTTTTGACCTCTGCCCAAGTACATCATTTGGAAAATATCCCATTATTTTGACAAACATCCCGAAAAAATGACATATTTCCCCATCCCGCCTGCTTTTGTTGACACTCCGTCATTTCCGATGCTAAGATGAATTCAGAAACGCTTCATCTATATACGGCTTTTTCACTACTTTACTATAAAAGAGAGGTGTCAGTTATATGACAATGCGAAAAAAGATTACGGTTCTTTTTATTTCTTTCGCCCTGATTCCAATTGTAATTATCTATCTTGTAGCCAGCAAGCTTTTTCTGGATTCTGCCCAAAAGGATATGGAGAATCTGTATGCCGCCAACATCACGGAAATTTCTAAAAATGTGGACGGATATTTTAAAGATGCCGCTGATCTCACTTTATATCCGCTGATGGAGACAAATCTGAAGGCATTTCTGACAACACCCCAAAGTGCACCAAATTACGCAGGAATCAAACAGCAGGCCAGCGAAATCCTTCTTACCATGCCCTTTGGCTTTTCTACAGGAATTCATGGCTTCACCATATACAATGCATCCGGGGATTCTATCAGCACCCTTTCAACCGTCAAGCTTACCCCCCGGGAAATGACTCTTCTTGACGAGGAAAATGCCAGCCCCGTCTGGGATTATTCTGAATACGAGAAGGAAAACGGATACCTTTATCTGTCAAGGCTTCTGAAAAACCCGACAAATATCTCCCAAAAGATTGGCTACATCAAGATCGCCGTCAGTATCTCTGAACTCAGGTACGCCATCAAGGAGCTCCAGTATGATCAGCAGACTTCCTATTATATGATGTCCCCCGAGAATCACCTGCTGATCTCTCTGGACGGCAAAGAAGATGACAAAGCAGATATCTCCTCCTACACCTACCGCTCCCTTCTGCCCCTGACGCAGGGCGGCATGCACAGCCAGACCAGGCACCGCCAGATTGTGTCGGCAGATATGATTTCAGATACAGGGTTCCTTCTATTCAGTATCAGTAATGCTTCTGCGCTGTCACTGATCCGCAACACATTTACAACAACGCTTGCCATACTGTCGCTGCTCGTTCTTATATTTACCATCCTGCTCTCTTTCGCTTTCTCCAGGATAATCACGAGGCCGCTGAATCAACTTGGCACCCGGATGGCTTCCATCTCCAATGAAGACTTCTCTGTACGTTACCCGGTAAAAGGAACGGATGAAATCTCACTTCTCGCCAGACAGTTTAACCATATGGCACAACGCCTGGAATTTCTCTATCAGGAAGTCTATATGGGAGAACTGAAGCTGAAGCAGTCCCAGCTCGACACACTGCAGACTCAGATTAATCCTCATTTCCTGTACAATACTTTAGATACCATCTACTGGATGGCAAAAATGGGAGACACCGCAAATGTCAGCACCATGGTTTCCAACATGTCACAGATGATGCGTCTTACCCTGACGCCATCACCGAACGGCCTTCACACACTGCGTGAGGAAATCAAACATTTAAACTGCTATCTTGAGATCCAGCGTATCCGTTACGGCACAAAAGTAGAGTTCGAATTTCTCTGTCCGGAAAGCTTATATTCCTGTCAGGTTCTCTGTCTCCTGCTTCAGCCTCTCGTGGAAAATGCGCTTGTACATGGGCTGCAAAACTGTATCCACGGCACGGTCCGGATCAACATTTACGAGGAAAATAACATGCTCATATATGAAGTTGCCAATACCGGAGAACTGATCTGCCCCGACGATCTGGACCGCCTGCTTGCGGATACCGAAAGTCTTGAAAAACGTGGAATGGCACTTCGGAATATCAATGGACGCCTGATTTTAAAATATGGACCCGAATATTCTCTGACCTATCTTGTGAAGGATGGTTTCAGTATCTTCAGGATCCGCCAGCCAAAGGAGTTAGTAGATCATGATTAAACTATTGATTGTAGATGATGAAGATTTTATCAGACAGGGAATGCACTATGCAATTCCCTGGGAAGACTATGATATGGAAGTCGCCGGAGAAGCCGGCAATGGAGCGGATGCACTGGAACTCGCACTTCGGCTGCGGCCGGATATTGTCCTGGCTGATATCCAGATGCCCCTCATGAACGGGCTGGAACTCGCCAGAAAATTAAACGAGCTCCTCCCGGACACGCGGGTCATTATACTGACAGCTTACGGGAATACCGAAAATCTCTCAACCGCCATTGATGTGAAAGTCAGTGCTTTTCTCCTGAAAAGTGCCAACAGCAGCCAGATTCTTGATACTGTACTCCGGGTAAAAAAAGAAGCCGTAACGCTCAGAGAGAAGAGCTCCCAGACTGCCCGCCTGAAAGATATCTATACAGAGAACAGCCATCTGATCAAGGCGACCCTGCTCTCCCGCTTTTTAAAAAACCAGATTTCTTTTGCCCATTTCCAAAAACGGGCACAGAAGATTCATCTTGATTTTCACGGGACTTCTTATTCCCTTATGCTGATCCGCACCAACGGAGAAGAGGAATCTCTTGTGGTACATACACTGACGAACCAGCTCACCTCTTACCGCCCCTTCGTCTTCTTCACGGAAGACCGTATGGCAGTCGTGATTCTGGATACTTCCGAAGTTCCTTTTGAGGCCCTGGAGATCGAGGAACGGATTCCCTGTATCCTGCCGGTTGTCTCGGGAAATTGTATCGTCATCCTCTCCATGATTTCCGGCATCCAGGACTTTCCTCTTGCCTATGGAGTCACGAACACGATGCTGAATCACTGTTTCTGGAAAACTGACACATCATTTACTTTGCTTCACCCCGAAGACCAGATCTTAGAACCTTCCTCTGTGTCGCTTTATGATTCTGAATGCCGGCTGATCACCTCCATACTCTCACATAACGAGGAGGAAGTTCGCGAAAAACTGGATACGTATTATACATACGCCAAAGATCAGCAGATTCCAAGACACATATTTATGGACTCGGTCAAGCGTCTGATCGTTCTTCTCTGTGCCGTAAGTTCGGAAGGAATTGACCCGGAAGAAACTGTCCGCGTCGCAGAAGAATCTGAGACTCCGTTGGAAATCCTCGACCTGCTCTCCAGTCTGGCTTTCTCCGGGGAAACCAAAGCTTCCGAGACTACCCAGATCACACCGGCTCTTGCCTACATCAAAGAACATTATATGGAAGATATCCACCTGGAAGATGCCGCCCGGGCTGCTTATCTCTCTACCGGTTATCTAAGCCGGATCTTTAAGAACATGACAGGTTATTCTTTCAAAGAATACCTGCACAGACAGAGAATCTTCCATGCACAGGAACTGATCCTTCATACCGATTATAAATATTACGAAATCGCGGAAATGACGGGTTATAAGGATTATAAATATTTCTCTTCGTATTTCAGCAAAATTACCGGCTGCAGCGCAAAGGAATACCGGCACAGCAGCCGCAGACTCTCAGACAGATAATTTTTTCTTAAGATTCCTTTTATGATTTTATTATAAATTGATCACAGTTTCGTCACAAACTTCCTGTATATTAGAATTTGTAAAAAGAACAAAGTATCTTTTTCATAACCCCCCTCAAGGACTGCGAAAGCAGTCCTTTCTCTCTGTCTGCCGTTCTTTTGTGCATAACGGACGGCAATAAAATTCATTTTAGGGGTGTACAATTTCCATTTTTCGTGGTAATATAATGTACATGCAGATATGGTTCATCGGTAGAACGCTAGCTTCCCAAGCTGGAAAGGAGGGTTCGACTCCCTTTATCTGCTCTTTTTTTGTCTGAAAAATTGATTTCGGGATTTTTCCAGTGACATATATTGTTTGAAATGTCAATAGACAAGTGGTAAAATTAAATAAAAATGCAAATGAGGAAATCGGTATGGATTTGAAAAAAGTTTTTACAATTTGTCAGAGTTTAACACCCACTGTCAAATATATTCAATTTGGGGAAATCATTTACAGCAACGGTTCCAAACGGTATCAGATCATTGACTGGGAAAATTATTGCAAGGCATTAGATAAACTGAAAAAGATCAGACCTTTAAAAAATATTATTGAAGAATTATACACAATTGTCCCGCCGCATACAAGGAACAATCAGCCTCCTCTGGTGGACGACTGCACAAAATCTTCCATATTAAACTGCGTCTGCATATTGGTAATAAAACTGGAAACCGTATGTGATCTGGCTGATGCATCTGGAATCCTGGCATAGCAGTTCATGCTGTTCTTTCCCTGTGGTGCCTCTGGCTGCACTGGGAATGCTTTATTGCGAAACAAATGGCAGAAGATATAAAATTAGAGCAGGATCACTCTCCTGCTCTATCTTTATGTCTGACCGCTCTCATGTCCCGGCATTTAATTACATTCATTTTCGCCAGTTCCCACTCACTGTTCTTTCATCACAGCATTCTCTCTCAATACCGTAAAAAGATACTGTGAATCTACCGGTTTTGGTACGAACCCATTCATTCCTGCCTCTCTGGCAGCATCTTCGTCCTCCCTGAATGAGTTGGCTGTCATCGCTATGATAGGTATCTGGGCATCCGGCCTTCTGCTGGCACGGATTTCTTTCGCCGCCTCCAGTCCATTTTTCACCGGCATCCGGATATCCATCAGAACAATATGGTACGTTCCCGGCTCACTATCCAGAAATATATCTACTGCCTCCTGTCCATTTAACGCTCTTTGGGTCTGCACTCCTTCTTCTGCCAGCAGCTCCTGGGCAATCTCGGCATTCAAATCATTATCCTCCGCAAGCAGAACCTGAATTCCTTTCAGGCTTCTTGCCTGTACGGTTGGATTTTGCGCCTCTTCACACCCCAGCGGAAATTCAATCGTCGTATAGAATTCCGTTCCTTCTCCAAGCTGGCTTTTTACTTTCAGTTCCCCGCCCATCAGCTCGACAATCTGTTTGCTGATCGAAAGCCCAAGGCCTGTCCCTGCACTGCGGGAAGCTGAATTGCCTACCTGCTCAAAAGAAATGAATACCCGTTTCTGGTCTTCCAAAGCGATGCCCACTCCATTGTCCTTCACCATGAACCAATAAGAGGCTTTCCCGTCGCCACAGGCAGTCTCCCGTACTTCCAGAGATACCACACCACCAGAAGGCGTAAATTTCACTGCATTAGACAACAGGTTCGTAAGTACCTGCTTAAGACGTACCACATCCCCCATAAGCCATTCATGGCTGATCTCTCTGGTCAGGCAAAATGTCAGTGATTTCTGTTCTGCCTGTATGCTCATCATCTCCTCAAGCTCTCTCAGCATCCTGGCAAGGGAGAAGTTCTCCTTCACAATCTCCATCTTGCCGTTCTCAATCTGAGACATGTCCAGAATATCATTAATGAGTGATAACAGATATTTGGATGAACTGCGTATTTTCTTAAGATTTTCTTCCAGATTCTGCTTCCCGGATTTTTCCATACTCATCAGATCCGTCAACCCTACAATGGCGTTCATCGGTGTCCGTATTTCATGGCTCATATGTGACAGAAATTCACTTTTTGCCTGGCTCTTTGCCTTTGCAGCCTGAAGTTCACTCTCCATCACTGAATTTTTCATCCTGCTTCTGATAATGAGCAGAATCACGATCAGGACAAGCACAAGCACAGCCCCAAAAATGACCAGAAATGCCAGCGGATTCGCATACATCAATTCCTGAAATGTCAGATCCGCATACCCTACCGATACCAGATTGCGGTCCAAAATCTCTGTCGTTTCCTCTGTCGTCATATTATTAATTGATTTATCCAGAATCGTCAGCAATTCCGGCGTAATCGGCCTGGCCATAGCAAATGAAGTCTGTGTTGTATTATTTACTCTGGCAACCGGCACTACATTCATATACCGGTGATTCTGCATTTCCTGCTCCAACGTGGCTGACAGCCCGTAGATAAAGTCTACCTCTCCTCTGTTCACAGCGTCTACCATCTCGGTTGGATTCACATACTCTCTGACTTCTGCTGCCGCAATTTCCGGCGGAAGAACAAGCCCTTCCAAAATGCCGCACACAAGATCCTTTCCCGGATAGCTGACGGATTTATTCTTCAGCACAATGCTGTTGAGTCTGATGTACGGCTGGGACAGCGCCAGCCCTTCTGAGAATGCGTTCGCATCCGTATCCATATACGCCCCCAGTATATCCGCCTCTCCCTGCCGGACTTTTTCGGCGGCATCGGCATAAGTATCCGCATAGACATAGGTGAATTGAAGCCCTGAAAATTCACTGACCTTTTCAAGAATATCCGGTGTCAGGCCTTCATGAGGCTCTTCTGAATTCTCCAGGCAGAATAACGGATGCCAGGCTTTTACAACAGCCACAGAAACGGTTTCTTTCTCTTCAATAAAACGTTCCTCTTCGTCATTAAACTGGATATCCTCAAGCTTTGTATCCGGAAAATTCGCATCATATATCTCCTCTGCAATCTCTGGATTGGCCTCCAGTATATGTTCCAGCGCCATATTCAGGCCTTCGAGAACCTCATCATTTCCGACGGTGGTGACAATATAATAGGGCTGTGCCTGAAACGAACTTACCACACGGAATTCACCGCCCGCTTCCAGTTCATTGCCAAGAAGCATATCTACCTCACCGCTGCGGAGTTTTGCGTATAAAGTGCCATTTTCATCCATATCCTCACGTGCAAAATATTGAATCTTGCAATCCAGTCCATTCCTGGAAAGAAATTCCTTCAAATACCGGATCTTTTCTTCCGCCTGACCATTGACTCCGATTATCTTTCCATTCAAAGAGTTCAAATCATATCCCCGCAGCTCATCATCATCTGCGCGGCACAAAATGGTTGCCATACTCCGGCCGGTATTGTAATCAGGATATGCGAAATATTTTTCAAACCCGGCAGAGTAAAAAGTTCCTCCCATGAGATCATACTGTCCCTCAAGAAAATTAGGTATCACTTCGTCCGCGTCCACTTGTATGTATTCATATTCCCAGTCTGTATACTTTGCAATCTCATCCAGATAATCTACAAGAAGTCCTTTATAATTCCCATATTGTGTGATTTCACTGATTCCAGGTATCACTGGAAATGCCACGCGCAATGTTTTCTTCTCTGCATCCGGCGAAGCCGCGAAAGCCTTGCCGGTACAAAAGAAAAACATCATTCCCGCCAGCAGTACTGTCATCCAGCAGATGCGGTGATGCTTATTTTTCATGTGTACAGCCCCCTCTTATCAAGAATGAATTTATTATAAATAGCGTACCATTTATCACCAGAAATAACAACCATTTTTGCCCTTCATCACAGGAAGAAAGAAGAAAATGGAGACTTCACAACTTTTACAGAACAAAAAAAGTCCCCCCGCCTGACAGCCGGGAGAACCTTCTGATACTATACCAAAATATACTTTCGCTGATTCTGTTTTACCTGACAGCTTTTCTAAGACGCAATTTCACGATTCTCTTCATGAATCATCTGCATAACCTCCTCTACAGACAATCCCTTTTCCTGCAGATAATCATACAGCTCACCAATCTCCTGCTCCTTCTTTTTCATGCAGAGCTCGTCCAGCTGCTGTTCCAGCATTTCCAGTTTTGCCTTTGCCTTTACCACCTGCTCCTGTGCTGCCTTAATCTGTGCATCAATATTTCTTCTTACTCTTGCCATTTTTATTTCCTTCCCTTCCAGAGTATCCATAATTACTCTTTGTCCACATATTATAATTATATGTCCCGGATTGGAAATATATTCATTTCTATTCATAACAAAAATATTCGCCGTCGATGATATCCCATACGCCGCTTCCCTGGGGGAACATCCCCTGATAAACTACATTATCCGGAATCTGGCTTCCATTTTTCAGAACAAATTCTACATTCTTTCTGACATCTTCCTCCGGCTGGTTTTCAATTCTTCCATTCTCCACAGTCTCGTACTGTCCCGGCTGATAGATTACATCATAGACGGTATTCGGAAATGTTTCACTGTTCACCCGGTTCATGACGACAGATGCGGTGGCAATCTGACATTCACTGCTCAGATCTCCAACTTCCGCACTGACCAGCGCTGACAGTACCAAAAGTTCCTGGCTGTAACTTTCAGTCTCTGAGCCGGCGGCCTCTCTTCCCTCCATACTTTCGATCTTTTTCTTATTCCTTTCCGGTGGTTCATTGATTCCGGCCATATCTGCATCACTTCCAGTTACGAAAAGAAGTACAGCCAGAATCACTCCCCCCAGTTTCATCAGCATTCTTTTTTCAGGCATCTCGGCCACCTCTTTTATCGATACATCCATCAGTTCCCAGGATGAATCCGCACACATTTCCGTCGCTTCACTCATACTATAAAAGAAAAAAGGAAATTCTTATGCCTTCACCTACATTTACTCCAATTACCGGATTAATCCGGGATATGAGCCCCCTGCCGGACGACTGCTGCAGCCAGATGGCTTCTCTGATCTCCTCTGACGGCCCGTCGAGCCTGATCCTTTCTCCTGAAAGCTATGTCGTGAACCATCTCATGCTTCGTCCAGGAATGCGTATCACTGCATTTTATGACGCTGACAGACCTGTCCCCTTGATATTCCCGCCAAGATACCACGCAGAAATCGTTACCACGAAAGGGGCAAATGAGCAGGTAACTGTCCAATATTTTGACGATCAGCTCGTATCTGCCGATGGATCTCTTGTCTTAAACATCGCGCGTTCAACAAGAGTACTGACTTCCAACGGACAGATGTTCCCATGCAGTCCGGGAGGACATATGCTTATCGTATATTACCAGACTACAACCCGCAGTATTCCCGCGCAGACTACCCCGACAAGGGTAATCGTTTTGTGCTGATACCAAGTCTGGTTTCTGCGGTTATGCAGCAAAGAGTCTGACAAAACAGACTCTTCTGCCATACCGCTAGGATTCCATCTCATAGTATAGTTCTGCGATATTCAGCGCATGGTCTCCAAGACGCTCGAAATCCGTCAAAAGCTCTGAGAACAAAACTCCAGTCTCGGCCCTGCATCCGCCTTTCTGCATCCTCTTGATCTGTTTTTTGAGATATTTTTCCTGCATATCATCTATGCGCTGCTCATTTCTCACAGTCTCTTCCAGTATCCGCGTGGCCTCGTCTGTCTTTAAGAAATCCAGTTCCTCCAAAGTCTTCATACTGACCTGCTTCATTTTTCTTATTTCCTCCAGCGCATTGTCAGAAAAATCCACACCCCACTTTTCAAGGTCTTTTGCATATCCCGCAATGTTCACCGCGTGGTCACCAAGGCGCTCGATATTCCCGATCATTACATAGAATCCGTTGATGCTCTTCGAATCCTGCACTGACATTTCCGTTGTCATCAGGCTGACAATATATTTCGATATTTCTGCATTCAGGAAGTCAATATATTCTTCCCTGTCTCTTATCTGCTCCATCTTTAAAACATCACGCCTGATCACCGCCTCGAAACTGTCACTGACGTTCTTTTTCACCATCTCAAGCATTCTTACGACCTCCTGCCGCACCTGAGAGATGACAACCGCGGAATGCCCCACCGGGTAATTGCTCTCAAACGGAGCAATATATGCGAGATGTTTTACAGCCTCCTCTTCTGTCCTGTTCTCCGGAAGGATTCTGACTGCAAGCCTTGCCATATAAGTGCCAAAAGGCAGCAAAAGAAGCGTGGTCACGATATTAAATACTGTATGTACATTGGCAATCTGCTGTATTGGATTCCCCGGCGCAGCGGCCGCCATCCACGCCGTAAACGGCGTGATAAGTGTGATCACGGTAAAAATCACAGTTCCAAATATATTAAACATCAGATGGATAATCGTCGTCCGCTTGGCATTGGTTTTCGTTCCAATCGACGCCAACACTGCTGTGATGCATGTCCCGATATTCTGTCCAAACAATATATATACCGCACTGGACAGCGGAATCATTCCGGTTCCGGCAAGTGCCTGCAGTATCCCCACGGAAGCCGAGGAAGACTGTATCACTGCCGTAAATACCGCACCGATCAATATCCCCGCCACCGGATTGGAAAACGTTGTCATAAATTCAAGAAATGCTTTCGACTGCTGAAGCGGTGCCATCGCATTTCCCATCATATCCATTCCGATAAATAAAACTCCAAGCCCTGCGAATATTTCACTGATATGCCGGACTTTTTCACTCTTAATAAACATAATACAGGCAACCCCGGCAAATGCGATGAGCGGTGCGACTGCCCCAATATCCAGGGCAATCAGCTGTCCGGTAATTGTAGTTCCGATATTCGCCCCCATGATCACCCACACAGCCTGGTTTAAAGTCATGAGTCCTGAGTTGACGAATCCGACAACCATGACAGTTGTCGCCGAGGAAGACTGTATCACTGCTGTAATCGCAGCTCCCACGACAACCCCTTTGAACCGGTTAGATGTCAGTTTTTCCAATATCTGTTTCATTTTATTGCCTGCGGCAGTCTCGAGCCCATTGCTCATCATCTGCATCCCGTACAGAAAAAGTGCAAGGCCGCCAAGTAATGCCAGTATATCTGTAATTCTCATATTTTTTCTCCTGCCATGAATGTTATTTTATAATGACACCCCGTCCGGAGATTCTTACAGACATAAATTGAATTATATTTCTATCTTCTGCGGAATCTCCAGACAGAAGACAGACCTTTTTTTCCCGTCCGTCTGATGGAGAATCCTGATCCGGGCCACCAAAAGCCCGGTAAATGCCATACAAATCATCTGTATGATGGCAAAGCTCTGCCCTGTACCGCTGTAAAATGCAGTAAAAAAAGCCAGAAGTACTTTCCCGATGATATTTCTGATAAATAACGCATTGTTGCGTTTTCCCTGCGTACAAAAAAGCAGGCTGCCGCCAAGCGCCTTTGGCTTCACGGCCAGTACGTGATAATCTGCCGGCAGACTTTCTGAAATCGTCGGATTTCCTTCCATCACAGAATTTCCTGTTCCCCGCTCCATATGAAATTCCGCTTCCGGGACCTGAATCTCTGAGACAATCTCTCCCAGAATCCCTGACATTAATAATATTATAAGCAGCACCGCCGCCGGCTTTCTTTTCATCGATCTATCTTTCCTTCTCTATTCATCCATCTAAGTAATAAAAGCTTATCATAATGGTTTACGCTCTGTCAATAAAAGGATCCCACCGCCAAGCTGCCGGACAGCTGACTGGTGGGATCCTCCATATTTACTTTATTTTCCTTTTTTGGCCTCTTCAAGTTCCTGTTTCATCCGCTCAAGTTCACGTCTGGCTGCCTCAAGTTCCTGCCTGGCCCTCGCTGCTTCTTCTTCAGGTGTCAGAGCTTCTTCTGCTTCCTCAGGCATTGCCTCCGCATTCTCAGGCTCTTCATTCTCATCTTCTGATCCCTCAGCCTCTGCTTCAAGCTTCACTTCCTGGGTAATCTCTTCCTCCGGAAATTCTTCTTCCAGCGGTTCAGCTTCTTCATCCAACAATTCGTCTTCCAACAGCTCTTCTTCCAACAGCTCTTCTTCCAACAGCTCTTCCGCTTCATTCTGCTCCTCTGCTAAAGCTGCTGGCTCCTCCGGCAGAATATCCACATAGACTTCTTCCGGTTCGGCTTCCTCTTCTTCCAGAATTGCACGGGCAGCCTCCACCTCATTTTCTACCGATTTCTGCGCTTTAATTTCTTTGGCCTTCTTGATGTCCTGTCTCGCAACTTTGCGCGATGCACACAGAATCTGAATGATCAGTCCAATCACAGCCATCGCCGCGCTGATGATATACTGATAATACCCCTCTTTAAGCGAAAACAGCTGCATTGCGGCAATTCCTCCCGTAATACTTCCCGCGGCAACGGTACAAACAATCGTCATCGGATCTTTCAGCTTTAAAGAAATCAAAGCAATAACGGCACCGATTCCCAGACTGATCCAGATATTCATCATATTTCCTGACGGAAGAAGTAATACACCTGTATATGCTGCCAGAAGCAGGCACATCAGAAAGATACCCACAGTATTCAGGAAAATGGTCAGGATGAGAAGAATGATCCCTGCCGCCGCCCCTATGGCCAGTGCGATCATTTTCTCTGCTCCAAACGAAAGTCCTGCATAATACCCAAGGCAGACCCCGGTGAGAAGTCCCGCCAGCGCTGTCCATACCTTTCTGATATTCAGTCCCAGAAAACAGACCAGAATACTGACCGCCAGTATTCCAATCAGCAGGCTGCTTCCTGCCTTATCAATCTGAATCCCGTGTGATACCACATTACGGAATCCCACCTGTATCTGATCCACAGAAGGCAGAATTTCTATACTCTTCATTATATCCATGTTTTTCTCCTTGTCCCTTTCTTAATTATCCACAAGTCTGAAATCCCCCATTGCAGCCTCGTGTATTCATCCTTTGTTCCTGGTGTTGACAGATCATTCCCATTCTCCGGAGTCTTTATTTGAATTCCTCTTTCAATATGACGGACTCGATAATCTCAGCTGCAGTCCGAACCAGCCGGACACATGGTCTGGAATTATAATACTCCTCCGTGCGGACGGATGGTTCTGCCAGATCTTCTCCTGGTTTCAGGTTCAGAAGTTCCCTGCATATGATCGTCCCTTCTTTTTCTCTGAAGGCTTCAGCCATCTCCTGTACCATATGATAATTGGCAATTTTACCTTCACGGTCTGCCGCATCGGTTGTACCGGTAGCAAGACCAGAAAGCATCGTCATTCCGCTCACAGCTCCGCAGACTTCCCTCAGTTTTCCAAATCCTGCACCAAAAGGGCTTGACAGCTTCATTGCCGTATCTCTGTCTATTTGAAAAAGATCTGCATAAGTTACAAAAACTGCCTGAGAACAATTATAGCCTGATTTAAACAGTCGTTCTGCTTCATCAATTCTGCTCTTCATAATTTCTCTCCTTTTCTCTGACGTATCTCTGTATTCATATACTGGTTTATTATAACATGCCATATGCTGTCTCTGCAATCAATAAAGAACAGCGATCCTGATCATTATGTGATATGACCAGGATCGCTGTTCTGTTACTTTCCAATCTTAATATTCGATTTTTACAATTCCGCCTTTTTTCCATGCTTCTGTCGTAGCGAAGCCAATCTGTGTAGATTTCGTACCATCATATACTGTGACTTCCGGTTTCCTTCCGGATGCCACACAGTCCACAAATTCCTGCATCTCCAGCTGGTATGCTTCTGCAAATCTTTCAGGGAATCCGCTCACACACTCTACAACCGCACCGTTTTTGTCATAGATCATGCACAGATTCTTCTCCGGTACCGGACTGATCCGCAGAGATCCTTCTGTACCGATTACTTCTGTCTCTACATGATAACCATGTGCCGCAGTACGGCCAACGTGTACGAATCCCAGTGCACCGTTCTCACAGCGGTAGGTTGCAATACCAGTCTCGTCATCTCCTGCTTCTTTGAATTCCGGATGCTTGAAAGTTGCACCTGCAGCGTACACTTCTACAGGATCTGAGCCAAGGAACCATCTCATGAGATCAATATCATGGATTGCCATATCGATGAAAATTCCGCCGCTGGTAGCTGCAAATTTGATCGCACCTTCTACCAGTGCTTCCGGATCAATTCCTGCTGCCTTCACCATGTAAGGAGTTCCGATTGCCCCTTCTTCGATTTTCTTCTTGGCATATGCGTAAGAAGGATCAAAGCGGCGCATGAAGCCTAAAAAGAATGACAGTTCGGGATGGCGTTCCACTGCCGCTTCAGCCAATTTACATTCCTCTACATTGACTCCTAACGGTTTGTCAGAGAATACATGCTTTCCTGCGTCCAGTGCTGCCGCAATCTGCCAGCAGTGCTCTCCGCTTGTGGTTACGATGGCAACTGCATCAATATCTGCTTTCTCAAGCATTTCACGGTAATCTGTGTATACATCCTGCACACCCAGTTCATTTTTCGCATACTCAAGTTCAGCCGGCATAATCGAACATGCTGCTGTCAGCTCTGCATTCGGAATTTTAAATGCAATGTTATTTGCATGTACTTTCCCTAATCTTCCCAAACCTGCGATTCCTACTTTTACTTTGTTCATTTCATTTTACCTCTCTTCATTTTATTATTAATTTTTCATTCAGAAAACCCAAAATACTACTCTTCTGAAACACTCTGCATACGTTCTATATAATCAATGATCAGATCTGCCGCTTTTGAGACACTGAATCTGCTTGTATTGATCATTAAGTCATAGTTTACCGGATCTCCCCATTTCTGCCCGGTGTAGTAGTTATAGTACCGCTCTCTTGTCTTATTTTCTTTATCCAGTTCTTTGATTGATTTGCCGTAGATTTCTTTGGCACGGTTCTGTCTGAACTCTTCATCTGCATAGATAAAGAAATGATAACATCTGGGATAGTCCTTCAAAACGACGTCTGCACATCTTCCAAGAAAAACTGCATCCTCTTTTTCCGCAATTTCCAGAATTGCTTTTGCCTGCTCTTTGTACATTTTGTTGTAAGAAGGAATGGATTCATACCCCAGGGAATTAATCCCATCCATAAACCCGCCCATATTATTCTCAGGCATTTTATATGCCATCTCCAGAATTGATTCTATGTCCAGATCCGAATTTCCCATTTTTTCTGCCGCAAGATACAGAATCTGTCTGTCATAACAGCGGACCTGCATTTTCTTTGCCACAAGTTCCGCAATTTCTTTTCCGCCGCTTCCATACTGACGGCTGATTGTTACTAATGTATGATCTTTCATTTTTAAAGCTCCCCTCTGGATTCACGTTCAATCAGTTCCTTCATAATATCCGGATATACTCTGTCAAGCTTATACAGCGACAGTGTGATAATTGCAACGACAGCGATCAGCATCGGGCCGAATTTGTAGATTGAAATAATCATGTTCAATGCGGAGTCCGGCTGTGCCGCAGTCCCTGCGGAAGAGCTGAGATATCCTGACATGGAAAGCAGTCCTGTCATTGCTGCTGAAGCGAATCCCGCACCGACTTTTGTACCGATAGAACCACCGGCAAAGATCAGGCTTTCCTGTCTGATATGTGTCTTCCACTGTCCGAATTCCACAACATCGCCAACCATACCAAACACAACCGCATTCAGCGGTGCAAGTCCGACAGCACGTGCGACACAGCTCATAACCATCCATGGAAAACTGTGCGGATTCAGGAAAAACAAAATCTGTCCGGCGAGTGCGATGAAACTGCCTGCAAGTGCAATGTTACGTTTGCCGAATTTGCGGATCAGAGGTGTACATGCGAAGATACCAGCTACCAGTGTCAGCGTCTCTGTCAGAAACAGGGCACTGTACATCCATGTATCATTTCCAAATATGTATTTACAGTAATACGGCAGTATCGTTCCGGAGATACTGAATGAAACGCTCTGGATCATCCATAACACAAGAACTGACCAGAAGTACTGATTTTTAAAGAGTGCCGCAAATCCTTTTTTCAAAGGAACTTTCTCTTCTCTTTGTTTTGCTTCAATCACGACAGTCTCTTCACATCGAAAGAAACAGATCAGAAGCAGAATTAAAGCAAGCACTGCCCAGATTGCCATTGTCTTTACCCATGCAGCCTGATTATCGCCAAAAAGCTTGACAATCGGAAGTGTACATGTTGCCGCAATAATTTTCCCGATTGGTGACATTCCCATACGTACAACGCTTAAGAGATCCCGCTCTGCTGAAACTCTGGTCATCATTGCGGAAAGGCTTCCGTAAGGAAGGTTAATTGCTGTATAACATACCGTTGTACAGAAATTGTATGTCACGAACAAATAGAGGAACTGAAGCATTCCTGTTGTGTGTGGTACCGTGAATAAAAGCACTGCCGATAACGAGAACGGCACACTCATCCACAGAATCCACGGTCTTGATTTTCCCCATTTTGATTTCGTTCTCTCAACGATTACCCCCATAATCAAATCCGATACTCCGTCAAAAAGCCTGGACAGCAGCATCATCAAACCTACCGTAGCCGGACTGATTCCTACATAATCTGTATAAAACAATGTGAGCAGTGTACCAACCATACCGAATACAACGTTGCAGGCCACATCTCCGCTGGCATAGGATACCCTGGTACCCCACGACAGCTTTTTCCCAGCCATCGTCTCCGTTAATTCTTTTCCCATTCTTCTTTTCCCTGCCTTTCTTATATCATCCTTTTGATGATTTTATTTTACCTTTCTGCAGAAAAAATCCTAGTAATAGAAATTTTAGATTCCTTAGGTTAATTTTTATCTTCGTTTGGGAAACTGTACCTGAAAATAATCCCCTTTTGTCAGTCAACAATCTTCTTCTCTATTTTCTGGTGATATTTTTTACTTTTTTGTGTCTTTTTTTTAGATTCCCATAGCTCCTTCCTGGAAAATCAAAAATGCAGCCAAATGAATTCCACTCATCTGCTGCACCTGGGATCAACACTATATATTTAAACACAGTAAAGACGGGCATCAATTAGTATATAATTAACACCCGTCCTTACTTAGACACTTCAATCATTCTTTACCTCTTTCTTTCTAAAATCTTATCTTCCCTCCTCCATCGTTAATGATACTAAGCGATTGACATCTCTTTTCACATCTCCGGAAAAATCGGATAAAATTTTGATGATGGTAATTAGTCATTGAATACTCATTCAATAAAACTTTTTACTGTTTTGGTGGTCCGTACCTCCTTTTCATAATATTGAAGATCTGATAAACTAACTTCTTATTATCTGTTTTCGTTTCATCTCTCTTCTTTATATTTGTATAATACATCATAGTTCACATTTTGTCAATATATTATTTATATTTTTTTAAATTATCTGTGTATTGTTTTATCCGCAAAAAGAGGCACATCCTCAGATGTGCCTGCCAAACCTCTATATACTGACTTAAATTGCTGCTTTCCCAGTCTCAGAACCATTGATTACAAAGTAAACTGCTGAGTCTTCCGGCTTTACATACAATTCCATTGTCTTAATTTCCCCAACTTTATTGCCTGACTGAGTCCAGACTTTCTTAACTGCTGCGATAATGTCCTTTTCTTCAATCTGTCTTCCCTGATATTCTACAACCAATGTTGTCTGAACAGGCTTTTTCGGTTTTGCAGCTGCCTTCTTGGCTGGTGCTTTTGCTGCCTTTGACGCTGTTTTCTTCTCTGCCGCTTTTTTTGCAGGCGCTTTTACTTCTGCTGCCTTCTCTTCTACTGCCTTTACTACCTCTTCTGTCTTTTCCGCTGCTGCCTTTACAGCTTCTTTCGCTGCTTCTTTTACTTCTTCTGTTTTTGTCTGCGCAATTTTCTTTACGCTGTCTGCTTTTGTTTCGATAGCTTTTACTTCCTCTGCTGCTTTCTTTTCTGCAGTTTTCTCAGCTTTGGCAGCTGTTGCTTTTATTTTAGCAATTGTTTCCTTGCTATCTGTAGTTTTTGACTGTGCTTTTGAATCCATAATTATCCCTCCTGAATTTACTATAGCAACGCATTAATTAGGTAATCGTTAGTATTATAACACACTTTAAAGAAATGGGCAAAAAATATGTCATCTTCCATTCCTGTATTATTCCCGAAACAGGTGCTTTCTAAGCTTTCCCCACAGATCTGCCTGAAAATAATCATATGCCCTGTCATATAAAAAGAGAACAATCTGCCCCAAAATAACAGCTGCAGCCACCAATTTTTCGTCGGGTGTCTTGACAAATAATAATTTGGGAAACAAAAATAACACCGGTAAATAAATAAGATTAAAAACAACATATTTACATATCCAGAAAGTTTTCTTCGGGTAGGATTCCAGGTTTCTTCTCATCAGCATCTGAAAAATCAGTTCCATCAAAAGAAGATACATCCCAAGTGCCGCGAATGTAATACAGTAAAGTTTATTCGGTGCAAGTATCAGTCCCAGAAGAACCGCTGCCACATAGAATGCTGCCCCGATTTTCAGTCCATATTCCCGGATGATAATGCCAATCGAAAACGATGCCGCACCAAGCAAAAACAACGTATTAAACTCTAAAATACCGCTTAAAATAATGAGTATTTCTGTCAATGCCAGAAGCAGCCCTGACACTGCCATTTTTTTCCCACTTATATGCACGAGCAAAGATCCCCTCCCATACATTCGCAGAGCTGGTCTGCACACATCAGATCACAGCAGAAATTTCCTGTAGATGGAAAGCCGCCGCTTCCGTATCCTCTGGACTGATATCTCTGTCCGCTGAACTGAAGCTGGTTCAAAAGCTGTCTGTATTCCACATTGTTTGGTTCCATATTTACAGCCTGTCTTGCATGGTCCAGAGCCACAACATTGTTGCCAAGCCCCGCATTCGCAAACCCGCTGCAGTAGTACCATCTGGCATTTCTCTGCGGTATCTGGTCAAGCAGTCTCAGTGCTTCCTGATATCTGCGGGCATTGATATAATTATAAACAGCTGTCATCTCTGCCGGTTCCTGCCCATATCCTGCATTTCCCTGGCCATATCCGGAACCGGACTGCGAATTCCCATAGCCATAGCTGTAGCCTCCGCCTTCCCTTTCCTTCATAATCTGGTCATAAGCCTCCTGAACCTCTTTAAATTTTTCTTCTGCCAGCTCAGCCAACGGATTATCCGTATAGGAATCCGGATGATATTTTCTGCTTTGTTCACGATATGCTTTCTTAATTTCTTCATTTGACGCATTCGATGAAACACCCAATACGCTGTATGGATCACTTATCATTATTGTTATTCGTTCCTTTCTCTTCTCTGCCTTTTTGCAGTTGATTATACTTTCCCCAGACCCCTGCGTAAAATATGTTTTTCAATATCTCCACATCCTGCAGACACGGAAGCATCTCAAATTCCCTGCTGCACTCGGCCATCATCATAAGAAGCATCTGTCTGCAGTCCTCCTCGTAGGTATCTCTGCCGGCCAACGGAATCAGCGGATTGTACCTGCCCTTTTCCATGTCCTCTTTCAAATCATCGTATGCATCCATAATATAGATAAATTTACCCAGATAAAAACCAAGCCTACGCAATCCCGGTGCCCACTGGTCTTCCCTGTATACAAGAAGCTCCGCCATCAGCCTGCCAAACTCTCCCGCCATCCGGTCGATATCTGTAATATTCTCCTTCTCACAGGCACTCAGTTCTTTGAGATGGCTTCTGATCGCCTCAGACTGCCTCGGATATCTTTTTACCGCCTTTTTGACATTCTTTTTCAGTACCCTCATTCCTGCCAGCGCCGGAACCTTCTTTTCATCTTTCCAGTCATCAGCCAGATGGTAATACGCCAGAATGAGATTCATATCTGCAGCATATTCTGTGATCTCATTCTGCAGCATTCCCTGCTTCTTCACAGGGTGTACAGGACACCGGTGCACACTTTCCCCTGTCTTTTCCTCATACAGAGAAGTCAGAAGAATAATCAGACAGGTCATATCATAGGTCAAAGTCAGCTGACCCGAAATCCCGTATTTTTCTTTTAATGTACGGCACAGACCACAGTAATATGCTTTGTATTTATAATAATCTTTTACTTTCAGTTCTGGTTTATATATTGTCAGATATCCAAACATCCATTCACATTCCTATTCTTCGCCGGTTAACATAAGTTTACCGATATATTCCATATGTTCCCCGCTTTCATCGCTTCCAAGCGCACGGCATTGTACATGAAACTGTTTATATATGTCATTTATACATTTTATCCGAAGATCTGCTTCAATCCCACCGGGATTTTCTTTAAGCTGCCGCTGAAGCTCTCCGACTTTCCCCTGATCTTCCGGGAAAAGAATATTGTTTTCGATCATATATGCATGATAATTTTTGACACCTTCCGGCAATTTCAGATAATCCCGGGACTTCCCGCATAGTTCCAGATAATCGCTGTCTGCATCATAGCAAAAGACAAGTTCTCCGGTAAATTCTGCCAGGATCTTATATTTTTCTCTTTCCTTTTCCAGAAGACGGACAACTCTGTCTTTTCCGGCAAATGCTCCCAAATTCATCGGTTCTTTTCCCTGTATCGCTTTGGCCGGAGTCTCTCCGATACTTCCAAGATCAGAAAAAATATCTTCATCTTTTCTGATCATATCCTGCACGGCCTGAAATACCTCCATCAGAATCGGATTAAACTGCCCGCATTCACCGTTCAGTATCATTTTTACAGCCTGATCATGTGTATAAGCAGGTTTATATACTCTCTCACTTGTCAGTGCATCATACACATCGGCAAGTGCCACTACCTGTGCCCAGATCGGAATCTCATCTCCTTTCAGATGATCCGGATAACCGTTCCCGTCCCATCTTTCATGGTGATACCTGCAGATTTCATAGCTGTATTGAAAATAATTACTCGTCTTAATATAATTCAGTGAATTCAGAAGATCACATCCCTTGGTTGTATGTGTCTTCATGATTTCAAATTCCTCTGGAGTAAGCCTCCCCGGTTTCAGAAGGATGTGATCCGGAATCGCTATTTTCCCAATATCATGCATCGCAGATGCACTGGAAATCGTATTGATACTTTCCTCTGTAAGCCCATATTCTTTGTGTTTTCTCGCCACTCCGTGAAGCAGTATTTTTGTCAGTCCACGGATCCTTTTGACATGCTGCCCTGATTCCAGATCTCTGAATTCGACGATTGTACTCAAAGTATCAATAATAAAACTGTTGACACGCTCCAGCTCCTGAGACTGCCTTTCAATAAACTCTACCTGTGTCTTTACTTTATTTTCAAGCTGAAGTTTATAAGAATTCAGCTCAACCGTATTTTGTACCCTTTTTCTTACAATATCCGGGTTAAACGGCTTTGTAATTACATCCGATACCCCCAGATTGTATCCGTTCAGTATTGCCTGTTCCGAATTCTCTGACGTGATCATAATCACAGGAACCCGGTCTGAAAGGCCAGAGTCCGCCATCTTCTGAAGCACTTCAAATCCGTTTAAAACCGGCATGATTAAATCCAGCAAAACGATCGCTATCGATTCCCCGTATTTTTGAATTAACTGGAGAGCTTCTCTGCCGTTCTCCGCTTCAATCACATCGTAACTATCATTGAACAGCTCACACAAGATCGCACGATTCAGTTCCATATCATCGACTACCAGCATGATCTTCTTTTCAGTGTCCATTCTTTTCTCCTTTAGTCTTCAATCTTCCTGATCACTTCTACCACTTTGGTATGCTCCTTCTGCACAAGATCAAAATCGGCCCCGATATCATCGAATCTCTTTTCACGGACATCTGACACCAACGCTGCACAGTAATTCATCAGCTGATCGAATCCCATATTTCCCGCAACACCTTTCAGTGTATGGGCACTGCGTTCAATTATATCATAATCCATTCTTTCCACAGCATCCTTAAGTTCCTCATAAGTCGGATCATCCTCCGTTTTCTTAAGGAACTTTCGATACATATTCTCATTATTCATAAAACGGTTTAATGTCACATCGACATCCATCCCCAATTCCTGCATACCTTCTCTTAACTTCATCTGATCTCCTCTTTTCCGCAGTTCCTCTGCTTTCCAGCAGCCACTGTTATTTCGCTTCCAATACACAGCTGCATGATCATATGGATATCCTGTATATTTCATGCTCCGCAATTTCTGATTCCCTATATTTAATTCATTATACAATGCTTTTTTTTAAAACACAAGCAAGAGCTACTTCACAAAAGCATAGCGGTATTCAAGCGCCCCGCTTGCCGCAATCTGTGTAACATTTTGGACTGCCGGGTTTACAAGATTGACACTTTTCATGGAATACAGCGGAATAATATAAAACTGTTCCCCCACTGCATACTGCTCTGCCTGATGCATCAGTGCATTCCTTTTCACTGGGTCCGTCTCCACATCGGAAGCTTTCACAAGTTTATCGTAAGCTTCATCCTGGATTCCGCTGCAGTTATAAGTCCCGTTCGACAAAAGCATCGACAGATAAGTGTTCGGGTCTGCGAAATCTGCTGTCCAGTTCATCCTGCAGAGTTCAAAATCCCCTGCTCTTCTGTCAGAATAGTTTACCTGCAGTTCCTGTGCCTGAAGATCAATCTCAATATTCAGGTTCTTCTTCCACTGCTCCTTCAGAATCTGCGCCGTATTCGAATCCATCTCAATCGACGGATATTTATAAGTAAGTTTCGGGAATCCTTTGCCGTCCGGATATCCCGCCTCTGCCAGAAGTTTTCTTGCCTCCTCTTTATTTTCCTCAAACGGAGGGTCTGCTTCTTCAATAAAATTATTCCCGGTCTGTTTATCTTTCAGGTACTGCGCGATAAAATTGACTGTCGGCGCAGTATCTGCCCCGACTCCCTGACACAGCTCCTTCCGGTCAACTGCGAGATTCAGAGCTTTCCTGACTCTGACATCATCAAGAGGTTTCACATTCAGATTCGGATATATATATCTGGTTGCCACAGATTCTGTGACAAAGAGATCCTCCTTTCCCTCATACTCTTCCATCACGGAAGCCGGAAGTCCTGCCGCTGCATCCACTTCTTTTGTCTTGTATGCATTTGCCATAGACTGCTGGTCATCAAAGAACCGGTAGGTAATCTGGTCAAGCTTTACCTCTTTCTCATTCCAGTAATACGGATTCTTCTTCAGCATAAAATATTGTTCCGGCTCATATTCAGCAAGATAGAAAGGCCCGTTAGAAACACTCGTCTCAGGATTTTTATCCCACCCGCTGCCTGCTTCTTTTGCATACGCTTCCTTTGAAGGTGTATAGACAGGCAGACGCATCAGATCCAGAAAGTATACACATGGTTCTTTAAGCTGAAACTCCAGCGTGTGCTCATCCACAGCAACAGCTCCCAGATCCTCTGCAGGCCGTTCTCCATTATAGATTGCCTCTGCATTTTCAATCGGGAACAGGTAATTGGCATACCCGTTCTGGCTTGCAGGATCAAGCGCCCTTTTCATTGTATTGATAAAATCTTTGGCAGTCACAGGGGAACCATCCGACCATTTTGCATCTTTTCTCAGATGAAAGGTATACATGGTTGCATCCGGATTCACTTCATACGATTCGCAGGCCCTGTAGTCAACTGTTCCATCTTCATGATATGTAAGAAGTTCATCCAGGGCAGTGACAGAATACGCCAGATACGTAGTTGCAATCACTCCTCCCGGATCGAGCGAACCTGCCTCACTTCCAAGTGCAACAGTGAGCTCTTTTCGGTTTCCCTTTGTTTCATCTTTCTGCTCCCCTGCGCAGCCCGCGGACATGAAAACCCCCGCTGCAAGAAGCACTGCCATCGCCTGAACCACTTTATATTTTCTCATAATACCCTTCTTTCTTCTGCTATTTTTCCTGCTCTCATGATCCCGATACGGCTGCAGATTCTTTTTAATTCTCCCATATCATGGGAAATATATAAAAAGGACATTCCCTGTTCTCTTCTGACCTGATTCAGCAGCTCTATAAACTCTGACCTGGTCAAAAGGTCCAGTGATGCAAGCGGCTCATCACAGACAAGAATCCGGGGATTTACCGCAAGCGCCCTTGCCACCGCAATTTTCTGTCTCTGTCCTCCGGAAAATTCATGGGGATAACGCAGGTAATCATTCTCTGCAAATCCCATCTGTCCAAGGAGCATGCATGCTCTTTCTCTCCGCTCCTTTTTCCCATACATCTTCCGGACTGCCATCGGCTCCTCTATGATTCTTAAAACAGTCATCGATGGATTTAAAGAAGAATAAGAATCCTGAAAAATCATCTGGATTTCTCCGTACATTTCTTTTCTCTGTCTCACCGTAAGGTGGTCTGTCCGCTTCCCGCAGACCCGTATCTCGCCCTCCTCCGGCTGGAATGCTCCCATGACCGTCCTTGCCAGTGTACTTTTTCCGCACCCGCTTGCCCCTGCCAGTCCATAGGCTTCTCCTTTTTGTATCATGAACGAAACCCCATCCAGCACTCTCTTCTTTCGTTTCCGTTCAAACAGATGCCTGGCCGGTTCTCTGAAACTTTTCGTAATCTGGTTTACTTCCAGTATGTATTCCTCTTGTTTCTGCATCTTTTTCCTCCAACAAAATACCGGGATGCCTTCTTTTACCGGTGTCTGTTTCACCCATCCATGCGTTCCAGAAGAAGCCTTGTATATGGCTGCAGCGGATGTACGAATATATCCTCTGTCCGGCCCGATTCTATGACTGTTCCATCGTGCATCACATGGATACTGTCACAGTATTCCCTCGCCGTACTCAGATCATGGCTTATCATCACCGCAGCTGACTGATTGGCCTTCACCCATCGCAGAAGGAACTCCATGACTGTCTTTTGCGTCTCATAATCCAGCGACGCCGTCGGCTCATCTGCTATGATCATCTGAGGCCGGGCTGCCACCGCCATTGCCGCCGCCACACGCTGGCACATACCGCCGGAGAGTTCAAACGGATACTTCAAAAGGCACTGCCTGGCCTCTATAAGCCCGGCTTCCGTGAGCAGTTTCATCGAACGCTCCTTTGCCTCTTTTTTACTGCACTTTTCATGTGCTCTGACCGTTTCTACCATCTGCACACCGATCCGGAATACCGGATCCAGCGCCGAAGACGGATTCTGCGGAATCCATGCAATTCTGCCGGCATTTTCCCCGGGTCTGAAAGGAATCCCTTTCAACAGCATTTCCTTACATTCCATCCTCGCATCAGCAGGCAGTATTCCAAGCACTGCCTTCATACTCATACTCTTTCCGGCTCCGGATTCACCGATGATCCCTGTCATCTCCCCCTCAGGAACCCGGATCGAACAATCCTTTACCGCAAGAATCGTTCTTTCTTCCTTTGCAATCTCGACTTTGAGATTCTTTATTTCCAGCGCAAACATCACCTGTCACTCCTTCCTGAAGTATCCTGTGCCCTGATCACTCCTGTGCTGATGCAGTGAAGAGAAAATACAATCAGGCACAAAAGAAGTGACGGCCATAAAAGCTGCATCGGATACGTAAGAAGCTGGCTTCTGGCATCCTGTATCAAAGTCCCAAGACTTGCCATCGGCGCCGCAATCCCGACACCTGCAAAACTTAGGAAGGCTTCTGTAAAAATAGCCTGAATCATCGTATATACTCCATTGACCAGAATCTGTCCTGCCAGATTCGGCATCAGATGGACAAAAAGCACCCTCCCTTCTGATGCCCCTGTAAATCTCGCCGCGAGACAGTAATCTTTCGCTTTCTCACGCTGTACCCCGCTTCGCACAAGACGTGCCGTGTCAATCCAGCCTGCGATACAGATTCCCGCCGTCACACTGACAATCCCCGGCCCGGCTGCCAGCATAAGAAGTATGATATAAAGAAGCGATGGGACAGCGCAGATCACATCCGCGATCCGCATCAGAATGAGATCCGTTTTCTTTCCCCGGTATCCTGCAATCCCGCCATATATAATTCCGACAGCCGTACTGACTGCTGCGCTCACCCCTCCTACAGTCAGGCTGATACGAATGCCTTCTGCCACCCGTACCAGAAGATCTCTTCCAAGCCTGTCCGTGCCAAGAAGATGGGCGAAACTGCTCCCCTGATTCTGCCCTTTTATATTCTGCATTTCATAGGTATAAGGTGACAGACACGGGATCAGTATGGCTGCTAGAATGAGAAGGCACAGAAAAATGAAAGCTGCCGCTGCCGCTTTCTGCTTCCAAAACCGTCTGGCAAATCTTTTCATATTCATTATGTTTCCTCCCGATTCACATTCTTCCGAATTCTCGGATCCAGTGCCATACAAAACAGATCGGACGCTATCTGAATCATCCATACCATAATTCCCATGAAAATCGTAAGACCCATAATCATCGTATAATCCCGGTTGGCAATCGAATTGACAAACTCCCGCCCAAGCCCTGGAATTGTAAAGATACTCTCCACCGCGAAACTTCCAGTCAGAAGAAGCGATGCCGCCGGGCCAAGATAGGTCACGGAAGAAAGCAGTGCATTCTTTAAGACATGCCCTGCCACCCGCCGCTTCTTAAGTCCCTTTGTCTTTATAAGGAGAATGTAATCTTCCTCCATCACATCCCTTAAGGATGTATAGGTAAGTCCTGCAAAGACGGATGCCGGATAAAGGGCGAGCGATACAACCGGAAGTACATAATGCCAGGGACTGAAAAGCCCGGATACCGGAAACCATTGTAGAATCACCCCAAAGAAGAGGGATAAAAGCATTGCGGTGATAAAATTCGGCATCGAACTCCCGGCGGCCGTCAGCACAGCTGCTGCTCTCCGGACCCACGTATGTCTGGAAAAGACACGCAGGGCGCCTCCTGCCGTCCCGAGAAGAAACGCCAGAAGAAGTGCCGGAGCGCCGATGGAAAATGTGACCGGGAATGCCCTGGCTATCACTTCACTTACTGTAACCCCGGGCTTTTTAAACGAAATTCCCAGATCTCCTTTCAGCAGATTCCCAAGGTACTGGAAATACTGTTCGGACACCGGACGGTCAAGCCCGTATTCCTGCTCCATTTTCTGAAGTACCGTACCGGATACATTACCGCTGTCAAAAGGAGTTCCCGGCATCATCCGTGTCAGAAAAAACGCAGATGTCACAAGAATCCACATCGCAAAAATTCCAACTGCCATCCTTTTGATAAGATATCCTGCCATCATCTGCTCCTTTCTCAATATTACTCCAGTCCCAAAATCAGTTCGATCAGACATCCCTCTTCCGCCTGACTGGCTGTGAAACTTCTCATCCCGTAACGTTTCGCCGCCTTCGCCGTCTGCTCTCCGATACAGGCCGCCCGGATCAATGAATAATCAATCCCTGCCATCTTTTCGGCAAAAGCATCTACCGTCGAGGCGCTTGTGAATGTCACTGCATCGATCTCTCCTTTGCAAAGAAGCTCTTTCACTTTTGCCTCAGTCTCTTCGTTCTCCTGCTTTACCGTCTCGTACAAAGCAATATCATCCCAGGGAATTCCCCGCTCTGACAACGGCGGGAGCAAAAGTTTTGACCCTTCTTTTGCCCGGAATACCGTCACGTGGGAATCTGCATCTGCCTCCTTTTGGAGTGCCTCCCCCAGCGCTTTCGCCGTATACTCCTGCGGAACCAGGTCAGCCAGAAGCCCTCGCTCCCTGAGCTTCCTTTCCGTTGCACTGCCGATGGCGGCAATCTTCACCTCCGCCATTCCTGACAGAATCTTTCTTAAATCAATTCCGTTTCCGGCCATCTGTTCAAAAAAGATTTCCACCCCGGACGGGCTTGTGAATACGATCCATTCTTCCTTTTTTTTAGAATTAGAGATCCGAAAAGCCGCCTCTGCAAGAATCCCTTTCATGGGCATGGCCTCCATACGAATGACCGGAAATTCTATCACCTGTGCCCCGTATTCCCGAAGTGTGGATGTAATATGTTCCATCCTGCACCTCGGCCTCGTAACGACAATCCTTTTTCCCCCGAGAGGTCTCCTGTCAGCCCATGCAAACTCGTTCGAAAGCTGGCAGACCTTCCCCACAGCAATCACTGCCGGTGTCCTGATCTGCACCTCCCTGGCCTTCTCTGCGATAGTGGAAATGGTTGCGGTTACCTGCCTTTGCCGTGCTGTCGTCCCGTTTTCAACGACTGCCGCCGGCATCCCTGGGTCCATTCCGGCCTCAATTAAACAGCGGCATATCTCCTCCATAGAGCTGACTCCCATCAGGAAAATGAGTGTCCCTCCGGTGTTCACCAATGCCTCATAATCGACTCTTGAGGTTCCTCCCTGTCTTGGATGTCCGGTAATCACATGGAAAGACGAAGTGAAATCCCGGTGAGTCACTGGAATTCCTGCATATGCAAGGGCGGACAGCGCAGAGGTCACTCCGGGGATCACCTCATATGATACACCCTCTTTTTCCAAAAGCTCCAGCTCTTCCCCTCCCCTGCCAAAGACAAAAGGATCTCCCCCTTTAAGCCTTACTACCTGATTCCCTTCTTTGGCAAGCCTGACAAGAATATTGTTGATCTCCTCCTGAGGCATGAGATGGCGGCTGCTGCGCTTTCCCACATTTACCTTTCTTGTGTGCTCTGGAACCATACTCAAGATCTCAGGGCTTACAAGCGCATCATATACTACCACATCCGCACGCTCGATGACGCCTTTTGCCTTCACAGTAAGAAGCTCCTCATCTCCTGGCCCTGCACCGGTAATCCATACCTTGCCATACTGTTTCATTTTTGTTCCTCCCGTTATTTTATACACCCTCCGTCCGGTTTCCGGACAAGAGATGTTTCAGATTAAAACCTGCGTTTCAGTGACTCTGCAAGTGCAGTCCCAAGTTCTCTGCCCTGCTCTGCCTCTCCTGTGATGGAATCAACTGCAGACTGTCCGGATACTTCATGATAATAAAGCCCTGTCAGCTTCATCTGCTTTCCTTTCACCTCGGCGTATGCCCCGATCGGCGAACTGCAGCTCCCTCCAAGTGCCCGGACAAAACTTCTCTCCGCCTTCACTTCAAGGGAACTTTCACGGTTCCCAGCTTCCAGAAGCCAGGAATAGTCTTCTCCTGCCCTGCCCTGTACTGCCATAATTCCCTGCCCTGCTGCAGGCAGCATTTCCTTCGTGCTTAGAATTCTCCGGCCTGGAAGATCCAGGCCCAGACGCTTAATTCCTGCTGCCGCAAGTATAATTCCATCGTATTCTCCATCTTCCAGTTTCTGCATCCGTGTCTGCACATTCCCCCTAAGATTCCGGCAGATACATCCCGGATACAGCTGACTGGCCTGCAGGATCCTCCTTCTGCTGGATGTGCCTATCACCGGTGCATCCGGAAGTTCTGACAGTCCGGGTCTGTAGATCAGGACGTCTCTCGGATCCTCTCTCTTAGTACATGCCACAACCGGCAGATCGTCCGGTATTTCCATCGGCAGATCCTTCATGCTGTGAACTGCGATATCTACCGTTTTGTTCCGCAGTGCAGTATCCAGCTCTTTGACAAACAGCCCCTTATCAAGAATCCGGTCCCCGGAAGTCTTCATTGTGACAATCTCCACCTGTATCTCCGGATGATTTGATTCAATCAACTGTTTTACAATCTCTGACTGTATGACTGCGAGCCGGCTTTCACGGCTTCCAATTCGTATTACCTTCCTCATTTGTTTCATGCCTCTCTTTTGCCGTGTCTAGCGGTCTTTATCTATTTTGTAAAGAAGCGCATTACAGATCGCTGCTGCAATGTTGCTTCCTCCCTTTCTCCCTCTGGCAGTGATGTACGCAACGCCAGCCTCCATGATCTGTTCTTTCGCCGGTTCCACATTGACAAATCCAACCGGTACGGCAATAATGAGCTTTGGCCTCAGAGTGCCTTCCTTCACCAGATCATAGAGCTTCATCAGTGCCGTCGGTGCATTGCCGACCGCAAAGATCAGATCCTTTGAAAGCCCGGCTGCCTTCTCCATGCTGACGGCAGATCTTGTGATCCCCCTCTTTCCGGCTTCTTTTGCGACATCCTCATCTGCAATAAAGCAGTGTACCTTCCCGCCCATTTTTTCGAGAGAAGCCTTATGTATTCCGGCTCGCACCATCTGGGTATCCGTAACGATATCTGCACCGTTTCTCAGAGCCTCAACTGCCTGCTCAACCGCATTTTCTGAAAATGTGAGACTGTCCGCATATTCAAAGTCAGCAGAAGTATGAATCACCCTTTTAATGATATCTTCCTGCTCTTCTGGAAATATCCTTCCATTCAGCTCCTCTGTGATGATCTGAAAGCTCCGCTTCTCAATTTCCCGCGGCAGTAAATTTTCGAATTTATATTCCATTATATCCCTTCCTCCAGAATCTGGTAAACCGCATCCATATCAAGACTCTTCCGTATGATCCGTGCAAGCTCATCATACTGGCGGTTCTTATACTCCTCCATGTTGTATGTCTTAACATCCATATCCTTGTATCCTTTATTCAGAAGCAGCATCTTCACAAGCTGTCCGGCCACCTTCTCATGATCGAACACTCCGTGGACATAGCAGCCGCAGACATGATTGTTCGCCGCCCCGTCCAGACGGGCAGGGTGTTCTCCGTCTTCGAGGGTCAGGATTTCTGCATGTTCCTTTACAGATGTTTCTCCCATATGGATTTCGTAGCCTTGAACTTCCAGGCCGGAAAGCCCTGCAAACACACCTTCCATCTTTCGGAAATGTCCCGTAACTCTCGTCCTTGTTTTCTCTTTATGAAATACTGTATGCACCGGAAGAAGCTGCATTCCCCGGACATCTCCATATCCTTCCGCTCCTTCAGGATCACGGATCCTTTCTCCCAGCATCTGATACCCTCCGCAGATACCAAACACCGGTTTCCCACGGGATGCGTGTTTTAACACCTTTGCTTCCAGACCATTTTGGCGCATCCAGAGAAGATCCCCGATGGTATTCTTCGTCCCCGGAAGCAGAATCAGATCCGGATCGCCGAGCTGCGCCGGTGTCTCCGCATAATATAGATTCACCTCTTCCATCGCCTCAAGCACCCGAAAATCAGTAAAGTTGGAAATTCTCGGCAGACGTACGACTGCGATATCTACAAGACCCGTTGTCTTCTTCACAGAAAACCGCTCTGTCAGGCTGTCTTCCTCATCCAGATCCAGATGAAAATACGGAATCACTCCCTGAACCTTCACCGCTGTCTTCTCCTCCAAAATCCGAAGACCCGGTTCCAGAATCGAAAGATCTCCTCTGAATTTATTGATGATCGTCCCCCTCACTCTTCTTCGTTCCTCTTCCTCAAGAAGCGCAAGTGTCCCGACGATCTGGGCGAACACCCCGCCTCTGTCGATATCTCCGACCAGCAGTACCGGTGCGTCCGCAATCTTTGCCATTCCCATATTCACAATATCGTCCTGCTTCAGATTAATCTCCGCGGGGCTTCCGGCTCCCTCAATGACAATCAGATCATATTCTTTCGAAAGACGGTCATAGGCTTCTTTGACCAGAGGAATGTATTCCTTTTTCTTCCTGAAATATTCTCCCGCACTCATATGCCCGACTGCCTCTCCATTTAAAATCACCTGGGAACCTGTATCATTCGTCGGTTTTAAAAGGATCGGGTTCATCAGCACGGACGGTTCGATTCCTGCTGCCTCCGCCTGCATCACCTGCGCCCGGCCCATCTCTTTCCCATCTCTTGTAATATAAGAGTTCAGCGCCATATTCTGTGATTTAAACGGGGCCGCACGATATCCATCTTGTTGAAAGATCCTTAACAGCCCGGCGGTCAGTACGCTTTTTCCTGCATTAGACATGGTTCCCTGTATCATAATCGGTTTTGCCATCTTCATTTCCTCCTGCCCTGACAATCTCGCCAAGTGCTTTGATCAGAAGTTTATTCTCCGTATGTCTTCTGACCGCAATTCTATAGTATCCTTTTGTAAGCCCCTCATAATTAGAACAGTCACGGATCAGATATCCTCTTTCTTTTAAGAGATGGTAAAGATCCTTATGGCTGTAAAGCAGAATGAAGTTCGCCGCCGGCGGGTAGAAGCGGATGCCAAGCTTTGAAAGCTCCTGCGTCAGATAGTTCCGTTCTCTTTTCACATATGCCCGCACAGTCTCCGGAAGGTCTTTTTCTTCCAGAGACGCAATACCTCCTGCCTGCGCAGGAACTGAGACACTCCATGGCTGTCTTGATTTCTTCATCCGCTCAATAAGAGCAAGGTCTGAGGTCAGCGCATAGCCAAGGCGGATTCCCGGCAATGCATAGAACTTCGTAAACGCCTTTAAAATCACCAGTTCTTCTTCCTTCAGATATTCTTTCATGCTGGATTCTTCGGGATGATCTGTAAAGTCAATGAAACATTCATCCATCACCATACGGATATGATTCTCCCTGCACCTTTTAAGAATTGCCAAAAGCAATTCTCTCTTAGGCATCTGTCCGGTCGGATTGTTCGGAGTGCATAAGAAAATCATGTCCACATCTTCTGTCAGAAAGTCCAGATAGTCTCTCTGTATCTGGAACCCTGTCTCTTCTTTCATCCGGTAATATAAAATCTCGCACCCTGCCGTCTCAAGCGCCTGCTCATATTCGGCAAACGCCGGGATGGCAAGAACCGCCCTCTTTGGTTTCTCCGAAAGTACAAGCTGAAAAATCAGGTCCGCCGCCCCGTTTCCACAGAGAATAGATTCGACCGGCACCTGTTCTGCCTCCATAAGGCTTCTTCTAAGCTTCCTGCATGAGACATCCGGGTAATGGTCAGATAAAAGAATGCTCTTCTGGATTGCCTCTATGACACGTTTCGGGGGGCCAAGCGGATTGATGTTTGCTGAAAAATCAATCTTTGGTTCATATGTATAGATGTCTCCTCCATGAATTCCTTCCATCTGTCTCGTCTCCTTATCTGTCTCATCGTTTTTTCACAAACCAGCCCGCTCATCTAAAATAGCAAAAGCCACACAGCTCTTATAGTTCCTGTCAGAAGTACTGTCAGCACTGCCGTCACAAGTGCCAGATTCCCGGCTCTTTTTATATCTTCTGCCTCCACCGGCCTTATGGGATCTCCGATGGTTTCTTTCTCATACAATTTTCCGAAATAATAAGCATTTCCTGCAAGCTGTACCCTCAGTGCCCCGGCACATACAGCCTCTGTCTGTGCGGCATTGGGGCTTTTATGGTTCTTTCTGTCCCTGACATAGATTCTCGCAGCCCCTTTGGCATCCATCCGAAGAAGAAAGGAGGCAGCAATCATCAACATTGCAGATACTCTTGCCGGAAGATAGTTCAGCAAGTCATCCATCTTTGCCGCCGCCCTGCCAAAATACAGATACTTCTCATTTTTATAGCCTACCATAGAATCCATCGTATTGACAGCCTTATACAGAAATGAAAGAACGGCTCCCCCCGCCATCATATAGAGAAGCGGCGCAATGATTCCATCCGATGTATTCTCTGCCACAGTCTCGACAGCTGCTTTTGTCACCCCTTCTTCATTCAGGCTTTGCGTATCCCTTCCGACGATCATGGACACTGCCTTCCTTGCCCCTGTAAGGTCATCCGCCACCAGCCTGTCATATACTTTCCGGCTTTCCACCCGGAGAGATTTCACAGCCAGAAGCTGGTAACACATGAAACTTTCCACGATATACGCTGCCGCCGGGCTGACATATGCTGCTGCTTTTAAAATCAGGAAAGGGACGAGTGTGGATGCAAAAACTACAAGCAAGACCAGAATCCCTCCTGCTGCCAAGAGCCTGCGCTCATCCTCCCCGGCCATTTTCCGCAGTATTTTTTCAAGAAATGTAATCAGCGCGCCGATCATTCTGACTGGATGATACAGCCACCGCGGATCTCCAAGCATTAGATCCAGAAGAAATCCCGTCACACAGGCCGCCAGTATTCTCATAGTCTGGCCTCCTCTTTCACCTGATACATTCCCTTCATCCATGTTTCTTCACAGATGGATACCAGGTATCCCCCGCCATTTTCCACCTGTCTGTCATAGAATTCTTTCTTTGGGACACCAAATGCTTCCATCACCGCCATAATCGTACCTCCATGCACAACCATTGCCGCGCTTTTTCTTCCTTCCGCACAAAGTTTCCGGACACATTTTAAAAATCCTCTGCTGCATCTTTCTTTAAATGCTTCCACTGATTCTCCCTGCGGGAAAGGATCCTTCCCCATTGAGGCAAGCCACTTCAGATATAGCGGATTTTCTTTGAGTTCTTCATAATTCTTATGTTCAAACAGCCCAAAATCACACTCCCGGAACTCCTCACAGAGAACCGGCGCTCTCTGATAAATCACTTCGGCAGTCTCGATACAACGTCTCAT
>URQQ01000006.1 GCA_900549995.1 uncultured Lachnospiraceae bacterium | reverse complement strand
ATATATCGGCATTTACCAACTTATGAAAAGATAATCAGAAATTTAGTAAGTTTTTAATTGAAAAAAATATATAATGGATAATGAAGTGTACCTAATTTTCACTTTATAAATGACATTCACAATTTAAGATTTTTATTCTACTCAGGATAATATTGAACAGGGGTATGAACATGCCAAAAGACATGGTCATACCCCTGTTTTATTTCGTCTGCGTAATGCCTGAACATATGTAATGGTTTAACAAATGTATGCAAAAAGCAAAACCTCTCCAGAGTTTATTACAGCTGCTTTACCATAATGTATTCTTCGCTGTTTTCACTTACTATTTCAAAGCCGAGTTTCTCATACATCCTTGCCGCATAGTTCGACTTCTGAACTGATAAAGACACCTTCTCATATCCACTTTTTTTGAGTCTGGCAATCATCGATGTCATCATTGCTGTTCCAATCCCTGATCCCCGGTACTCTTCATAAATTGAGATTGCCAGTGATGGAGTCTTACGATCAACATGTCCGTAGTCGTTCATAATACGAACCCAGACGGCACCTATCACACTTCCATTTACTTCCGCAACCAGGCACTGGTCATCTTTTAACTCTCCAAACCGTTCAATATATACCTGCAACTCGGGACTGGCAACGATTGATTTTGGCGGTGAGTCCATTCCTTCCGGCAGAAAAACAGCCTCGTATAAAAAGTCTGCCAGCAAAGGATATTCCGATTTTCTGATTTCCCGTATTGTATAGTCCATAAATCATTCTCCTGCAAAGTATCATGAAACACATTGTATCGTTATTTGTTAAAATATAAACCGGCTGTCCTCCGCATATTGCTTCCGTGACGGATTCCCCTCACACCGATAAATTTTTTTACTACCAACATCATAGATTACGGACCATACCGTATCCTTTCCTGCCTTTCTATCATACTGACAGATAAAACCATATTTCCCTCTTAGTACATCCATTGCATAAGGAATTGCCTCTTTTACTCTCTCCTGACAAAATGCGGCATCTATGGTTTTATATCTTTCTTCTGCATTCCAGTCATCAATTTCCCTGACCCGGTACGTCTTCATGCCATCCAGATGAAATGCATTCACAGCAGAAACAAACCTGTTTTTTTCATCTACATAGCAGACTTCCATCTTCTCAGCATTACATTCTATGACAACCGCTGTCCCGGTTGGGTCAACTGCCGTAAATGTCTGGCTTGATGCAATGGGAATCTGTCTCAACACCTCGATAAACTCATTCACCGACCTGCATTTCTCCAATCCATACCGAAGCAGCATCCCGGCATTCAATCCATATCCCAGCTTTTTCGGATAGACGGATGTCAATCCAATTGCAAGGCCATGCTCATTGATCCCGTCTTCCATCTCCACAAATGCGGTGGTATTCCCCTGAAATGAATTACATCCATCATTCAATTGATAAATACAATTCATGTTCAATTTCTCCGTCTCCGTCAAAAAATCACTGTTTCTGGCAAGCACGATGTGTTGTCCATCCCGAAACGCAAAACAGGAACATTTATTTTCCGGCATAATGCAGTACATGCTGAACAATACAGCCTCCAGTTTATCCCTCTCTGTCTTCTGTCCTTCTGCGATTCCTTCTATTTCCTGAAGTACCTCCGGATACCACTTTTCATAAAATGGCCGGCACTGTTTCGCAAAAGATTTTCTCTCCTGTGAAATTGGAAACGGCACATTGTTTAATATAAATTTTCCGTACTTAAATAATTGAGTTCCCCATTTGAATCCTATCTCATAATGGGTTCCCCTAAATCTGGCATGATACATTTTCGCTCTCCTTTTTTGATTAGTGAGAGCCACCGGTAACTCTAAGAGAAGCATAATTGAATAAAAATTTTATGTCAAGAAGATCAAGTTTTTTCTTCCTTTTCTCCCCTTATCTAGATTGCGTTTCATACCTTCCATTTTCATAAACTAATTCCGCAAACTGTCCATATTTTTTTACAGATTTCAGCCGAAAACGTTTTAATTCCTCTTTTTGCGTAAACAGAGGAATTCCTGTCCCCAATAATACAGGTGCAACCTGCATTATAATATGGTCAACCATGTTATTATTCAACAGCGGTCTCAATATCGTGTTGCCGCCGATAATCCAGATATTCTTGTCTTTGTCTATCTGTTTTACAAATTCTACAACATCATCATTTATGGATATGAATCCATTTTGAGACAAATCATTGGCATGGGTAAAAACATAATTTTGAGTAGTCGGATAGAAATCCTCAATATTTTCTGCCTTTTCTATTTCATTAAATGTTCTTTTACCCATAATCGTAATATCCATTTTTTTATAAAACTCTTCATAGTCTGTTTCCGCTGTAGTGCCAGTTTGATAAAGCCAATCTAAATTATGGGCTTTGTCAGCAAGATACCCATCCATAGTAATACAGCCATAAAAATATATGCTCATATCTCATGCTCCAATCATCTTCAAATTAAATATTATACTCCTTCAATCTCATAACCCCTGGCAATTTTATCTATTATACCTTGACTTGTATTCGAGTAATGGTTGATATAACTCATTTAGTTCAGCAGACTGGACGCGTCAGCGATATACGATATAGCGGTAATGCGGCATATCAACGCCTTTATAATGTTTTGTCCAAGTGTCTGTCATTGTCATACCGTTTCTTATGGCTACATTTTGAGATGCAACATTGGTATCTCTGATAATAGAGCAGACTTCATCCGCTTTTAATATTTCAAACGCATATTTTTTACAGGCCATTGCTGCTTCGGTAGCATACCCTTTATGCCAATATAGCCGTTCAAAAAGATAACCGATTTCAAGCACTTCCTCACCTTTCCACTGCTGCATCGTAAGTCCGCATTGACCAATCACTTCATCCGTCTCTTTAAGGATAACTGCCCATAAACCAAAGTTCCATTTTTGATAACGGAAAATCTGTCTATCCAGCCATTCCTGCACTTCAGTATCACTAAACGCCCCTTCGTAAGCGTACATAGTTTCCTCATCCTGTAATATCCTGCATAAAGATTCGAAATCAGATTGTTTCATCTCTCGTAAATACGACCTCTCCGTTTCTAGTATCATATTGTTATCACCTCAGATTCAAATTTTCGGCCAAGTTCAGTTTACTATATTTTAGCGGGGCAAAACCCTCTCTAAACATTTACCCCACCTTACCTCCGGGGAAACTTATCCATCTCACTTTCCGTTAAAACACAACTCTATTTTCTTTAAATATTCCCGCAATCCTGCCTGGAATCAAGGTTTCCGCACGAGAAGCGTGACAGTTTCCACACGCGGTGAAAGTTGTCTTTTATACTACATGACAAAAGTATTGTCCCTGTTAATACACTGCCTGCATATGGCTTCCAGGCACACCTTCTTCATCTGTTTCTTCTCAGATAAGGTACTTGGCATATCCATCTATGCATTTCGCTTTGCAGTTGTTACTCACCCTGTCCCCTAGAATATCTAAGACTATCCCTATTTACCTTTATAAACATACTTTTCTAAATTAACTATAGCATTGATCTCGTCTGGCAACAGTAGATTATTTAGATTCAATCCCTTTGCTACGTGTTTTACGGTTTTATATACGTTCTCACCTTTTTCCTTTTCTAAAATGGCCAACACCTGAGATGGTGTATCTGTCAGTTTCTTAATATCTTCAAGCAATGCCGATGATGGAACATATGTATCGTTTTCTTTACTAAGCCCCAAGCAGAAATTAACACCACCCATTACTTTGTCAACCAGCAGATATGGACGTACATTATTATAGTCACCCGTAATTTTGGTTATTTTCGCTATATTCATCAAAACAGGCAACGCCAACAACTTCAACTGAGTAGTTCCATCTGTTTTGAACCGGAATTCATCAATTCCCAGTTTATTTTCAACACATTTTCTATAAAAATTCACTGACTGATGCTGTATCACATTTCCATTTTTGTCAACCAACTCCAAGCCAGTCAAATGCTGATAATTTTTTTCATAAAAAGCGACTTCGATAAATTGAATCGTATTATTCTTTCTCTCACGGTAAATAATAATCATCTTCTTATTGAGGAGCCTTTGCTGATATTGCTTTGCGCAATTTAACACGATTCTTTTTGCATCTTCCTTTGTAAATTTCATAATTCGGGTTATTCTCCTCTATAAATTTAAAGAGAGAGTAATAACACCACTGTGCTATATACTCTCTCTTTGTGGCTAATTTTAGTGTTGTCTGCCAACGACCAGTCAAAACTGGTAAAGATATCGGATTTTAGTGTTGTCCGCCAACGACCAACCACTTGATTGGTAAAAATATCAGATTTAAGTGTTAGCCCACTAGAAAAGCACGCTTTTCTTCTACTATTATTATACGCAAATCCTTTTTTTATGTCAATGGATTATTAGCTATTACCCTTTCAATATAGTACGACAACTTTTCTACATAAGTAATATCACAACTTTGCCAATTTCACTACATCAAAAAGACCAACTGAGACAAATACCTTCCTTGTTCATAGTTGAGCTGTTTTCTATTACGCCATTGCCTCCATATTATACTCTATCTCAATCCCATCCAAAACACCGTCACCACAATCCCGCTCTCAGATACTTTTATTAATCCACCATCCAAAACATCAGATTTCGATAGATTGAAGCCACATGATATGTAAGCGAAATTAATACAGAATACCAGACTTATATTGCCGCAGCTAATATTCACCCATACATGGAAGGACATCATGCAATACCGATGAAAAGAGAAACTCTATTCCAAAATAACCTTGATGTATATACAAATATAATTTGTCAATGCCTATTTGTTATAGACAATTGCATTATGGTTTATACAAAGATAGAACAGAATTCCCCGAAAAGATTTATTCTTCACGTTCTGAGCGTTTATATTATAGTGATATAAAAATCAGTCAAAGTGAATTTATTAATCTCGTATTGTAGTTTGATTCTTCCTTTTATTCAAAATTTTTTAACAACCATTAGCTTATGTTATACAAACTTTTACCCCAGAATATATCTTTTGCCTTTCCGCTCCAGCAACGCCACTGTCTCCACATGTTCCGTGAACCCAAACATATCCACCGGCTGCATCCTCCTCACCTGATACCCATTCTTCGTCAGGTACTTCAAATCCCGTTTCAGCGTCTGCGGATTACAGGAGATATACACCACTTTCTTTGGCCCCAGTTTCACAACAGAAGATAAAAATGCTTCATCACTGCCGGCTCTCGGCGGATCCATAAATACAACATCAACTGCCTCATTTTCCTTGGCCAATGCCACCATGAATTTCCCGGCATCTCCCTGTGTGAAATGTATGTTTTTGATCTCATTTCGCTTCGCATTGACCCTTGCGTCACGGACTGCATCCGCATTTAACTCAACTCCGATTACTTCTTTGGCGTATTTAGAAGCAACGATACCGATCGTTCCGATTCCGCAGTATGCATCGATCACTTTTTCTTTGCCTGTAAGGCCGGCATATTCGACCGCCTTCTGATAGAGAACCTCCGTCTGCACCGGGTTGACCTGATAGAATGATTTGGGAGAGATACGGAAGGTGCATCCGCAGAGTACATCCTCGATGTATCCTTTCCCATAGATTGTCTTTTCTTTGTCCCCCAGAACCATGCTTGTCTTTTTATCATTTACATTTACGATTACAGTGCTGATTTCAGGATGTTCTTTTCTCAATGCCTTTACAAAATTATTCTTTGACGGAAGAATCGGCGAACCGAGAACGAGCACAACCATGATCTGTCCTGTCGCAAATCCCCTGCGGACGAGAACATGGCGCAGAAGTCCATACCCCGTATCTTCATCATATGTTTTAATCTTGAATGATTTCAGCAGCCCTCTGATTGTTGCGATAATCTCTCCGCATTTTTCATCCTCAATCATACAATTTTCAACCGGCACTACAATGTGCGTATTTGCCTGATAGACACCGGAAATGATATTTCCTCTGCGGTCTCTGTCGAACACTGCATGTACCTTATTCCGGTAGTGATAAGGATCTTTCATCCCGATGATCGGGCTTACTTTTCCAAATTGCCCAAGCAATTCCGCCACTTTCTTCTGCTTTGTCCGAAGCTGTGCCTCATAAGGCACTCCCTGGAACTGGCAGCCTCCGCATTTTTTCGCGGCTTTACATAACATCTGTTTTTCTTCTTTCATATTCTTATCCTCTATTTTCAATATTTTTCATCCTCTTAAATACGTTTCAATCCTCCCAGTCCCACCGGACAGAGAAAATCAGGCCAGATTTTCATATCTCCTTCTCCGCAAATCATAAATACAGATGAAATACCGCAATTTCAGGAACCACTCCAAATCTTGCTGATATATGTGTTGTCCCAATTCCGGTACTTACATATAACGTTCCCTGACCTTCCAGCGTATACATTCCTCCGGTATACCTTGAGGAAAGTGCAGTGGCGGCGACAGCCCTGTCATTGATGAAGGGCAGAAACGGGACATTGATCTGTCCGCCGTGGCTGTGTCCGCTGAAAATAACATCATACTTGTAATTCAGATATTTTGTAACAACATCCGGTTCATGTGTAAGAAGGATCCGGTATTCAGAGCTGTGATCTGGCTCCTCATCCGGGAGATCGGGATTCCCCAGCAGTGAATCATCGAGTCCGGTAAATAACAGCTCTTTGCCGTTCTCCAATGAGATGTGCAGATTCTCATTTTTCAGCAGCTGAAATCCTGCTCTTTCCATAATCGACGCATACTGCCTGGAAGCTCCTCCGCCATAATCATGGTTGCCCCACACTGCAATTTTATCATATCTGGCATCAATCCTGCTAAACTCTGCTATCACATTCTCGTCATCACGGTATTTGGCATAATTGTCATACAAATCCCCTGTGAACAGAACAATATCCGGTGACTGGCTGTTAATGTGGCTGACAATCCTGCGCAGATTTTCATACGTATAGTCTTCCTTCAGGTGCAAATCAGAAATCTGTATGATCTTAACAGATGACTTATCACTTTCCTGCTCATTTAAGGTGTATTTATTTACCTTGATCCTGTATGGCTCGATTTTAAAGGCATAAAACACAGATGCACTGATTATAAATGCCACTGAAAGGACAATAACCAATATTTTCTTCAGTATCCTCACTCCAAAGCCAGCTCCTTTCCTTATGATGTATGATAAAAAGAAATGATAACAGCCGATGTTACCTTACCAAAGAATTGCGCATATGATAAATGCGGCATAAAGTTTCTGTCTGGTCTTTACGCCGCTTACATCATTCTCACTTTTTAAATTATTTACTTTTCATCGCACACCTGGAAGATATAAAATTTCAGATAATAAGACTCACCTGCTGCCCAGAGGATCGGGTGGTCTGCTGCCTGTGTACGGAATTCTACCTGGCGGAGTCTCTTGTGCACGTTATTGGCAGCCTCGCGGATTGTCTTTGCGAACAGTTCCTGATCCATAAAATGAGAACAGGAACAGGTTGCCAGATATCCCCCGTCTTTTACAAGCTTCATCCCCCGCAGATTAATCTCACGGTAACCGCGAACCGCATTTTTAATGGACTTTCTTGACTTCGTAAACGCAGGCGGATCCAGGATTACAACATCGAACTTTTCCTCCGTTTGTTCCAGTTCCGGGAGCAGTTCAAACACATCACGGCAGGTAAAAGCCACCGTTTCATCGAGGCCATTTAATTTTGCATTTTCTCTTGCCTGTTCAATTCCAAGTTCAGACGCATCCACTCCCAGCACTTCTTTTGCCCCTGCAATTCCTGCATTCAGCGCGAAAGAACCCGTATGTGTAAAGCAGTCGAGTACTTTCTTCCCTTTACATAGGCGCTGGATTGCAAGACGGTTGTATTTCTGGTCGAGAAAGAAGCCTGTCTTCTGGCCGTCCTCTACATCAACTATATACTTCACACCATTTTCCACGATCTCTACCTTCGTATCAAACGACTCTGTGAGAAATCCTTTCGTGCGCTCCATGCCCTCCTGAAGACGGACTTTCGCATCACTCCGCTCGTAGATTCCACGGATATTGACTCCGTCTTCCTTCAGAACTTTCTGAAGCTTCTCCAGAATTGTCATTTTCATCCTGTCAATTCCCAGAGCCAGAGATTCCACGACGAGAACATCTGCAAATTTATCCACCACAAGGCCGGGCAGATAGTCTGCTTCTCCAAAAATCACCCGGCAGCTCGAAGTATCTACCGTATTTTTACGGTACTCCCAGGCATTTCTCACACGCATTTCCAGAAATTCATCATTGATTTCTGTCTGCTTTTTTCGTGCCAGAATCCGGACTGTAATCTTTGATTTCGTATTAATGAAGCCAGTCCCAAGAAAATAGCCGTCGAAGTCTTCGACCTGCACAAGGTCTCCATCCTCAAAGTCTCCTTCTATTTTCTCTATCTCATTATCATATACCCACATTCCGCCGGATTTTAGTGTGCGTCCTTCTCCTTTTTTTATCCGGACAATTGCTTTTTCCATATTCTTTCGTTCCTCTCTATTGTTAAACTCTCGTATTTTTCATCGCAATGTATCTATTGTACCTAAGAACGTGCCGGCTGTAAAGCAGCTTCTTATCTTTCTTATCTGCCTTTCTTCACGGCTTCCGGTTGATTTTTCTTGAATTAGCCTCCCTGCCCCTTCATTTTGTTGTATAATAGCCGTAAGAAATACTTCGAACGAAAGAGAGACAAACTTATGAAAGAAAAACTTTATACCATCCCTGTCAATGACGCGTTCCGTGAAGACTGCGAATGTCCCCTCTGCGTCATGTACCGCCAGCTGGAAACCGATGCACTCCGTTTTACAATGTCCGGGTACATGGTCGAAGAACAGCGTGCCAAGAGCAATCTGGCCGGTTTCTGTGAGCGTCATGTCCGCATGCTTTCCGAAGGCGAAGACCGGCTTGGACTTGCATGGATGCTGAAAACACACATGGAGCATGTCATCCGTGAAGTAGAATCCCGGCAGAATTCTCCGGTAAAACAGGCTTCCTTTTTCAAAAAGAAAGCGGAACCATCCGAGCTTTCTGATTATCTGGATCATCTGAACCACTCCTGCTTCGTATGTGATCAGATTGATTCCATGTTCGAAAGATACCAGGTGACCATCTTTTATCTCTATAAAAAGGATGCCGATTTCCGGGCGCTGTTTGGTCAGAGCAAAGGGTTCTGCACCAGCCACTATGAGATGCTTTACCGCATGGCCCCTTCCCAGTTAAGCGGCGAATTACTTAGGCAGTTTGTTACGGAACTGAACCGCCTCTATCTCGAGAATATGAAACGGGTCTGTGACGATGTCAGCTGGTTCATTGACAAATTCGATTACCGTTTCAAAGATGAACCATGGAAAACTTCCAGGGATGCAATTCCAAGAGCGATGACTAAGCTTGACAGCCTTCTCCCCTGACAGGATCATATTTGTCTGTTTTGATGAAACGGACATTTCACGCCAAGACATTGCCTGTTATATCTTGAAAATGTACATTTGATATGTTCAGGGACTTCCATCCGGATTCCAAGATTTTCTTCTGCAAATTCCACTGCTGAAAGTACCGCAAGAAATGTATTTCTTTTACAGCAGCGCGGTCCTCCTGCCATCCCGATGGCTTCCAGTGACTTTGCAGTCATCCGGTTGGCAAGCCCCCACTCTTCTCTGGAAAGAGGGGTGGCTCCGGTCACGATGCTTACAAACATTCCCGTACTGATTCCGGCCCCGCAGCTTCCCCAGAATCCGCAGGAGCCTCCCGGTACCTGCTTTCCCCGCTTTTCCATCTCGGCAAGCGATTTCTCCAGACCGATCTCTCCTCCTGCATTATAATATGCTGTAATCAATGCTGCCCCGGCCATAATATGGTGCTCCGGTCCATGCATATAGATATAAGGATTCTCCATCATCTCCTGAATCATCCCGATCGGATTCTTAGACTCTGACTTCATACAATATTCAATAATAGAGCTGACTCCCTGCGCCTCGTGGCATTCATCGCAGACATAATGCCCCTCCATACACTTCGCCTTACTCTGAAATTTCCGGTGGCAGAACACACATTCCATCTCCTGATCTTCCGTGAAATATTCCAGTGGTTTTCCGCATACCAGACATGCATCCTCTAAATGACTCATCTTTGATTCTCCTCTCTCAATTTCTGGTGATCCGCACTTTTCGTATTTTCCCCTTTATAGTTTTTGTCTGTAACGCTTCCAGCACAAGTTTCCCTTTCCCATTCAGGATTTCCACATGCGTCAGACTGTCCCGGATATCAATAATTCCTATATCCGAGGCTTCAATTCCATCGATACTGCAGATTGTCCCGACGATATCTACCGCCCTCATTTTTGATTTTTTCCCACCTCCGACAGAAAGTCTTGTAATGCCATTATTTAATGCGGCTCCCTTACTCTGTCTTCTGCCGCGCGGCTGTTTCTGGCTTTTCCAAAATGCCTTCTCATCTGCTTCTTCCCTGACCGGACGATCCATCTCGGGAATCTCCGTACCAAGATACTCTTCAACCATTTTTTTCATTCTGAGGTCATCCGCTGTCACCAGGCTGATGGCTTTTCCATGTTTTCCATTTCTTCCGGTACGTCCAATTCTGTGTACATAAGTCTCCCGCCCCGTAGGAAAGTCGTAATTGATCACATGGGTAATCTGGTCAAAATCAATCCCGCGTGCCGCAACATCGGTGGCAATCAGACAGCGGAATCTTCCGGATCTGAAATCTTCAATTGTCCGAAGCCGGTCTCTTTGATCCATCTCACCGTGCAGCATTCCGCAGGCCGCCTTTTCTCTCAGAAGCTTGTGGTACAGTACATTTACCATCTCCCTTGTACCGCAGAAAATCATGCAGCTTTCCGGATTCTCTTTGATCAGTATGTCCAGGAAAATGTCATACTTTTCTTCTGAATCAGCCTGACATACGTTCTGCTCTACCAGCTCCGCTGTCTTCTTCTCATCCTCAAGAATCACATAAACTGCATCTGACAGATATTCCGACACCAGTTCCCCGATCCGTTCCCCCAGTGTCGCTGAGAACAGCAGAATCTGGCGGTTCGCCGGGAGTTTTTCTATGATCTGGCGTACCTCCTCCAGAAACCCCATATCCAGCATAAGGTCCGCCTCATCAATCACAAGCATCCGAACCTTGGAAAGCTTCAGCGTATCTCTCCGGATATGATCCATCACCCGTCCCGGTGTCCCGACCACAATATGAGACTTTTGCTTTAATGTCTGAATCTGCTTATCAATCGGAAATCCGCCGAACACTGCCGGTACCTTCAGACGTTTCTTCCTGCCGATATAGAAAATTTCATCCCGCACCTGCACAGACAGCTCCCTTGTCGGCTCCAGCACAAGAATCTGCGGAAGATTCTCTTCCCACTTTGCCATTTCACAGGCAGGGATCGCAAAGGCTGCTGTTTTCCCGGTTCCGGTCTGTGATTTCGCCGCGATATCTTTCCCCTTCAAAATCAGCGGAATTACTTCCTTTTGGACTTTTGTCGGAGTTTTATATCCAAGAAGCAAAAGCGCTTCTGTAATTTCTGATGATAATTGATACTGTTTGAAATCGTCATTCTTTATTTCCATGTACCCTGCTTTCTGTTTTTCCCTGCATTTTGAGTGTATTTAAAATTGATTCATAATATTATAACACAAAAAGATGCCCTCCGAATTGAATCGTTGGACATCTTTTCATTAAATTATTTTTATTCAGCTGTTTATTTCAACAGCATTTTGTATGTGTAATAGCCATTTGTCTGTCCGTTCATAGCGAGAATCCCGCCACAGATCATGGGAAGATTTGCCATAATATATTTTTTGAATTTTACAGATAAACTGTCCTTTGTTTTTGTCTCTGTATCCTTCTTACCTGTTTTCGTATTTGAAGCAGTCTTTAATGCAACTGAACTCATGTTTTATTCTCCTTTTCAAAACAATGTGAACCGATTACATTTGCATTTTACTATTTTATTCCGCTGGCAACCAGATTTGATATTGACCTTTTTTACGTCGATATTGACTTTTTTCATCTGATATTATATGCTCTTTTTGATACATGCCTAAGCAATATAATTCTACAGGAGGCCCGCATGGCAGACGCATATTTTGAATTGATTGATACTTCCAGCCTTTCCGGAATTCACTTATCCTATCAGACTACTCCGGGCGGCTATCATCCGCCCCACTGGCATTATGAGCTTGAACTTCTCTATGCTTTAAATGGCGATACTGACATTACGATCGCCGGCAAATCCCAGAAAATGAAGAAACGCCAGCTGATCGTCGTGGAATCCTGTCAGGTGCACAGCACGCACTGTTACCATCCTACAGCGATGTACATCTGTATCCACATCAGCAAAAAAGCAATGCGCAGATATCTGCCGGACATCGATTCCTATCAGATTCAGTGCACCCCAGAACTGATTTCCGATGGACAATTTCCTGATTATCTGAAACTTTGCCAGATGATGGATGACCTGACACGCCTCTATATGGAAGAAGCCCCTACTTTTCAGATGGAGACAGAAGGCATTATCCTGCAGGTACTTGCAAAACTCATCCGGAACTTTTCAGTCAAGGCTCAAACTCTGCCCACCGACAGCAATCCAAAGACACTTGACCGTCTTGTACAGATCACAGATTATGTGGATACCCATTTTCAGCATCCAATCTCTCTTCGCGAGATCAGTGACCACCTCTGTCTGAACAAAGAATATTTCTGCCGTTTTTTTAAAAAGAGTATGGGACTCTCTTTCCTGGATTATATAAATGAGGTCCGGATCATCCATGTCTATCAGGATCTGATCGAGACAAACGATTCAATTCAGCAGATCATGGAACGAAACGGATTTACAAATCAGAAGCTATTCAACCAGACGTTTAAGAAAATTTATGGCTGTACACCTTCCTCCGTCCGGAAGTAGCTCTTTTACTCTTTTTTCATCAGAAAATCTCCGACTTTCTTTAATAAATACGGCTGGATCAGCGGATACGTCCAGTTCTTTGGCAGCTCCTCAAAAAGTTCGGCTTTTTCAATCTCCATCTCTGGAAGCGGCCCGAATTCCGTGATTTCTGCAAAGCACAGCAATCCAAATGATTCTTCTTCCTCATCTTTCACACCATAGATACAGATCGGCACAATCTCATAGCGTACTGCGCCGGTCTCTTCGTAAAGTTCTCTTTTCGCCGCCGCAATTGCTTCTTCTCCCTCTTCAATATGTCCGCCCGGAAATTCCCATGTTGTGCGCTCTTTATGTTTACAGAGTACCCATTGTCCCTCATATCTTGAAACAATCACTGCATACTTCAGTTCTCTTTCTTCCTCCGCTGAATAAAAACAGACTTCCATTATTTCATGTCCCCTTTCTCTTCTTTTCCCTGAGCGCATAGAAACGGCATTATCTTTTTTCTCCACACATACAGGAATAAAATCACTGCTGCCACCGCCGCAATTGCCTCAGCCACAGGAAAGGAAATCCAGACTCCCGTGACTCCCGCCGTTTGGATCAGAAGGACAGAAAGCGGAATCGTAATGATAAACTGTCTGAGCAGCGAGATGACAAGAGAATGAAATCCCAGACCCAACGCTTCGAAGGTTCCCGAGAATGTGATTCCAAGTGCAGATACAAGAAATCCCATGCTGATGATTCTGAGTGCCAGGATCCCCATTTCTTCCATCATTTTACCCGCGTCAAACATCCGCATAATCTGTTCCGGAAACCCTATGAACAGCACCATGCCGGCGCACATAATTCCTGCGATGACACAACATGCCGTCTTAATCGTGGCCGTCAGCCGTCTCCGATCCCCCGCTCCATAATTGTAGCTGATGATCGGGCGCAGCCCCTGCACAACACCATTGGCCGGCATATAGACAAATGTCTGCAGTTTGAAATAAATCCCCAGCACCGCAACTGCTGTCTGTGAAACCGATGATAATATGCCATTGAGTGTCCCTACTAAAATTGACGAAAGCGACGACATGACAGCAGATGGCACTGCCACGGAATAAATATTTCTGACTGTATTTTTCCGAAACCTGAATCCTCTCAGATGAAGCTTAATTTTGCCTTTTTTCAGAAACAGAAGAACCGACAGGATACACGCCGAAAACTGCCCGATCAGCGTCGCTGCTGCTGCCCCGGTGACTCCCATCGCCGGAAATCCCAGCAGTCCAAAAATCATAATCGGATCCAGTATAATATTGACAATCGCACCAAATCCCTGCATCAGCATCGGTATGACCATACTCCCGGTAGATTGAAACATCTTCTCAACCGCAATGTGGAATAAGCTTCCTGCAGAAAAGCAGATCACAAGATAAGTATACTGACACCCCATCGTAAATACTGCCTCATTTTTTGTAAACATATGAAAAAACGGTTTCGTCAGAAACAGACCGATCAACACAAACATCACCGAATGCACCGCTGTCAACACCATTCCGTGGGCAGCAGCATTCTCTGCCTCTTTTACATCACCAGCCCCAAGATTCCTGGCAATCACAGCATTTAACCCTACGCCAAGACCTACCGCCACAGAAAGCACCAGGTTCTGAAGCGGGAATGCCAGAGACACAGCCGTCAGCGCATCCTCCCCAAGCCTTGCCACAAATATACTGTCAATAATATTATACATCGACTGTATAAGCATTGACAGCATTGGCGGAAATGACATGGAAAGCAGAAGCGGCAAAATCGGTTTCTTCCCCATAGCTTCAATACTTTTATCCATAAATTCTCCTCCTTTACCACAAAAAAAGCTATAAGATTCTTCTGTTTATCTCAGAAACAGAAAAACTTATAGCCTTTGGCAACTTTTCATAATTGAACTTTACCAGAATAACATTCACATCTTTATTTGTCAAGAAAGACTCTTCCTGCTATTACCGCTTTAGATACTCATTTTCTTTTTCCCCGCATTTTTTATGATCCTTATGTTAACAGATGGACAAAAAAGATTCTGCGGTAGTATAATAAAGTCATATGAATTTGTGCCTGTGCTAACTGGTACTGCTTACTGCTAAGGAGCCGCTATGAGCAAAAAATTATTTCGTGAACAGAACCTGATCTGCCCTGCAATTATCATTGCAGTGATTTTAATTTTCTGTACATTCATGGATTTCCGCACCCGGGTTGACCGTGAAGTCAAAAATGATATGAAAAACCAGATCGAAGCAATCGAAGAGAACTGTATTAACCAGATTAATAATGAAATTGACTATCTAAAGCAGCTGGCAGAGACTGCTGTCATTTTTATGTCAGATGATGACTACAATTCAAGTGACCAGATTACACAGACACTCCAGTCTTATGCACAGAATGGCCATGTCGATGAAGCATTCTATCTTACTCCCGATGGAAGGCTTTTCTCCAGCTATGCGGGGGAATTATCCCCGGATTCTGCTGAGACATCATGGGATTATCACTCACTCCAGGGAATCACCTCAACTACATTCACAAAGTCATGGTATTCGGACAAACTGAAACAGGTGTTGTTCGGAATTGCCGTGCCGGCAGACTTTGGCAGACAGAAAGGGGTTTTAATTTCGGCCTATCATACCGAACGCTTTTACACCCTGTTTCAGAATGAATTTCTTGGCGGTTCTGCTGAAATCGCCCTTCTGTCAGACGACGGCACCACAGTTCTTGGCCGTCAGACTGAAGATCATAAAAACCAGCTCGGACTAAATGTCATTGATTCGCTCATTGAATCTAATATTATTTTCTCCAACAACTCCGCCGAGGGAATGCGTGAAGATTTTCAGAAAGGAACGGATGGTTTTTCCTCCTATTATGTCCAGGATACGGAGCGTTATTGTTCCTATGCACCCATCCGTTATAATCACTGGTATGTAATTGTGATGGCACGTGTGAGCGTACTTAGAACACAGTCAATCCAGTTAGAGCATATAGGTTATCTTCTTGCTCTGAAGCTGATCCTTATCATGACAGTACTCCTGATTATTATTATCGTTCTCCGCTTCCGCGAGCAGAAACGTGTACGAAACACACTGGAAAAGCTGGCAAGGCTTGACGGCCTGACCGGAATTCTTAACAGAGGCTGTGCCGAAACAGAAATCATCCATACGCTGGAACATGGCAGCCGGAATAAAAAACATGCCCTGTTTCTGATTGACATTGACTGTTTTAAGAACATCAATGACCAATACGGCCATGTTGTCGGTGATATCGTACTGAAGAAACTGGCCAGGCGGCTTGAGAGCTGTTTCTTCAAAACAGACATCATCGGCAGAATGGGCGGAGATGAATTCATCATCCTTATGAAAGACTTTACGGATCCAAAGACCGTCCGCGAGAAGGCTCTGCAGTTAACTGCTCCCCTTTGCTGTGACACGGCAGAAGGAACTGTCAGTTTTTCAATCAGTGTAGGGATCTCTCTGTACCCTTATGACGGGAAACAGTTTATGGAGTTATACCAGCACGCCGATGAAGCTCTCTATTGTACGAAACGGGCCGGAAGAAATAATTACACGTTCTATTCCCGGATGCCGGTACCTCCGGACACAGACTGCGCTCCATAGCTTCCGATTCTCCTATGGAGCCAGTTGTTCCCATTCTTCCTTCGTCAGTCTTCTCTCATACCAGGCAGGTTCCATCTGCCCCTCTGTCGGAATGATCTGGTTTGAAACATACTGGAAACGTTCCTCCGAGAGAGGCCGGATCACAACCTCACTCAAAAGAGCTTTGGCAGTATTTTTCTGCGGCCAGACAGCACAGACGGTAAGCTTGAGTGTTCCGTCTTCATTTTCCTCATAATCAGTTACTTCGGGATAAGGAATGTTGGCGGTAGTGCCGAAATCATACCGTCCCCTCGGCCTGTACTGATACGTATGATTTTCCGCAAAATACGTCGTTCTCTGACGTAGAACACTGCTGTCCATTTGAAAGTATGTCATAAATAAATCCTCAAATTCATTCTCCGGTATTTCATAAAAATCACCTGTATAAGTATACGTGTAAGGAAATTCCTTTCCATATTTCATCTCATACATCGGATGGAACAGATCATAAAAATCCAGATCCCGAAACTCCTCCTCATTCCAATCTGTAATAAACATATTATTCAGATGATAACTCACAGGCAGAATATATTTCCGGTTCAATTCCCGGCATTTCCGGTCAAGAGGCTGTACCCGGATTGCTGTATGACCTGAAGGGCCGTCATATCCCGCGGGCCTGTATTGTTCGAAAAACAGATATCCGCTGTCAGAATAGTCCCACGTGTATGCCGGATATTCTTTGCTGTAATCCGATTCCGGATGACCTTCATTCCACGACAGCAGGCTCTGTGTCACCGAAATTTTTCCTTCCTCTGTTTTCAGGTCATATCTGATAAAACCGCCATCCTCCATCACTGAAATAACCATTAAATCTGCCAGTTTCTTTTCTTCCACTTTATGGTTGAATTCCTCTACTCTTTTGGCATTCACCATATCTACCTGATTCTCTTTATCAACTGCTGTATAACCCAGGTTTCCAAGATATGATACAATCTCCTCAACATTTTCCAATGTTCCAAGCGTTCCTGTTTTTACCGCCTGCTCATATATCTCCCGGTAATTTTCCGCAATTGCTTCTGATTCTCTGTAAAGTTCCTTCTTCCCACTCTGTACCGCATGATCTCTGCCTGCCGCCTCATTCCCTCTTTCACATCCAGCCATGAGCAAAGCACTTAGCAATACAATAATCATAAATTTTCTTTTCTTCAACATAGACTCTCCAATATCTTACATTTGTAGGATTTAAATGTAAAAAAATATATGTAACCATTATTTTTATATTTTTACTTAATCTTACATCAGTAGTATTAACAAGTCAAGATAAAATCACCCGTTGCCCCATATGAAAACTTCAGGCGGTACATCAGCCAAGTATCCACTGACGTACCGCCCCATAATCCCATCTCTATGAACTGCTTTGTTCCTTAATAAACGTATACGCTTCTTCCTCCGGCAGCGGCCTGGAGAAATAAAATCCCTGAATAAGATCCATACCACAGTTTTTCACAAATGCTGCCTGTTCTTCATCCTCCACTCCCTCAGCCAGCACCTGCAGCCCCATCTCATGAAACACTGTCGTCAGACTCTTCACCATGGCAGCCGCCTCTTTTCGTTCCATCGCCGACCATATCAGGCTTTTATCAAGTTTTACCGTATCAAGCGGAGTATTCATAACTGATACAATATTCGAATATCCTGTCCCAAAGTCATCGAGTTCAATTAAGACACCTTTTTTCTGCATCTCTTCCGCAAATTCAGCTACCACATCCGCATTTTCAGCAAGAATACTCTCGGTAATCTCAATTTTAATCTTGGAAAATGGCGTACCATTCCTTCGGATAATCTCTTCTACTTTTTCTGCCAGGCCAATCTGTGAGAACTGCTGTCCTGAGAAATTGACATGAACCCCTTCAAACTCCGGATCCCATTCGGTCAGCCGGTTGATGAATTTACATACCTTGTCCAACACCTGATATGTAATCTCTATAATCATCCCGGTCTCCTCCGCTATCGGAATAAATTCATTCGGATAAAGCGGCCCGATCAGTGAATCTGGTATCCTCAGCAGTGACTCAGCAACTATGTATCTCCCGCTTTCCGTAGAAATAATCGGCTGGTAAAATACCGAAAAACTGTTATTCTGAAGATTACTCTCAAGTATACTGACGATCTGCTGCCGGCGCCTCATCGCATTTAACATCTCCTGACCACAGTAATAGACATTCGTTCCCGCCTCACTCTTCGCCATGGAAACTGCAAATTCAATACCGTTGATCAGCTCCTCCACCGTGTCTGCACACTCCGGATATCCAATCACCCCAATTACTGCAGGTATGATGCAGCTGTTTTCTCCGATGATCCATGTCTGCTGCATCCTCTGGTCCAGCTTTTTTACATTTGCTTCGATACTCTCATCAAAAGGCCCATAGGAAATAATCGCAAACTCATCTCCGCCGTACCGGTACAGACAATGAGGCTCTGATATATTTTCCAGATATCTTCCGATCATCTGGAGAAAGAGATCCCCGTTATGCTGTCCGTAAGTATCATTGACCCTTTTAAATCCCCGGAGCGACAGAACCGTAATATTAAAATCATTTGATTTTTTAATCTGCAGTTCCAGCATTTTCAGAAATTCCTGCCGGTTCGGAAGCCCGGTAAGATAATCGATCGAATTCTGCTTATTCTGCAGGTAGAGATAAATAATTAAAATTGCGCTGGTAGCCGCCGATCCTGAAAGAATTACCTCCGGATAAGCCTGCTGTACAATAATTACTGCCATGGCAATCAACGGAAACGCGGCGAGAATTCTGCGGATCGATACTTCTATATATTTCTTCCGTATCACTACGACAACAACAGCCGCAAGGCAATACAGATAAAAAATAACATAGGTCAGTACAATGAGCGGTCCCTGCGAATATACTCCTGCTTCATCAATGTCAAACAGAATCTTGAACGAAGGATTCAACAGTACCAATGCAAAATAGACAATCCCCGGAAATGATGTGTACGCTATAATTTTTAAAGTGCTGTCGCTGTGTTCAAACACTGTTGCCACTGTATAAGAAAAATATGCCATCCCCATAAGCGGAGTCGCTACAAAATAAACGGTTGTCACAAGCCACGTCAGAAATGGAGGTGAATGCTGCGGATAAGCCAGCATAACCGTGGATAAAACATTAAAAACCATGGCACAAAAAGTCACTAAAAAACATAGCTGAAACAGCCAGTTTTTCAGTGACGGTACAAGATTGCTTTTCCTTGAATAAAACCATATGATAATGATATTAATGATAGAGATACACTCTGCCGCTATATTCCAATGCATTTTTCCCCCTAAAGCCAAAGCAGATATACGCCCTCCATCCACCTGGCTTGTAACCTCATCACCGCCTCCATCATCAGTAAGGCAGTATAGATCCTCTATGACCATTTTATAATTATTCATCGATATAATCAACCTATAATCGAGAAATAATTACCTGCCTCCTCCTTTATTTTCTGAAATCTTATGTGCCGTAATAATGGTATAACTTGATGCATTCACTGTAATTTCACATCCGGAAGATCTGATATACCAGTTTTTCCCTTGTCTGGTTATCATACAGTCCGGTTCCAAAGCCTTCTCCCGGCACCAGGCCACAACGTCTGCCACCTCCAGACACAGATTTCTTCGAATTCGCTCCGCCCCCAATGCAGTGGTATGAAATTTTTTAAGATTCAAAAGTAAATCATTCGTTTCCGCCTTTTCCATTCGGCCTCCTTTTTAATTCCAGCAGTTTCATGTAATCATCAAACATAGACGTATCCTCCGGTGTAAACATTACCCATTTCCCATCGTGGTACGTGTCCGCCTCATCATATATGCGCTGAATCTCCTGCGAATATGCCTGCCGCTGAGCTTCGAATTTTTCTCGCTCAGCTTTTCCAAATATAATCATCAGGCCAATACATTTTTCTCTCACATACAGTGCGCACAATGTCTTGCCGCCCCGGCGGTATTTGTATTCGTACTCCCAATTTCTGCCGCCTTTATTCCACAGACGGTCCATCTCATATTTTTCGTCAATCCGCGCACAAAGCGCTGTCCAAATCTCATATAACGGCTTTCATGCGAGTTCTTCCAACTCTTCTTGATCTGGTATTCTGTCTGACATCATGATACGTTCCTCCTTCTGCCCCATTCCCCTGTACTCTGAAATCTATGGCAACCTGACCATACCATAAGATAGATGACAGCTGCCTGTCATGTTTCATCTATAAATCTTTATCACTATAATGTTATCATACCATTCCCCTTGCCGCCACTTTTATTGTTCCACAGATACACAGCCCTGTAACTCAGAAAAATGGCGGTATTACAAGTTCCCCGAAACTGTAATACCGCCATTCTCTCCAATCTACTCATTCCCGCATCTTCTCTTCCAAATGCACCAGGGCAATCCTCTCTTTTCTTTTACATACCGTAGATACACGATCCTCCGTCAATGTTGATATTCTGACCGGATACCCATTCGCTTGTCTCCGACATCAGCCAGGCAACTACCGGCGGTATATCAGTTTCCGGATGCCCAATACGCCGCAGCGCGTTGCAGGAAGAACATCTTATCACCCAGTCTCTGTATTCCGGCGGTGTGTTATTTAATACGGTATCTGTGACAGCTGCCGGGCCTACCGTGTTCACCCGGATTCCATACTGTCCAAGTTCTCTTGCCGCAACCATCGCAAGCCCTCTGATAGCTCCTTTATCAGCATCATACGAAGCCATCCCATCCATCCCCAGCTGATAATTTCCAGAAGCATAGTTAATAATAGAAGCTTTTTTCCCTTTCATGTAAGGTACACATAATTTCATCAATCTCCAGTGTGCCATGCATCCTACAAAGATATCCTTCTTTAAAATATCATCCGGCTGCTCATCAAAAGGTGTCAGCAGTGCCTCCTTATTCGCATTATTGACAAGAAAATCAATCGTCCCAAATCTTTCTACCGTCTGATCCACATACTCTTTCAGCTGGCCGTAATTACTGATATCACAGGGCACTTCCATGATCTCACCTTCGCCGCCCAGGTCTTCACAGATCTTGACAACCTCCAGCAATTTTTCCTCCCGCCTTGCACAGATCGATACTTTCATCCCCAGCTTATAGAAATAAATGGCCTGCTGGCGTCCGAGCCCCATGCTGGCTCCTGTGAGCAGTACAACTTTTCCTTTTAGATCTTCAAACATATTTTTAACCTCCTTCATCTCCTGAAACAGCAATCGTCAAAGAAATCCGTCAGATAAAAAGAATACACCGTCCGCCATCTACCGTAATGTTCTGACCAGTGATCCACTCAGATTCTCCCGAAATCAGAAAAGACACGGCAGCTGCCACATTTTCCGGCTTTCCCTCAACTCCGGCCGGTGTGGCATAATGCGTTTCTCTTGTCTGAACCCAGTCACTGAATTCCTCAGGAACATTTTCATAAAATGTCTTCCCAAGAAATGGTGCTACTGTATTTACGCGGATTTTGTGTCTGCCCCAGTCTCTGGCCGCTGCCATTGACATGGAACGTATCCCGCCCTTGTCTGCATTGGCCGACGCTTCACCGTAGATCGCCTCCGCATATGTGGCTGAAAGCATGTTTACAATGGCTCCCCCATTCTCCTTCATATAAGGAAAACACATCCTCATCGAATCCCACACTGCGAACATTCCCGTTGAAAATGCATTCAACAGGTCTTCCTCTGTCTGTTCAAGGAATGGGGCTTTGGAATACTCATATGCCGCATTGTTAATGAGGGCATCAATCCTTCCGTATTTTTCTGCTGCAGTATTCACAAAATTTCTCAGCTGCTCCCGGTCTGATACATCACAGACAACAGGAAGTGCCTCTCCTCCTGCTTCCCTGCACATCCTGGCAGTCTCCTCAAGCTGGCTTTCTGTGCGGGCACAAATCACCATCCTGGCACCCTCTTTTGCCAGATATACTGCCATTTCCCTTCCCAGCCCTCTGCTGGCTCCTGTCAGAAGTACAATTTTATTATCCAATTTCTTTCCCATACAAATCCCTCCTGAATGAACAACTTGACACACCATGTACTTGTTATACTATAATTATAAATATATACAGTTTTCGTGTACACCATCAGATTTCTGAAATGTGTTCAAAATCCAACAAATCAGTATACAAATGTCGTAATTGTTAGAAAACTAACAGTATTGAGCGGAGGTATTGAAAATGAAAGTTGAGAAAAGAAAGAAATTATCAATAGAACTTCTGAAACGTGCATTACTTGAACTCATGCAGGAGAAAGATATCTCCAAGATCAGTATTAAAGAGTTGTGTTTGACAGCAGGCATCAACCGCAGTACCTTTTATACATATTACGATACACAGTATGCCCTTCTTAACGAGATTGAGACTGAAACTCTGGCAGAGCTGATTGTTCATTTCCAGGATCTATGCCCCGGCAATGAACTGCAGGAAGTGACAGATTCTATCCGCAGAATTCTGCGTTACATGGAGCATAATTCAGACAGTTTCCATGCCCTGCTTGGCCCGCATGGCGACCCTGGCTTCCATGAAAAAATGATTACCGCAAATGAAGCTGTCATTGGAAAATGGAATACTTCCGGTACCGCCGGCGCTGACGCCGAGAAAGCAGCTTATCTCTTTGCCACCTGCGGCGGTATCAGCGTGATCAACAACTGGATTATGGCCGAAGACCGGATGCCTGCGGCGCAGCTTGCGAGGCTTCTGGGAACTCTGATCTGCAAAGGATATATGGGGATTTTTAACTAGACTCTATCAGCTGATATAAAGTATCTGAACATCCCCCAGTATCCTCTTTATCTCTGCCCTTAAAAATAGTTCTGCTTCTTCCCGTTCCCCGGTTCTGTAGCAGTATTTCCCCCTGCCGCGGCCTGTCATTTTCTCCTGATCATAGAGATCCGGACTGTTCGGGAAGGCTTCACTGTTGATTGCCCGGTGAATGTAAGAATACGTCATGAGTATCACTTCCAGGAACATCTGCTTTTTCACCTTTTCCGTCAGGCCCGCCTCCAGTTCCTTTAGAAGTTCTGTGTACAATTCTTTCCAGCCTTCCACCAAGATGACCGGGGCAATCAAAAGGCCACAGGGATATCCGGCCTCACACATGGCATTGACAGCTTTTATTCTCTGGCTTAAACTGGAGGTCCCAAGTTCAATCCGGGTGATGATTTTCTGGGGATTGACGCTCATCCTGAAAATCACTTTTCCCTGATGCTCCAGCAAAAGAAGCGGATCCACCATGTCAAACTTCGTTGGGAACGTCAGTTTCCCCGTCCCCTCTTCTGCAAATTTTGGAATTGTATACAGCAGATTATCCGTGATTGTATTTTCCAGTACAAGATCACTGTTGCTTCCAATCTCAAAGGTAAGTGGTCTTTCGCTCTTTCTGCTCTGTTTTATGAGACGGTCCAGCATCTGTTCCCGGTTTACAAACAGCCTGAGATACGCACATTTATTATAATTGCACACAAGATAGCAATACAGACACATGGCCGTGCAGCCCGAGGAAGTATAAGGAACGAGATAGTCCGACACCTTGTGGTTCTCCACGTATTTATGTGTCTTCCTGATACCGATGATCAGGTTCCGCTTCATGTGCCCGAATTCTGAATTTGGTTTCTCCCGCATTTCCTTAATGGCATTGTGGCTCTCCACCGGATACCAGGGCAGCCCGGCATATTGCTCCTGAAGTTTCTTCCCCAGTGTATACGTTAAACTTTCCGGTTCATAATAAATGGCATCAAATTTCATATCTTTTTCTCCTGACATACTGAGTTTTATATAGCATCTCACATAGTATGCGCTGTTTTAGAGAAAATTAGATATGTGATAAGTGAAAACATACCGATGCGTTATTTTACACTTGTTCAATATAGTGACTCATATAATCTCTCAGTGCCTCATCACAGACATATACATATGTACCCATAATCCCTCTTGTCAGGAGAACATAATATACGTTGCGGACATACGTTTCTATTTCATCCTTCCGCTCTCCTTCTCTTCGTTTTCCATAATATTTTGTAATATCTACATAAACGCAATCTTCTTTTTCACTATATCTCAGATCTTCTCCAATGATAACTCCTGCATAATTCAAATCATACCCTTGTATATTCCGTACATTTCCCACTACATCCTGCTCTTCATCCCCATATAACCACTCCCTGGAATTCGTACTCCATCTAAATTTCTCCCCCTGAATCTCGATGTCATATTCTTTCTTATTCTCCTCACTGGATTTCAGCCATGCATTTCCCGCACACAGTTTACACAAAGAATACTCGTCATTCAGCCTTTCTATTTCACTTTTCATCTGCGTCAGAGAAGTAAATAATTTAAAATCATACTTTTTCCCCTGATTGACGAAAACTTTTCTTTCAAATAAATCTCCCTCTAATAATTTCCTGATGTAGACTAAGTAATCTCCGCCGCCTTCGACTCTCATCTGTGTATCCAGAAAAACTTTTTTGCAGTTCATCATCTCCATTTTTTGCATAAAAAGCTCATGATTTGTTTTACTGTCGATTGTGACTTGATGCTCATCATATAAAAAAATCTGTTGTTTGCTTTGTTCCAGAATCCACTCCAGTTCATTATCCTGCCCCTCTGAAAATTCATGTTCTTCTCCGCTCAGTCTATGTACTTCATCGCAGATGATAATATCATATTCTTTATTTTTGACATCTTCCGGTTTTAAAATAATTGACGATGATAAGTTCTCAATATTACTGAATGTTTTTCTTAATGACACTCTAAGGTCAGACTTAGGCACTACAAATCCAATTTCTTTATTCTGGAATCTTTTATCCTGTTTTAAATAAAGCAATGTATAAACAGCCAGTGTAGTCTTCCCTGTTCCAGGTCCTCCGCTTACAATCACCGGCCTGGTAGTTTTCTTTAATAATACCTGCAGAATTTCATATAAAGCGTGATTCTGATCATCATTTAATTCCTTATACGGAGAAAATTTAAAGTTTTCAGAATTATATAATTCCCTCAATGTCTGGCTTACTATTCCCTCGTCTTTTAACAAGTGAAAAAGATCTTTAAATTTCTTATCATAAACAAACTTATTATAATAGTTTGCATTTTGGATCCCACTGTTTTTATTCGTTACAATATATCTTGCATCTGCCTGCACCAGGCTGATAATCAGCGCTTCATAATGTTTTGTCACTGAAATATTAAAATCTAAATCTGCGATCATATAGGAATCCCTGAATTCCATTTCCTTTTTTTCTCTTTTGTGCCTTCTCATTCTTTCTAAGTAATGAATTGTCTCACCAATATACACATATTCATCGTTTTTAAGAATATAAACTACCGGCCAGTTATCATTATATATGCCTATCTGATATTCATTTTCGGCAAAATCATTTCTGATGATATCTCTCATTGACTTTCGCTTTCTCCTGATCTACTTTCTCTTATAATTAAATTAAGTTTACTACATTTCCTCCATATACACCATGATTTTCTCCCCCTTAGTATCCAGTTCTCCATTAAACTGAAATCCGATCTGCTGATACATGGCAATGGCTGCCACATTATTTTCATAGACACTCAGATAGATCTGTCTCCTGCCGTATTCCTGCCTCAGCCGTTTTAACAATCCAAGCACTGCCGCCTTTCCATATCCCCTCTTCTGATACTTCCAGTCAATCAGGATACGGTCCAGCCATAACTGTTCCTTCTGTTTAGAACCTCCAAAACATCCATACATGGCAAATCCAACCAGTACCTCTCCGTCATAGATTCCTACCGGTCTCCACTCCTGAAACTGGTCTGCTTCATTCATGCATTCCCTGACGCTTTCAATAAACTCTTTTTGCTCAGGAAACGTCTGTAATTCTTCCGCTTCTCTTCTGTTTGCCGGATCTATCGGCTCAAAATGTAAATTCATAATTTCACTCCCATCTTTTCTAAATTTCCAAAAATATCAGTAACTGCCGCCTGCTGCACAATGATCAGGGTGAACCTTCCAAAAGAAAGCTCACCCTGATACGCTTTTGTACCGTCTGCTCATCAACGTCCGTAAATATCATCTATAAATCTTATTTCCGTAACTCCTATTTCTTATGAATATTCCCTATGAAGCAAGCCTCTCTTCTGCGGAAACGTTTACCGATGAATCATCATCTGTGTCCGCCTTTCCAGGGCCGCCGACCTGCAGGGCACGGATCGCGTTGAGAATCGCAAGAATCATCACACCTACATCCGCAAAGATAGCATACCACATATTTGCAATTCCCACAGCCCCCAAAGCCAGACAGGCAAATTTAATGATCAGCGCAAATCCAATATTCTGGTGCACAATCCGGATACACTTGCGGGAGATTTTAATCGCCTTTGAGATCTGCATCGGATCATCATCCATCAGCACCACATCTGCCGCTTCAATAGCTGCGTCAGACCCCATCGCACCCATAGCGATACCAATATCCGCACGGGTCAGTACCGGGGCATCGTTGATCCCGTCGCCCACAAAAGCCAGTTTCGCCTTTGCCGGTTTTGTCGAAAGCAGTTCCTCTACTTTCTCAACCTTGCCGGCAGGCAGCAGTTCACTGTAAACCTCATCCATTCCCAAATCTCCGGCAACCTGCTCTGCCACACGCTTTGCATCGCCAGTCAGCATCACGGTCTTTTCTACCCCCGCTTTCTTCAGTTCCGCAATGGCGGCCTGCGAATGAGGTTTTACAATATCAGAGATCAGGATATGTCCGGCATATGCACCGTCAACAGCGATATGGACAATTGTTCCCACACAGTGACAGTCATAATACCTGATTCCAAGCTTTTTCATCAACTTACTGTTGCCAATGGCAATCGATTTTCCATCTACCACTGCCGTAATACCGTATCCACCGATTTCTTCAATATCACTCACTCGGTTAAGATCAATCTTCTTTCCATATGCCTTCTGAAGACTCTTGCTGATCGGATGGGAAGATGCACTCTCTGCCAGTGCCGCATACTCCAGAATCTTCGCATTCTCCAGCTCATTGTGATGTACGCCGCTGACTTCAAACACCCCCTGTGTCAAAGTTCCTGTCTTATCAAACACAACATATTTCGCCTGAGACAATGTTTCCAGATAATTGGAACCTTTAATCAAGATTCCTTCTCTGCCTGCGCCTCCAATTCCTGCAAAAAAGCTCAGCGGAATACTGATGACCAGTGCACAGGGACAACTGATCACCAGGAAGGTCAATGCACGGTAAACCCAGACACTCCACCCGGCAGGTACACCCATCATCATCTGTACAAGCGGCGGTAAGACCGCCAATGCAAGGGCGCCATAACAGACGACAGGAGTATAGACCCTGGCAAACTTTGATATAAAATCCTCGGATTTTGATTTGCGTGAACTGGAATTCTCCACCAGTTCCAGAATCCTGGAAACCGTTGATTCGCCAAATTCCTTTGTAGTCTGTACTTTCAGCACTCCGGTCATATTAATACAGCCGCTGATGATGGAATCTCCCTCTTTCGCATCTCTTGGCATACTTTCACCGGTGAGAGCACTGGTATTTAAACTGGAGTTTCCCTCCATGACAATCCCATCCAGAGGAACTTTTTCTCCCGGCTGCACTACGATCACGCTGCCGATCTCTACCTCATCCGGATCCACTTTCACCAGTCTGCCATTTTGTTCCACATTGGCATAATCCGGACGGATATCCATCAGCACACTGATGTTTCTGCGGCTCTTTCCAACAGCATAACTCTGGAACAGTTCTCCAATCTGATAGAAAAGCATCACAGCAATCGCTTCATTATAATCACCGCTTCCAGAATAAATTGCCAAAACAAATGCCCCTATCGTAGCAACTGCCATTAGGAAATTCTCGTCAAATACTCTGCGGTTGTAAATCCCTTTTCCGGCTTTCCTTAAAATATCATAGCCGATCACCAGATAAGCAGTCAGATAGAGCCCCAGACGAAGTGCCCCGGCAGTCGAAATGAAATTCAGCCCAATCAGCATGACCGCCGCAGTCATAATACGGGCCAGCATCTTTTTTTGTTTCCTGTTCATAGATACCTCCATTTCCACTCAATCAGATTTCAATCTCACAGTCAGGCTCCACTTTTTTGCAAGCCTTCAGCACTTCCTTCATCACTTGTTTAGGTTCCTGTCCGTCGGCAAATTCCACGGTCATCTTCTGTGTCATAAAGTTGACAGCCGCATGGGCCACACCGGAAGTCTTTTGCGCCGCATCCTCCATCAGATTTGCACAGTTCGCACAGTCTACCTCGATCTTGTAAGTTTTTTTCATAATCATATACCCCTTTCTGAAATTAATGTACCTGAATTATTTTTTTCAATTAGATAATTAAGCACTTGTTTAATTGTTATGACTGCAGTATAATACAGGAAAATATGTAAGTCAATGCTCCGCCGGCAGTCACTGCCAAACGGGCTAAAACCATTTCCATTCAGAGCAAAAGGAGACAAATATATGGATATGAAAGAATTACCCCATCACCACAATTTGCAGGACGCTTCCATTTACCTGCAGGAACAGCTCTCCCAAATCAACCGTTTTCAAATCGTAGCTGAAGTATTCCGGCAATTAGGGGATACCAGCAGAATCCGGATATTCTGGCTTTTATGTCACTGTGAAGAGTGTGTTATGAATATTTCCGCCATGATGGAGATGTCAAGTCCTGCCGTTTCCCACCACCTTCGTACACTGCGCAGTAACGGCCTGGTTTGCAGCCGCCGTGAAGGTAAAGAAGTATACTATAAAGCAGCCGACACCGAACAGAGCCAGCTGCTGCATCAAATGATCGAAAAAATTATGGAGATTACATGTCCCGATTAGAACAGGAGAAAATAAGATGAAATACCACCTAGAACAAGTAGAACATGGGATATCAAAGCTTCATGACGGAAGCCGGATAGATACCTGCCGCCTTTATGACGGAATAGAACTTTCTTTCCTTACGCTCAGATCCGATACACTTACACTGCCGCATGATCCACTGAAACATATTCTGGAAATTAACTATTGCAGAGCCGGGCGCATGGGCTGGAAAATGGATAACGGTAATACTGTGTATCTCGGCCCCGGAGATTACAGCCTGCATACCATGGACGTCTGCGCGAATTCTGTCATGACATTGCCCAATGACTATTATGAAGGGCTGACACTCTGCATCAATCTGGATATACTTTCGAATAATCCTCCAGAACTTCTGACAGATACCGGGATCACCGGTGATTTCCTGCTCCGGAAGTTTTGTAAAAGCGGACTTTACGCCTCCTTCGCCGGAACCGCACAGACTGAATCCATTTTTTCCGGCTTCTATACACAGGAAAAACCATTTCGTCTGCCTTACCAGAAATTAAAGGCACTCGAACTTTTACTGTACCTCGGCAAACGTAAAATCTCTGCCACTGAGCATTTGGCCGGATATCAGTCTGAACAGGTTGAAATTATACGAAAGATCCATGAACAGCTCACCAGACATATGGAACAGCATTTTACAATCGAATCCTTGGCAAGACAGTACCTGATAAACCCTACCACATTAAAAAATGTATTTAAAGCCGTTTACGGAAACTCTATCGCAGCCCATACAAAAGAGCACCGCATGGAACAGGCCGCCAGACTCCTGCTGGAAACTAACGACAGCATCTTTAGTATTGCGCAGGCTGTAGGCTATGGAAACCAAAGTAAATTTACTGCTGCTTTCAAGGAATACTTTCAAATGCTGCCCACAGAGTACCGCAGGCAGCACCAGGGATAATGGCTGCTGTTTTGGCCTGAAATAACTAAATAGCACACTCGCTGCACTTACCGTCATGGATTGATATAATTCCGCCGCATTCCGGACAAATGTAAGTTTCTCTTTGCATCTCCAGAAATTCCGTCAATCCCTGATCCCGGACAATCCTGCTGTTCTCTATGAGGCTGGCATGATAACGAGTTTTATAGCTTTTTTCCAGCGACTTTATTTTTCCGCATGGATAAGAAGGACATTCAAAACAGTAAGTAAGTTTCTGCTCTTTTATACAGTCTTTTATTTTACACTTCCTGCAATGCTCCGGCTTTCCCAAATCACTGTTCAGGCATCCTGCACATGGTTTTTTATGATTGCAGTGCCTGTAACACACCAGGCAATTCATTCCACAGGGCTCAAACATAGCAGGATCTATCTTTTCCGGCATTTTCATACTCTTCCACTCCTCTATAGAGAAAGGCACGGACACCTATTTTAATCTTTGCCCATGCCAATTCTTTCTTCGTACTCTGTCTTGTTACAGTAATATTTTATCAAATTCAACATGACAGCTATATGTCATGTTACCATTTCTTATCGCCCTTACAGCAATCACCTCTGATTTTAATGAAAAATTTTTCTAACTTCAAAATCAGCACTTATCAAAATACTTCTGTAATCTTTCCACAAATTGTCCTATATGCAGTCCATCTACAAAAGAATGATGCGCCTGCACAGAAATCGGTATCATTGTCCGTCCATCTTTTTCATAATACTTTCCCCAATCAAAAAGAGGCGTTGCATTGTCCTTCTTCCCTGCATTCGTATGAGAAATATGCGTATATGTTACCCACGGCATCGGAGAACATTGGAACACATCATTCCCCAACGGCCCTGTAAAATACTCTTTTTGTTCATCTGCCGTCTTTAATGCCAATTCACAATATTCTTTCAGATCATCTATAAACGGAACATTCACTACTTTAAACAGCTCTGTCGTTTTGTTCAGGTATGTAAACGCAGTGTCAATCCTGTCAAACAGCACGATCTGTCCATCTACAAACCGATAACGGAACGCTTCAATCTCATTTGCACATTTGCAAACTGCATGTACCATTGCCATTGTAAAGGAAAGATTCTGCTCTTTAACCATATGTCTGAAGTTTGAAATATCTGCTTCAAACGTCACACAAAATGCTGGTTCGATACAATTTCTGAAAACCATACAGTGCATTGCCCTGTCCCATGTTTTTTCATCAATCACTTTGTACTGGTTAGACATATCTGCCACCTCCAAAATTACCACTTAGTTAAGATTCCTGTATCTGTGAAAATGAATGCTACACCTATTTCTTCTGTTTGGAAGGTTTTCTATTCCATTTCAGCACCACACCCCTCTGATCCGCAATGGACTGGAGTTGCCTTACCACATAGGCAGACCTCTCTTTCAGCGTAAGACTTTCCAGTCGTGTTTCTTCCTCACAATGCTCCACCACCGTTTTCAAATCCTCTAAATCCAGGAGATTAACTGCCAGACAAAAGAAACTTTTCCTTCTGCCATCATTATAGCCTTCCAACAGAAACTTCAATATTTCCAGCTTCTGTTTTTGCTCGGAATTATAGGCTTTTACACCCATTTCCTTTATTTTTTCGAAATCCTGCCTCCAATTCCGGTGCGTGATAAAGATATCGTACTCCTCTGCCCTCCTATATCTATCACAAGGGAACTCCCGGCATTGATTACAATATTCTATCCTGCCATGCAAAATACTGCACTTTGCTATTTTACAAGACTGGTTTCCCTCTCCACCTCCGCATCCCGGACAATGGCCATCCAGTTTCATGGGGCAAAGCCCACAGTTCAGGCCGCACAGAGAGAACCATAGATTGCTTCTTACAAAATCCTTCAAGATAAATTCCCTCCACCACTTTAATGAATAATCTCAAGCGTCATTTTCTGACAGGGGTAATCAAATACAGTCAATTTTTCATCATCCATAAACCCGCAGGCATGATAGCAGGCCCGGGCAGGTATCCCTTTCGGATCACCCTCCTGGAATGTAACTACAGAAATGATATCTCCTACATTAAACCACGCTGTCATTTTCTCAATCAGTCTTTTAGCAACACCGTTCTTTCGATATGCAGGATGTACAGCAAGAAAAGACAGTTCTTTTTCTTTCTTTGAACACATAAGCATTCCTGCTATTCTCCCATCTTTTTCTTCCATAATTGCTTCATCATTGCTGATAGCATTATATACTGCTTCTATAAATTCATTTTCTTTATATCCGGCAAAATCATTTTTTACCAGTTCCATCATAGATAGTATTTGACCTTCATCATTCTTAGTTACATACCTTATCATGGATCTACCTGCTTTCTATATCATGAATAAAAATAGTGACTTTAATCTATAGCTTCTTTACAAAAATAATTTCCATAGGTTCTTCGGGCAACAGGAGTGCACCAGAATCCACATAGTTCAATTTACGATACAAATGCTGTGCCGTTTCATTCGACAAAGAAGATGTCATAACTAAATCATACCCCTTCACTTTCATTTGTTTTTCCCAATAAGCAACCATTCTCCTTCCAAAACCACAGCTACGATATTGTTCAAGTATAAACAGCATATTCATAAACGGCGTGTTATCCCAGAATAGATTCCACCGCAGCCATCCTATAAACGTTCCATTCTCTTCTGCCACAATTATCCTGCCAAGAGATATGGCAGATTCCAGTTCAGTTTTCCCGATGTGTTTATCATATGTAGAAAGAATTTCAATATCTGATTTTTCCGCAACTCTGATCTTCACATGCCCACCTCCGTATACTCCAACCCATGCTCCTGGCACCACTCGATCGCCAGTTTCCGGTAATATTCTGACTGAAAATCATACCACTGTTGTGAAATTCCCATTCTGTCTACCATATCCTTAAATCTCCTGAATGCGCCTCGCCCCCGTATAGCACATTCCAGCTTATCCGCTCTTTTACCCTTTAGAGTCCAGATAAATTCTTCCATGATATGATATTCATGAATCTCAAATTTCGTTGGCAGCCTTAAGTAACGCTTCGGGTTTTCATCAATTTCATCTGCCAGCCCCTCATTATCCAGACCAGTAATCAGTTCATCTGCAAGAAACACACTTTCTCCTGTTTCTAAGTCCAAAAAATATGTATAATTATCATCCGCCATCTCAATTGCATCCAATATGACATCTAATTTTACTTTCATTTGCACCCCTCTCTTTTGTTAACAAATACTTATACGTCATAAAATTAGACATATTAAGATTCTGACATCTTAGATTGATTTCTTTCACAGTTTGTTTCAATAAGTATAGCATGAGACGTTAAAAGTTTCAGTAATTTTTTACTTTTGCCTCGGAGTATCGGTTTTGCCAAAAAGTAAGGGTTTTGCCCCGTGGTATCATTTTTCTGAAACCCACGGGGCAAAACCCTGTCTGAATATTTCCCCCACCTTGCCTTCGTGTGAACTTATCCATCTCATTTTCCGTAAAAATCACAACTACATTTAATGTCCAAAACCCTGCAAACCCGCATAGAATCAAGTTTCCCGCACGAGCAACATAACGGTTTCCGCCATTCTACATTCTGGAATCATATCCACATACAGTTCTTATATTTCCCCCAACAGCCTATCAAAATCACTTCTATAATCTTTGTCCTGTATCGCCCTGTACTTCTCAAACTCGCTCTCCGCAAACGCTTTTGCAATCTCCGCCGTGACCTTCCCTTTTCCCTGCAATATAGTTTCTTCATTCAATTCCAAAAACACATCCAATTTCTTTGCCCAGTCTTCCATTGTCATAGGAATCCTCTTTCTTGCCTGTCTCTCTGCATAATCCAGATACATAGAAACAAACTGGTTCAAATCTTTCAATTCTAACATAGACAAGTAATTCTTTGCCACACTTACATCTGTTTTTACTATTTTCCCATCTGGTGCGTTTTTCCACGTCTGCAATCCCATGTGCTCTTTTTTATGGTTTGCTCTTTCTACAATAACTTCTGCTGCTGTATGACCATGAATTGCAAAGTGAAGTTTATTCTGTACTGTGGCAAAAAAATCTTTCGTTGTTTTAGCATCTTTAGAATAATCTACTGAAGTTGCATAAATATCAGTAATCTTTTGATAAAATTTCCGCTCACTTGCACGAATTTCCCGGATTTCATCCAATAAGTGTTCAAAATACTCTTCATCAAAAATCTGTCCATTCTCCAAACGCTTCTTATCCAAAACATATCCTTGAATTGTATAAGTTCGTATTACTTTTGTAGCCCACTGGCGAAACTGTGTAGCTCTCAGAGAATTAACTCGATATCCAACAGATATAATAGCATCTAAATTGTAAAACTTCGTATTATAATTCTTTCCATCTGAACCAGTATGTCGGAATTTCCGACATACTGAACTTTCTTCCAATTCTCCTTCCTCAAAAATATGTTTTAAATGTTCTGTAATTGTGGTTCTACCCTTATCAAAAAGCTGTGAGATCCCTTCTTGTGTAAGCCATACTGATTCATCTTGTACCTGAACTTCTATTCCGTCTTCTGAATTCTGTTTTGTAAAAACAAGGAAGTCCACAGTACTATTGCGAATTTGGATTTTCTTTCCATCTTTGTTCATTTTGCTGACCTCCTTATTCAATTATACCAAAATACTTCAACGCATCTTCTATCGCCGTCACCTTCTCTTTCAGACACTCCGGATATTCCCTCTTTGGCACATCCATCTTATCCAGTACTTCATGCAAATGTCGATTCAATCCTCATCTTTTCCGCTCCAGCAACGCCACAGTCTCCACATGCACCGTCTCACAAAACTGATCCACCGCCACACATCTCTTCACCTCATACCCCCTGGCCTGCAGCATCTCCAGATCCCTAGCAAGACTCGTCACCTTGCAGGAGATATAGACAATATTCTCCACACCATAATCAATAATCTTCGGCAGTGCCTTCGGATGTATCCCATCCCTCGGCGGATCAAGAACGATCACATCCGGCTTCTCCTGAATCTCATCCAGCACCTTCAGCACATCGCCCGCGATGAACGTACAGTTATCAAGTCCATTTCTTTTTGCGTTTTCCTTTGCGGCCTCCACAGCCTCCTCGATGATCTCAACCCCGATCACCTGTTTTGCAACTGGCGCAAGGATCTGGGCAATCGTACCAGTTCCGCTGTACAGATCGAACACGGTCATATCTTCTGTGCTTCCGATGTAGTCTCTCACAACGGTATAAAGCACTTCCGCACCCCGGGAGTTTGGCTGGAAGAATGAAAACGGCGTGATTTTAAATTCCAGACCGAGAATTTTTTCATAGAAATAATCTTTTCCATAGAGAACTCTCGTCTCGTCACTTTTTACCACATCCGACAGCGAATCGTTCAGTATGTGCAGAATCCCCTCGATCTTTCCTTCCAGATTGAGATTTAAAAGTTCCTCTTTCAGAGGTGTCAGATCGTGTTCTTCCTGTGTCGTCGTCACGAGGTTGACAAGAATTTCGCCTGTGGTATCTGCCCTTCTTAAAAGGAGGTGGCGAAGATACCCGATATGCTGCATTTTCTTATAATAGGGAACTTCGCGCGTTTTGAAATACTCCCAGATACAGACGAGAATCTTCGTCATATCTTCATGGACAAGCTTGCAGTCGCTGGCCGTCAGCACATCATAAGTACTCCCTTTTTTGTGAAGCCCAAGGGAAAGCGGGCCGTCTTTATACTCATCTCCGAAGGAAAATTCCATCTTATTGCGGTAGGCAAATTCTTTCGGGCTTCCCTTGATCCCTTCAAATGTATATGGAGTCTCATGGACAGCCTCATCGATAATATCCCTGACCTGTCTGGCCTTCATCTTCAGCTGGTCTTCGTAGGCCATCGTCTGATACATGCAGCCTCCACATTGCGGAAAAATACTGCATACCGGCTCACGTGTCTCCAGCGGAGATTTTTTAAGCACCTCAAGAAGGCGTCCTTCTGCTTTTCCTTTGCGGATTTTGTTGACTGCAAATCTGATTGTCTGGCCTGGAATCCCGTTTTTCACAGTCACTGTTTTATTCTCGTCCTGCACAAGTACTTTTCCCTTATTCGGAAAATCTACGCTTTCGATCACACCTTCATATACTTGTCCTTTTTTCATGTTCTGTTGTACCTCTTTCATCTGCTTATTGCTTACATTATCTACTCATACCTTCATGGCTGATAGTACACTGTCATACTATTATCCTCATGTTTTACTTTCAAATGGCTGATATTTTTTACATATTTATTAAACTGGGAATAGCCGTAATCTCTGGTCTTAAAATTGGCATACTTTTCATGAACCTTGTTCCCCAGAAGGGACAGGTCAATTCCTTCTTTCCCACATTTCCGTACAAAGTTTACAATATACTCTTCTACTCTTCCCTCGTCTTCCTGCAGCATTACTGTAATCGCATTTCCACGCTTCAGTAACTGGAATTTCGAGAATTCTTCCAGGAATTTCGACAAGAGGCTGTAGCCATAACTTCTGACATCGAACTCCGGATAGAGCTTCACAAGACGGTTTCCAATCTCACCAAGGCTCGTCTGTCTGTCACTGTTCTGATTTTCAGTGATGATCTTGACGATCGCCTCCTCGATTACTTTTTTGTCTATCACCGTGTTGCTTTCTTCCTGCTCATGCTGCTCGTTCTTCCGTCCGCTTGTAACGTGCACAATTTCCTTTTCCGTTTTTTCCTCTGAAATCTGTTCTTCCACCAACAGTTCCAGTTTTGTAAAGATATCACACGCCTTCCGGAACGGAATCGGAGTCTTTTCCTCTCCCATACCGATAACCGTCAGACCCGTTTCACGAAGCCTGCTGGCAAGACGCGTAAAGTCACTGTCACTTGAGACAATGCAGAATCCTTCTACACTGTTTGTATAGAGAATATCCATTGCATCAATAATCATTGCTGAATCAGTAGAATTCTTGCCCTGCGTATAACTAAACTGCTGAATCGGGCTGATCGAATTTTTTAACAGCTCCTCTTTCCAGCTGGAATGCTGGTTATTTGTCCAGTCACCATATATTCTTTTGTATGTGATATTCCCATATTGGGATAACTCATTGATGATCGGCTTAATATATTTTGCTGAAACATTATCAGCGTCGATCAATAATGCAAATCTTTTCTCCATAACCTTCCCCTTCACTCAAAAAGGCAGGACACCGGTCCTGCCTTATACACTTTCTGACTGTTCTGATTTATCAAAGCAGGTATTCAGATACCGCTTCGCTGCACGTAGCCTCTAAGCAGCTACTATGATGTTATATCTCATCCTCGTCATTAAAAAAATCATCATCAAAATCATCTTCGAAATCTTCTTCAAAATCTTCCAGATAGTCTGGTCTGAAGAAAGAATACACTGCATATGCGATTGCTGCAACAGCTGCAACAGCACCAATAATTGCCAGCACCCAGAGAACTGTGTTCTTTGGTTTCTCATCTTCATGTTTGTGTAATAAGTCATTTAGCTTGGATACTGTTATCAGATCTTCCATTTTGTTCATATCTGCACGTCCTTTCCGCTTGTAAAAACAAGTTCGATTTATATGGATTTATTATAGCACTTACAAAATAAGATTGCTATATATTATACCAAAATTTACAAAAATTATACCAGCTGCCGAAAATATCTGCAGACAGATCTGCTGTGATTGTCTGCCCCGGCCTGCCAAACATCCGAAATTATATCTTTTGGAGTTTTGCAAATGTGGCAAACATTTTCTTCACACCTACACTGTCAAATTGTACCGTCACTTCATAATCACGGCCTCCGGCGTTAATGCTTGTCACAAGGCCGTCACCGAATTTTACATGGCGCACACGGTCTCCCACATCATATCCCGGTCCTTCTCCGCTCTGGACTTTGAATTGCTGCACCGGTTTTACAGGAGCGTATGCTTTTGTCTTAAAGGTCTGTTTCGCCTGGAAATATGCGTTTTCTTTCGGGCGGTCATTATCATCTTCAATTAATTTTCCGGTAGACAACAGATCCATCGGAATTTCTTTCATAAACCGTGACAGCTTATTATACTGTGTTTCTCCTCGGATCATTCTCCTTCTGGCTGAAGTCATGGTGAGTTCCTTCTTTGCCCTCGTGATCCCCACATAGCAAAGCCTTCTCTCCTCTTCCACTTCCTCCGGATCGTCCGCGGTAATTGTCATATAGCTTGGGAAAATTCCGTCTTCCATTCCGGCAAGATATACATACGGGAATTCCAGACCCTTGGCGCTGTGCAGAGTCATCAGAATCACATAATCACTGTTCTCATCCAGGCTGTCAATGTCAGCCACGAGTGCGACCTCTTCCAGGAATCCGCTTAATGTGGCAGGCTCATTCAAAGCTTCCGCATTTTCCTCATATGCGGTTACTTTGCTGATCAACTCATCAATATTTTCAATTCTGGCATCTGCTTCCTCGTCATGTTCGGCCTTCAGGTCCTCTACGTATCCGGTCGTATCAATCACTTCCTGAAGAAGTTCTGTGATCGTCATTTTTCCTGCTTCTGCTTTAAAATGTTCAATCAAAGCCACGAAGGATTCCAGTTTCGACGCGCTTCTTCCAATCCCCGGAATGAGGTCTGCCGTCATCAACGCTTCATAGAAACCAACTTCCCTCTGCAGCGCATTTTCCTGGACACGGTTGAGCGTCGTAAGGCCGATGCCGCGCTTAGGAACATTAATGATTCTTCTCACCGCCAGATCATCACGTCCATTGTCAATTGTTTTCAGATAAGCCAGCAGATCTTTGATCTCTTTCCGCGCATAGAAATTCACACCGCCGACAATTTTATACGGAATGTTGGATACAACACATTTCTCCTCGAACATACGTGACTGGGCATTCGTACGGTAGAGAATCGCATGGTCATTATAAGATGCCTTTCCATGATCTACACGGTCTTTTATGTCCCCTATAATATATTCTGCCTCATCGTATCCTGTGTCAAACTGACGGAACTGAATTTTCTCTCCGTCCCCGTTCTCTGTCCAGAGCGTCTTATCCTTCCGCCCGTTATTATGGCGGATCACTGCATTGGCCGCATTCAAAATATTACTTGTTGAGCGGTAATTCTGCTCCAGCTTGATGACCCTTGCATCCGTAAACTGCTGCTCAAAATTCAGAATATTTTTAATATTTGCTCCCCTGAATTTATAGATCGACTGGTCATCATCCCCGACGACACACAGATTCTGGTGCCTGGAAGCCAGTATGCTGATCAGCTTAAACTGTACTGTATTCGTATCCTGATACTCGTCTACCATAATATAGCGGAAACGGTTCTGATAATAATCCAGCACATCTGGCTGAGACTTTAAAAGCTGTACTGTTTTCACAAGCAGATCATCGAAATCCAGCGCATTGTTCGCTCTCAACTGCTTTTCGTATTCCTTATAAACCTGGGCAATCCTCTGCTTGTTATAGTCCCCTGCAGCATTCAGTTCATACTCTTCCGGCGTAATCAGTTCATCCTTTGCAGAAGAAATTGCAGACATCAGGCTTCGTTCTCTGAAAACCTTCGTATCTATCTGCAGCTGTTTACAGACATCTTTCATCAATGTCTTCTGATCATCCGCGTCATATATGGTAAAGTTATGATCATATCCCAGTCTGTCTATGTATCTTCTCAGTATGCGCACACAGGTGGAATGAAATGTACTGACCCAGATACTCCCTGCATCAATGCCAACCAGGCTGTCCACACGTTCCCGCATCTCGCCGGCCGCCTTATTCGTAAATGTAATCGCAAGAATATTCCACGGGTTGACTCCCTGTTCCTGTATCAGATATGCAATCCGATGCGTCAGAACTCTTGTCTTCCCTGATCCGGCTCCTGCCAGAATCAAAAGAGGGCCTTCTGTGCAGTATACCGCCTCCCGCTGCTGTTCATTCAGCATATCATATATACTCATGAATTATTGTAATCTCCTATCTTTTCATCTCTAGACCGTATCTCTAGGTAAATAGTTTTCTCGTTTTTGCAATATCTGTTTTATTATAATATATATCCCAAAGATTCTCAATGACTTTTCATATCCGCCTGACATCATGCCTAAAACCACAGTTCAAAATTAACCACGAAACCACTTGCAAGCTAGTTTTTAATACTATATAATATGGTGTATGAGGTGATGAAATGACAATTGACACAAATGATATGCTGAACAGTATAATGGAGAGTCTTTCCCGGATCGACTACATCAGACCTTCAGATATCCCCAATATTGATCTGTATATGGATCAGGTAACTACTTTTATGGAATCTCAGCTGAATTCAACCAAGCGGTATTCTGAGGATAAGATTCTTACAAAAACTATGATTAACAATTATGCCAAGAATAATCTTCTTCCGCCTCCGCTTAAGAAAAAGTACACAAAGGAACATGTATTAGTTCTTATCTTCATCTACTATTTCAAAAATCTGCTTTCCATTAAAGATATTGAAACACTGCTGAAACCAATCACGGAAAAATATTTCCATTCAGATGAAGATTTTAATCTGACAGATATCTATGAATGCGTCTGCCAGATGGAGAAGAACCGAATTGACATATTAAAAAATGATATCTCAGAAACATATAAGCAGGCGGGGGATACATTTGCCGGCGCTCCTGAGACAGATAAGGAATTCCTGCAGCTTTTCTCTTTCATCTGCACTTTAAGCTTTGACGTATATGTCAAGAAACTGTTAATCGAGAAGATCATCGACGGACTTCCGTCTCCTGATTCCAAAACAAAATCTTAAACTCCGGCAGAAGAATCATATCTCTGAATCTTCTGCTTTTTATTATGATTGAGGGATTCAGGAAGTTGAAGTGCACTTGTCCCTTTTGTTCCATCCTGAAATAAATTTAAGACATATATTAAGAAAATCGGAGGTTATTATGAATCCTGTAAAAGTTAAAAATATTGAAATCGGAAACGGTATCCCCAAGATATGCATACCGGATATCGGAAAGACAAAAGAAGAAATCCTCGCTCTGGCAGCTGAATATAAACAGCTCCCGATGGATATTCTGGAATGGCGTGCAGACTGGTTCGAAGGAGTCCGTGATACCGCACAGGTGCTTGATGTATTAAGCGGGCTTCGCACACTTCTACCGGATACCCCACTCTTGTTCACATTCCGTACGAAAAAAGAAGGCGGTGCTTCAGAACTTTCTGACCAGGACTATCTGTCATTAAATATCGCTGCTGCTCAGTCCGGACTTGCGGATCTGATTGATGTAGAAATATTTACCGGAGATGGCCTTGTAAAATCAATGATCGAATCCATCCATAAATCTGGCGCAAAGGTTGTTGCGTCCAACCATGATTTTGACAAAACACCTGCCATCTCAGATATTATATACCGTCTACGCAAAATGCAGGATTTCGGTGCAGACATTCTGAAAATAGCAGTAATGCCCAAAAGTCCAAAAGATGTTCTCAATCTTCTGTCCGCAACGGAAGAAATGCGTTCCTGTTATACAGATAAACCGCTGATTACCATGTCTATGGCCGGAAACGGAAGCATCAGCCGCATTGCCGGAGAATTTTTTGGTTCTGCCGTCACTTTCGGTGCCGGACAGGCTGCTTCTGCCCCAGGCCAGCTTGACGCTTTCACACTGTCAGAAATCCTGAAAGAACTTCACAGTTCCCTGCATCCAGAAGAACTTTAAAAACACCTGTTCACAGTAAAACCGCACTAAAAAAGAGAAGCAGCCGCCACCGGCAGTTCTTCTCTTTTTCTGACTATGCTTCTTTATTCTGATTTAATCTGTCAAATACCATGTCATAACCGTCATTCCCATAATTCAGTGAACGGTTGACCCGGCTGATCGTTGCAGTGGATGCACCTGTCTTCTCTGCGATTTCCAGATATGTCTTCTGTTCCCGGAGCATCTTAGCCACTTCAAACCGCTGCGATAATGAAAGTAATTCGTTTATCGTACATATATCTTCAAAAAAAGTATAACACTCTTCTTTATTTTCCAGGCTCAAAATAGCTTCAAACAAATAATCAACTGCCTCAGTCCTTATTTTCTTACTCATACTGCTATCTCCTTCGTAGTCCTTATCAATTACTGTTATATTTTAACACATTAAATTCGTAAAGTCTATAGTTTTTTATAGCGATTTAAGAACGGCTTGATTTTCTCCAATGAAGTTGTGGCAACCAATTCTTCCGGGAATTCATTTTCTCTTAAAACTTCCAGTGCCAGATCGAATCCCCCGACATCAATATCCATATGTGAGTCACTTCCCGTTGTGATCATTACACCATATTTCTTACATAGCCCAAGCATAATTTTCAGATTCTCTCTCGCATTTTCACGTGTATTATCTTCTCTGAGCGAAGAATTATTCACTTCCAGCAGAGTTCCTGTTTCTTTTGCTGTCTTTACGAGTACTTCGAAATCAACCGGAAACCGGCCGTCATCCGGGTGTCCCAGAATGTTAATATATGGATTCTGCATCGCTTTCACACAGGCAGATGTAATCTCATCTTTCGTATAACCGAATCCAAAACATGGTCTGTGTATGCTCGCAATGACAATATCCATCTCTTTTAAGACACGGTCATTAAGATCGACCTCCCCCTTCGGATTCATAATATTAAGCTCTGTCCCGAGAAGAAGATTCACCCCGTACATCTCTCTTGGAACAATTTTCAGATTTTCAAAATAAAAAAGACAGCAAGTTCCCGGCATCTCGGGTGCATGTTCTGTCAGCGCCAGTGCTTCTAATCCCCTCTCGGATGCTGCCTGAGCCATCTCCCGCATCGTGTTGTAAGCGTGTCCGCTTGCCAGTGTATGTGAATGTGTATCAACTGCTATTCTCATATTGTCCCTTTCTCTGAATCTAAGATCTGACGTCACGCGCCATTTATGCTACCCATACATTATAACGCTTTACAGCTCTACAGTTCAACTCAAAAAATTAATATGTAAAAAAAGACATAACTCCTGTAATTTGAAGTTACGTCTTATACCGACACTAAATAGTATTGAATCATCGGTCCCACAATTTTTTTCTTATGTATATCAAAATACGGACGAATAAACTGTTCGAAATCAACCACCTCAAAATTAAACAGGTCTTCTCTCCCAAGACTTTTTTCTATCAAAGCAGTAATATCGAACTCTTTCGTTCCGACGTTAGGAATATCCAGCACTAATCTTCCTGACTTCTTTATAATTCTGCGCATTTCCTGAATACATTCTTTTACAAAGCACTTCTCAAAATATTCTAAAGAACCAATGCAGCAGCCAATGTCAAAAAAATTCTCTTCAAATGGTGTTTGATGCATACTGCCGCAATAGAGGGATCCAATACGTATATTATTTTTTGTGCTGTATTCGTTAAGCAGCTCAATAGTTTTTGGACTAATATCCACTCCATAATACAGGGATTTCCATTGATCGTATCCCCTGAACATCAGATTTAAGCAACAGCCTAAATCAACGAATTTCTTATGTTCTCCCGGGTCTAAAAAATCATAGATTTCTTTCCCTGCGCTGTCAGAAAGTTCTTCTTCATTTCGCATTTGAATAAACAAATTGTAATTCGGATGATTTACAATTTCCTCCGGAAGGTTATTGTACGAATCAATTCCTTTTCTTCCCAGATCGATTCCTCTATCGTAGGAAACTGCTATCTTTTTTAACTGCTCTGTCATCAATATACCCATTCCTCTGCTTTCATATGCTTTTTTCTTTCATGATCTTCAGGCCTTCCACCTCAAAGCAGGTAATCCAGGGATATTCCACATATTTTACAACGATGTTCTCTGGAACTTCGACTCCTTCTTCCGGGTAATAGACATTGCCTAATTCACTCTGGCTGACTGCATAGCCCTTCTTCTGCATAACAGACTCTTCTTCATCGGTAAAACTTACCGCTACCTCCTTATACGGAGGAGCACATCAGCTTGTATATTCCTCAACACTTAATACAATATGCTTCCATCCATATTTCAGCATATATTCCTTCGCCCGCTCATTTAATTCTGTCATTTTCTTTTTACACATTCTCACACATCCTTTACTCTTCCCAATTATTTGGAAAATTAATTGGGCTTATTTAATCATTTATTTTTGAATGCAATTCTATTATAGCAAGTAGACCGGGATATCTCAATATAACATTAGGTGAAAATAAATGGCATACCTTTTCCGGTGTATACCGACTTCTTTTGTCTAAGATACGAAAGTGACAAGTATCAAATTTTCTGCTAAGATACTCCTAAATAATCATCATATAATGTAGAGCCATCTGGTATCCATTCACTGAATCCACTGATTGTTACACAGCAAACTTTATTTATGCGATCATACACAATGGGTACACTAAGAAAATAGAAAGGAGTGCCCATGAGAGATAACTTAAGTCACACTGACGCTTACATCAAATTAGGACTGAACATTGCATATTACAGGAAACTTGGCGGACTTACACAGCTCCAACTGGCAGAAGCAGTCAATATCAGCCGAACCCATTTAAGCAATATTGAAGCCCCGAATATGCCAACCTCTGTTTCCTTAGATACCCTGTTTGAGATTGCTAAAGTACTGGATATCCCTGTCTACAAGTTACTTATGTTTAAATAATAAAAAACTATTGCCAACACATCGGATGCTGACAATAGCTTTTTAATTTTTGTATTTGGCAGCCGCATGGGAGTCACCCACTGGTAGCCGCATACCCTTATAAGATTTTATTTTACCCTATTTGTACCAATGATTTTTCGGGTACTGAGATGCCCCGGAGCACATAAAAAGGCACAACTCCTGCCTCCTGCAGTTGTTGTGCCTGTAATCGAGGTAACAGGATTCGAACCTGCGACCTCACGTGGCAACGAGCAACGCATTTACGGGGTTTGTAAGGGGTATTTTTGAATCCCAACCAAAACCCAACCAATAACAAATATAAACAAGCGACCCAAACGGTCAGAAAGGAAAACTTGTATATCCGTATATTAACATTCAATAATTTAGCAAGGAAGTAATAGTCATAGGTATTTATCTATGACTATTTTCTTGAAAACCATATAGGTCATCTTCTCTAAAAACCGGAAGTTACAATTCTGTTTTTAGTAGTGAGTACATCTTCATGTCGATAACTTTACCGTTTTTAACAGCATTGTTCCTTAATGTACCCTCATATTGAAATCCCGCTTTCTCAAGCACTCTGCAAGATGCGGCATTATAAGCAAACGGCTCTGCGTAGATACGGATAATATCACTTTTGCTAAAAACATATTCACAAATTTGTTTTACTGCTTCGGTCATAATTCCTCTGCTCCAATATTCTTCTGCGATGTAATATCCCAATTCGGCGGTTTGCCTGTGAATATTTCCTTGACGAAAAATACCAATACTGCCAATCACTTTGCTGTCTGCTATGATAGCAAAAGCAAATGTTTCATTTTCATCTGCGGAAAGCATAGCAGAAATATAATCGGCCCCGTCCTGCTCTGTGTAAGGATATGGCAATCCATCTCGAAGATTATCTTGTATTTTTGTGTTGGAAAGAGTAAGTGCTAAATCTCTTGCGTCCGACAATTCCCATTTTCTTATTTTACAAGTCATTTTCTATCTCCTCCATAAATTCAAATTTGTCTAATCTTCACTTCTCATATTATAATCCGATTTTATGAAAGACGCAATCAAAAAAAGGTATCTGTGACTTTAAATTCACTAGGTACCCAACTCTTTATCTGTTCCATGCCAGTACAACGACATAGCACTATTCTCTTACATAAATAATCAACTCGCCGACTTCACACCCAAAATAATCACACAACTTACAAATCAAATTAGCGTCCAATCTTTGAAATTCATTTCTGCAATATCTGTTAAAATTTGATCTCGGAATATCCAATTCTTTGCAAATGGTATTCTTACTGATACCCTTTTCTTTCAGCAGTTCCTCTATCCTTAATTCTAAGTGTCCATAATCCATGTACATCACCCCTACACAAAGTATATTCAATAAATCTTTATGCAGTAAAAGCTCGGTTATACCCGGTGGACGCACAAATTATTAAACTATTGGAAAGAATCAAGCGAGTACAGACAGAATATGGAATCTTGTGTGAATGGATTTTCACGGACGGTAACGGTGGATATGTCCATGCTGGAAATATTAACAGCTATATGACTAGATTATGCAGAGAGTGCGGTTTAAGCGGTGGCGGTATTACCAAGCTACGGAAAACAGCTTCTTCTGACTTACAGACTAATGGAACACCAAAAGCGATTGTTGCGAGTATGCTTGGACACACTACAGAGGTCAATGAGAAGTACTATACATATGACACCTCAAATCTCGACCAAAAGAAAAAGATTATCCAGAACAGAAATATCAAATTCAAAGGTTTGACACCTGTCGGATAATCCCAACCAAAGCCAACCAGCTTTTTTAACACCTTAAAATTAAAAATTCCCCATAAAATGGGGATAAAATCGGGGTAACAGGATTCGAACCTGCGACCTCACGGCCCCCAGCCGTGCGCTCTAACCAAACTGAGCCATACCCCGGTGAAAACAATTATAAAACATTTCGGTCAAAATGTAAATTATAATATTTAATATTTTGAAAAATATTTCTAATCATACTCAAAGGAAAAGGGCCGCTTGGCAGCGGCCCTGAGAGAGGGGATAAAAGATTAAATGTTTTTATCTTTTAACAAGTTCAAGTATACTGTTTAATTGTGATAAAAATGTGACAAAATCATAAAAGGATTCTAAAGAAAAGAAAAAAAGTGTAAAGCATGAAATTATTTCGGAGGTTTCTCTGCTTCGGGGTCTACGGCCTTTATAACCGGAGGACGGAAGCGATAGATTGCCTCATATGATTCAAGTTCAGCTTCTGAGACCGGTCCAGAGGGAATCAGCCCGGTACATTCCATAGTTGATGCTGCATTTCCAAGATAATCATAAGAATCTATGATATCCCGATTAGTTATTCCGGCATTTTCAGGCCGTTTAGAATCTGTCATATTAATCACCCCACTGTTAGGATGTGAATAATCCAGAAAAATATACAGCTGTTAGTTATTTTTAAAAACTATTTCCCCACCCAACACGGTTTCCAAAACTTTGATACTTGCTATCCTGTCCGGTTCTGTCTTAAAAACGTCCCGATCTGTCACAACGAAATCAGCCACCTTGCCTTCCTCAATTGTCCCCTTTAAATGTTCTTCCCCAAGATAATGTGCTGCATTTTTCGTGTACATACACAATGCTTCATATACTGTAACTGCCTGTTCTTCTGCAATCACTTCAGGATTATCTCCCAGATCTTTCCTTGTCACTGCACACTGAATCCCATGAAATGGATTCTTCTCGCAGACCGGTGCATCGGAACCAGCCGTTAGAAGCAGCCCGGCATCGAGCATACTGCGGAACGCGAAGCATCTGTGAAGCCGTTCATCCCCAATTCTCTTGCGAACCATACTCACATATGGACGGATGAAAATCGGCTGGACACTCAAGATCACCGGAAGTTTTTTTGCCCGTTCAATAAATGTTTTGCTGATGATCGTGCCATGGATCATATAAAATGGCCTGCTCCATCCAATTTCCGGATTGTATGCGTTTTCAATTGCTGTAAGAAGCATATCATTGGCCTTATCACCGATCGCATGGACAGCCACCTCATGACCTGCATCATAAGCTTCCTTTACAGCCTGGTTTAACTCTTCCTGGGTATAAGCTGCACTGCCGCAATGATCCGGCTGGTCGCTAAATGGTTCATACATCAGGCAGGATGCTGCCCCCACAGACCCATCCAGCAGATATTTAGCCGCACCAAGTTTTAACATATCATCGCCAAATCTGCTCACAATTCCTCTGTTATTAGGACAATCCAGCAGAAAATGAAATCCTATCCTGCATTTTAACCCTTTTTTCCTCCGAAGTTCCTGATACATACGAATCCCATCCACATTATCCTCCTGATATGCATGGAGCTGTGTCAGTCCGATGGAGGAACAACGTTTTAAATATGCGTCAACTTTTTCAATACTCTCTTCCATAGCCAGAGAAGGAATTTTAGATTCTACGTACTCATTATAGGCACGATCACGGATAATTCCATTGGGATTCCCACTTTCATCCAGCTCAATTGTATTTTTGCCGTGATCATCGGTATTACGGTCAATTCCGCATATTTCCAATGCCCTGGAATTCAGAATATGGACATGGTGGCAATAACTTCCAATACAGACAGGAATCTCTTTTGAAATCTGATCCAGCACCGATGCCGTTGGGAAATACCCTTCTTTCAGATTATCCATATGAAGATTCTCTGCCAAAAGCCATTTTCCGCTGCTAAGTCCTTGAAGCGCTTCACCTGCCGTGTCAATGATTTCCGCAAATGAACGTACTTCTGCCATTGATACCTTGTCCTGCTCCATACAATCCTGGTACAAGTGCATGTGGGTATCAGCCATTCCCGGGATTACAGGCTTTCCCCCCAGATCAATGTATTCGCGTGCCTCCATGTTCCTGATCTCCGCATTACTCCCAACCGCCACGATCTTTCCATCATACACCGCGACAGCCTCCGCAGTTTCTCCTTCTCTGACCATGGTATATATTATGCCATTATAAAAAACTTTATCTGCTTTCATATAATGCGCCTCCTTTTCTTTATTATAGTTATCTCCTCCCCAAGTAACAACTTAATTTTCATCCTCCTGCCAATCTATGTTATAATCAGACTGAAATAAACAGTATAGGAAACTAAGGAGAATATTATGAAATCATCTAATTTTGAATATCCTGCGGACAAAGCTTCTATGTACCGCATTTTAAAAGTCCAGCTTCAGGGTTTAATCGACGGTATTCCTCACCTGACCGCCAATCTTGCCAATGCATCTGCTCTTCTGGCCCAGGCGCTCGAAGATATCAACTGGGCAGGCTTTTATCTTCTGGAAAATGAGACACTGATCCTCGGCCCTTTTCAGGGAAAACCAGCATGTATCGAAATCAAAACCGGCAATGGCGTCTGTGGCACAGCAGTAGCAAAAGATTCTGTCATGCTTGTAAAAAATGTGCATGATTTTCCTGGACATATTGCCTGTGATTCTGCTTCCAACTCAGAAATCGTCATCCCGCTGCACAATTCCAGTGGAGAAATTGCAGGTGTTCTGGACATTGACAGCCCTCATCTCTCCCGCTTTGACGACGAAGACAGAGAGGGCCTGCTTGCATTTGCCAAAATACTGGAGCAGATATTTTAATATATCCTGAATCTTCCTGCTGCCTCAAATGATACAGTTTCGATTTATTTTATAATGTCTTCATAAATTATTCTGATTTTTGTCACAGAATGATCACAACCTCTCTATATACTTATAATTGTTCAAACGAACAAACGCAAAACTTTTTCATAAACTTTTTTCCTTCTTAAAAAGACTGCCACCCCCTCGGCAGTCTTTTTTTTGTTCTGCACATCACTTTATCATATTTTGTCGAGAACAATGTCGAATAATACCGATTTTTGCCAATAGTTGCCAAAAATATATTATTATAGTATCTGCTTCTACAAAACAAAGCGGATATTCACAGTCCACTTTGCTGCTTCCCCATACCTTTGCAGCATCCTCTGTGAAGTTGTATTGGAGAAAAATCATGGGAATGGAGGGACGCTATGAAAAAAGAGATTCAAATAAATGAACTTGTATATTCACTGTATATAACGCCCAGATATTTAGGCTGCCGGTACATTTGCTATGCGCTGGAACTGTGCATGCAAAATGAAGACTACCTGCTGCGTATATGGAAATGGTTATATCCGGAAATCGCTGAAAAATTTAATACAAGTAGAAGCAATGTCGAACATAATATACGTACGGCTATCATCGCCGGATGGAAAAAAGGGGGAAAAGAACGGCTCCAGGAATTGTGTACATATAAACTCACCTCAGTTCCAACCAACAATGAGTTTCTATGTATTCTTGTCAATTATCTGCGAAGCCAGTAACATCATTAACATCTTTAACATCAGAAACAGCAGGTCAAAGCGGTTTCTCCCGACTCCGCTTCGGCCTGCTGCTGCAAAAAGATATCAGACTTGTCTCATTTTTATATCCACTGCTTCTTTTCTTGCATTGTGTTCCTGATTCTGATTCTCTGGTTTTACTTTCTCTGTGACACTGTTGAATTTGTCCAGATTTTTCTGTCGGTTCTGTTTTTCCTGATTTTTCTGATCCATATCATCACCTCAGTGATAGTATAACAAAAAATGCAGGTTCTATCCTTACCATTCTCCAATACCTTGAAAGCGGTCTTTGATACACGTATGCTGCATAGTATAGTATCAAACACTTGTTGTGAGGCCATTTATGCAGACTATTTACCAGAAAACTTTAAGTGACACAATGTATTACAATAAAATTCCCGTATTCACCTATACAATTCATTATCCATTTTTCATGACTACCTGCAATGACGCCGCCGCACAGCGCATTAACTGCAGCTATGCCGGCAAGGCAAGGGAACTGGAAATCTACTGCCGCACGGTTCTGTATCCACAGGCGGTGGAAAGTGCCCGGTATATCAAAGACAACCAGCCGCCCTTTTACAGTTATGAGCTGTTATCTGAATACCATATTACTTTTAATTCAGGCTGTATCACAAGTCTCTACACGGATCAATATACCTTTATGGGCGGAGCTCATGGTTCGACTGTGAGAGACTCCCAGACTTGGGATTTTGTAACCGGCTGCCAGTTAGACCTCAGATCCTTCTACCCATACTGCCCGGTATTTCCTCACAATATTTTTTCCGATCTGGAGGCACAGATCAAAGAACGGCTGACAGAAACCCCCGGCTCTTATTTCGATGATTATGCCATTCTACTGAGAAAAAATTTCAATGAAAAGAGTTATTACCTGCGGCCGGAAGACATTACCATATACTATCAGCAATACGACATTGCTCCATACTCCACAGGCATACCCGAATTCCAGTTTCGATTTTCTTAATAATGTCTTTATGAAATGTTTTGATTTCTGTCACAGAATGCTCACAACCCGCCTGTATACTTATAATTGTTCAAACGAACAAACCTAAACTTTTTCATAAACTTTTTCCTTCTTTAAAAAGGCTGCCACCCCCTCGGCAGTCTTTTTTCATTACACCGGAAGGTTCTTTACCGCCATCTGTCCAAGCCAGACTCCCAGAACACATAAAATTACACTTAACGCTGCATATCCTGCTCCGAGCACATACTCTTTTTTCTCAAACAAGGTCAAAGTCTCAAGCGAAAAGGTAGAAAATGTTGTAAACCCACCGCAGACTCCTGTCTTAAGAAATAATGTCAACTCCGTCGGAAAAGACTGGTATTTTCCAGCAATCCCCACTACTGCACCGATCAAAAATGCACCAACTATGTTGATCAGAAATGTCATCACCGGAAAACTTCCCTTAAACGGTATACTGCTCAGTAAATACCTGAGTATGGCTCCGATGCATCCTCCAAGTCCCACATAAATACATGCTTTCATTATTGTCCCTCCTGCTTTGCTTCTTTACTGACCCCATATCTGCCCTTAAAATCCCAGTGTCTTCATTGACAGGCATGGCTCTATCTTGTAACCCTTTTCACCCATTGAAAGCTTCGAAGTCTGAGAATCACCGGAATACATTTATACAACTGATCCCATTTCAGCAGGAAAAACACAGCCACAGGCGGCCAGTGTAAAATAAAAGCCGCAATACATGAAAACGGTACTACAATCCCCCACATACTGATGAAGTTCATTTTTGCACTGAATGATGTATCTCCTCCACCCTTAATAATTCCGGAATCACAGGACATCTGATATGCCGTTCCAAGGGTGGTCAGCGCAAGTACTGCCATAAACTGACGGGCCAGCGCCGAAGCATCCGGTGAGATATGATAAAGCATAAGTACCGGCCCTCTCACTGCAAAGATCAGTGCCGAGGATATAATACCAACAACTATAAAAATGGCTTCCAACGTCTTCACAAGACTTTGAAGCCTGTCTTCTTTCCCTTCACCAATTGTTTTTCCAACTACAATCCCCGCAGCTCCTGCAGAACCATAGACAACAACAGACAGAATCTGAAACACAATCACAGCTATGGAATTGGCGGCAATCGCCGCACTTCCCAGATGTCCCAGGACACCTGTCTGCACCATCTGTGCAATTCCCCACTGGAACTGATTCACAAGTACCGGAAGGGACACTTTTTTATAATCCGCATAATAAGATTTGTCAACGTGGATCAGGCTCTTAAGACTCAGCGGAATACCCGTATCTTTGAACTTCAGATACAGCACAAGAATCAGAAACTCTACACATCTGGAAAAAAGAGTCGCCGTAGCCGCTCCCCGTATTCCCAGCTCCGGAAATCCAAAATTTCCATAGATCAGACAGTAATTCAGACAGATATTCAGACAAAGCGTCGATCCTGAAATCAGATACCCAATCTTTACAATCCCGACAGAGCGAAGGGATGCTGAAAGCACGTTGGTCACCGCGAATATGATATAAGAGAAGCACACTGTCTGCAGATATCTCGTCCCCTCCGCGATCACATGCGGTTCATTGGTCAGAAGCGAAAGAACTCCTGACGGGAAAAACAGCACCGCCGCGAATATCACTGCGGCAATCCCGATCGAAAATCTAAGCGCAACTCCAATAATATGTACAATGGGTTCCTTTTGATTCTTCCCCCAATACTGGGAACCAATGACGATCACACCGTCACTGGTTCCCACCACAAGCATCTGAAGAAGAAACTGAATCTGATTGCAAAGTGCCGCTCCCGATAATGCTGTTTCACTGTATGCTCCAAGCATAAGATTGTCTGCCAGACCGACACTGTAGGTCAGCAGGTTCTGGAATGCAATCGCAGCAGTCAGGCCAAAGAAATTCCTGTAGAATGTTTTTTCCTGTATCAAACCTGCTTTCCTCTGATGCTGCATCATGTCATTACTCCCCTCATACTTCTCTCTGTCAGTTTTTTCATCATTGCCGGACATTTGCCGGCAAATTTATACATGTATTTACAATAATATGGCAATCTTATCCATGTCAAGTCATAAATTACCCAGATCATTTTTTAATCACTTTTTCCGATATATCAGATATTTTAATGAAAGAAGCCATGTGAGTCTAGATTTCACACGGCTTCCACAATTATCTATCTGCTTTCTTCTATATATTTTTCCAATTCCTTCAGACTGTGAGGTACCGGCAGCCCAGGACTTAAAATTTTCTTTCTGCACAGGCTCTGAAAAAGTTCCATCACAACCGGCTGCCTGAGGTTTGTTTTTTTCAATGCCTCCACATCGGAAAATACCTGCTCAGGCGTTCCTTCTTGCAATACTTTTCCTTCATGCATCAGTACAATCCTGTCTGCCCACTCCATTGCGTAGTCAACGTCATGCGTTGATACCATAACGGTAATGTTCTCTTGTGTCAGCTGGTCTACAATCTGGTTCACCATCTCTGAGTGTTTCGGATCCAGTGCCGCTGATGGCTCATCCAATATCATTACTTCCGGATGCATCACAAGGATATCTGCGATGGATACCTGTTTTTTCTGTCCTCCGCTCAATGCATGTGCAGGCTGATTCCTGAAGGGCGTAATCTCCAGACGCCGGATGACATTCTCTACTTCTTCTTTTGCCTTCTCCTCTTCTATTCCAAGATTCATGATACCAAAAGAAATTTCCTGATATACGCTCGCTGAGAACAGCTGGTTATCCGGATCCTGAAAGACAATTCCCACTTTCTGCCGGAGATCAAGCATCCCTTTCCGATTATAGACAACTTTATTTCCATTATAATAAAGAGTCCCTTTGTCCGGCCGGTTCACTCCGTTGCAGCAGAGAAAAAATGTTGACTTTCCGGATCCGTTCGCCCCCATAAAAGCAACTTTTTCTCCTTTATATATATTGACTGACATTCCATTCAGCGAATAGCTGTTTCCATCATCATATGAATACCATATATTTTCCGCTTTTATGATTATATCTTCCATCCTGTTCCCCTCTCAATCAGACATACAGACAGCAGGAGTATCACAAAACAAATGATCCATGCAACCTCCTTTTTATTCACCGGATGACTCTCTGAAAGAACCCGGATTCTTCCATCATAACATCTGGATTCCATAGCATCATAAAGTGCATTGGATTTTTTCATCGCCCGGATAAACAGTGCTGCCCCCAGTGCACCGAAAGATTTGACAGATGTCCGGAAGTCTTTGTTGCCAAGCCTGGAATGCTGTGATACAGTGATCGCCGACGCGGTGTCAAGAAGCACAAATATAAACCTGTAGATCAGAAGCATTAATTCTATGATGATCACCGGACAATGGATACGTCTCAAAAAGTCCATAATATCCGTCATTGGTGTATTCAGCGAAAGAAAGTACAGGCAGGATACACTTGCAAGCGCTGTGGCAATCAATTGCACGCAAAGTCTCAGCGACTGAAAACTCCCTGTGATATAAATGCTTCCAATGGGAAATGCAAATGCATCCAACGGTATTTTCGAAAAATTCACCAGTATCGTCGCCGTACTTAAGAATAAAAACACAAGCGGCACCCCGATCAGCTTCCGATACCGGAAAAACGGGATTCCTCCCATTTTTATGGTAAGAATCCCATTGACCGTAAAGACAATGAAAGCAATCAGAAGTGATCTGCTGATGATGCAGAATAGCAGCGTGACCATAGAAAACAGAAATTTCTCTCCCGTATTCACGTATCTGAGTTTTGACTGATAACAAAGTTTGTCAATAACTATCATCACTTCTCCCTTTCAAATCAGACTTCCATTTCTTCTTTCTTTGACATCCATTTTTTTCTTTCTACAAACCTTCCCATGAAAAAGGCAATGATCCCAACTCCAATCCCTGTCTGGAGACAGAACAAAAGGCTCTCAATCTCTCCCGGAAGTTCACCGCCGATTAATGTCTCCAGAACCGGTGTAAACCAAGGCGTGTATTCTTTTCCCTGCACCTGTTCTACCATCATACTCCCGGCATCGTCTGAGCCGCCAAATTCAGCTCCCTTCAGCGCAAACAACGGTACAATGACTATCACGGCAGCAAGAATTAATAATACGATTACAGTTTTTTTATCCTTACTCATCCTACTTTGCCCCCTTCAGAAATCCAATCATTTTTAGTTCAGGCTTCGCATATGTTTCAAGACCAATCACGATGACGACTGTAAGAAGTCCTTCTACAATTGCAAGCGGAAGCTGTGTCGGTGCAAATACGCCGAGAAATTTCACCGCTGATGCCATGACCCCTCCCTGCTCTGACGGATATGCCAGCGCAAGCTGGATACTGGTCACACAATATGTAAAGAGATCTCCAAGCGCTGCGGCAAGGAAAATGCTGATTCTTCTGTTTACATTTAATTTCTTGCAGAGCTTAAATATTCCAAATGATACAAGCGGTCCTGCAATTGCCATGGAAAATGTATTAGCGCCAAGTGTTGTAATTCCTCCATGTGCCAGAAGCACTGCCTGGAAAATCAAAACGATAATTCCAAGAATACTGACTGCGGCAGGCCCAAATAAAATGGCTCCCAGTCCGGTTCCTGTCATATGGGAACAGCTTCCTGTTACAGACGGAATTTTCAGAGACGAGATGACGAAAATGAATGCCCCCGACATCGCAAGAAGTGTCAGCGCTTTTCTGTTTTCTTTTAATGTTTTGCTGATTGAGAAAAATCCGGCCAGCAAAAACGGAAGACAGATGACTCCCCATCCAATACAATAGGCAGCCGGAAGGTATCCCTCCATGATGTGCATCGCATTCACGGTCGGAACGATACCGAAGCCAAGTGCCAGTACACCCACTGCCGTTACAAGTTTCTTTTGTTTTTTTGTCATAACCATGCCCCTCCTTTAGATATATCTATAAAATAAAAACCCTTGTCCGGAGTCAAGACAAAGGTAACACAAAAAAGAAGCTTACGCTCCTGATTTTACCTCCTGCCATCTACCGTGACAAAAACTAATCCATACCGGCAGGCAGGTCTCCTGACTTCGCTGTCATCACAGAATTTCCCTTCCCATAGCTTTCGGCTACAGTGGCATGAAAAACTGCTCCTGCGTTACAGTGGCGGGACCGTATAAGACTCTCACTTATTTCCCTATTCTCCTGTGCTTTCCACAGGCACCTGCTGATACTAAATTCTCACTATAGAATAGCATTTACGTTTTCAAAAGTCAATTTATTTCTCACTTTTTACAGCTGCTCTTTCTGTCCAGGAGAAAGATTTCTTCACCGTCCCAAAATATATGAGACACAAAATAATCTGTACTACAGAGGAACACGGAGTCGCAAGCCCTACTTTAAAAAGCGAGACCGGCAGAATCCTGCTCATAATATATGAAACCGGGATTCGAACCGCAAATGCTCCGGCAATTCCCTGAATCATCACAAATGTCGTCTTCCCGCACCCATTAAAAAAGCCGATAAAACAGAATAAAAATGCAGTCAGCAGACAGTCGATCCCATATGCTTTCAGATACTGTGCAGAAGCCGCAATCACCTGTACATCTTTTGTAAACACATTGGATAACACATCTCCATGGAAAAATGCCGCATAAAACATGACAATCCCAAATGCAAACGATACTGACATCCCATATCCCATGGCCCGTTTGGCTCTGTTGAACTTCCCTGCCCCAATATTCTGGGCAACGAACGCTGACATTGACTGCATAAATGAAGAGGGGACAAGCATGATAAACATACAGAGTTTTTCTGCCACTCCAACTCCAGCCGATGCAATTACCCCCAGGGAATTGACAATCATCGTAATTGCCAGGAACGATACGCTGACCAGCCCATCCTGCAGTGCGATTGGGAATCCCATCCGTACAGTTGCACGGATCAGTTTCATATCCGCTCTTATATTTTTTCTGGAAAATGGAAATGGCATTCCTTTCTTTCTGATCACAATCAACGAAATCACCACGCTGACTGTCTGTGCAATGACCGTCGCAATGGCTGCACCTGCCGCTGCCATATGGAATACGGCTACAAAAAGCAGGTCGCCCCCAATATTGATAAAACATGCAATCAGTACCGTCATAAGCGGGGTTTTAGAATCCCCAATCCCTCTGAATATACTAGCCAGAACATTATATGCCACAATAAACAGCGCACCGCCGGAACAGATCTTTACATACAGTACGGTCTTATCAAATGCCTCCTTTGGAGCTTTCATCACTTCACACATCGGCGTAGCAAAAACAAGCATCAGAATCGTAATCACGACTCCCAGAACTGCAAATAATACAATTCCGCTTCCTATAATATCTCCAGCTTCCTTTGGCTTCTTTTCTCCGATTTTCTGTCCCACAAGAATGGTTGTTCCCATGGCAAGTCCCACAATCACTGACGTAATTGTCTGCATGACCTGTCCTCCCGTTGCAACTGCCGATACATCTGCCGCCGAACCAAATTGCCCGACAATCAGCAGATCCACCGCCCCATACATCGCCTGAAGAAGCATTGCCAAAAGAACCGGCATCGCAAATCCGAGCAATGGAGATAATATCTTCCCCTCTGTAAAATCATTTCTCTCTTCCATAAAATCCTCCTGTATCTCAAAGTCTATCTTAATATCTCTTACCTGCTGTCTGAGTTATAAAAGACTTCACTTCCTCCAACAAAAAAGGATAAGAAAGTCTGCATGTATGCAGACCATCTTATCCGGTAATTCATCCTGAATACCTCCGATGATGATTAAATTCTATCATGATTATTCTAAAAAGTCTATCTGTCAAACTCGATTTTTTCTCCAAAATTATTATATATTTTACCATGATACATTTGGAAAATATGCTATAATTTATCCATAATAAGATCGAAAGGTTTCCTGGTATTAGTAATGAAAAAAATATTATACGAGCTTCTTATGTCCATTTTGGCTGTCTTTGCTGTTGTATTTGCCCTAAAAGATTTTTCTGTAGGTCTCAGCCAATGGCAGATAATTTTTGATCATTTAATCTATATTATCTTTGTAGCCGACTACTTAATCAGATTCATGAAAGCCGAAAACAAAAAAACATTTGCAAAAGAAAATATTCTGGATCTTATATCGATCATACCATTAAATTCTGCATTCAGGATATTCCGTGTTGCACGTTTTGTCAAAATTGCAAGACTTGCACGCCTATCCAAATTCACAAAACTTGTCCGTGTTTCTACATATATTCTCCGTGCCACAGACAAGTGCAAATCCTTTTTCAATACAAACGGATTCAAGTATATGCTTCTGATATCAGCCACTTTTATTGCACTTGGCAGTATATCGATTCATTATGCAGAAGGTATGTCCCTACCTGACGGGATTTGGTGGGCGTTTGTGACAACAACAACCGTTGGATATGGTGATATTTCTCCAAAAACTTCTCTCGGCCGTCTGATAGCAATGTTACTGATGATTGTAGGAATTGGACTGATAGGTTCTCTGACAAGTACGATCACAAGCTTCTTTTTAAATATGACTAAACAGAAAAAAAGTTTATCTGATGAGACTCTGGACAATATAAAAAACCGTATAGATGATATTAAAAACTTGAGTGATAAAGATATTGACGATATCTGTGCAATACTCAAATCATTAAATAAGTAACTTTGTGCCCCTAAATAAAACTGAGCAAAAACAGAGATTGAACAAAAAACCGTTCAATCTCTGTTTCTTTTTGCTTATCCCAATCTTCTATCAGACAAATCTTTTCAATTTTTCAGGAATAACTCTTTATTATTTCGCTGCCTTATCAGCAAACTCCGTCGTCACAAGATCTTTATAAGGTGCCCGTTCATCGAGTTCCCCGGCATCCTGTAAGATATCCTGCAGAAGGTCAAAGCTTTTTTCTTCGAAAACAAGATTGTCTTTCCATGTATCCTGATCGTAATATCTTTTTACAATTGTTGTAATAGTCTCCAGATCCGTTTCCTTAAACTGCGGTTCAATGATAGCGGAGATTTCATCCGGCGTGTGTTTCTGAACGTAATCCATCCCTTTCTGCAATGCGTTGGTAAATCCCTGCATCACTTCAGGGTTTTTGTCAATATAACTCTGTTTTGCTGAAAATGCAGTATAAGGAACATAGCCGCTGTCTGTTCCAAGAGATGCAACGACATAGCCCTCTCCTTCATTTTCAAGAGAAGTGGCTCCAGGCTCGAATTCAACAGTGAAATCCCCCTGTCCGCCTGAAAAGGCTGCCGCAGTTGATCCAAAGTCGATTCCCTGGTCGATGGAAAGATCCTTTTCCGGGTCAATCCCGTTCTGGCGGAGGATATATTCGAATACCATCTCTGGCATACCGCCCTTTCTTCCGCCAAGAACATTCTTCCCTTTCAGGTCATCCCAGCTAAAATCAGGCATTGCTTCTCTGGCAACAAGGAAATTTCCTGCCCGCTGTGTGAGCTGGGCGAAATTTACTACATAATCTTTTGCCCCTTCGTTGTAAGTATAAATAGAAGCTTCCGATCCCATAAACCCAATATCAGCTTCCCCCGAAAGTACTGCTGTCATCGTTTTATCGGCTCCGAAGCCTGTCACAAGTGTTAAATCAATTCCCTCTTCTTCAAAATACCCTTCTTCAATTGCGATGTACATCGGCGCATAGAAAATCGAATGGGCAACTTCATTTAAAGTTACCTTTGTCATTTCCTTTTCTTTTTTCCCGGAATCTGAGGATTCTGTTTTTTTCGCGGGTTCATCTTTTTTGTCCTTCGAGGCACATGCAGTAAAAGATGTCACTGCAAGAGCCATCATGAGAGTAAACGCCAGAATACGTCTTTTCATAATCTTCTCCCTTTCATGTTCGTTGATCTGGTATCTTTACCAGTATATGCTGAAAGGGAGAAGAATGCTAATAACCAGAATTGTTAATAACGGACCGTTTTTACCTTGACATCCCGGTCTTCAAATTCCAATATCTGTTTCCGCTCGGCATCGCTGTCTGTGATAAAAATATCCACATCCTTCAGGTCTGCAAATTTCACAAACGATATATTGCCGATTTTGTCACTGTCACTGACTAAAACTACATTTTTAGCATTTGATATGAGGATTTTTTTCAGTTTGGCTGTATCCATCTTCGGAGTTGTAACACCCTTGTCCACACTGACCCCGTTTGTAGCCATAAACGCAATATCCACATTCAGGTCACAGATCGTCATGGCCGCGGCATCCCCTGTCACATAGTGGAATTTTTTTCTCACAAGCCCGCCTGCCATTATGACATTCACATTCGTATTTTTATCCAGATAGTACGCAATCTCCAGATCATAAGTCACAACAGTCAAATCATTGAATGAATCCAATCTTTTGGCAATCTCGTAAGTCGTCGTTCCTGCGTCGAGCGCGATACAGTCCCCTTCCTGTATCAGTTTCACAGCTTCCTCTGCGATTCTGGACTTTGCCTCAATCCTCTTAATCTGTTTTTCGCTCGTGTCCGGCTCATAACTTACGCTCTCATTCGAAATTGCGCCTCCATGAACTCTTGTAATATATCCCTGATCATTTAACTCTTTCAGATCATTCCGGATTGTCGCCGAAGAAATCGAAAATGCTGCACATAACTCAGGAACCGCTGCCTTTTTATGTTCATTAATATACTCTACAATTAATTTCTTGCGCTCTTCGGCAAAAATTGCTCCTTCCATCTTTTCACGCTCCTATAACTTTCTAATTTAATTTATTATATCTGGTTTTTCCAAAAAAGTATAGTCAAAGCAATTATACAAGACAAACTGAATTTTCAATCACAAGATTTTAGGTTCCCAGTCAAACACTTTACAGATCTGCTGCAGTTTGGCTTTTTGATTTCCGGTAATAATCATCGCATGGTGTGAACATAATTCTTCCATCACTTTTTCGCCGTCCCTGTAGCATATCAGAGCCGCATTCCTTGCATCAGATCCGGGATACTGTACGTAATCCTCAATTTCTGCTTCTATAATACTTAACTTTCCGAAATCCGGATGTATCTTGGCAAGAGTAATCTCCCCTTTTGGCATTTCACAGTCAATCACAATCGCATTCTCATCCACGATCTCCAGCACTTTCGGTTTCATTGTCCAGCGGGTACAGAACTTCCGCGGTGCAAATCCAAAATACCCACAGTGTACACCAAGCGCGTGGTTGTCTGAATTCTCAATGTCGGGGAATTCCTTGATTTTCTCGTGCGCCAGCGCTGCCATTCCGACCAGGAACGGATAAATATTCGTCATCATAATCGGCTGCTTCATCGTCCGGTACATGATATAGGTACTGAGCATCGTCAGTGTATCCCCCTCACAACACCAGATAATATCATCCTTTTCAAACAGCATATTCCATGCAAGACACGGGGTTGTATCACAATGGAATGACTCATTCAGACAGTTGGCTCCCACACCTTCCACACCGCCGATTTCTTCAATCACAGATTTTACGGCAATATAGATTTTCACTGCCTTTAAATAATTCTCCCGGCACACGCCTTCCTGTTCAACATCCCATGTATCCCACAGTTTCTGCGCCTCTTCATCCGGAATTTCTCTCGCCTGGCTGGATACTTCCTTGAAGCTTCTATATACAATTTCGATGCCGAAAATATCCTGCATTTTCTCTGTACATTCTTTTTCCCACCAGTAAAATCTCTTGAATATATTCGCCTGCATCCCCTCTCCGGGACTATCCTGGAACATCAGGAATTTCGCGCCATTTTTCAGTCTCTTCTTCACAGCGATCGCCCGGAGGATTACCTTCGCCAGTTCAATGTTGTACGGCGAAAAAACGTTCATCCCATTGCTTCTGAGAAATGCCACGATCTCCCAGTCCCACATCTCAACCGTGCCAAATCTGGATGTCAGGACAATCATTGGCAGTGCATATTGAGCCAGCTGTTCTTTATGGCGGAACGCAGCCCCCAGAAGCTGCGGAAATACGACCGCATCCGCATCCGGAATCTTTTCTCCCACAGTCACCGTATCCAGAAAATCAGCTTCGCCGCCGTAGAATTCCTTCAGACGTTCCATCTGCTCATCGAATTCTTTTCTCTCCCGTTCATTTGCCTCCGGAAAGATCAGAGGGACAACTCTTGCCATCAGTTTTTCACTCATAAGATTCCCTCCTCTGATCAGTTGATCTCATCCAACTCTACTCTCCGGCCCTCGTCACTTGACTTCTGTGCCGCTTTAAGTACTTTTATAATGTTAGCTCCGTCTGAAAAATCCGGTGTCATTTTCCCCTGGTTCTTCACCGCTTTTACAAAATCATAAAATGCATGCACAAAGGTATGTTCGTATCCGATGATATGCCCCTGCGGCCACCATGCCCCCACGTAAGGATGTGTTCCTTCAGTGACCAGTATATTACTGTATCCTTTCACATCACCCTCAATCGTGTTGTCATAATACTCCAGTTCATTCATTCTCTCCAGATTAAAACAGATCGCGCCTTTGCTTCCGTACACTTCGAAGCAATTATAGTTCTTTCTCCCTGCCGCGAATCTGGAAGAATCAATATTGCCAAGCGCCCCATTTTCAAATTCAATCGTCATAAATGCTGCGTCATCCACAGTAACCGGGCCTTTTTCTGATCCGCTGCTTTGTTCCCCTGCCGAGAATGTCGCCGCATTCTCTCCCGGAATCGGACGTTCTTTGACAAAGGTCTTCGTCATCGCCATCACAGACTTTGGTTCCCCGATCAGAAATCTCGCAAGATCAACTGCATGGGAAGACAGGTCGAAGAGAGGGCCTCCTCCTGCTTTCTCTTTCTGAAGATGCCATGTCACCGGGAATTCCTCATCCATAATCCATTCCTGAAGATAGGTACCTTTCCAGTGGTAAATCTCACCAAGCTTCCCTTCCTCTATCATTTTTTTTGCAAGCATTACCGCTGGAACTCTGCGGTAATTATGATTCAGATACGTAACCTTACCGCATTCCTTCTCCACTTCAGCCATCTCTTTTGCTTCTTCATAGCTCAAAGCACATGGTTTCTCACAGATGACATGTTTCCCTGCCTTCATCGCTTCGATTGCCATCTCTTTATGCTCATACGTCGGGGTTAAGATATCAATGACATCAATGTCATCTCTCGTTAACAGTGTTCTCCAGTCTGTCGTAATTTCCTCGAATCCCCACTGGTCTGCAAACGCCTTTATTTTCTTTTCATTTCTTCCTGCTACAGCCTTCAGAACAATCTCATAATCGATATCAAAAAATTTACCAAGTTTGGACCAGGCATTGCTGTGCGCCCTGCCCATGAATCCGGCACCAATGATCGCTATATTTAATTTTTCTTTCACGAAATCACCTCTTATTATTTATATGTATTTCCTATTTTCCTCAGATTCTTTACACTGACAGCAATGGCTTCATCTTCCATTCCCATCCACTCTTTTGAAGGGAAATCAATCTCAACAGCCAGGAATCCTTCATACCCATTTTCGCTTAAGATTTCTGCCAGTTTCATATTATCAACAAGCCCGAATCCCACCGGAACACCGGAGAAGAAGAACCAGTCATTTGCCTTTGCCTCTTTGTTGAGCACCAGATCCTTAATATGTGTAGAGAATACATACGGAGCCAGTTTTCTCATCCCCTCAACCGGATCATCCAGCAGTCTTAAAAAGTTGCCGGTATCAAAGTTGATTCCGAAATTTGGAGAATCTACTTCTTTTATCATATAGAGCATCTCATCGGCCGTAAAGTCAATATGGTTCTCTGCCGCAAGTTTGACGCCGCACTCTTCTGCCACTTTGGCAGCTTCCTTATACATCGGGATCAGCCGTTCCATCTGCTCCTTATGATTTTCATATCTCCAGTCGAACGCAGAACCTGTAATTCTCATCACATTCGTTCCCAGAAGTTTTGTCTTGGGAATGAGACTTAACATTTCTTGAAATGCCTCCGGATTCAGGCCTCTCTCCAGTCCATTTGGATGTCCCCAGGCAAATACACAGTCAAATCCGTATTCTTTAATCTTTTCTCCCAGAGAAACCAGATAATCATCTTCCAGACTTGGCAGGAAACATGTCTCAAGGGAAACACCGTCCACTCCAAGCTGATGTGCATATTCCAGAAATTCTTCCACCGTCTTCATTTTCTCAGGCTGTTCCTGGGCATCGTAAACCTCTCCAAATAATCTGTGATAACAATAACTGTCAATTCCAATCTTCATCTTCATTTCCTCCTATCGTTCATTTTCCTTTTTCTGTAACAAAACTGATAATATTATAATTGCGCCCTTGATGGCTGCAACCAAATATACATCCACACCCATGAGAGTCAAAATATTGTTGATTGTTCCAAGAATCAGCATTCCGAAGAATGTATTGATAATACTTCCTTTTCCGCCGCTCATCGAGATTCCGCCGATGACTGCCATCGCAATCGCATTCAGTTCATAGCTTGTTCCTGAGGAGGATGCGTTAATGGAATTCATTCTCGATGTCTCGATGATTGCCGCCACTGCTACGGTAAGTCCAAGCATGGCAAATGCCTTGATCTTGACGAAATTTACATTAATTCCTGACAGGCGGGTCGCTTTCTGGTTCGAACCGGCCGCATAGATATGTCTTCCCATTTTTGTATGCCTGGAGATATACCAGCAGACCAAAAGCATAATGAAAAGATAAATGATCGGCAGCGGAATTCCCCCGGCAAGTTCCCCGTTGGCGATCTTGGCATAGGCTTCTGCCTCTCCATAGAAACCACCGCCTTTCATCGCATACATGCAGATAGAACGGTAAATATTCATCATTCCAAGCGTCACAATGAACGAAGGAACCTTTCCATATGCTACAATGATCCCGGTGATCATGGATGTCACAATTCCCATTGCCAGCGCTGCCACAATCCCAAGCACAATGTTCCCGGTGCTGTTAATCACATATAATGTGACAGCACCTACTGCGACAAGCTGTGATCCCACAGACAGATCGATCTCACCGGAGATGATGACAAACGCCATGCCAAGCGCAATAATTCCGACAACTGCATTGTTACGGATAATATTTAAAAAATTCTGAACAGTAAAGAAGTACTCTCCTTCTAAGACTGCTGCCAGTATGATGACCACCAGTGTCACAAGAATTACACTGTAGTCACTGTATAATGTCTTCCATGCCATGGAAAGCCTGCTGTTGTTCTTCTCTGTTTCCATCACTGTACTCCTTTCTGTCCGTCAATGGAACCACCGGTAGATAATATCATAATAGAATCCTGGGATACTTCCGCCCTTGCAAGTTCCCCCCGGATCTCACCGTGATACATGATAATTGTCCTGTCACAAAGTTTCATGACCTCTTCAGCCTCACCCGACATGACAATCACACTTGTTCCGTTTGCGGCCATTTTATAGATCAACGAATAAATCTCATTTTTTGCTCCGACATCAACCCCCTGCGTAGGGTTTGACAAAATCATAATATCGGGCTTTGCATGCATCCATTTGGCCAGGACAACCTTCTGCTGGTTCCCGCCTGACAGACTGGTGATTTTATCTTCCAGATTTTCCACCTTAATATTCAGTGCCTCTTTATACTCAAGCGCCATCTCTTTTTCAAGCCTGTGGTCAAGCTTTGTCTTTTTGCAAAACTCAGACAGTGTCACGATGGTCATATTCTCCTTTACCGAAAGATCTTTGATAATCGCGTTTTCTTTTCTGTTGTCCGGCAGATATCCAATCCTGGCTTTTTTTGCCTGCGCCGGTAAGGTGAAATGTATTTCTTTTCCGTCTTTACTGATACTCCCGCTCTTTACTTTCAGGTCACCGAACAATGCCCTTGCCAGTTCTTCCTTGCCATCCCCTAAAAGCCCTGTAAATCCAAGGATTTCTCCCCGGTGAAGATCAAATGATACCTCTTTTAACTTTCTGTCGATACTTAAGTTTTTTACCTCCAGTACCTTGGGGCCGATCTCATGTTCTTCATACACATTGACACCGAGCACATCTCTTCCGACCATATGTTTCGCAATTTCCTCTGTGGAAATTTTGACCCCGTTCTCTTCAATCAGCCCCTCTTTCACGTTCTCCCCATTGCGGAGAACCGTATAGGCATCGCAGAAATCAACAACCTCCGAAAGCTTATGGGATATGAAGATAATAGTTGTCCCTTCCTCGGTCAGCTTCTTCATCACGCGGAATACATTCTTTACTTCCGGTTCCGTCAGTGAAGTGGTAGGCTCATCCATGATGATAATCTGCGCATTCCTCAAGATGGCTTTCCCGATTTCTATGATCTGCTTATAGGACGCCTGCAGATCTCTGACCATTGCCCTGGGGTTTACATTTACATTCATTCTCTTGAATACCTGTTCCGTCTGGCTGCACATTTCCTTTGCATTCAGCCTTCCCGACTTATGGCGCAATTCGTACCCCAAAAACATATTCTCATATACGGCCAGATCATTTATGACATTTAATTCCTGATGGATAAATGCAATCCCCTTTTCCTGTGAATCCAGAGGTTTATGGAATTTCACCTCATTGCCGTCCACCCGGATTGTTCCGCCGTCACACTCTGTAACTCCTCCAAGTACATTCATAAGTGTAGATTTTCCCGCACCATTTTCACCAAGCAGTGCATGGATATCGCCTTTTCTTACCTGAAGATTTACATTTTTCAGCACCTGCACCGGACCGTATCTCTTTATAATATTTTCCATACTCAATGCATAATTTGTCATGGCTCGTTCTCCCATCCTCCCCGGAACCTGAAAAAGCGGTTCCGGGGTGCTGTACTTCCATTAATACGGAGCTTTCTCATCTACCATATTGTCTTTCTTCCACTGTTCCACATTATCCCGGTCGACATTTTCTGTCGGAATTGTGATGACAGAGTCATATGTCTCACCTTCCAGAATACCTTTGGCCATCTTGACACATTCGATGATCATATTCGGCGCATAAGTCTGCGAACACAGCCAGATATCTGTCTGATCCATCAGCTTGAAGTATGCATTGGCACCGCCGCCTCCGGTCACTACCTTAATATCTGTACGTCCCGCTTCCTGAATCGCCTGATAGATTCCTACCGACACTTCATCATCAGCGGAATAGATCGCATCAATCTCCGGATTTGCAGTCAGAACGTCTGTCATGGCCGCAAGACCAGCTTCCGGTGAACCATTATCGGATGCATACTCCCCGATCACTTCGATATCCGGATAGTCTTTTGCAATTACATCTTTGAACCCATTGACACGTTCTGTAAATATTTCGCCGTAGCTTGGAATACTGACAATTGCAGCTTTACCTTTGCCGCCTAATTTCTCTCCAATATATTTCGCCCCATTTTCTCCCATTGCCCTGTTATCTCCATTTACAAGATAATCAGGAGTTGTATCACCCAGTGTACGGTCAAAATCGATCAATGTAATTCCTGCATCCATTACTTTCTTGGCCGCTACTGACAGTTCATCATTGATCGGCTGCATAATGATGACTTTACATCCTTTTTGAATCAGGTCATCAATATCATTGGCCTGTTCACTTGAATTTTCCGCAGCGGTACTGATGTAATTCAGCCCCTCTTCCTCAGCTGCCTTTTCTGCATAATACTGGACAGCTGCTGTCCACCCGGTGATGGCTTTTGGTACAGATATACCTACCAGATCATCCGAACTTTCTTTTTCCGTTTTCTTTTCCGATTTTTTCGGAGTTCCTTCTTTTTTCCCGCATCCAAGCATCATTGTCCCTGTCATTGCCGCCACAAGCAGCACTGCTAATATTTTCTTTTTCATAATGCATCTCCTTTTCAATTTTGTTTTGTTTTTCTGATACGGCCGCCGGATTATCTGACACTTCCAAGCATCTTACAGTAGATATGAAACTCCTTTCTCATCTTTTCATATATTGTTTTATACTGTTGATAAACACGGTGTTTCTTCATATCTGGATGATATGTTTTTACAATCGTTGTATTTTTTTTCGCAATCTTCTCTAAATTTTCATACTTGCCTACGCCATACCCGGCGATGACTGCTGTTCCCCAGAGGGCAATATCCTCTTTGTCCAGGCACTGAAACTCTCTGCCGCAGATATCTGCCATGATCTGCGGCCACACATTGGATTTCGCGCCGCCTCCGATCATCTTGACCGCACGTCCTTCTCTGCTTCCATACACACGTTCAATCTCATCGATCGTCAGAGCAATTTCATATCCGTAACCTTCCAGAAGGGCACGGTAAAAATGTTCCGGCCGGTGAATCCATGTATGTCCGACGAAAGCGCCCTTTAATTCTCCGTCAAAAGGCATCGCGCTTCCGCCCAGAAGCCCAAGTCCCATCAACCCTTCACATCCCGGAGGAATCTCTTTTATCCTTTCATCGATTTCCCGAAATGTAACTTCTTCTTTGCTTAACGATCCGGCAAAATGCTCTTTAAACCATTGCAGCGTAATTCCGGATCCCGGTATATATTTATGAGCGTAATACTTCCCTTCTGTAAGAGCTGGTATCACATCATAATTCTTATCACTGTTGCCGGATGTAAAACGGTCGATGACTGTGCTGACCGCGCCATAGGAGGATGCCTCGAAAATCATATCTCCTGTTTCAAGGACCGCAGCACCTATACACCCTGCAATCTTATCCCCCGCACCTGATACAAGCGGAATTTTGGCTCTCAGTCCTGCAAACGCTGCCATCTCCTCAGACAGATATCCGCAGATTTCATAAGAATTTACAATCCTCGGGAGTTTCTCTATGGAAACCCCGGCCTTTTCACATAATTCTTTTGACCATGTCTTTGTCTTCACATCAGAAAGCCCGGTCCATGTAATATAAGAACTGTCAATCGTCGCATCCTCAATCTTCATATTCCCAAGCCGCCCAATGACGTATCCGCTGATCATCATATACTTGGCAATATGTTTTACTTTCTCAGGATATTCTTTCTGAAACCATTCACATTTGGGGGCCATGAGGGGGGCATTGGTTCCGGAAATCTCCCAGAATTCTTCTGAAAGTTTCTCCATCTGCCGGTTGGCATAAGGCACATATCTCGTGTCCAGTGAACACGACCATGTCGTAATATCGTTCCAGTTTTCATCCACTCCCATGAAGCCCGCCATCTGCCCTGTAAATGCAATCGCGCAGATTTTATGCCCACAGTTTTTTACTGCCTGTCTCAGACATTCCAAAACCGATCCAAGCAAATCTTCCGCTTTCTGTATGTAGGTTCCAGGGCCTTCCATCGTACTTTTTACAGGGACATGGGATATCCCGCGGCAGGCTCCGTCCTTGTCAAAGACCGCCGCTTTGATAAAGCTTGTACCCAAATCTAATGACACAAAATATTCTTCTCTCATTGATTTCCCCACATTAAAGTCTTTACATCTCTACGACATTTTTCAGTCCGTCAGCTTCCATCGCCGCTTTAAATCCATCTGAAATATTGTCAAGAGATACCCTTTTTGTAATCAGTTTCTTTACATCGATAATCCCTGATGTCACAAATCCAAGACTTTCCTTGAACTGAAGCAGGCTTGCTCTTGTAGATCCGGTGACCACAAGCTGCTTATAATGGATCAGATTCGAATTCAGTGAAACCATCTTCTTTCCGTCAGGAAGACCTCCAAAGAAGCAAACCCTTCCATAGTTCGCGGCAATCTCGATGGCATTTTGCTGCGCCGCCGGAACCGGACAGGCTGTGATCACTACATCCGCACCATGGCCATCCGTGTCCTTCTCCATAAATTCCACGACATCTTCACACACGGTGATAAATGACGGGTCAATCTCTTTGCACAGTTTCAGGCGCTCTTCGGAAATATCATTGATATACACTCTTCCTGCGCCCGACATTTTCGCAAGAACCGCGTGCATCACGCCAATCGGGCCTGCGCCAATCACGAGCACATAATCTCCCGGCTTGATCCTGCACTGTGAAATCCCGTTATAGACACAGGATAACGCCTCTGTAATTGCCGCCTCTGCATAAGAAACATGATCCGCAAGCGGTATAATATTCCCCGCTCTGACTGCCTGTGCCGGAATCCTGACATATTCAGCAAATCCTCCATTTAAATTGATTCCGAGGGCCTTATACTCTTTGCACATATGTCCGTTTCCCCGGATACAGTCATCACAGATTCCGCATCCCATATTGGGAGCGACCGCAACTCTCATGCCTTCCGGGTAGGCGGTCACATTTTTCCCGGCTTTCTCGATGACTCCGGATAATTCGTGTCCAATGACCAGCGGATGTTCTTCATCCACCCCCACAACACCGTTTCGGTACATCCTCACATCCGTTCCACAGATTGCAGCACTTTTTACTCTCACAAGTACTTCATCATCACTGATTTCGGGAACCGGAATCTCTTCTACCCTTAAATCTTCTTTTCCATACAGCAGTCCTGCTTTCATTCTTCTTCCTCCAATGTCACAATTCTTTTTTCTGTAATTGATTTGTTTCCTGCATTTACTACTTTTACTGCCATTTTTCCGTCATGTCCTGTGACTTTCGGCTCTGTGTCCTGGAAAATGCAGTTCACAAATGCGGTATCTTCATTCAGATATGCATCTTTAAACAGGTTTCTCCAGCTTTCTACCAGCGGATAAGTCCCTTCTCTTGTCTCTGAGCTGCACAGAAGTACATGGTCCCCTTTCAGGCTCCCAAGCTGAATACATCCTTTCGTTCCCAGAACCTCTACTTTGGCATCGTATCCATATCCAACTCCCTGTGCTCCGTCAAGCATTCCCTGAACTCCATTCACAAAGGAAGCAGTCATCACTACATTATCGTAGAAATCCGGATATTCTTCCCTTGCGTCCTCGCATCTGTAATTCCCTCCGATCGCATAGAGCTGTCTGAATTCACTTCCCGCAAACCATCTCATCGTATCGATATCATGACTGTTAACCTCTGCGAGAGGTCCATTGCTTTTCTTTATGTCATACATCCACGGCCTTGGCCTGCTCGGCCCTCTTGTGTTGGAGCGGACCATAACAACGTCCCCGATCATGCCTGCGTCAACCATTTCTTTCGCTCTGCAAAAACCACTGTCGAACCTCCTCATAAAGCCAACCTGGAGTTTTATATTGTTTCTTTTTGCCGCCTCATTCATCCGGTCACATTCTTCCACCGTCATAGCCATCGGCTTTTCACATAAGATATGTTTCTTTTCATTTGCCAGCATCACTGCTGTATCCACATGGAACTTTGTCGGGGATACAATCACATACGCGTCAATATCCGGATTTGAAAGCGCCTGTTCGGCATTCAGATAATATGTACCGATTCCCAATTCTTCCGCTGCACTTTTCGCAACTTCCTCAACCGGATCAACAACTCCTAAGAGCACTGCGCCCGGTACATTCTTCGCAAAGTTCATTGCATGGATCATTCCTGCCCTTCCAGATCCAATGACACAGATTCCTATTCTTCCATCTTTCACAATAGCACCTCCGTTTTATTGTTTTTTCTTATCATTTCCTGTTATTGCGGTATTTTTTGTGCAATTTGTTTAATATTTTAATTGCATTATATTTTGTATTGTGTAGATTGTCAAGCATTTTTTGTTATTTTTTTATTTTTTATTATTATTTTCCAGTTTTTACCATGATAACACTCGTTTTTAATAATCATTTATTGTTGTTTTTAATTATTTCTTTTTCTTTTATTGTTGTTTATTATTGATTTTTATCTTTTTACGTGCTATTATTCACTTAAATAATTATTTAACAAGAAAGGATGATAAAAATCATGAACAACTATGAACCTGCAACCCAGCCAACCATCTATTTCATAGGTGTGACAACTTCTCATTCCTCTATTATGAAAGTCTTTCCAAAATGGGCCGACGCCCTGGGGCTTGAGAATGCTGTCATCAAAGGAATTGATTTTGCCCCTCACTCACCTGCCGAAGATTACCGCGAAGCAGTAGAATTCATCAAAAATGATCCTCTTTCACTTGGCGCCTTAGTCACAACACATAAGATCGATCTCTATAATTCATGTAAAGATCTTTTCGACTACCTGGATCCATTTGCCCTGAAGCTAAGTGAAGTATCATCGATTTCCAAAAAAGACGGCAAACTATGCGGCCATGCCAAAGATCCCATCTCAAGCGGCCTGGCACTTGAACACTTTGTCCCTGAAAATTTCTGGACACAGCACGACGGCGAAGTACTGCTGATCGGAGCAGGCGGAAGTACGCTGGCTATGTCCGTCTATTTCGCCCAGGAGAAGTTCCAGGATAATGTACCGAAAAAGATCATCATTGCCAACAGAAGCCAGAAGCGGCTTGACACCGCAAAACAGATTCTTGACGGGATCAATCCAAAAATCACATTTGAATACGTCCTGAATCCGACACCTGCAGACAACGATAAGACACTGGCTTCCTTAAAACCGTACTCTCTGATTGTAAATGCCACGGGACTTGGAAAAGACGGCCCCGGTTCTCCCCTCTCTGATCAATGTTCCTTCCCGCAGGACAGCCTCGTCTGGGAGATCAACTACCGCGGTGACCTTGTTTTTAAAGACCAGGCCGAACGGCAGGCGATGGAGAAGAATCTTCATATCGAAGATGGATGGGTGTATTTTATCCACGGATGGACACAGGTAATTGCAGAAGTATTTCATATTGAAATTAAGGGAGAAATGCTTGAGAAACTCAGTGATATTGCAAAAGCGTAAGGAGAAATAACATGAATAATTTTAATTGGGATTCCAGTTTTACTGTTGATTTTAACCTGGCCGACGGGCTGTCAAAAGCCGCCTGCTCAACAAAACGTACGCTTTCACAGATGAAAGGCGCTTACAGCGACCAGGAGGCTGTCGAACAGATACTTAAGACAGAAGACCCTGTCATTTATGAATTTTATGAACTCGGGGCACCAGAACGGGCAGGCGACCTGGCATTTGGAACCAGTATCGTCTACCCGGGAACGGTCGGCAAAGAATATTATATGACAAAAGGACATTTCCATACCATACTCGACACTGCCGAGGTGTATTACACATTATCCGGTTCCGGGTACATGGTGATGGAAAATCCAGAAGGGGATACGATAGAACTTCCTTTAAAGAAAGGGGAAGCGCTGTATGTTCCGAGATGTTACGCCCACCGAAGCGTCAACACAGGATCAGAACCTCTGGTCATGTTCTTTACTTTTGCAGCAGATGCGGGCCATGACTATGGAACCATTGAGACGAAGGGATACCGCAAGCTTATTGTAGAAGAAGGCGGAAGTCCTAAGGTAGCTGATAATTCCCGCTGGAAATAGAGGAACTGACATGGAAGATATTATGACTGTGCTTGGCAGAATTTCCTGCAAAGAACTTGGGTTCTGCCAATGCCACGAGCACCTGTTGCTAAGCAAAGGCAGGTCTTATGAACTGAATCCCGCCCTGTGCATGGAGGATATCCCTAAAAGCACCGAAGAACTGGTGCGGTACCTAAATGCAGGCGGAACTTCCATTGTAGATGCACAGCCCATCGGCTGTAACCGCATGACAGAAGAACTCGCATTGATTTCAGAAGCTTCCGGCGTACACATTGTATCTTCCACCGGATTCCACAAACTCTCCTTCTATCCTGACAGCCATTGGATCCACAGTATCGATGCAAAAGACCTGGCACATATCTTTATACTGGAACTGACCGAAGGAATGTTTGTTAATACGGAAGATTATTTTCCAATCAGACAGTGCACATTAAAAGCCGGAATCATCAAAACAGCCCTTGACCACGAAGGACTTACCCCCAGATATCAAAGACTGTTCCATGCAGCAGCTGCCGCTTCCAGGAAAACAGGGCGTCCGATTATGATCCATGTAGAACAGAATACAGACCCCCTTCCGCTTCTTCACTTCCTGCTTGGCAGCGGGATCAAGGGCTGCCAGATGATATTCTGTCATCTCGACCGCGCATGCGCAGACTTGGATGTTCATCTGAAAATCGCATCTGCAGGTGCCTATCTGGAATACGACACAATTGGACGATTCAAATACCACAGTGATGAGCACGAGATCCGCCTGATTCAAAATCTGATTCAAAAAGGGTTTGAAAAGCAGCTCCTGATCTCCCTCGACACTACGGCAGGCAGACTTAAATCCTACGACAGCACAGGAATTGGCCTTGATTACATCCTGCATGCATTTATCCCCCTGATGTATTCCCACAAAATTACGCAGGAACAGATACACCTGTTTACAACAGTCAATCCGGCCCGCGCTCTGAAGCGCAGCTAAACACTCATTCTCATACAAAACCCGAAAGGAGGATATGATATCCTTTGATATCATTCGATCTTATGAATACTATTTTAACTCAGATTCAGGAAAAGAAAATTGTACCGGTTGTCAAATTAGACCATGCATCTGACGCCCTGCCTCTTGGAGAAGCACTCTGCAGAGGAGGACTTCCGGCAGCGGAGATCACCTTCCGCACCGATGCCGCCGAAGAATCCATCCGCAGCATGGTCCGCGCTTTCCCCGAAATGCTCATCGGCGCCGGAACCATCACAAGTAAGAACCAGGCAGAACGTGCCGTCCAGGCAGGCGCCTCATTCCTCGTCTCCCCGGGCATCAGCAGGCCCGTCATTGAATTTGCGCTGGATCATAAAATCCCTGTTTTCCCAGGGACATGCACTCCAAGCGAAATCATGACCGCACTGGAATACAACCTGCCCATAGTAAAATTTTTCCCAGCCATGCAGTATGGCGGACTTGATACAATCAAGGCTCTTGCGGCACCATTTCCAACTTTAAAATTCATGCCGACCGGCGGAATTCATCTTGGCAATATCAAGGAATTTCTCGCGTTTGAGAAAATTATTGCCTGCGGCGGAAGCTGGATGGTAAAAGACAGCTACATCAGGGATCAGAAATTTGACACTATAGAAGCGCTGACAAAAGAGGCGGTGTTATTCGTATCTGAAAATCCTGTTTCATCAAAAGGAGATGCATAATTTATGAAAATATTAGTTACCCCTACTTCATTACAGCCCGGTACATCATCTGAAGCCCTGAATACATTAAAGGAATTCTCTGATGATCTGCTGTTTAACCCCTATGGAAGACCTCTGAACGAGGAAGAATTGATACCGCTTCTCAGCGAATGTGAAGGCTATATCGCGGGCCTTGATTACATAACTGCACGTGTCCTTGAAAATTGTCCTCATCTCAAAGTCATCTCAAGATACGGCGCCGGATATGACCGCATCGACCTGCATGCTGCAAAAAACCGGGGAATCTCCGTTACGAACACCCCGGGGGCGAACGCCGAAGCCGTCGGCGAACTGGCAATCGCACTTGTCCTGTCTGTTGCCAGACGGATCGCATCTCTTGATACGACAACGAAAAAAGGGGACTGGGTACGTTCCACCGGAATGGAACTGAAAGGAAAGACCATGGGAATCGTCGGACTCGGTTCCATCGGAAAAATCGTTGCCCGGTGTGCACAGGGATTCCAGATGAAGGTCATTGCATACGATCCGTTCATCGATGCGGACAGCCTTTCGGACAGCCAGATCCTCTCCTGTACGCTGGAACAGATATACGAGCAGGCAGACGTCATCAGCCTCCACCTTCCGCTGAATGATGCCACCAGACACCTGATCGGCCAGGATGCCATCAGCAAAATGAAGTCCTCTGCAATTATTATCAATACTTCACGGGGAGGAATCATTGATGAAAATGCCGTTTATCATGCCCTGAAAGAAGGACGTCTCGGAGGTCTCGGCCTGGATGTATTCGAACTGGAACCTCCGAAAGACTCTCCTTTGTTCTCACTTGATAATGTGGTCGTCACCCCTCATACAGGTGCACATACCAGAGAGGCCACTTTACATATGGCAGATTTGGCTGTCAAAAATCTGATCGATGTGCTGTCTGGAAACGACTGCCCCTATATTGTGAACCGCTGACATACATATCTTTTATTCCCAGAGATTTTCACTGCTGCTGAATATCTCTGGGAATTTTTCTCTCTTTGTCACTTTCTTGTCACTTAAGGCAGATACTATGGTACCTGAAGATTGCTACGCACTCTGTGCTCCCGCAATCTTAAAAACATGACCTTTTGACCCTTGTTCCATACTATGGTACCATCAACATGAAAGGAGTTCTGACTTATGGAAATACTTCGATGCAGCCATCTCACAAAAACATATGGCAGCGGTTCGAACACAATCACCGCTCTAAACGACATCAATCTGACACTTGAGAAGGGAAGTTTCACAGCAATTGTGGGGGCTTCCGGTTCCGGCAAATCCACACTCATACATTTACTCGGAGGGGTCGACCGGCCCACCAGCGGAAATATTTTCATAGAAGATACTGATATTTCCACACTTTCCAAAGAACAGCTGGCTATCTTCCGCCGCCGGAAAGTAGGGCTGGTCTATCAGTTTTATAATTTAATTCCCACCCTGAATGTACGTAAAAATATACTGCTCCCAATTCTTCTGGACGGGCAGAAGCCTGACGAAAAACGTTTTCGCCAGATCACAGATGCCCTGGGGCTGTCAGGACGGCTTACCCATCTGCCCAGTGAACTCTCAGGAGGACAGCAGCAGAGAACCGCCATTGCCCGGAGTCTGATCTACCAGCCTGCCATTCTTCTGGCGGATGAGCCAACCGGCAACCTGGACCGCAAAACCTCTGAGGAAACCATTGACCTTCTGAAATTCTCCAACCACCAATACGGGCAGACGGTTCTTCTGATCACGCATGATGAACGCACCGCTCTCTCGGCAGACCGTATTATTACGATGGAGGACGGTAAAATTATACAAGATGAGGTGATGTCCTGATGAAAATATTACATGAATATGTATTGGACAGTATCCGGAAAAATAAAAAAAGCAGCATTGCAATTATGATATCCCTTTTCCTGATGACAACAATGATGTCCTGTTTCTGCGGTTTTGTCTATACGATGTGGACCGATTCCATCGCCCTTTCCAAATGGGAGAACGGTGACTGGCATGGTGAACTGTTTGATACCACTTCCGGAAAAGACCTGGAAAAAATTGAGAACTATGCTTCTGTCTCTGCAGTCTTAATCAAGGGAAACTGGGAAGCTGCACTTCTCCCAACAGAAGGAAAACGGAATTACATCGTTACCCGTGGTGCTAACAAAGAATACTGGGACTCTATGCCGGAGAAAGATACGATCACTAAGGGCCGTGCTCCAAAAAAGGCAGATGAAATTGCTCTTTCCAAACAGTACTTTGATGATTTCCCCGAGACTAACATCGGAGACCAGCTGACGCTTCCAGTCGGACAACGCATGAACAATGGCAATATCATCAGTGAAGTGGATTCTTTCCATGAAACTGAAACTTTTCACCAGACCGGAACAAAAACTTATACGATCGTAGGTGAAATGGATGTCACTACATCTTCTATTATTCCTGCATACACCGGGCTTGGCTTTCTCGATACCAGCAGTCTGAGTCCGGATGACAGACTGACCATATACCTTCGCTTTGATCCCATGCGAAGTACTTATGAAGAATTGCCTGCCCTCGCCAAATCCATCGGATATACCGCAGACGAGTATGGAGAATATCGTCTGAGATACAACGCATCCGTTTTATCCAAATATCTCATTCTCTCGCCTGAGCAGAAAGATGCGCTGTTTGACCCGGGTACCTATAGCGTTCCTCTGATGTTCCTCGTTCTGACTTTAATGATCATTGGTTTGTTTGTCCTGGTAATTCATAATGCGTTTGCCCTCTCTGCAGGAGAAAAGGTGTCCCAGCTTGGAACACTCTCAGGAATCGGTGCCACACCCCGGCAGATCACCTCACTTGTTACGACAGAAGCTCTGATTCTTCTGGCCGTTCCTTTGCCGGCTGGCATCCTGTCAGGATGGTTTCTCGATATGAAATTATTCGAGATCATAAATAATGCGAACCACATCGGCAGATCAGCCCCGGCCATTGTATTTACTTTCGGTATTGTATCGATCCTGCCCGCAGCCATATTATCAATTCTGACTGCCTGGCTTTCTGCATTGATTCCGGCAAAAAAAATTGCCCGTTTAATGCCCATTGAAGCATTGAGACAAGAATCCCGCCTGAAAAACAAAAAACTGCGCACCGGCAGGATTGCCCGCAGGTTCGGCATTACCGGCGAGCTGGCATCAACTGCACTTTCCGCGAGACGAAAGTCCTACCGCACAGCTACCATTTCCCTGTGTCTGTCCTTCCTGCTTCTCACCGGATTTCAGTATATTATCACTGCGCAGGAAGCTGCAAAATCAGTATATCAGACACAGGAAGACCGTTATTCTCATATCCAGTGCATCATCAGCGACGGAAGGAACCCTGAACAGAAGGTTTGGGATGAGATTCATACCATTCCCGAAATCAAAGGAGGGGTTATCTACAATGAGCTGCCCTGTGCAACATGGATCACTGCTGCCGATGTTTCAGAAGATATTAATGAAAACCTGGGCGGACTTGATGAAATTGTAGCCAAAAAGAAATATTCTACGATCAAAAGAGATGGAAAATACCGGATTTATTCCACAGTTCTCGGACTGGAATCCGAAAGCTTCCGTAGTTACTGTAAAGAACTAAAGATCGACCCGGAGCCATATTTTTCAGATCCTTCCATGGCTCTGATCTATAATAAAACAGAAGACCCAGATAAAAGCTCAAGAAAAACAAGCATTCTTCTGGATCTCCTGAAATTAAAAACCGGAGATACTTTGAATTTTACCGAAAAAGCATATGACGAAGACGAAGGGAACCATGAATTTCAGCTTACTGCAGGACGAATCACCGATACCCTCCCTTCGAAAGCCCTTACCTTTCCCCGTTTCACGCTGATTGCAGTGATGCCGATGGAACACGTCCTTGATATAGCCGCCTCCTGCAGCCCCAAGAGACAGAATTCCGGCAGTACTGTGTATGCCCAGCTACTGACAGACAGCACCGGCAAGGTATCATTTCCCGCCATAACAAAGGCCTCCGAAAAGGTCGAGAAAGTTCTGACCTCTTACTATGGCAGCGGTGACTACTCGGTTGCAGATCTTGCCATGCGGGAAGAAATGCAGGAAGATTCCGGCCGAGTCATCAACATGATCGTCATATTCCTGACAGGCCTTCTAGCTGTCATCGGTTTATCCAATGTCTGGTCAAGTATCTCAGGAAACCTCCGGCAGAGAAGCAGAGAATTTGCCATGCTCAAATCCGTCGGTCTTTCTCCAAAACAGCTGGCACATATGCTGTTCCTTGAAGGTTTATCACTGGGACTTAAGCCTGTGCTCCTTAGTCTCCCGTTCCAGGCATTCATTCTCATCCTGTTTTTGCAGATCAATGAAATCACCTGGGCACAGTATCTGCCGCACCTTCCGGCAGGTATCATACTTGGATACACCTTATTGATTCTCCTTGCCGTTACCGGGGCTTATATCGTCGGGGGACGGCGGATACAAAAAGACAATATTATCACTGCAGTCAAAGATGATACTCTTTAGCTTTTCTTTGTTGAAGTTTTAAACCGTATACGGAAACGGGCATTTCCCTCAGAAGTATTTTCTGCGAGGATTTGTCCGTTTTGACTTTCAATAATTGATTTCGCCAGGGCAAGACCGATTCCTGCACTGTCTTTTGCAGCACCCTCTCCCCTGTAGAACCGTTCAAATAAATGTGGAATATCCTTTTTCTCAAACCCTTTCCCGCCGTCTTCAATCCGTATCTCAGAATAAATGGGGTTATCTTCATAACTTACCGTTATTTCCCCGCCTTTTGGCGTATGCTCTGCGCAATTCTTCAATATGTTCAAAACTGCTTCTCCAGTCCACTGCCGGTCCGCTTCAACCTCGGCACTATTTCCCTTCGGCTCCTTTATCTCCAGATGGATATCCTTTTCTTCCATCATTCCGCAAAGTGGTTCAGCAGCTTCTCGAACCATCGCACTTATTTCCAGCCTTTCTTTTTTGAATAGGAGTGTATGGGAATCCAGTTTCGCAAGAATCAAAAGACCGGAGGCCAGATTCTTCAGCCGTTCCACCTGATTTTTAAGTCTCCCCAGATATTCCTTCGCTTCCTCTGGCTGATATTCCTCCAGCAGCTCCGCCATCAAAGACATCGATGTCAATGGAGTTTTCAGCTGATGCGCGATATCTGCAATCCGGTCTGACAGTACCGCGTGGTCCCGCACTGCTGCTTCTTTTGTGCATGTAAGTTCCATCATCACTTTATAAATTTCATCCTCCAGATGTGAAAACTGATCTTCCCTTCTTGCAAGCGCTTTTGCCTCTCCGCGGTTGACCGCCCTGAGATACTGTGTCAAATCATCAATTCTGATCTCAAGATTTTTCATTTCCTTTCGCCTCCGCCAGAACATAAGAACTCCTGCCCCTTCAAAACAAAGGATACAGGCCACCGTTGTAACAGCGAAGTTTTCCGCAAAATTGCGGTATTTATGATAACCGTATTCTGACAGGAACTCCTCTCCTGCCTTTCTATCTGTCTCCCTCTGATTTTTCATCCCTGCCACGACAGACTTTTCTCTCAGAACTGCCCCCGTCATCCGGGCTGTTGTATCGTATTCATGTACCGTAAGCAGAATTGTAAGTATGATCCCCGTCAAAATACCGGGAATCAGCATAGAAACGATACTTTTTACAAATGCTTTTCCTCGTTCTGCTTTCATGGCTTTTCCTCCATGCGGTATCCGATTCCGCGGATTGTTTCGATACATGCTGCCTGCTTTAATTTCTCTCTGAGTCTTTTTACTGTCACCGTCAGCGTATTGTCATTTACAAAATTTCCCTCCGTGTCCCAAAGCTTCTCAAGTATCAGATTTCTCGGAAGCGTACACCCCTTATTCTCCATCAGCACAAGCAATAGTCTGTATTCCAGCGCCGTAAGCGCAACTTCTCTTCCCTCATAAAAGACACGCATCTTTTGTTTGTCAAGTATCAGTCTGTCACAGACCAACTCATCGCTTTTTTGTCTTCCTACTCTCCTTAAGACCGCTGTGATCCGCGATTCCAGAACAGAGAGATGAAACGGTTTGGTTATGTAATCATCCGCCCCCATATCCAGTCCTCTGGTAATATCTTCTGCATCATCACGGACTGTCAAAAATATAACCGGTGTATCCATGCGCTCCTTTACCCATCGGCAAAATTCATATCCATTTCCATCAGGCAGATTTAAATCGAGCAGAATCAGCTGGTACTTCCCGGAAAATACTTCTTTTGCCTCTGCAATCTCCGTGCATCCCGTTACGTTATATCCCTTTCGGCCAAGAGCAGAAATGATACCGAAGGAAATGTTCTCATCATCTTCCAGAAGTAAAATATGTGTCATAAAAATTCCTTTCTTTGTCAGTTGTGCGGGCACGAATCTACATGGCTCATTGTTAACAATCGTGCAAGCACGATTTCTGCTGACCGCATCACTTCGCAGCATAGCTGCTCAGTGATGGACATTCGCCATATGGGTTTTCGTGCAAGCACGAACCCATATGGCTCATTGTCAGCACAGATTAAGCGGTACTGACGAATGCCAGTACCGCTTAGTTTTTTTGGATAGAGCTTCCAAAAGAAATGCAGGCCCCCACCTCTTTGCATCTTTTGACAACTGCTATTCCAGACCAATACAACGTTAAGTTTTCCGTCCCTTGTATAAGTGGGTAATTGCATTATAACCTATTTTTGTCGAATTTTCAAATTATATTGTTTATTTTTATATTTTTTGTCACATTTTACAATTGTTTTTTATTTTATGCAATTATACATGGAATTTCTTGTGCATTTCTTCTTTAAACTCCCGATGTCTGAACAATGCGAGAGCGATCAGAAACAGGAAACTAAATCCTGCACATATGACCGACGGATATGCAACTTTTACAATATGGGCTAATAAGAAGATCATTGAAAGAATGAACCCATATCCAGCCGCCATTACTTCGTAAATCATATATTCTCTTGGTTCCAGTGACTGGATTTTCGAGATAATCAGCATGGAAATTACAATCACGACGCTGACAGCAGGAAGTACGTAATTTACCGACCACCGGTGCCACCCCGTAAACAGATCCCAGACAATGCATCCCAGGGTTACAATCAACAATTGCCACATGGCATTTTTCAGCAGATTATACCGTTTAAAATATCCGACCGCAAGCGCAAGCCACATACTCAGGATACCGCCGCCCACGAACAGTCCCCAGTACTGCCCCGGGGTTGCCGTAGCATTGACGGCCGTTGTAACCACTGCCGCCGCAATGCAGCAGAAAGAAAATATCTTGAAAAACTTAAGTCCGGCATAACTCTCTTTTTTCTCTTCCGGATAATCTGGTTCTTTCATCTGATACCCAATCCCAATTTCGGACAGTATCTGAAAGAAATTTCTCTGAATATTCAAACTGTCATACCTGGATGTAAACCCAAGCGATATTGTATCCTGAAATGAGCACATACATAATTCCACTTTCGGCGTACTCGTAAAGACACCAAATCTTTCAATATATGGCAGATATTCTTCCGGCATCGAAACAACACTCATATTAGAATATATTGCCGTCACCTCTCTTGCTTCCAGCCGTGCACCTGTATTCATGCACAGATTCTTAAGTTCCAGCGGAACCAGCCTCAGAATAGGGTGGCGTTCGAGGGCAATCAGCTCATTCATATGCATTGCACGCCGCTCTTTTGTCAATTCAGTTTTAAAATGTTCTTTTACAGCTGCAAGCACATCCGTGAAACTGTTTTTTTCTGTATCGAACCGGTATCCCGGCTCAATCCACCCAAAAAAGTTCAGCATGGATTCGGATGGGAAAAATTTTCGCAGGTTGACAGGAACCATCAGCACAATAGGTTTGTTTTCCTGCCTCTTTGGCATTTCCCTGTGAATGGCGCAGATCAGGACTGCCGCGAGAAGCACTGTGATCGACACACCATACTCTCTTGCCTTAGCCAGTGTCTGTTTCACCGATAACGTCCCTTCTGTCACCTGAAGTTTTCCGCGCTCTTTTAACATCCCCCGGATCTGATAGGCATTCATTTTCTTTTTCTTAAGCTTCGGGATATCCTCTGAATAATATTTCGAAAAGCTGTCCGTCTCCTGATCCTGTATCGTAATATTCTCGTCCGTCAGGGAAATGTCCGGGAGACCTTCCTCCGGATGGGCTTCAATCAGATAATTTTTCACCAGCTCTCTCAAAAATTCTGTAGCACCGGTACCATCTGTCAAGGCATGATATACTTCAAAATTAATTCTGTTATGATAATATGTCACCTCGAACAAAAGACTCTTCTTATCCCGCACATATATATTCCTGCAGGGTTCTCTCGATTCCTCCTCTGCCACCGGCCTTAGTGGACTCTTCTCCAGATAGTGCCAGAAAAGTCCTTTGCGCATCACCGATAAGAACACCGGATATTTATCCACTGTTTTGTCCAATGCCTTCTGCAGCAACCCCTTATCTATCTGCTCCTTCAGTTCACAGTAAAAGCGAAATACCCGGGTGTCTGTTTTCCCGCTCGTCGCAGGAAAAATTTTGGCTGCATTATCCAGTTTTCTCCAATATGCCCGTTTTGAATTGAACATGCCTAGACCTCCTCTAAAAACTTTCGGATATATTCAAAACTTTCCTGCACATGATAATATTTAATGCCAAGTGCAAAAAAACCATGAAGCGCATCTTTGATCCTGTGTATCTCCACTTCATTGCCAGCCTCACGGAGTCTCTCTCCATAAGCCTCTCCTTCATCCCTCAGCGGGTCAAATTCAGCAGTCAGAATCAACGTCTTAGGCTGCCTGGATAAATCTTCCGCTGTCAGCGGTGCAAAATACGGATTCTTAAGATCTTCTTCTGTTCTCATGTAAAGGCTCATATAGTCCCGCATCTTGCCGGTTGTAAGAAGGTAGTCAGTTCCATTCTCGTGTACTGAGGCAAACGGTGAAGTCTCCGAGTAGTCATTATTGACAGCCGGATAAATCAGGATCTGCCTTCTCGGTATAAATTCCCCTCTGTCTCTTGCAAGAAGCGAAAGAGCCGCCGTAAGATTTCCTCCTGCGCTGTCTCCGATCAATGTAATTCTGTCCGGTGACACATTCAGGATCGATTCATTCATAAAAATAGCCTTAGCTGCGGCATAACAATCAAAAAGGCCATCCGGGAATTTATTCTCCGGCGCCAGCCGGTACTCTACAGACACTACAATCTGTTCCGTATCTTTTGCCATTCTTGCACATACTCTGTCATAATTATCAATACTTTCCGTAACCCATCCGCCCCCGTGAAAAAACAGCAGCACAGGCGCTGTATTGCCGCCCATCCCCTCTTCCCTCAAAACGGTATCATCCGGAAGATAAATCCGAAGCGGAACTTCGTGATCCCCATTATATACTTTATAATCAATGGTTTTATGAAAGATTTTCAAAGGATCAAGTGACTTCAGATTCGCCAGATTTCTTGATGCCTCCACTTCAATGCCGCCGAAAGACAATGCCTTCAATATATTCTTCATCGCTTTATTAATTGCCATATTGTTCTCCATTTCATTTTCCAATGCCTCATATCCAGCTTACAGTTTTTATTATACTATACTTGTCCCTCTATGAAAATCAAAAAAACAGAGTACTTTCTTAAAAGAAAAACGTGAACCTTTCCAAGCTGTCAGGTTCACGTTTTCAGATTCATTTAAAACTGTTTTTTACTTGCTTCTCCGATCACTGGCAGATGATCTGCGTTTTCACTTACTTCAGATTATGTCTGCCGTTTTTCCTGCGCCTTATGCGAAATCCCCAGGTACCCAATGCAAAGAGTATCAGCCCAACGCAAAGACTCCGTGAAACATAATCCGCAATCATCACATCAGCCAACGGTGTTTCCTCCGCAGGAACATACACACTCTTATCTTCAGGCGCTGCTTTTGGTTCCTCGTGTGCCTGTGAAGCTGGTACCGCCTGGGCAGCAGGCAATGTCTGTGTCCCATGAACCGTTGGTGCAGCTGATGGTATTTGTGTATCTTCGGTTACCGGTATTGTCAGCAGTATCTGCGTGTCTAAAGTTTCCGGTAATGCCAGCGGTATCTGTCTGGACGGGGCTTCCGGCAAAGATGGTGCTGCCGGTGCAGAAGGCTGCATCGGCACAGAGGGTTGTATCGGCGCAGAAGGCTGCATCGGTACAGAGGGTTGTATCGGCGCAGAAGGCTTCTCAGGTGTCACCGGCGGTACAGATTCCTCAGCTGTAACAGTCAGTAAGCCATCTATATACCGGATAGCATAATTCTCCGTTACATCTCTGTCCCCATCTTTAATGACTGCAGAACTTGCTGTATTCTTACTTGTGCCCACCTCTGTCTGGCTTCCCTTCACTGTGATCTCTGATATCTCATGGCCTTTTATAAGAGCCGTTCCATTTACAATGGCGGCCATCTCTGCAGTTAACGGCGTTCCATCATACACTTTAGACGCACTTTCTGCCTGGATATCCAGCACTCTCTGGTTAATGACAATCGTTGTTTCTGCAATTACATCTTCATAGCCGTCACACTCAGCCTTTACATAAATGACATAGGTACCTGCCTCTGTAAATACGGGAGGTATGCTGCTGAAATTTTCTCCATCTGCCGAGTAAGAAATCGTTGAGTTTTCAAGAAGTACGCTCACATCCTCCAGACCATACTCCCCACCGTCATAAACTGCCACTGTACCCGTTGCTGTAATTGCATTTTCATCAGATTTCACAATAGCCAGTTTTCCCGGAATTACTGTGACATTATAATTCGGGTTCTCCTCATATGCTGCCAGAATTGTAATATCCGCACCAACGTTTTCTTTTTCTAAATCTGCCAAATCACGTCCATAGCTTACCGTCAAATCTTCCGGATGGATCAATCCTTCAATGTTTCCGTCAAATACAGGATCTTCTTTCCCATACATTTTAACCGCATTATTCACCGTAATTGTAATATCCCGCGGTTTCACCTCTAAAATACCATCTACAGGTTCTGCAAACTGAAAGCAGGAGGTCACATCGTTTCCATCAGACATTCTGATAACTTTATATTCCGTCACTGTATTTACAGAACTGCCGGCTTCTGTCTGGCTTCCATAGACAGCCACCTGTATTTCATGCCCCTCTGGCAGTATATTCTCCGTATAACTATAGCCGGCATCGCTTAGCTCCATACCATCATATACTTTACTGCCACTTGCCGCCGTAATTGTGATTTCATCAGCAATTGGTGTCACCTCAAGAGTTCCTTCTGTTTTCTTCACATCATAATTCTCAGCTTTCGTGCCGCTGTTAAATGTATACCCAAATGTATTCGCAGAACGTCCGGTCTCCGTCTGGCTCCCGGTCACTTCATATACAGCTCCCTCTCCTTTCGCGAAGCCTTCACCGCTTACGGAAACTTCACTGTCAGTAAGCGCTTTCCCGTCATAAATCTTAACCCCGGAGGCTGAGGTCAGTGTTACATTTCTTTTTTGAATTTCCAGCGTTCCATTCACCGGATCCGCAAATGTATAGTTTGACGTTATGTCCTTCTCGCCACGCATTACTTTGTGGCCGGTCACCTGATTCTCTGTTGTTCCATAATCCGTAATGCTTCCTTCTACTGTTACTGTCAGCTCATCGCCCTCTTCCAATACATCCGGCGTGTAAGTATATCCACCCGCCGTCAGAGATGTCCCGTCATAGACTTTGCCCGCACTGTCCGCCGTAATAACAATTGGCTGTGTTTTTGGCGTTATTGTCAAGAGTCCTTCCTCATAGCAGATTTCATAATTCCCTGTAACATCCGCATCCCGGCCTTTGCATTTGATCACTGCTTTACTTGCAGTATTCTTAGAACTTCCTGCATCCAGCTGGCTTCCACTCAGTATCACACTCTCGATTGCATCCCCTTTCGCCAGTTCACTGTTGGTATATTCACTGCTTGTTAAGGCAGTCCCGTCATACGCTTTGCCTGCACTTTGGGCCGTAATCTTCAGTGGTTTTGGAATGATTTTGAGCAGCCCTTCTTCTGTATTGATTTCATAGTTTGTGCTCTTTGTTCCATCTGTCAATTCATAGCGAAACGTATTCGCACTCTCTCCCTTATCCGTCTGGCTCCCGGTCACCTCATATACAGCTCCCTCTCCTTTTGCGAAGCCTTCTCCGCTTACGGAAACTTCACTGTCAGTAAGCGCTTTCCCGTCATAAATCTTCACACCAGAAGCTGAGGTCAGTGTTACATTTCTTTTCTGAATTTCCAGCGTTCCATTCACCGGGTCCGCAAATGTATAGTTCGATGTTATGTCCTTCTCACCACGCATGACCTTCCAACCTGTAACGTTATTTCTGCACTTCCCAACGTCTACGATGCTTCCTTCTGTGGATACTTCCAGCCTATCCCCTTTTAACAGGATATCATCCGTATATGAATAGCTGTCATTACTGAGTGCTTTCCCATCATATATCTTATTATCATTTCCTGCCGTAATGAGAATCTCTTCTGTGATCGGCGTTATTGTAAGAATCCCTGTTTTCTTCGTGATCTCATAATTGTCTGCCTTTGTTCCATCCTTCCAGGAGTATGTATATTCATTCAGACTGTCTCCGCAGTCCAGCTGGCTTCCGGTCACAGTATATTCTGCACCCTCCTGATCGGCAAATCCTTCACCGCTTACGGAAATCTCACTATTTTTCAACGTTTCTCCATCGTATGTCTTCCTGTCTGAAGCCGATATTAAAGTTACTTTTCTTTTTCGAATTTTCAGCGTTCCATTCACCGGATCCGCAAATGTATAATTTGACGTTACGTTCTTCTCACCACGCATTACCTTATAACGGGTCACCCGATTCTCTGTTGTTCCGTAATCCGTAATGCTTCCTTCCACTGTCACTGTCAGCTCATCGCCCTCTTCCAATACATCCGGCGTGTAAGTATATCCGCCCGCCGTCAAAGGTGTTCCGTCATAGACCCTTCCCGCACTGTCCGCCGTGATAACAATTATATTTTTATTCTCTGTTACGGTCAGCTCACCTTCTATATACTGGATGTCATAATTCTTTGTTACATTTTGGCCGTTTCGGTTTATCACAGCTTCGCTTGGAACATTTTTAGAACTTCCTGGATCTAACTGGCTTCCTGTAATCTTCACACTTTCAATAACATCGCCTTCCGCCAGCTCACTGTTGGTATATTCACTGCCTGTTAATTCAGTACCGTCATACGCTTTGCTTGCATTTTCGGCAGTTATCGTCAGCGGCTTTGGAGTGACTATAAGTTTTCCTTCTTCCAGTATAATGTCATAATTTCCGCTCTTTGTTCCTTCATTCAGCTCATAACTGAAGGTATTCAGACTTTCTCCACAATCCGTCTGGCTTCCGGTCACAGTATAACTGGCTCCTTCCCCGCTGATAAATCCATCACCACTTACTGTCACGTTCCCCTTCGTAAGGGCTTTTCCATCATATATCTGAGTCGCACAGTCTGATTTCAGATACACCGTTCTTTTAGTAACACTTAACTTACCGTTTTCAGGTACTCCGAATTTATAACAACTGGTTACATCTTCATTTCCCCGCATTACGTTGTAATCCCTTATAACATTATCTACAGTTCCTGCATCTGTAATACGTCCTTCCACCGCTGCTGTCAGTTGATCACCATCTATAAGTACGTCTTTCGTAAATGTATAGCCCGGATCTTCCAGAGGGCTTCCATCATACATTTTATGATTACTGTTTGCGGTAATTGTAATTTCCTTCTCAATCGGTCTTACGGTAAGTGTACCTTCTTTTTTTATGATGTCATAATTTTCAGGGCTCGTATTTGGTTTGAAGCTATAAGTATACTCATTCTTACTTTCCCCAGCCAGTGTCTGGCTTCCGGTCACAGTATAACTGGCTCCTTCCCCGCTGATAAATCCATCACCGGTCTCCTCCACAACCTCACTGGTGAGAGGATTTCCATCATATGTTTTTCCGGCTGATCCTGAGGTCAATACCACAGTTCTTTTAGTAATACTCAGTGTTCCGTTTACCGGCGTACCAAAAGTATAATAATTTGTTACATCCTTATGGTCCGAGCTTCGTATAACTTTATACCCAACCACTCTATTAGACACTGTTCCGTAATCTTTAATTCCACCGTCAATCTCTACATCCAGAGAATCTCCTTCTGCCAATATACCCTGTGTAAAATCATAGCGCTCATTTGTCAGGTAGGTGCCATCATACTTCTTGTCATCTATTCTCGCCTTAATTATAATCTCCTTAGAATTTTTCATTACTTTTAATGTTCCGAAGATCGTCTTAATCTGATAATTCTCCTCTAAAGTATTACTGTTTAAAGTATAATTAAATGTATTGGAACTTTCGCCGACATCTGTCTGTTCACCGGAGATGATATAAGATGCTCCCTCACCTTCTACAAACTCCTTACCTTCCGTCATGCTAATATCTTCTGATGGAACGTCTTTTTTCAAAGGATCTCCGTCATACTCCTTCTGCCCAGAAGCAGATGTCAGTTCTACCTCTTTTGGTGTAATCTTGATATAAGATGCAATGACTTGTGCTCCCTTTTCATCTGAGATTCTTACATATACCGGATATTCCCCTGCTTCTCCTGATTCTCTTAAAACATCCTTGTAGGCGACAGGTGTTTTATCCCATGTTCTTTGATCTGTGGAATATTCAACGGCATCTTCATTAAAATTACCCGAAACGGTCACTGAGTGTAACTGTCCGTCATATTCACCTTTATAAGCCTCTACCACAGTCTCAGCCCATGAGGCATAAAGCGTTACATTCTGCGAAGGCATCACAAAGTCTGACAGCCCCGGCCGATATACTGTCCCCTCTTTTTCTGGCTTATCATTTCCAGCGTCACTGGCATTCTGACTCTCACTCCAGCCACCAAAAAGGTTATCACCATTTGTAAATCCTGTATCTTCCGGTAACGTTACTATTTCACCAGGCGCTGCCTCGATCTCTTCCGGAAGCGTTCCGCTCCCGCCGTTCAGGTCAAACGTAAGCCTATACTTTTCATTGATCACCTTCGCATTCGCTGCCGTTTTCTCCTGAATTCCGACAAGCGCATATATGGAAAAATGCTCTGCTTCAACTTCTACCGCATCACCTGATTCTGTCTGACCAACTTGCTCAGCCGCCTCATCTTCTAAGTGGTATACTTCCAGTCCCTCACCTTGAATGTCCACATTACCAAACGACATGTGAACCGCACCGTCCGGCTGGATTTCATTCCCGTCTTTATCCAGGATCGTAATGTCAAATGCCTTCATCTGCGCAATTTCTTTCATTCCACCAAGAGCTGACACTACCGCGGATTCCACCTGATTTTCTGAGACATTTTGAACGGATAAAGACCATCCATCTTCCAAAACACCTTCCGGCGCGTCGACAGTAACTATGATTCCATCGACAGTCTGGCTGTTGGATTTGGCAGGCTTTAAAGGAATCGTATCCTCAATGGTTTCTTCATCCTGCCCGGATACTTCTTCTGACCGTAGTTCCTCCACTGGTTCTCCCTGCGTGATCTCTGCTTCCTCAGCAGCTTTTGATTCTGTACCCGATGTAAATATAGTACTTGTAAATATCAGCATTACAGTTAAAAGAAACGCCAGTCCACGTTTAAACTTCTTTCTCATATTTTTCCTCCATAAACACTCTCAGATAATTACTCCGTCTATCTCCAAATCCAGATGATTCTTCCTCTGTATAATTCTTCATCAGCAGTCTCAATCCTGCTTACGCAAAAATAAACCAGCTTTGCAAGATTCAGCACAGCTGGTTTATTTTTAATTTCATTATATCAGAACAGGCATTTCCGTTCATCCGCCGTTTACCCTTAAATCGATCCATTTGCCATTAAAAAAGGAATATTCCGTGGGGAACCAGTACTTTTCATTACCGGTTCCCAACGAAATATTCCTTTTCTTCGGCTGCAACACCAAAGGAGAAGGATACTTTACGATGTCCATCGCGAAAGCATCCTCCTGAAATTATCTTTTTACAACAATATGTACTTCAAAATAAACAGTACTGCCAATATATACATCAGCAGGCTGATCTTCTTTTCTTTCACCTTGCCCGTAAACAGATTAATCAGGACATAGGCAATGACTCCCATAGAGATTCCTTCTGAGATGCTGTAGAAGAACGGCATCGCTGCAATACAGATATAACACGGAATAGCTTCGCTGTAATCCTTGAAATCAATATTCACAACATTAGTCAGCATATAGAATCCGACAACAATCAATGCCGGTGCCGTAGCAAATGATGGAATCGCAAGGAAAATCGGTGACAGGAATAAAGAAAGCCCAAACAGAACCCCTGTCGTCAGCGCAGTAAGACCAGTTCTTCCGCCTTCTGATACACCAGATGCACTCTCCACGAAAGTCGTAGTCGTGGAAGTACCAAGAACTGCCCCCGCTGTTGTCGCAAGAGCATCTGCCAGAAGCGCTCCCTTGATTCTCGGAAGTTTTCCATCTTTATCAAGCATTCCTGCTTTCGAAGAAACTCCGATCAGTGTTCCAATCGTATCGAACATATCAACAAATAAAAACGCAAATATAACTACAATAAAATTCGGCGTAAATATACCTTTGAATTCCAGCTTTCCAAAGATCGGCATCAGACTTGGAATTGAAAGTCCATTGCTGAAGTCTGGCAGCAGTCCATAACAGCCGACTTCAGGATTTGGCACATACAGGCCAGTAAGCTGGCAGATAATGCCAAGAATCCAGGTGATGAGAATTCCCCACAGAATATTTCCTTTGACATTTTTCACGACAAGGATGCCTGTGACAAGAACCCCGATAATTGCAAGTAATACTGTAATTCCAATATCGTTAAATGTTGCCGCCGCATTGTTCACAAAATTATATTGTTCCAGTGAAAAAAGCTGAAGTAATGTGCTCCCTCCAATGACAATATGCGCGTTCTGAAGCCCGATGAATGCGATAAACAGACCAATTCCAACGCTGACTGCCGCTTTCAGATTCGACGGAATCGCATTGAAGATGGCCTCACGGACATTGGTCACTGACAGCACGATAAAGATCAGACCTTCCACGAAAACTGCTGTCAGCGCTATCTGCCATGAGTAACCCATTCCCAGCACTACCGTGTATGCAAAATACGCATTCAGTCCCATACCTGGTGCCAGCGCAAACGGATAATTTGCCAGAAATGCCATGAGCAGAGTACCAATCAGTGCTGCCAGGGCTGTTGCTGTAAATACCGCCCCATGATCCATTCCTGTCTCGGCAAGAATGGTCGGATTCACTGCCAGAATATACGCCATCGTCATAAAGATCGTAATTCCGGCAAGCACTTCTGTCTTCACATCGGTGTTGTTCTCTTTCAGCTTAAATAGTTTCTCTAACATTAAGTTGCCCTCCTTTGTATTCTCTCTCTATTAGTCTAGCAAATCACCTTATAAAAGTAAACAAGGCACTTATAACTTATAGTTATAACCTCTTATTATCGCTGCTGCTAAATGCGCCTTCTGCGTGCAAAAAGAACGGAAGAAATAATCTCCCGTTCCTTTTATATGATTATTCGATCTCCCTGACCTTCTTACGCACCGGAAGCACCATGGAGGGTGAAACTGACAACTCGTCAATTCCCATTCTTAAAAACTCTTCTGTCATCTCAAGATCTGCTCCCAGTTCTCCGCAGATTCCAATCCATTTTCCTTCTGCATGCGCATTCTCCGCCGCCATCCGTATCATCGCAAGTACCGCCGGGTGGTGCGGGTCATAAAATGTATCCAGATTCTGATTCTGGCGGTCTATCGCCAATGTGTACTGTGTAAGATCGTTCGTACCTACACTGAAGAAATCAACTTCCTTCGCAAGTTCACGGCTGACCATGACTGCCGCCGGTGTCTCTATCATGATACCGATCTCCACGTTTTCCCGGAATCCAACTCCCTCCGCGCGAAGCTCGGCTTTTACCTCTTCAATGATTTCTTTGATCTTTTTCACTTCCCACTCGGATGTAATCATCGGAAACATCACTGCGATCTGCCCGAATGCCGATGCTCTGTAAAGGGCACGGAGCTGTGTTTTGAAAATCTCAGGCTGTGTCAGGCAGATCCGGATCGCACGGTAGCCAAGTGCCGGATTCTCTTCTTTCTCCAGTCCGAAGTAATCCACCTGTTTATCCGCACCGATGTCAAGCGTACGGATAATCACTTTCTTTCCGGCCATGTTCTCTGCCACCGTCTTGTAGATTCCAAACTGCTGTTCCTCCGTCGGAAATGTCTCGCTGTCCAGATAAAGGAATTCACTCCTGAACAGCCCGATTCCTCCGGCGTCATTTTTCAGTACCATTCCCACATCTGCCGAATTGCCTATATTGGCATAAATATTGATTTTCTGACCACTTTTCGTTATGTTCTCTTTCCCTTTCAGAAGTTCAAGCAGTGCTTTTCTCTGACGGTCTTCCTCCTGTTTCTCCTTCATTTTCAGCAGTGTCTTTTCATCCGGATCCACATATAATGTGCCTTCAAAGCCATCCAGAACAGCCATCTTACCGTCACATTCTTCTGTCAGCCCTTCACCAAATCCGATCACCGCAGGGATATTCATTGTTCTTGCAAGGATCGCAGTATGTGAATTCGCAGATCCGTACATCGTCGCAAATCCAAGAATTTTACTCTTGTCAAGCTGTACCGTCTCACTCGGAACAAGGTCATCTGCCGCAAGAATCACTGGTTCATCGGTGGAGAATTCTTCACTTTCTGTCCCGGATAATACGTTGAGGAGACGCTCAGAAACATCCTTTACATCTGCCGCCCTTCCCTGCATATAGGCATCATCCATCGCTTCAAACATTGCCGCGAAATTATCCGCCGTAGTTCCAACCGCATACTCTGCGTTTACTTCCTGTGTAGTTATGATATTGACGATTGATTCTATATAATCCAGATCTTCCAGCATCATCTGATGGATTTCAAAAATTGCCGCGTTCGCCTCACCTACATCTGCCATCGCTTTTTCATATAAAACCTGCAGTTTTGCTACAGCTGCCTCTTTTGCCGCTTCAAAACGCTTCACTTCTGCCTCAGTATCATCAATATGCCAACGTTTAATCTGCTGCTCTTTTCTCTTATAGAATGAAATCTTGCCGATTGCAACTCCGCCGAATACGCTTTTTCCTGTCAATGTAATCATCATTCACCAATCCTAACGAATTAAAATTATAAGTTCTCTTTCAGAAATGTTTCCAAAGCCTCCGCTGCCTGCACTTCATCTTCACCCTCTGCTTTGATTGTAATTTCGTTTCCCTTTTTCGCTCCCAGTCCCATCACGCCAAAGATTCTTTTTGCGTCTGCAAACTTACCATCTTTCCCAATCTCTACTTTGGAAGTAAATTTGTTTGCCTCCTTCACAAGCAGGCCTGCCGGTCTTGCATGGATTCCTTCCGGGTCTGTGATTACATAATTAAATTCTTTCATTTTCATTTCTCCTTTTCATTTTATTTATTTTTCTGCTGGAATCGGTTTTTTAAGCAATGCAATTCCAGCCATAGCCACAATAGATCCGATCACCAGTGCAAGCAAAAACATCGGTGCATTATTCATAATACCTACAACGAAAATCCCTCCGTGCGGTGCCCGGCATCCACATCCAAATGCCATGGAAAGAGCACCCGCCACTGCTGATCCAATGATGGAAGGCGGAATGATCCGGAGCGGGTCAGACGCCGCAAACGGTATCGCACCTTCTGTAATAAAGCAAAGTCCCATAATATAATTGGTAACGGTTGTCTGTTGCTCGCTTTTTGTAAAGCGGTTTTTGAAAAATGTTGTCGCAAGCGCGATCGCTATCGGAGGTACCATACCACCGATCATGACGGCTGCCATGATATCAAACTGGCCGCTTGCAATAGATGCAGTTCCAAACACATATGCCGCCTTGTTAAACGGTCCGCCAAAATCAATCGCCATCATTCCGCCAAGCACTGCACCAAGTAAAACCTTGCTTCCTTCTCCCATGCCTGCAAGCCCGCTGTTCAGCCAGTTGTTAAATGCCCCCACCGGAGGATTCACAAGAAATACCATAATTGCGCCCATCAGCAGAATCCCAAAGAATGGGTAGAACAATACCGGCTTCGTCCCTTCCAGTGCTTTTGGAAGTTTTTCAAATACTTTTTTGATCAGGAGCATCAGGTATCCGGCCACAAACCCGGCAATCAGCGCCCCAAAGAACCCGGAAGGTATCCATGCGCTTTCTTCCAGAAATACTGAAGTACCCGTTTTCGCGAGGATACCGCCGACAATACCAGGCATCAACGCAGGCCTGTCGCCGATCGCCATCGCAATATATCCTGCAAGGATCGGGAACATCATGCCAAAGGATGCATTTCCTACAAGATTCAAAAATCTGGACAGCGGATTCCCTGTACCAAATGCCGCCGTACCGGCATTTGCTCCGTCAAACAGAAAGGAAAGCGCAATCAGAATACCGCCGCCGATGACAAATGGAAGCATATGTGATACCCCATTCATCAGGTTTTTATATATTTTACGTCCGATCCCTTCTTTTTCACCGCCGAAACTTTCTATTTTTTCTTTCTTATCGCTGTGGAAAACAGCTGCATTTCCGCTCTCGGCTTCTTCTATCAGTTCTTTCGCCTTATGGATTCCATTGGCCACCTTCGTCACGATCACCGGTTTACCGTCAAATCTATCCATCTTAACATCTTTATCTGCCGCAATAATGATACAGTCGCATTCCGCAATTTCTTCCGCTGTCAGAACATTCTTGTCTCCGCCGGAACCATTCGTCTCAACTTTGATGGTATATCCCATCTCTTTCGCGGTCTTCTCCAGACTCTCCGCTGCCATATACGTATGGGCAATCCCGGTCGGGCAGGCTGTCACCGCAAGAAGCTGATACCCTTTTTTCGGAGCTTCCTCTTTTTTCTCAGACTCTTCCGGAAATTTCGCTCTCTCTGCGTCATCAATCACTTTCAGAAACCCATCAATCGATTCCGCATTCTTTAAATTATTCTGGAATTCTTCATCCATCAAAAGCATGGAAAGACGGCTCAGCACTTCCAGGTGGATATTATCTTCTGTATTCGGCGCCGCAATTAAGAAGATCAGATTTACCGGCTGTCCGTCAAGCGCATCATAATCAACACCATTTTTCACCACCATCGCAGCAAGCCCCGGCGACGTAACCGCATCTGTCTTTGCATGCGGAATGGCAATCCCCTCTCCAATCCCTGTGGTTCCTTCTTCTTCTCTTAAAAGAACTCCTTTTTTATAAGCTTCGGGATCATTGATGTTCCCTCCGTCTACCATTAGCTTTACCATCTGGTCAATCGTTTCTGACTTTGTGGCAGGATTTCCATCCAGCCTGATACTCTTTCGGTTCAGTAAATCAACGATTTTCATAATAATTTCACCCTCCTGTTTTACACAATCCCATATTCTGATGCCGGCCGTTTCAGCAGCGCTGTTACTTCCTCTTTTTTTGCAAGCCAATATACAAATGCAGACGCACTTCCTGTCGCAATTCCGAGTTCAAAAGCTTTTTCATAATCGCCGGTATTCAGATATCCTGTCAAAAATCCGGCTACCATGGAATCGCCCGCGCCGACGGAATTCTTTACGGTCCCTTTCGGCGGCAGTCCTTTGTAAACCTTCCCTTTCTCAGTCACCAGAACCGCCCCGTCACCAGCCATGGATACGAGAACATTTTCTGCTCCCATCTCCTGCAGTTTCCTTGCATGTTCTATAATTTCATCCTCACTGGTAAGCGTTGTATGAAACATCTCTCCCAATTCATGATTATTTGGTTTTATCAAAAATGGATGATATTTCAAAACGTTCATCAGCAGATCTTTCGTCGCATCCACCACAAAGTGAATTCCTTTTCCGGCAAGCCTTTCCATGATTCTTTCATAAATATCTTCCGGCAGTGTATTTGGAATACTTCCTGCAAGCACAAGAATATCTCCTTCCGAGAGCTGATCAAGTTTCTCATAAAGCTTTTCAATCGCTTCTTCTGTGATCCCGGGACCCTGTCCGTTAATTTCACTTTCTTCTTCTGAATTTATTTTGACATTGATTCTCGTGAACCCATCGTCAAGCCAGATATAATCTGTATAACATCCATATTCTTCCAGCATTTTCTCCACCTGCCGCCCGGTAAACCCGGCGACAAAACCAAGCGCCTTACTTTTAAGGCCGAGATTGGAAAGTACGACGGACACGTTATTTCCTTTCCCTCCCGGATAAATCTTCTCATGCGTTGTCCGGTTAATCTGTCCCAGTGTCAGATGTTCCACACCGATGACATAATCCAGCGAAGGATTAAATGTTACTGTATAAATCATGCTTTTTCTGCCTCCATAACGTTCTCATATTTTTTCCACAGCGTATCCCTAAGCGTCGTTGTCAAAATCACTGCGTCTGCAAATTCTGCAAACCTGACTGATGACACCTGATTGATTTTGGAAGAATCCGCCAGAACAAATCTTTCCTTGCACTGTAAAAATGCTTTTTCTTTCACGACTGCCTCATTGATCTCCGGCGTTGTCAGCCCTTTTTCCGGATGCACTCCATTTGCCCCAAAAAAGCCTTTCGTAAAATGATAGCGGCTCAGATTCTCAAGAGCGACAGCCCCGACAATTGCCTCCGTTGATTCTTTCAGCTCTCCGCCGATCAGAAATACTCTGCACCCTTTCTGTGACAGTTTTCTCGCATGAAGAATTGCATTTGTCACATACACCGCTTCCTGCTCTGTAATATAATCGATCAGAAATTCCGTACTTGTTCCTGCATCAATATATACAAAATCATCTTTTTCAATCAGTTCTGCTGCACATCTGGCTATCTGGACTTTCTCTTCGATATTCATATCCTGCCTGCTCGCAACATCTACATCTTTGGTTGTATATCCCATATCGATTGCTGTTGCGCCGCCATGCACCTTAATGAGCATCTTCCGTTTGTGAAGCGTCGTCAGATCCCTCCGGATTGTAGACTCTGAGGTATCCAGATATTCTGTCAGCTCCTGAACCGTCACTGTTTTTCTTTCATTCACCAGCCTGGTGATTTCACTGAACCTCTCTTCTGCTAACATAAGCATCCTCTTTTCTTCTTAATTTTTCCGTATGCCTTATCTTTAATGATATGATACAGCCATTTTCAGTCAAAGTCAATCATTATCGATCAAAATAACCTCCAAAATTGACCACATATTTTTATGCAGATTTACCAATTTCAGTCATTATCGGTCAAATTCATTCAATGTATGTAAAATGCCTCTGAGATTCTCAGAAGCATTTCGGGATTGCCCGTACATAACTGCGCATTTCCTCTCTGCTCTTTACTTCCCTTGCTCCCGACACAATCCGGTCCTGCGTGTCCTCATTGAGCCCTGCGAAATAAGTCAGAATGTCAGAATGCTGCGCGATTTCCATTGTAAAACCAATTGGCATTTCATCATTATCAATCATAAAAATCACCTCTGCATTATCATGCGCAGAGGTGATTTTTTTATGCAAATAATTCAGTTGAAAGATATCTTTCCCCGGTATCCGGCAAAAGTGCCACAATCGTTTTTCCTTTATTTTCCGGTTTCTTCGCCTGCTGTATCGCGGCGGAAAGTGCGGCTCCTGAAGAAATTCCAACAAGTACTCCTTCTTTTTTGGCAAGCAGTTTCGCCGCTTCATAAGCTTCCTTGTCTTTTACTTTGATGATTTCATCATAGATTTCAGTATTGAGCACTTCCGGAACGAACCCTGCCCCAATTCCCTGAAGACCGTGAGGTCCTGGCTTTCCGCCGGAAAGGACTGCTGAGTTCTCAGGTTCCACCGCCACAACCTTGACAGCCGGATTCTTCTCTTTCAGATATGTCCCGGTACCCGTAATCGTTCCACCGGTGCCGACCCCGGCAACAAAAATATCAATTTTACCATCCGTATCTTCCCAGAGTTCAGGCCCTGTAGTTTCCATATGTGCCCTGGGATTTGCCGCATTTACAAACTGTCCAAGAACAATGGAATTTGGAATCTCTTTTGTCAGTTCTCCGGCTTTCTCAATCGCCCCGTTCATTCCTCTCTTGCCGTCTGTCAGCACAATTTCCGCGCCATAACCTGCAAGCAGCTTTCTCCGCTCCATACTCATCGTCTCAGGCATCGTAAAAACAGCTCTGTATCCTTTTGCCGCCGCCACAGATGCAAGCCCGATTCCGGTATTGCCGCTGGTCGGTTCGATGATCGTTGCTCCCGGTTGAATCAGCCCCTTCTCTTCCGCATCTTCAATCATTTTCCTGGCAACTCTGTCCTTTACACTTCCTGCCGGATTGAAAAGTTCAAGTTTCACCAGAAGCCGTGCCTCAAGTTTTTCTTCTCTTTCAATATTTTCTGCCTCCATCACGGGTGTATGCCCGATCAGTTCTGCTACATTTTTATATATTTTGCTCATTTTCTTCCTCCTGTTATCATACTTCAATACTGTCAAGTGCCTGTTCCAGATCATAAAGAATATCGTCAATATGCTCCGTGCCGATGGAAAGACGGATAGAATTCGGCTTAATTCCTGATGTCTTCAGCTCTTCCTCTGTCATCTGTGAATGTGTAGTGCTCGCCGGATGAATGACCAGCGATTTCACATCGGCTACATTTGCCAATAATGAAAAGATCTCAAGATGATCAATGAATTTCTGAGCCTCTTTTTCTCCTCCCTTGATTTCAAATGTGAAGATCGAAGCGCCGCCTTCCGGGAAATATTCCTGATAAAGTTTATGATATGGACTGTCCGGAAGTGACGGGTGGTTTACTTTCTCCACTTTCGGATGATTCTGTAAATATTCTACCACTTTTAATGTGTTTTTTACATGTCTTTCTACTCTAAGTGATAATGTCTCCAATCCCTGAAGGAACAAGAATGCATGCAGCGGCGCAATCGTAGCTCCCGTATCTCTCAAAAGAACTGCGCGGATTCTGGTGACAAATGCCGCCGGCCCTGCTGCATCCGTGAAGCATACACCGTGATAACTTGGATCGGGTTTCGTAAGCTGCGGATATTTGCCAGAAGCCTTCCAGTCAAATGTTCCTCCGTCTACAATCACACCGCCGATCGCAGTTCCATGTCCTCCGATGAATTTCGTCGCTGAATGTACAACAATATCTGCCCCGTATTCTATCGGCCTTAGAAGATATGGCGTTGCAAATGTACTGTCTACTGCTAACACGATCTGATGCCTGTGTGCGATCTCTGCTGTTTTTCTGATATCAATCAGGTTTGCATTCGGATTGCCGATGCTTTCAATAAATATTGCTTTCGTATTCTCTTTGATCGCCGCCTCAAAGCTTCCTTCTTCATCGGGATCTACGAATGTTGTCTCGATTCCAAGATTCTTAAGCGTGTGTGCCAGCAGGTTATACGTCCCGCCGTAGATATTCTTGGATGCTACGATATGGTCTCCTGCGGATGCCAGATTCTGAAAAGTATAAGTGATCGCTGCAGCCCCGGATGCTGTACCAAGTGCCGCCACACCGCCTTCCAGCGCTGCCACGCGCTGTTCAAAGATATCCTGGGTCGTATTGGTAAGCCTTCCATATATATTTCCTGCTTCTGCGAGGCCAAAACGTCTGGCCGCCGTTTCACAATCTTTAAACACATATGATGTTGTCTGGTAAATCGGAACGGCCCTCGCATCTGTTGCCGGATCCGGCTGCTCCTGTCCTGCGTGTAACTGTAAAGTTTCGAATTTTAATTGTCTGTCCTTTGCCATAATTCATTTACCCTCTTTCCAGCATATGTATGCTTATCATTATTATCACAATACTTATTGGTTTAGTAGGAATTAAGCTTATAAAAAATTAAATGTAGTACATGATCCCTTCTCCATCTTTCCGCTGTCTGTATTCTTCCACAAGCTGTGAAAGTGTACATTCGCTCAAAAATGAATTCACTCTTTCATCAATCTGACTCCAGACCAGATCCTGTATTGCCCTTTCGACTGCATCCATCTCTGCCTGTTCCTGGTCTGCATCCACAATTGAAAATTTTCCTTCCAGCGCTTCCAGTATTTCCTGAACCGTAATCTCAGATGCTGCCTTTGTGAGCAGATACCCTCCCTGCGGCCCTTTGATACTCTTTACAATCCCGGCCTTCCGAAGTGTGCCGAAAACCTGTTCCAGATAGTTCAGGGACAAGTTCTGCCTTTTTGCCACGCTTGTCAGTGAAACCGGTTCTCCTTCCAGATGTGCGGCCAGATCTGTCAAAGCCCGGAGGCCATAGCGGCCTTTCGTTGAAATCTTCAATTTTCTTACCTCACTTTCAATTCCTACTTCTCTGATAAGGATTATATGGTTTATGTTATACTACGAGAAAACCATCTTGTCAAGACTAATTTATATATTTTATCATTTTCTTTCCTGACTGTTCTTTATCTGATCTACAATATCTTTTACAGTCACCGACTCTGTCACCCTCAGTATTTCTTTCCATATCCGATTCCACGTCCCCCTTGTCGGACAGTGATCACAGTCGATCCCGCAATCTGTCTCTTTGGTCAGACACTCCACCGGTGCAAGTTCCCCTTCTACAGAAGTCAGCACTTCCCTGACCGTAATCTTTCCTGTTTCCTTCGCCAGACAGTACCCACCATATGCTCCTCGCACACTCGATACCAGGCCATTTGCTTTTAACTCCTTTACAATCCTCTCCAGATATTTTTCAGAAAGTTTTCTCCTGTCAGCTATACTCTTTAAGCTTGCCCTGTGATCTTCGTCTGCATACAATGCAAGATCTGCCATAATTTCAACTGCATATCTTCCTTTGGTTGATATTTTCATCTTCTCATCCTCTCTGGCCGGTCCATAAGCTACCTGAAACACGCTTTTTAAGTTTCAACAGCCCCGCCAAAATCCTACTGTAAATTATATTTCATATCGTATCCAAATTCAAGTATACTAAGAGATACCGGCTGTGAGATGTCCCAGTTTTTTCCTGTTATTTACAGAAAACGCAAAATCAACGTTTTCTTGACAAATTACAACATTTTTTGTTCAATACTTTTAAAATTATGGCTAATCCGTTGACATTTCTAGGAAAATATGCTAATCTGACGGAGTATTGTTCTACAGGAATAATACAGAACTAATTATCTATTTTTTTATTTTATGGAGGTAACAACATGAACAAAGGTACAGTAAAATGGTTCAACAACCAAAAAGGTTATGGTTTCATCTCTGATGAAGCAGGAAACGATGTATTCGTACACTACTCAGGACTGAACATGGATGGATTCAAATCTCTTGAAGAAGGTCAGGAAGTAGAATTCGAAGTTACAGAGGGAGCCAAAGGACCTCAGGCAGTAAACGTAACAAGAATTTAATCAGAATTTTAAATGTGCCTTTTATTTATATAAATCGTTATATTAATTAAAAGCAATACATGAAATGACATGATTAGAAAAAGAACTGGCGTACCGGCAGTATTCCTGCCGTCGGCCAGTTCTTTTTTTGATGCTGTATCTTTCTAATCGTTTCTGCCGCTCCGGCAATGCACGAA
>URQQ01000005.1 GCA_900549995.1 uncultured Lachnospiraceae bacterium | reverse complement strand
AGAATTAGCATATTTTGCTGTCATCTCCTGTGAAGGAGGTGTGGATTTAAACGTCACTTCATCGCCTCCTTTCCCCTCCCACCTGAGTCATCTCCTGTGAAGGAGGTGTGGATTTAAACATGCTTGTTCCTTTCTTCATTAAATGCCGATTTGGTCATCTCCTGTGAAGGAGGTGTGGATTTAAACTTTCTTCCCCAGTAATGTCAACGATATCTAAATTGTCATCTCCTGTGAAGGAGGTGTGGATTTAAACGCATCAAGCGATCTTTTTTTGCTGTATTTCTTAGTCATCTCCTGTGAAGGAGGTGTGGATTTAAACAGCATGACGCATCCAAGTGAAGAAGGCAGATAAGTCATCTCCTGTGAAGGAGGTGTGGATTTAAACATATAAAGTGGATAAAGAAATTATTGATATCTTGTCATCTCCTGTGAAGGAGGTGTGGATTTAAACGATAATGTATCTGACCAATATCCGAAGGAATGGGTCATCTCCTGTGAAGGAGGTGTGGATTTAAACATGGTTTTCCCGTAACTTTCCAGCTCTGCGCTGCCCGTCATCTCCTGTGAAGGAGGTGTGGATTTAAACACTTCCCGGGATGTATTTTTATCGTATGTCAGCGTCATCTCCTGTGAAGGAGGTGTGGATTTAAACAGATGATGATGTTTTCAATCGTTTAGATGCTATGGTCATCTCCTTTGAAGGAGGCGTGGATTTAAACAGTTGTCACGCCTCCGGAGACTTGGCAGGTTTTGTCATCTCCTGTGATGGAAGTGTGGATTTAAACAGTGGGTATGCTCAGTTTCCGGAAGATGAAGGGAAAGAGTCATCTCCTGTAAAGGAGATGTGGATTTAAATATAATTATCCCTAGCATGACTAAAGGATAATAAAGAGTCATCTCCCCTGGAGAAAAGTCTGGATTAAAACCACCATCTCTGATAAGGTTTTGTATTTTTCTAATAAATTTCAAAACTTAAAAAGAGAATTTCTATCCTAAATATTTTGAATTCGAGTTATTGTCTAAAAATACTGAATAAAATAAAAAATAAAAAGAATAAATTGAATAATAACTGTAATTGTGATAAAATTAGTTTATCACATAAAATGTTTGTTAATTGAGAAGTATACTATACTAAATCAGAAGGAATAGTTGGAATCACCGCATCTACTAGTGACTATAAGAGGACAAAGCTATGAATGATCCGTATATTGCACATTTTCGCATAGAAAATGAAGAGGTTGTTATTCAATCCGTTCTGGAACACAATTCTAATGTTGCTTTCTTAGCAGAAAAAAACAGTTCTTTAGAGAACTTATCCCCAATTGCCTGGCTGGTTGGAATGTATCACGATGCAGGTAAATATCAAGACGCTTTCCTACAATATATGAAAAAGAATATCGAAGGTAAAGAAACTTATCGTGGAGAGGTAAATCATTCTACGGCTGGTGGTTATTTATTAGAACAACTTATGCCAGATTCTATTATAACGCAGATGATGGAGTTTCCGATATATTGTCACCATGGTTTGGCAGATGCATTATCAAAAAATGGAAAAATATTAATAGATGAACGGCTGAAACAAAACGAAAATGTTCAGCAGGTTTCAGAAAGATTTTATATGTTCAGTGATAAAAAGGAGTTGGAAGATCAGTTTTGTAAGAGCCGGGGAAAAATAAATGAAATATTAAATGAACTGCAAATGTATGTACAATATATAGATATGAAAGAGAGAAATCTGCAGAAGAATTTTTTTATTGGAATGTACGAGAGAATATTAGTATCTATAATTATAGATTCTGATTGGTCGGATACAGCATGTTTCATGCAGAATGAAAAAATAGAAGAACGAATACAAGAAACAAAAGATCTAAATAAGATATGGTCTGAATGTAAAGAACATTTTATTACATATATGAGAGCATTTTCAAAGAAATCAAAACTTAGTGAGATTAGAACAGAAATTTTAGATCAGTGTATGGTTCAGGGAGAAAAGAACATTAAGCTATATCGGTTAACAGTGCCGACTGGAGCAGGTAAGACTTTGAGTTCACTGGGATTTGCACTGAATAATGCACAGGCAAATAATAAGAAACACATTATTTATGTCGCACCATTTACCAGTATTTTGGAACAAAATGCAGAGGAGATAAGAAAAGCAATAGGAGATTCAGAGATTGTATTAGAACATCACAGTAATATTTTCTATGAGCAGGAAGAAGATAGAAAGAAACATGAATTGTTAACAGAAAATTGGGGAAGTCCGATTATTGTTACGACCGCGGTTCAATTTTTAAATACATTATTTTCTTCTTCATCAAAAAATATAAGGCGAATGAATAATATTTGTAATAGTGTTATTATTTTTGATGAAATACAGGCGCTTCCGGTAAAGACGATTAAAATATTTAATCTGGCTATTAATTTTTTGTCCAATTTTGGTAAATCTACAGTTGTTCTTTGCTCAGCAACGCAACCGCTTTTAGATCGAATTCGAGATTGCCGTTTGATTCAGCCGAAGGATATGATAGAGCAAAATAAGAAATACGATGAGTTGTTCCAAAGAACTACGATACATGATAAAACAAATATGACTAATTCTGGATTTTCGATAGAGGAATTGGGAGATTTTACTTATGAAAGAGCGCAGGAAGAGGAGACGGTATTAGTAATTGTTAATACCAAAAAATGTGCCGAAGAGACATACAAGTATTTAAAGGAAAAGTGCAGCGGATTAGATTATTTATTGTTTCATCTTAGTACGAATATGTGTCCGCAGAACAGACAGGAAATATTGATTGAAATAAAAGAAAAGCTGAGAGAAACGAGTAGAAGGATTATCTGTATTACAACCCAGTTAATAGAAGCAGGTGTGGATGTCTCCTTTCGGTGCGTCATTCGTTCGCTTGCAGGATTGGATAATATTGTGCAGGCAGCAGGCAGATGCAACCGCCATAAGGAAGTTGAAAATGGTAATGTATACATTGTTAAAATGTCAAAAGAGGCAGAGAAAGTGTCGATGCTAAAAGACATTATAAAAGCACAGGAGGCAATGAAAAGTGTACTGCGTCAATTCGATTATCAGCCGCTGTCCTTGGATAACCGTCTGGATTCAAATAAAGCAATTCACCTTTATTATGAATTGTATATGAGCAGGAGAGAAGAGGAAATGAGTTATCCGGTTTCTGTAGGTAGAAATGACACATTGTTAAATATGCTATCTGTGAATGCAAGTATATGGTCTGCAATAAAGAATGATTATGCTGGAAATCATAAATTCTTAAAGCAAGCGTTTAAAACAGCAGGAGATTTATTTGAAGTGATACCTGAAGATGGGAAAATCGATGTAGTTGTAGAGTATGATGATACTGCAAGAGCGCAGATAGATGTGCTCCGCAATCAATATTTATCAATAAACGAACAACAGCATGCACTTAGAAAGCTGCAGAAATATACAGTGGGAATTTCTGATTGGATGAGGCGGGAGTTAAGTAATGCAATAACAACTGTTTGTGAGGGGAAGGTATTGATTTTAAGCGAGAATTATTACAGTAGGGAAACAGGAGTTTCGAAAGAGTCAGTAATGGAATTTACTAATTTTTAAAGGTGGTGAAAGAGATGAAGTACAGGAATACGGTAGAATTTCAGGTAGAGGGAGAATATGCGTTGTTTTCTGATCCAATTACTAGGGTGGGAGGCGAGAAATGTTCATATCATATACCTACATATGAAGCGCTAAAAGGTATTTTGCATAGTATCTATTGGAAACCTACGCTGATCTGGGTTGTGGATGCGGTACGAGTACTAAATCCAATTCAAACAGAAACTAAAGGAGTAAAGCCGCTTAATTATAATGGGGGAAATGATTTGGCATATTATACTTATCTGAAAGATGTGAAATATCAGGTAAGAGCGCACTTTGAGTGGAATATAAATCGCCCGGAACTTAAAGAAGATCGGAACGAAAATAAGCATCACAATATTGCTAAACGGATGATATTAAGAGGAGGCAGAAGAGATATATTTTTAGGGACAAGAGAATGCCAGGGATATGTGGCTCCCTGCGTGTTTGGAGAAGGAAAAGGATATTATGATGATGTGCAGGGTGAAGTTGGGTATGGATTTATGTATCATGGGATTACCTATGCAGATGAAGGGATTTGTGAAGAAGATAAAGGAAAGATGACGGTACGCTTTTGGTTTCCGGTGATGCAGCAGGGGATTGTTGAATTTGTAAGACCAGAAGAATGCTCTGAGAAACGTCATTTAAAGGAAATGGAAATGAAACCATTTGGAGCGGATCTGAATAATTTTGTCGGGTTGAAAGAATTTGAAGGTAAGGAGGGAGAATGTGAACTGGACGAATGAGTTGCTTGATTTGTATGAGAAAAATCAAGATATTGCAGGTGAAGTTAAATACAAGAGTGTAAAAGGTAAAAAGGGAGAGGAACTGGTACCCTTAATTCTGTTACCTGTTTTTCATACTACGGTTACAGCGCAGATTACAGTAACACTTGGCAGTGATGGCACACTTCTGAGTGCAGAGAAAGTTAGTAAGGAAAATAACCTTACCGTGATTCCGGTTACAGAAAAATCGTTAAGCCGAACAGCAAGTACTGAGCCACACCCACTTTGTGATAATCTAAAGTATCTGGCGGGAGACTATATGCAATATTACAGACAGGGGAAAAAGCTTAAAGATTATTCTGATAACTATCAGTTGTATATTAAAGCACTTCAGAAATGGAAAGAGTCATCTTTGGGTCATAGAAAAGTGAATGCTATCTACGCATATTTAAGCAGGGGAAGTTTAATTAAAGATCTAGTGGATCAGGAAGTTATTATACTTGATGATGAGAGGAAGATGGCGGAGGGAGAGAAAATCCAAAATATATCTCAGATAGATGCTTTTGTACGATTCCGGGTTGAGGAAATATTAGATTTAGGAGCAAATATTTTAGAAGATATGAGCGGACAGTTCAATGCAGAATGTTGGCTGGATAAAACCTTGCAGCAGGCATATATTCAGTATTATTCTTCAATACTTCAGAATATAGACATTTGTTATTTGACTGGAAAAAGGGAGCCTATTTCATATCTTCAGCCTAAGAAAATACGTAATGAAGGAGATGGGGCAAAACTCATTTCCGCAAATGATAACGAGAACTATACATTTAGAGGACGCTTTAATGATAAGACGGAGGCTTTTGCAATAGGATATGATACTTCACAGAAAGTGCATAATGCATTGAAGTGGATTATCAGAAAGCAGGGCTACAGCTGGGATGGTCTCTGTGTTGTCATATGGGAATCCAATATGAGCCCTTTACCAACATGGAATGCAGATTCAGATATGATTGTTGATGAGTATAATGAATTTTGTACTCAGCAGGAATGGGATGAAGATGAGATGCCAGGAGTCGAAACAGGGGAAGGACAAGCATCAGACTTTCGCAGGGCAATGAGAGGATATGAGAGAAAGTTTGGAGATATGTCCCGTGTAGTTCTTTTGGCGTTTGATGCGGCTACTACAGGCCGACTGGCGATGATTGAATACAAGTCTTTTGAGAGCAGCAGTTTTTTGAAAAATCTGACATATTGGCATGAAAGTTGTGAGTGGCAGCAGGTGAAGTACAAAGAAGGCCGCAAATATGAGTATATAGGTATGGCGGGGGTGAGTGATATTGCAGAGGCAATTTATGGAACGGAACAGAATGGGAGGCTCACAGTAAATAATAAAAGACTGTATGCTCAAGTATGTAAAAGACTTTTACCATGTATTTCGGATCGAAGAAGAATCCCGACGGATATGGTAAGACAAGCTGTTCAGAAGGCGTCTTCACCGGTAGCTTATGAGAAAAGATATAACTGGGAAAGTGTGTTGGGAATTGCCTGTGCGATGATAAAAAAGGAACGTGGTGAGCAAAAGAAGGAGGAGTGGAAGATGGCTTTGGATAAGGAGTGTAAAAACAGGGATTATCTCTATGGCAGATTGCTGGCGGTAGCAGATCGGATAGAACGAAGAACATTTGAGAAAGATGACGATGCCGGAAGAGAAACAAATGCAGACAGGTTTATGAATGCCTTTTCCCAACACCCATATCAGACATGGGAAATTATAGAACAGAGGATACACCCATATTTAAAAAAATTAGAAATTAAAGAAAGAAATTATTATAAAAAAATGCTGGATGAAATATGTGAGTTGTTTGATACTGATAGTTTTATGGATAACAATAGACTGGAAGGAGTCTATTTATTAGGGTATCATAGTCAAATGAATGAAATGAGATATAAAAAAGCTGAAGGGGCAAAGGAGGAATAAAGATGAGCGGATTAAAAGGAAAAATCGATTTTGTAGTAGTTATTTCGGCAACAAATGCCAATCCAAATGGAGATCCATTAAATGGAAACAGACCAAGAGAAAATTATGAAGGGTATGGAGAAATTTCTGACGTTTGTATTAAGAGGAAACTGCGTAACCGTTTTCAGGATTTGGGGCAGAAGGTATTTGTTCAGTCTGATGAACGTTCGGATGATGGTTTTACAAGTTTGAAAGATCGTGCAGATGGATGTGAAGAATTAGCTCTGGAGATAAAAAAAGGGAAGCGGGCCAATAAAGAAACGTGTGCACAGATTGCATGTAGGGAATGGTTAGACGTGAGAGCGTTTGGGCAGGTGTTTGCATTTAAGGGGAGTGAGGTATCTCTAGGTATTCGTGGACCTGTTTCAATCCATCAGGCAGTTAGCTGTTCTCCTGTAGATATTGTCAGCACCCAGATTACTAAGAGTGTAAATAGTGAGCCTGGAAAAGACAGTAAGGCTTCAGATACAATGGGAATGAAACATAGAGTTGGATTTGGTCTTTATTTGATTAAAGGCAGTGTGAATGTGCAGCTTGCGGAAAAGACAGGATTTTCGCAAGAAGATGCCGATATTTTAAAAGAATCACTGAAAACATTGTTTGAAAATGATGCTTCATCAGCCAGGCCAGAAGGAAGTATGGAAGTATGTGACTTATATTGGTGGCAGCATAATGATAAAATACCTGCCGCATCAAGTGCTAAAGTACATCGGAGCATTCAGGTAGAAGCTTTGAATGAAAGACCTAAATCATACACAGATTATGAAATTATAGAGAAACCGATAGAGGGATGTGTAAAAGCAGAGGAGTATCATTTTGTATAATGAAGATGAATATCTTCAGTTGTCAGGGATTCAACATTTTGCATTTTGCAGGAGGCAATGGGCACTTGCATATATTGAGTTGCAATGGTCGGAGAATGTCAGGACGGTGGAAGGGAAAATGCTTCATGAAAAAGCGCATGATGTGACAAGTGAAGAAAAACGTGGAGATTTAATTATCAGCCGTGCGATGCCAATACACTCAAGAGAACTTGGTATTAGCGGTGAATGTGACATAGTAGAATTTCATCGAAGTGAAACGGGAATTACTTTGGCTGGAAAAGTTGGGAAATATGAAGCAGTTCCAATAGAGTATAAAAGAGGTCATCCAAAAGAAACTGACGTTGATATTTTACAATTGACTGCTCAGGCAATGTGTTTGGAAGAAATGTTATGTTGCGAGATACCATATGGATATCTCTTTTATGGTGAGACCAGACATAGGAGTAAAGTTATATTTGAAGAGTCAATTCGGAAAAAGGTCAGAGATTCATTTCAAGAAATGCATCAATATTACGAGCGTAGATATACACCAAGAGTAAAAAGAACAAAGAGCTGTAATGCATGTTCATTAAAGGACATTTGTCTTCCCATGCTTGGTGTTGGAAAATCTGCGACGTCATATATTGATAAAGTAATATCCCAGGAGGAATGACGTGAAGAAATTACTAAATACTTTGTATGTTACATCAACAAATCGGTATCTTTCGTTAGACGGAGAAAATGTAGTGATCTTTGAAGATCAGGAAGAAATTGGGCGCGTTCCTTTGCATAATCTGGAAGGAATTGTTACGTTTGGTTATACAGGAGCCAGTCCTGCGCTCATGGGAGCTTGTGCAAAAAGAAACGTCGACTTGTCTTTTATGAGTGGATCTGGGCGGTTTCTGGCGCGCGTATCTGGGGAGGTTAAAGGCAATGTTACACTTAGGAAAGAGCAGTATCGAGTAAGCGAGCAGAAAAAAGAAAGTATAAGGATTGCACGCAATTTTATAACTGGAAAAGTTTATAATGCAAAATGGGTCTTAGAACGTGCTGCAAGAGATTATCCGTTGCGTTTGGATGTGACAAAATTAAAAGAAAAGTCAGCATATATGTCTCAAAATCTTATTAAGATCAGAGAATGCGAAGAAGCGGAAAAGTTGTTAGGCATTGAAGGTGAGTCGGCTTCTTTATATTTTTCAGTGTTTGATGAGCTAATATTGCAGCAAAAAGATGATTTTTACTTTGAAGGGAGAAATAAACGTCCGCCATTAGATAATGTAAATGCAATGCTTTCATTTGCATATACATTATTAACAGGAATGTGTGCATCTGCACTCGAGGCGGTGGGATTGGATCCTTATGTAGGTTTTTTCCATATAGATCGTCCTGGAAGAGTATCGCTTGCGTTGGATCTTATGGAGGAGCTAAGAAGTGTAATGGCAGACCGGTTTGTACTTACACTAATTAACAAAAAGATAGTAGCTGCTTCTGGATTTTCGAAAAAGGAAAGTGGTGCAGTAATTATGGATGATGATACTCGAAAACTTTTTCTTTCACAATGGCAGAATAAAAAGAAGGAAACTATTACACATCCATTTTTGTCAGAAAAAATTGAATGGGGGCTGGTTCCTTATGTGCAGGCGATGCTGCTGGCCAGATACATACGAGGAGATATTGATGAGTATCCACCGTTTTTTTGGAAGTAGGTGACGAATTGCTTATTTTAATTACATATGATGTAAATACAGAAACAGAAGCTGGAAAACGTCGATTAAGAAAGGTTGCTAAACAGTGCGTAAATTATGGACAACGAGTGCAGAACTCAGTGTTTGAATGTAATCTTGACGCGGCGAAATTTCGACAAGTGAAGGCTATATTAGAAGACATTATTGATAAAAATAAAGATAGTCTCCGCTTTTATAATCTTGGTGACAAATATAAAAATAAGATTGAACATATTGGAGCAAAGAAGAGCTTTGATGTAACGGAAACGCTTATTTTTTAGTGTGCTTTTTTCTGTAATGATTTGAAAATTTATATTTGTAAGATGAACATCACACTATAGATTAGGGATAGTGGTGCGAATCTGAAGTGAACATAAAAATGTTGGGGGATTCGCACCGAATAAATCGTAGATTTTGCGGTAATAAGTGTAAAAATTAAAGGTGTTCTTTATATAAATTATTAAATTTGTGCAATTATAATAAAAATTAGATTTAGATACTTGGAAATGTTGTGTATAATTGCTGTCTCTACTCGTTTGAGTAGAGTGGATTGAAACCGAAGTCGGAAGCATAATAGCGAAGGATACGACGGTCTCTACTCGTTTGAGTAGAGTGGATTGAAACTTCGGGCTGGAAGGAGTATCCTCAATTTTTTCTCGTCTCTACTCGTTTGAGTAGAGTGGATTGAAACATGTTGCAAACTTCGCTCTCCGCTCTTAGAATGGTCTCTACTCGTTTGAGTAGAGTGGATTGAAACATACGCTACAGCAATTGCAGAATACAGTTCTATACCGTCTCTACTCGTTTGAGTAGAGTGGATTGAAACCCTTTCTGATCCAATACAATACCCTGTTGCATATCCGTCTCTACTCGTTTGAGTAGAGTGGATTGAAACAATACCGGCGCCAGAGGAAGAAACAAGTGTAAATGTCTCTACTCGTTTGAGTAGAGTGGATTGAAACATCAAATTCAATGAAAGATGGGGCAATATAATCTGTCTCTACTCGTTTGAGTAGAGTGGATTGAAACACGTCCATTCAGAACTCCTTGTATTATTATTATGTCTCTACTCGTTTGAGTAGAGTGGATTGAAACGATCAGGCTGTCAATCATGGAGTACGCTTTGCTGGGTCTCTACTCGTTTGAGTAGAGTGGATTGAAACGCTTTTGCCATAATATCACTTTCCTTTTCTAAAGTCTCTACTCGTTTGAGTAGAGTGGATTGAAACATTCTGGGATTCGAAGGATTGGATGACGAGACTCGTCTCTACTCGTTTGAGTAGAGTGGATTGAAACACAATCGAGGTAACGATCGAAGATATAGAATATGGTCTCTACTCGTTTGAGTAGAGTGGATTGAAACATTGGTGAAGATGGAATTAGTGGTGCAATCTTAGTCTCTACTCGTTTGAGTAGAGTGGATTGAAACGCCTGCCTTCTTGGCCTGCTGGTACGCCCTGTCACGTCTCTACTCGTTTGAGTAGAGTGGATTGAAATACCTCGATCCTTTCCACTCTGTCGAATTGGCTTGGTCTCTGCTCGTTTGAGTAGAGTGGATTGAAACGAGTTGAGAAATTACAGTTAGATCGTCTCTACTCATTTAAGTAGAGAGAAGTGAGACGATTAAAGTAACATTAACGTGTATGTGGTCGTATATAATTTTAAAGTTTAAACATAAAAAGGATCAACAATAGAATGACAAATAGTATAATAAATGCAAATCAGGATTCCCTGGATTTTTTATGGTTTTCTTATTTTAATATTACGCAGAAAGAAGCCGCCAGCAATACTGAAACTGCCCTGAATAAGTCTATTCAGCGCGCATATCGCGATGTCTGCAGGACATTCCATTACACTTTTAGCAGTGGCAATCTGGAGAATCTGAAAAAGAAGGACAAAGATAAATATGAAGAATATTTAGGATGGAAAGAGAAATTCAGAGAAGATATAAGTACATACATTACTAGACAATTTGGGAAATTAAAGATACAATCACAAGAAGATTTCGATGCCTGGCATTCGGAGACATGTGATGAAATCGTACTTAAAGCAAAGGAATATTCCAGCCCAGATAAACAACTATTTGCAGCCAAGAATAAGAAGAGTGAGAGCAGCGAAGGAAATGTATTTTTCTATGGACAGGCTCAAAAATGGCTGAACATGACATTAAAATACATGTTGATTATGGGGCTGTGGGAGAAAGAACTGGCAGAAAAAAAGAAATACTTTCATATTCCTGTAGATAGTTTTATTATGGAAGCTGCAGGGATAAGTGTTCCGTGCAAAGATAAGAATGGTTGGACATGGGGAGAATATTCAGAATCCAAATCAAAAGTATGGAGCCAGTGGGAGAAAGAAGAGTACACCGAATTCCAAAAGGCTTTGAGAGAAAAATTATCAAAAGACAATACATATCCAATGGAATGGGAAGGATCTGCGTGGATTAGAGTTGCAATGGCAAGAGAATCTAAGGTATGAAAACATAGTGTAGTATCTGCAGTAATCTGAGTAGGGAGACTATAAAAAAGTTAAGCAAGGAAGAGGTGGCAGCAATATGAATATACAGATTTTTGGGACAAAGAAAAGCAATGACACCAAGAAAGCGCAGCGTTTTTTCAAGGAACGGGGAATCAAGTTTCAATTTGTTGATTTGAATGAAAAAGAGCTTAGCAAAGGGGAGTTTAGGAGTGTCTGTCAGGCGGTTGGCGGAATTCAGAATATGATCGATGAGAACTGCAAAGATAAGGACGCGCTTGCGCTGGTTCAGTATATTTCTGAAGATGAAAAGGAAGAGAAGCTATTTGCAAATCAAAATGTCATTAAGATGCCGGTGGTAAGAAATGGCAGGCAGGCGACGGTGGGATATCAGCCGGAGATCTGGAAAAGTTTTAAATAGTGTCTGTGAGAAGCCATAATCTGGCTGAAAGGAGGATATATGGAGTGGGAAAAACTATTATCGTTTGATACACAAGTTGAAAGAGAAGAGGAACCGGATGTATTTCAGGATTATCCAATCAGCGAATTGGAGGATGATTACAAGTCAATTATATCCAGTGTGGCTTTTCGAAGACTGCAGGATAAGACACAGGTCTTCCCGTTGGATAAAAGTGATTTTGTCAGGACGAGACTGACGCATTCAATGGAAGTTTCGACAATTGCAAGACAGCTGGGTGTTATGATTACGACAAATAAAACAAAGTATTTGCAGGAGGATTTCAGAAACAATCCGGATATTGTCAGTGAGATTCCGGTCATATTATCCTGTGCAGGACTTCTCCATGATATTGGAAATCCTCCGTTTGGACATTTCGGTGAGGTAGTAATTGGTGAGTGGTTTCAAAAAGAATTTTTAAAAGATTCGTTTCAATATAAAGGGAAACCAGTGCGGAAGCTCCTGACAAAACAGATGCGGAAAGATCTGGAGCATTTTGAAGGTAATGCCCAGGCGTTAAGAATTTTGTCAAAGGCCAGAAACAACGAAGAAGGATATGATGTAAATCTTTCTTATGGGGTGCTGAATACACTTATAAAATATCCGACAGATTCGGTTAGTTTTCAGGCGGCAGACGAAGATGTGAAGAAGCATAAGCTTGGGTATTTTTATGCGGAGCGGGAAATGATGGATATCATCTGTACCTCAACGGGGACAGCTACTGAGTATGGCTACGTCCGGCATCCGCTGGTATATCTGATGGAAGCCGCCGATGATATAGCTTATGCAACTGCTGATTTGGAAGATGCGTTAAAAAAAGGACTGTTTACCCTGGATCAGTTTATCAGCTTTTTTGACCGCCGGGTTGAATTGCTTGATAACTCCTATCATCAGTTGTATTCCGGAAAACTTATTGATGATTTAAAACAGAGGCTTGATGAGAATTCAGGCGGTGTTGAGTCGGATATGGTATCCTTTCAGAAATGGATGGAACTTGTAAAGAAGTGGCTCATGTATGTTGCGGCCTACAGATTTTCGAAAAGTTATAAGGAGATTCTGGCAGGTACATATAAGTATGATTTGTTTTATGATACCAATCATCAGGCTACAATGAAAATCCTGAAAGGCGCCATGGCAGAGTTTGTCTATGAAGATAATGAAATCTTAAAACTTGAATTGTCGGCGAAAAAGATTATAAGCTCATTGTTAGATGATTTTATATATGCGGTATTACACTGGGATATTGACAGTGAAACTTATCAGGCAGGAAAGACAGATAAGAAATATATTAATATTGTATCTTCCAACTATAAGGAAGATTATATGTGTGCGAGAACGGATGATGAGGTTGAGAATCTGTATTTGAGGTTTTTGATGATTACAGATTTTATCAGCGGAATGACGGATTCTTATGCTAAGAATTTATATCAGGAATTAAATGGAATTGATTAGAATATCGGAAAATATACGAAGAAAAATGATGGTAGCAGTACTTGAGATTAGATAAATATTTGACCCAGTCCTCAATCGGAACCCGTAAAAAAGTACATAAAATACTTCAGGAAGGCCATATAGCGGTAAATGGTGTACCAGTATCTGATGCTGTGATGGATATTGACGAGGAAAACGATGACATTACGTATCATGGCGAAAAGGTGAGTTACCTTGGCCGCATATGCTATATGTTCCATAAACCTAAAGGGTGCATTTCAGCAAGGAGTTCAGATGACAGGCAGACGGTATTGTCGTATTTTCATGAGATTAATACGGAAGGTATTTTTATTGTAGGCCGTCTTGATAAGGACACGGAGGGGCTGCTTCTTTTAACAAATGATGGGGCTCTTGATCATAAGCTGATGAATCCGGACAGCCACATTGATAAAACATACTTTTTCTGGGCAGTGGGAAAAGTGGGCGAAGAAGAGATAGAATGTCTTGAAAATGGAATTGTCATTGATGGAAATGGGCAATCTCCCAGGCGTTGTAAACCTGCTGTATTTAAGGTATTAAAGCAGGGAATGTACAGCGAGTTCAGGGATGAGGTACCAGCGAAACTTCATGAGGATCATGTAGTATGCGGACTGCTGACGATATCAGAGGGGCAGAAACATCAGATAAAAAGAATGCTCAGGGCAGTGGATTGCAGAATCTTTTATCTGAAAAGAGTGGCAATTGGGAATTTGAAGTTGGATGACAGCCTGAAGCCGGGGGAGTATAGAGCGCTGAGCAGGGAAGAGATAGAAGCAATATAAATATGGGAAGAGTTGGGGCGGAGAGGATAAGGTATGGCGAAAGGATTTTTAGATAGATTACTGGATAATATATTTGATGCTGACTGGACAGGACGCCATGGAGAAAGGCTCACCGAAAGGGAACTTAATTTGGTTAAGTTATTTGGACGGAGTGGGAAAGTATTACGTAATGTTTATGTTCCAAAAGAGAATGGAGAAACATCGGAGATTGATCTTGTTTTTATTACCCAGAAAGGAATATTTGTCATAGAGAGTAAAAACTATTCTGGTTGGATATTTGGAGATGAAGAATCTGTCAATTGGACGGTAATGTTACCAAGTAAGGTTAAAAACCGTTTTTACAACCCGATTATGCAAAATAAAACGCATATAAAGTGGCTTCAAAAATATCTTGGAGACAGTATTCCATTATTCTCTGTCATCGTGTTCTCGGTACGGTGTGAAGTAAAAAAGGTATCTGTACAAAGTGATAATATTTATGTTATCAAGAGAGATGAATTGTATGCTACTGTAAGAAAAATATGGGATAATTCAGAGGATCGTCTTACTGAAAATGAAGTGCATAGTGTTTATGGGAGGATGAGAACGTTAGCGCATGTGGATACGGCGGTGAAAGAGGCTCATATTGAGAATATAAATAAAAAATTCAATAAGAGTGAAAATGAAATATCAAAAAAAGTACATAATGATATGAATACAATGGATGTAGAGGAGGATAACTTTGAAGTCTGTCCCTGGTGTGGTGGAAAACTTTTGCTGCGTGTGGCAAAAAAAGGAGTACACGCGGGCAGCAGCTTCTATGGATGCTCAAATTATCCAAAATGTAAGTATGTACGAAATTCAGGTGATTAATCAATCAGGCGTGAGAAGAAGGGTGGCCGATGTATTTTCAATTTCTTGCCGCCTGCAGGATATTATGTTAAAATGAACGGGTAAAGTTAAAGAAAAATCTAGCAAATCATAAGAAAGATGTTAATACGAGAGGATACACATATGATAAAAATTCGGGAATACAGTGGGCATATTCGGAATTGGGAAGCACTTTGCAGGGAATTGGGGATCGATACAACGCTGTCAAGAGTGGACCGTGAACAGGCAATTTTAGTGAAGGCATATGAAACATGGGGATATGACATGGGAAATCATATGCATGGCATGTTCGCTTTTGCGTTATGGGATGAAGAAGAAAAGAAACTGTTCTGTCTGAGAGATCAGTTTGGGACAAAACCGTTCTATTATTATGAAACGGCAGATGGCCAGCTTCTCTATGGTTCATCTATCCGTAAGATTATGGAGCAGCCAGGATTTGTGAAAGAGTTGAATGAAGAGATGCTGCAAATGTATCTGACATTCACTTATGTAGCGGGGGAAAATACTTTTTTCCGGGGACTTCGCAAGCTGATGCCGGGACGCTACCTTGTATGGCAGAGGAGAACATTACATATAGAACGTTACTGGAAGCCGGAATTCCATCCTGATTACAGCAAATCTCTTGAGGAATGGGCAGACGAGATTCACACGACACTTCAGAAAATTATGCTGGAGGTGAAAGATGAGGATGAGACTGCAGATTCGTTCCTGTCGGGAGGTGTGGATTCATCTTACGTTCTGGCTATGTCGGATGTAGAGATGACGGATTCCTGTGGTTATGAAGAAGAACGGTTCGACGAGTCAAAGCTGGCACGTCAGACAGCGGATATTCTCGGACGAAAGAGTTCTAGACGGGTGATTACGCCGGAAGAATATTTTGAGGCGGTACCTTATGTGATGTACCACATGGAGCAGCCGCTTGGCGATGCTTCGGCAATTGTATTTGCAATTGGATGCAGGGCAGCGGCAGAACATACGAAACTTTGTTACTCCGGGGAAGGTGCGGACGAGTTCTTTGGCGGCTATAATATGTACCGCAATGCTGCGCGCTATGGGGAGAATCTGAAGACTTTCTATATTGGGAATACCAACATCATGAAGGAAGAAGAAAAACGCAAGATTCTCAAGAAGTATGACCCGGATGTCCTTCCGATTGAACTTGCGCAGAGTATTTACGAGGAGACAGAAGGACTTGATCCGCTTACAAAGATGTCGGATGTAGACATACAGATCTGGCTGGAAGGAGATATCTATTTTAACGTAGATAAGATGAGTACTGCGGCTGGTCTGGAGATCAGGATGCCGCTCACGGATACGAGAATTTTTGATATAGCATCAAGAATGCCATCAGAATATAAAGTGAACGAAGAGCAGAACAAAGTTGCATTCCGTACAGCGGCAGCCAAAGTACTGCCGGAAGAGATTGCATTCCGTAAGAAACTGGGATTCATTGTGCCGATCCGTATATGGATGGCTGATAACAGATATAATCAGGATGTCCGTGAAAAATTCCACAGTGAGATGGCTGAGAAATTCTTTAATGTAGATGAGATCAACGCCATTTTTGATGACTATATCGCAGGGAATTCTGACAACTGGAGAAAAATCTGGACGATATATACATTCCTTGTATGGTATGAACTGTATTTTGTGAAATGCTAAATGAATAAGGTATAAGAAGAGGCAGCCAGATGGCTGCCTTCATTCAATTTATTCGGTTGTTTCTTCGTCAGCCTCTTCTTCTGCTGAGCTGTGGCGTTCAGAAATATTTACGATTAAAGCATCCAGGTCAGTGAGTATTTCGATGTCTTTCTTTTTCGCAATATCCAGATCCATCACTCTGACCGCGTCTCCGAGATGCATGTCGCCGACATCTATTTTGATTTTGTCAATCAGTGCAGATGGTACTGCCTTATAAGAAATCTCATGTAACAGCTGGTTGACTAATCCGACAGTCACTTTTTCATGATTGAGGAGTTCGATTGGTGCTGTGGAATGAATTTTCTCTCCGGCAACCAAAGCCTGGAATTCTAAATGGTCAATTTGTTTTTTCAGCGGATTAAAATCCACTTTTTTGATTAATACATCAATGTTCTGGCCGTCAATTTCCAGCGTGACCTGACCACCTTTGCCGTTTGTTTTTAATAAATGTTCGGCATCAGCTTTTGCCATTTGAATCGGCATCGTCTCTTCCATTTCTTTTCCAAAGATATTGCCGATGACAAATCCATCACGTCTTAATTTTTTTGCCTTGTCTGTCATGTTTCTTTTTTCTGCTTTTAAAGTGTTCATTTGTTACTTCCTCCAAAATTTTAATCGCTTAGCAGCCTTCAATTTTGAGTTCACAAATAGGTTTTGTTTAACGATGGTATTTTTATACCTATATAAATTATAACACGGCTGTCAAATTGCACGTTAAACTTATTAGTTTCATACTGTATCTGCCTCAATATCTTCAGGGGAAATTTTCATAATTATGCTGACGGGAGAAAGGTTGTATTTTATACTGCCAGTATAATGACAAAACTCCATGTTCGTGTTATATTAACAAAAGAAGAAGAAATTGGATGAAAGGAAGCAGAGAAGATGAACGCAGTAATGAGAAACGCATACCTGAATAGTGAACGTCATGAAAAAGCGCTGGACCGCAGGCAGGGCTTATTTTTTGAGTACACATTTTGGAGAGGGCTAAAATATCAATTACTGTAGTAATCTGATCAATTTTTACAACATTCATGGAAGTATGAACCGCTTATCTTGTGTACTGAGATAGGCGGTTTTTTCCATTTTGGGAGAGTTGAAGTGGGAATGTCTACTTTTATCCATTTATAATAGAACTTGAAAGGAGAGCATTTTAAATGTTGGAGATTAAAGGAAAAGTAAACACGGCGGTCTGCTATACAAAAGTGATAGAGAATGAAGCGATAGAGCAAATCCGCAGAATGTGTGATTATGATTTTACAAAAGGAAGCAAAATCCGGATTATGCCGGACGTACATGCCGGGAAAGGATGCACCATCGGAACGACAATGACGGTGCGGGATAAAGTAGTGCCGAATATTGTTGGGGTGGATATCGGATGTGGAATGTATACGGTGAATCTGGGGAAATGCAGCATTGATTTTGAAATGCTGGATGAGGCAGCACATTTTATACCGTCCGGAATGAATGTCTGGGAAGGACGCCAGGAAAGGTTTGATTTGGAACAGCTGAGGTGTTACCGGAATCTGAAAGATACAAAACGGCTGGGACGAAGTCTTGGAACACTTGGGGGAGGAAATCATTTCATAGAAGTAGATCAGGCGCAGGATGGAACAAAATATCTTGTCATCCATACCGGCAGCCGTAATCTTGGAAAACAGACCGCAGAGTATTATCAGAACCTGGCGATTGAACTGAATAAAGGAAAGGAGACTTATTTTATTCAGAGAGAAGCGATTATTCAAGAATATAAAGCAGCTGGAAGACGGAAAGAAATTCAGGATGCGCTCAAAGCAATCTCATGGGAGAAACACGAGGCTACAGTTCCTGAGGAGTTATGCTTTTTATATGGAGAGTATATGGAAGACTACCTCGCTGATGTGGAAATCTGCCAGCAGTTTGCAAGGCGGAACCGGGAGAAGATTGCAGAAATAATCTTGCAGAGAACGAATATGACCGGGGCTGAAGCGTTCCATACAATTCATAATTATATTGATACGGAAGAAATGATTCTCAGGAAAGGTGCGATAGCGGCGCATCAGGGGGAGACGGTTTTAATTCCGATCAACATGCGGGACGGCAGTGTTCTTGCGGTTGGAAAAGGAAATGAGGAGTGGAATTATTCAGCACCTCACGGGGCAGGGCGGATCATGTCCAGGAGGCGTGCGAAAGAGACATTGAATCTGGAGGAGTATAAGTCTGTGATGCAGGGGATCTATACCACATCTGTCAATGAAGAAACTTTAGATGAAGCACCAATGGCGTATAAATCGCTGGAAGATATTATGGATGTGATAAAAGAATCGGTGACTGTCATTGATGTGATGAAACCAATTTATAATTTTAAGGCAGATTAGTGCCGGATATAGAGTGAAATGACTCTTGTTCCGGTCTGGTCAGGCCGGAACAGGAGGGTAAAAAGATGGAGAAGATTCCGATAATTAATATGGCTGACACGGGGAAAAACATTGTAAGGATTAGAAAACTAAGGAGAATGTCGGTGAAAGAGTTGCAGGAGATTTTTGGATTTGCTACGCCACAGGCAATTTATAAATGGCAGAATGGGACTGCTTTGCCATCGATAGATAATCTGATTGTATTGGCAGCGGTTTTTCACGTTCAGGTGGAGGAGATTATTGCGGTTGACATAGCTGACAAGGTATTGACCAGCGCTTAAAAGGTGAAGGTTACGGTTTGTGTTTTCGGATGTGTGATAGCAGCCCGGACTTATATTGCAAAATCTCAATTCATAGCTTATAATACCTACATCTACTGATTTTGAAATTGGTCTAATTGAAGGTGGGAGAGTAAACAAGATGGAGATTCGTACAGGATTAAATAAATATTTTGAGATTATCGGGCTTTTATACAGCTGCAGCCACCCTGAGTTTATGAGAGAAGAGATGGTGAAAAAGTCTGTGGCAGAATTGGGGATCAATGCTGAGGATTTATATAAAAAGATTGGTCCGGCTCATGATAAATATGTTTCTGTTTTCAAAAAAGGAATGGCAAAAGTCAAAGAAAATGTCTTCAAATTTTTCTTTGAGGAAGAGGATGATGATTTTATAATATCGATTCAGATTATTTGCGCAAATCATCCGGAATGGTTTGAAAAAGATCTGGATGAGACGGGGGAAGAGGAAATCATATTATGTTTTGTGAAAGAACTTTTTGAAGAGGAAGAGGTCATTACTGCATGTCCATCTTTTGATGAGATTATTCATTTGCTGGAAGCTACAGGATTTTCGTCGACTTCCTGCTGGAAGATGATGTTATTTCTTCAGAATCCGAAAGATAAAATAAAAGGACTTGCAGACATTATCGACGGAAATATTCTTGCTTATGAAAAAGCGGTTGGGGGAATACAGCATCATATAGAGAAACTTCTGAAAGAATTTCCAAATGGAAAGTATTTGAGCAGGCCACTGCATGAGCATACCGTTTTGACACCGATCCTTGTCTATCCGGCGGCGGAATTAGTCAATCTTAATCATGGGCGTTCCAGTTCTTTTGTGGGGCTGTATACAGCGGAAGTCTATCAATTGCTGGAAAACACAAAAACAACCAAAAAAAATCTTCTTATGGTACTTAGAGCATTGAGTGACAGCAGCAAATTTGAAATATTGATTTCTTTAATGAAATCACCTAAATATAATTTGGAACTGGCGGAGGAACTGAATCTGTCAGCTGCAACAGTTTCTCACCACATGAATGTGTTGCTGACGCACCAGTTGGTCAATGTTGATAAAAAGGACGGGAGGGTATATTACACATTATCTAAGGAGACATTGAAGAAAATAACAGAAGAATTGAATACGGCATTTTTACTGTCATAAAAATAGCAGGACTGTAATGGTCTTGCTTTTTTTGTTTGACATATATCGAACAATGTGTATAATATATTTTATATACATCTAATTAATGAGATGTTTTTTATTTTAACTCATAATTAGATTAACATCTAACTAATTTGATTGTTATGAGGAGAGAGTATGGAAAACAAACTATTTTCAAGAAATTTTACGCTGCTTATTCTGGGGCAGGCATCTTCTTTATTTGGCAATTGCATATTAGATTTTGCAATGTCAATGTACGTGTTGGAGGTTACCGGTTCAGCGGCAGTGTTTGCCGGATTTCTGGCGGCTGCCATGCTGCCGACAATTCTTTTATCACCACTGGGAGGGGTGCTGGCTGACCGGGCTAACAGACGTAAGATTATGATGCTGCTGGATCTTGCGTCAGGAATTATTGTATTACTGACGGCGTTTTTGATTGACAGGGGGAATAATCTGGTGATCATAGGGGTGGCACTTATCATCATGTCAATACTGGGGGCTTTTGAAACGCCAACTGTGCAGGCGTGTATTCCCCAGATGCAGAGCGGAGGCAATATTGTCAGGGCAAATGCAGTGGTGAATCAGATTTCTGCCTTATCAATGCTGATAGGGCCTTTTGCGGGAAGCCTGGTATATACTGCATTTGGGCTGAAAACTGTTATGTATGCAGGGGGAGTTTGTTTCCTTGTTACAGCAGGACTTGAATACTTTATCAGATTGGATGATGTACCTTCGAAAGAAAAGGAAGGAATCTGGAATATAATCAAAGGGGATTTGACCGTCAGTGCACAGTTTATATGTAAAAAAACTCCCGCAATCTTAAAGACATTATTACTGACTGCAGTGATTGGTTTCTTCATTCAGGGAACGGCGGTGGTTGGTCTGCCTTATATTGTGAGAACCGTTCTGGGGCTTGGAGCCGGTTATTACGGAGCAGCAGAGAGTGTTCTGAGTTTTGCGGGCATTCTGGGGAGCATCATTGCTGGTCTGGCTGCAGCAAAATTCAGTATCGGCAGACTTTATCTTCCGCTTGCCGGCATCGGTCTGTTCTTGATTCCAATAAGTATCGTTTTTTCTATTCAGTCAGGAGTATACGTAAGATATGCGGTACTGATGCTGTCTTTTTCAGTGATACAGATATTAGCCAGTATATTTTCCATATTTGCCTTATCTGTTATTCAGCAGCTGACACCAGAGAATATGACGGGGAAGGTCATGGCGTATGCTGCGAGCTTTTCATTATGCATACAGCCTTTGGGACAGATGATTTACGGGGTACTGTTTGATAAATTCACAGACTCGGTATATTGGGTCATCCTTCCTACAGGGGTGATACTGAGTCTGATTGGAATTGGCACTAAGAAGTTTTTTGGAAATGTTGAGATGCAGTTAGCGGAAGAGATGAAATAAATCGGATGATAGGCACGATTGCTTATTAAAGAAACATATGATAAAATTTAATAAGTGCACCGTGTACAGGGTGGAATCCTCCCATACTTCTGAGAAGAGGGGAGGTGATGCGAGATAGGTACATATGAAATTCTAAGTTTGTTATTTTTTGGAGGTTCATTCCTTATCGCAGTGCTGACCTATATTGATAGGAATAATCGGCGAAAATAAAAATGCCTATTCTGTCGGCAAACAGGATAGGCTATGTCCAATGAGGACAACCAGCTACTAACTGAGGGCTTCCACCTTGTGGGCGGATGCTCTTTTTGTATAATTATTATAGCATATGAGAGAAGATGTTTCAATAATTTCTGTAAGATGTCATGACTGCTGGTAAAGTTCAAAGAGGACAATTGATTTACATGTCATAATAATTATTTTAGGAGTAATTAATGATGAACAATTCTATATTTTTAATAGCGATATGTTATCCTGTAATGGTAATAGCAATGATTCTTATTGCAGATAGAATTAAAGATAAAGATAATAAGAAAATTTCAAAATATGATTATAGATATTTAAGTCCAAAGAAAAGCATAGAAATGATATTTGAATTGATAGTCAAAACGATAAGTATAGTTTATTTATTATTAATTTTATCCGCGCTTTATGCTTTTGTGGATTCTCAATGTCCAAATATATTTATAACAATGTTAACGAATATTAATAATATTTGGAATTTGTGTTTGGGAATAATGACAATTATCATAAGTGTTTTGGCAATAGTTACAACTTTTTCAAAATCTTATTATATATTATTTGATATTAGCGATGTATTTAGAAAAACTAAATGTTCGTACACTATACCTCTTAGTATAATAACATGGCTTGCATCTTATTTACTTTACTTCCTTTTATCACCATCTTTAAATGAAAAAAATGGATTTAAGTTAATAACGGATAATTCCTTTTATTATGTAGGCTTATTTATTTTATTACAAATAACATTCACAGTCTTTTTTTTATGTACATTATATTCATTATTTATTATATTGCGAATACTTTTGGGCAAAAATTATAGTGAATTAAATATATTAAATAATTTATATACTAAAGCATGGGACACAAATCTATTTAGCATGTTTCTAAATATAAAAAAAGAAAAAAAGGGAATTATTATTAACGTATCATATCTTTTGGAAAAATTTGCGATAAGAGCTAAAAAAGTTCCAATATCAAAAATAAAGTCAATAACTTACATTTCATTGGAAAAAGATAAGGGAAACCGGTGGTATCAAAAAGCAAGCAATAGATTAATATTTATAGATGTCATAACATTACTCATAGCAATAGTCCCTGAGGTAATTAAGAAATCAACAGATAATGCGGAAAAATTTGCAGTTATAATAGCTTTTGTAAGTAGTTTGATTTTTATTATTATATTAAAATCGCCTAAATTTAAGAATAAATATTATAGTTACATAACACAAATGGTATATGTTAACAAAGGCTATTGTTATGATTTTGGTGGGAAATATAAGTTTGCCAGTATCTGGGGACCTGCTGGTGGGAAAAAGTTAAAAAAGTTTAATAAAAGTATTATAAACATTATATGTTTTATAAAAATATGTTTATCATGGGAAAAAGAAGATCATGAGATTCTGGAAAGCCTCACTATAGGAATTCAGAATTTTAGTGAGTGTTATACTACAGAGAATAGTTTAGAAAAAGCATTTATACTAACACCTTTATTTATATTGACCTATTATAAATATTCAATGCAAATTAGGGCCACAAAAGATTTTTTATTTATTAATAAAATTATGAAGAAAAATAAGTTGACAATGAATGAAAAAGAGACAATTAATAAGTATCTTTTTGGTTTACTTTCTGATGTCGATGGAAGTGAAAATGAAATGTCAATTAAGGGAGGAGATTATTGTGGTTTTTGGAAAAAGCTGCAAATAGTGTTATAGAATACGTTAATATATGCCACATCCGTCTAAACTCTTCTTGCAACCCTCCAAAACCTCCTCTATAATGTTCCTATGAGATGAAAAGGAGAATATAACTTATGGAACAGAAAGTATTAGCAACTGTAGCAGGACGTGAGATTACGGAGGCAGACCTGAATGCATTTTTAAGTAATGTGCCAAAGGAACAGCAGGCATATGCATCTAACCCACAGTTCAGACAGCAGTATTTAGAGCAGTTGATCGCTCTTCACGCATTTGCCAAAATGGGCGAAGACGAGAAATTAGATGAGACAGAAGAGTTCAAAAGTATCATGGAAAGCACCAAAAAGGATATTCTGGCGCAGATGGCAATGGCAAAGACATTGGGCGGTATTACAGTATCTGATGAGGAAGTATCCGGATACTATGAGGCGAATAAAAGTCAGTTTGTCAAAGGAAATACAGTGAGTGCAAAACACATCCTCACAGACTCAGAAGAAAAATGCCAGTCAATTTTAGAGGCAATCCAAAATGGTGAGAAACAGTTTGAGGAAGCTGCAAAGGAAAGTTCTACATGCCCGTCAGGAGCGAAAGGCGGAGACCTGGGAGAATTCGGTAAAGGCCAGATGGTAAAGGAATTTGAAGATGCGGCATTTGCGGCAGAAATCGGCCAGGTGGTCGGGCCTGTGAAGACTCAGTTTGGTTATCATCTGATCAAAGTTGAGAAAAAGAATGAGGAAACAGTCGCTTCATTTGAAGAGGTTGCAGAGAATATTAAGAGAAATCTGATGCAGCAGAAACAAAATGATGCTTATACGAAGAAAGTAAATGAATTAAAAGAAAAATATGTTAATAGTTAATTTAAGACTGCACCGGAAGTTCAGAAGATTTCCGGTGCAGTTATTTTTTTCACTACGAGAGAACAATTATTTCCATTTATAAAGAGAAATTTTAAAGTCTCCGATAAAATTTTTATAATCTGCTGTTAATGTGTATGTATCTGAATGCTCCAGGGTCATAAAAGTTTTTAAAACCTTTGCCTTGTCCAGATATTTTACCACATCTCCGTTTGAATCATATATTATGATATCTAAATCTCCGCTTTTTATATCAGAAGCAAATGAAATCCGTATTTTGTCGCCGGACTCTCCTGAAAATGTAAAGTCAGAGTTTGCTGTTTCTGGTTTTGAAGCAGTATGGTTTATGCTGCCGAGTTCTTTCGGACGAATGAACAGCCATATACAAAGTGCAGCTGCCATAATAACAATAATGCCAATGATGATAGATTTCTTTTTCATTTTATCTCCCCTTGCCGGATTTACTGTAATTTGATTATACCATTACCTTAAAAGGGAGTCATTCCTTTTTTAGGGTTTCCCAACACAGCCAGAGGTGATAAACTGGTATAATGTAAAGTAAAATTGATAAATCCTCTGAAAGGAGCCGATGCTTATGAAAAAATTGATCGCAGCTGTTCTTGGCCTGATTGTATCTGTCGTCCTCATAGGTGCAGTTCAGGAATTGATCTGGAAAGAATATCAACCGCCTCAGATTGTTGGAAGTGAGATGAGACAAAAGGGGATCACACATGTGGACAGGACAAAATTAAGCCGTGAATGGTTTGCGTATTATACAGACGAATTGACGGGGATGAGTGTGCCGTATGATTTCCGTATCAAAAAGGCACGCATTGACAATGTGGAGGCGCTGGATGATACGTATGTGCAGATAGATGCAACCATCTGGCCGGCAAGTTCGAATCAGGAGATCATCAACAACCTGGGACTGGTCAGTATAGGAAAGCGGCATGAATATCAGTGCCAGATGGTTTTAAAATGGACGGAGGATGGCAGGAAGTGGACGATTGCTGAGAAGCTGAGCCCTGTTCAATATCAGCTTCAGACACCGGAAATGCAGGAAGAGATTCATCGGCCCCAGACGGAACATTATGCAATGCAGACGGATGAGGAGATGACTTATTTTATAGAGAACAATGTTTTATATGTGACTTATGACGGAGGGGAAAACTTTCAAGAAGTAGAAGATGGGTATGAGAAGGTCTGTAAGGAGGTCAATGGGTCTTACCAGGAACTGCTTCCGTACAACAGTTATGTTATTACACCGGAATTTACGGCATTTGTCAGTTATTCGGATGAAAAGACGAGCCTTCTCTACAGTCAGGATGCGGGGAAGACGTGGCAGGAAAGTGAGATTTATGACGGAGGTTTTAAGGCGAATACATTTGTGGCGAAGACGGAGCACCGGTGCTATGTTACATTTGCGGTTGACCGGTCGCTTGGAAGCGATTATTATACTACATTTCAGTCGGAAGACTTACAGACATGGAATAAAGTCAGCCTTTCAGAAACTTTCTGGTCGAATCTGACCTGTTCTTTCTGGTCAAATGATGAAACCGGATATTACAGCAATGGTGCAGATGCGTTTTATATGACTACAGATGGAGGCGCAGGTTTTCAGGAAGTAAAATATCCGGCTGTACAGGAAATTGCGGATGAACTTGGGTTTTATCCGTATGATACGATGGAAAAAATGTACTGTGAAGATGGCAAAACTTATATGGTAGTCGGACAGGGCGACGATGGAGATTATGTCAGAGACGGAAAGATGATGAAAGCATTGTATGAGTCGCAGGACGGGGTGAACTTCACATTTGTAAAAGAAATTGCAGATTCGCCGGTGCTTGCGGGATAGGAGGAAACAGATGGCAAAGAAGATATGGATTTGTGTCAGTGTAATTACGGTAATGCTTACAGGTTTCTTCCTGTTTAACGGAGGAAAACTGCTGTTTGGGTATGGTGACAGAAGAGGTGGGATTTTAACGTTAATGTCAGGCGTGATGACAGGAGCGCTGTACGCCGTTAGCGTCTGGGAGGGGTTCAGAAAAGCGGATTCAGAGGAGCACACGGCAGAGAAAATCTGGCAGCGCACCGGGAGAGAACTTCTGCTGTCGAATGCGGCATTTACCTTAGGGGCAGCGGGGATTCTTCTTTATCAGGTGCAGTATCAAAGTAAGATGACAATCGTGTTATTTCTTATGGGGATGGTCTTCTTTATTGTTCTGATATCTTATGCTGTAATCTTTATGATGAAAGAGGGCGGAGAGGGAAGGGAGAAAGCCTTCCGTGAGAAACTTCTGGAATTAAAAGATGTCTGTAAAGAAAATGGGGATGCAAAAGACGGGGATCTTAAAGAGGAACTTGTGGCCCGTGTGATTGAGTCACGGATGAATGGTATCAAATGTATCTGTGCAATTGGGATTATGCTGGTTTTTCTTTTGGTCAATCCATTTATGGAGGGATTATCTTTGCTTTGGAGGATACGCCTCAGTGTGCTGGCAGTGATTTTAATGGCAGTGATTCCTGTGTTTATCAATCACAGAATGGCCTATCGGCTGATGAATATATTGGATGAAGGGAGACCGGAAAGAGTTACCGCATTTTTTATCGCATATTATGAAGGTGCGGGAAGGCGGATGGCCAGGCTGATGCCGATTGTAAAACTGTATGCAGTTACTGCACTCAGTGACATGGGGGCATATGAGGAAGCGTTAGAACTGGTGAGGACAATTCACAGGGGATACCGGCAGGATGCATATTATCTTCAGTTCGAATTGATCTGTCTGGAAGGCATGAGAAGAAAAGAGGAATTGCTGGCGGTACTTGCCAGAATGAAAGAAGCGCTCATGTTTGTCAAAGGACAGCAGAGAGAGAACCTGATTGGTATCTACAGGATTATCGGTCATCTTGCGAATGCCAGATACGCAGAGGCGCTGCGGATACTGGAGGGGAGCAAGGATGTCAGTGAAAGGCAGAGGCGGCAGAGATTAAAATTCATGGAGGATGCAAGAAACCAGGTATTTGGAGTTCCGGAGGGGAATCTTCTGGAGGAAGATGAGGAGTAGATTTGTGTAGTGCCGTTTATTGCGGCACTGCGATATTTTATCCGCTAAAAGAATCTGATTGTGTAAAACATCCGAACGTAAAATACGACACATTTTTTGGGTTCTTCAAAACAAGGGCTGTGTGCGGAATTTTCAAAGGTGTAAAATCCTTTTATGGGAGCATTCAGTGCCATTGCGAAATCCTTTGCCACGGCATAGGATACCTGCCAGTCGTGTTTCCCCTGAAAGATATACACAGGTACCTGCAAGACGGGTACCTGTTTTTTTAATATAGGAAACGGCGTTCCCTATATTAAAAAAACCCTCCGGGGGAAGCACATTCTTTATTCAAGTCCATTTTCAGCACAAAGTCCCACAGACATTTCGCCTTATTCTTTATTCTGCATTATTTCCCTCTGCGCTTTTTTGCTTAACGAAGACAATACCAATTGATAAGAAGCGTATGCGATATCGGTAAGCACATCCTGCGGCACATTACCATCCAGATATACAGTACTCCAATGGAGTTTGTTCATGTAGTAACCTGGCACAATGTCCTCGTACTTACTGCGCAGCATATTACTGAAAAGAGGTTCCAGTTTTAAGGTGATAATAGGGCGTCCGTTTCTGTCGTCAATCCCGATGTAGGCATACATCTTGCCGCAGAGCAGGTATTTGTATGCCTGCCATGCAGGCTGAAATTCTTTGATGGTGGATGGTTGTTTCTGTAAGTATTCATCCAGCCATTGATACTTTTTCATACATTCATCAGACCATGGTGTCATGTTATTTTTCATCTCTGTCATGCGAGACTCTCCTTTTTGATATTCTTTGCAAATCTGAAATTCCCACTTTGATTAAAACTAGTTTACTACTTGTTTTTAAAATCATTATAGCATTTCTTTCATTTTATGAATACCCAATCAAAGATAAGAAAATAACTGCCGATAAATGACCGGAAGAATCCAAACAGAATCGCAGGATCGCTGTATTGTGGAACAGCCCGTATCTTTATAAAATAGAGAAAACACGACATCATGATGTCATGAACGGTAGAGGTGAGGTGCGAAGGTGGGAAAAAGCAAGCCATATTATCAGCAGATCAGAGATGATATAAAAAAGAAAATTCAGGAGGGGTATTACGCAAAAGGAACGTACCTTCCGTGCGAAAAAAGTCTTGAGCAGGAATACCAGGTGAGCAGGACGACGATCCGAAGTGCAGTCAATGAACTGGTGCTGGATGGATATCTCTACATTGTCCGGGGAAAGGGAACGAAGGTCGCATGCTCAAGACTTATGGATAATAATCCCAATCTTTTGAGCTTTACAGAGATTTTGAAAAGCCATGGATATGAATCCCAAATACTTGAGCGGTCTTTTGAAATCATTAAGGCAGATGAGAAAACTGCGAAGAAGATGTCTATGGAAGAAGGGGAGGAACTGATACGGATTTACAGGGTCAGAGGGGCTGACGGTGAGCCGGTCTCGATCAATGACTCGTATTTCCCTGCCAAATTATTCCGTGGACGAAATCCCAGGCTGCTGTTTGAGGGAGATTCGCTGTATGAATGCCTTGAGAAATATTATCACATTGAGATCAAAGAAGTGAAGGAAGAGATCTGGGCGGTCGCGGCGAAAGGGCGCAATATGCAGATTCTGAATGTGGAAAAACATGCGCCTCTGCTGGCGTTTGAGAGGGAGTCCTTTGGCAGGGACGGCAGTCTGATTGAATACAGCAAAGTGGTCTATCGTTCTGACAGATACAGACATGCTGTGGTCATGAGAAGAGAAAGGTAAGGTGAAACTAAGTGAAGGAGAAAACGAACATTGTTGTGATCGGGGATGTATTTGCAGATTTGACTGCACATGTACAGGGATTTCCGGAGAAAGGGGGAAGAACATTTGGCACTGCTTATACAAGGAACGGAGGAGGAACTGCAGGAAACATCGCTGCCGGGCTGGCGGTACTTGGAATGGAACCTTCCATTGTGTGCGGAATCGGGCAGGATGAAACCGGAGATTTCCTGATGGAGGAACTTCGTCTCTGCAGCGTAGATGTAAGCCATGTCGTACGGAAGGAGAATCTGAAGTCAGGTGTCGTTCCCATTCTGATTGACCGGGATGGTGAGCGGGTCATTTATGTGCTTGTCAAAGGGTCTGCATACGAGGCGATTGAACCGGAGGATGTTTCATTTCTGGAAGAAATGGAACCCGATATCTTATGCTTTACCGGGGTGATTATGGGCGCGCACCCGGTACAGGAGACTGTGATAGAGACTGCAAAAAGATGGAAGGGGAAGGCGAAGATGTATTTTGATCCGAATCTCTGTTATCCCGCCGATGATGTCCCGGAAGAAATCTGCGCTGCCACGCAGGAGCTGGCCGGGTTGTGCGATGTAGTTCTGACGGGGAAGACCGAGATGGAGGCGCTCGGACTGCATCCGAAGAAAGGACAGCGCTACATTGTCAAATGCGGCGGCAAAGGCTCGATGCTTTTAGATGAAGGAGGTGAAGTAACATACAGACTTCCGGCGACAAGACACCGCCCGGTAGATACTACCGGGGCAGGAGATACCTTTATGGCAGCGTATGTGGCAGCAGATGCCAAGGGCCTTCCTGTATACGAAGCAATGAAATATGCTTCCGTGGCAGCCGGAATTGCGGTCACAAAAGCCGGGGCGAGAAACATGCCGAAGCCAAAGGAAATTGAAGAGTATATGGATGTGTATGAACAGGATTTGCGTGAAGAAAAGTAAAGGAGAGAATAAAAATGAGAGATTGGAATACCTATTATTTTCCGCAGGAAGTGATGGAACAGGCAGAAGTTGTGAAAAATTGTGTCACAAATCTTAAGAAAGACTGTGAGGATCTGGCGAAGAAGTATGCGGATATCAAAAGAGTCTATATTGTAGGATCAGGAGACTGTTACTTCATCAGCCTGGCTGCCGCAGAAGCATTTCGAACGCTGGCCAAAGTAGAGGCCTATGGTTATGAGGCGTATGATTATTATCTGGAAAAACCTGAGACTGATGAACAGACGATGGTCATTCTGTTCAGTTCTTCCGGGAAATCATTATATGTGCTGAAATCCCTGGAATATGTAAAGGAGTGTAAAGGCATTGCGCTTGGAGTTACCAATCACGGGGACAGCCCGCTTGGAAGGGACAGCAGTGAAGTTCTCATTACAGACTCCGTTGGAGTATCCAGGACATTTCCCACGAAGACAACTACAAGTGCGCTGGCATTGATGTATCAGCTGTCTTATTGCCTCGCGGAACAAAAAGGAACGGTTGACCAGAAGACATACAGCTGTTTAAACGATGAACTTAAAACAGCAGTTCCGGAGATAATTGAGCGTATTTACAGGGAAGAATTAAAGGTACTTCATGAATGTGCCGGGCGGTTCCTGGAGGCAAGATGTTATACCTATGTGGGAAGCGGGCCCGCAAGAAGCACAGCGATGGTCGGGGCAGCGAAAATTGTAGAGACGTCCAGAGGACATGTGACATTCTGTAATGCGGAAGAATATATGCACCTCCACGGATTTTCAGTGAAAAGTCCGGATGCGGTAGTGATTATCGGAAATAATATTTCAAACCACAGGGAAACGCAGGTGGCAGAATATGCGGCGGATCAATGTGCCAGAGTTCTGGCAGTCGGCGATGTGCCATGCATACCTTCACAAAACTGTGTCTGTGTGGCTCCTTTTTTAAAAGAACTCTCAGAGTGGGGCAGCAGCCTCTGCGCGATGGTTGTACTGCAGTTATTTGCCTGTGAACTTTCGCGGCTGTCTTTCAAAGATCCGGATGCACCGCATGATGTGAACCTGAAAAAAGTCATTGACCTGCTTTATACCGGGCCGGTTGCGGGATGGAATGTATAGGAGGGCCAAGATGGAAATACTGAAGATTCAGACGGACAGGCACGGAGTGCTTGATATTACCAATATGGTGAAAGAGATTGTGAGAAATGAAAACGTAGAAGAAGGACTGTGCTGTGTCTATGTACCGCACACAACAGCCGGACTTGTCATTTATTCAGGAGTAGACCCGAAAGGACTGATGGATCTGAATGATACCATAAAGACGCTTGTGCCTGTCAGGACGGACTTTCATCATCAGTGTGATCCGCCGACAGACGCGGCAGGACATATCAAGTCCGCACTGGTAGGAAATTCCATTACTTTTATTATTCATGGACATGATATGATATTAGGGAGTTCACAGTATCTGTTCTTCTATGAGTTTGACGGGCCGCGGGACAGGCAGGTCATGGTACAGGTGACAGGAACTGTGTAGAAAAAAATGAGAAAAGTTCTGACATGAAAGGGGATGGACGGATGTTTGAGAAACTGTTTAGAGGCAGGAAGCCGGTCATAGGGATGGTACATCTGAGGGCACTTCCCGGGAGCCCGGCGAATAAAGACTGTTTTCAGGAAATTCTGGAGGGAGCACTTTCGGATGCGGATGCGCTGTACGAAGGAGGAGTAGACGGGATACAGATTGAAAATCAATTCGACAAGCCGTTTTTAAAACAGGAACAGATCGGCCCTGAGACGGTGGCATATCTGACAGCGGCAGGCTGTGCTGTCAAGCAGAGGTATCCGGATTTTCCGCTGGGGATTAACATTCATATGAACGGAGGAATTCAGGCGCTTGCAGCAGCTGCTGCCTGCGGGGCAGACTGGATCAGAGTGTTTAATCTTGCGAACGGTTATATATCGAACAGCGGATACATCGACGCGCTTGGGCCGTCACTTTTGAGATACAGGGAAAGCATCCATGCAAAACATATTATGATATTCGGGGATTTTCAGGTGAAACATGGGAGCCATGCAATTACAGCGGACCGGTCAATTGAGGAAAAAGCGCAGGATATAGAAGTCAGCATGGCAGACGCGGCGATCATTACAGGTGATGCAACTGGGAGGGCGCCCAGTGCAGAAAGCATCGAGCTTGTGAAGAACAAGATATCCATTCCCCTGCTGATTGGAAGCGGACTGAATGCTGAGAATGCCGGTGAGTTGTGGGCGAAGGTGGATGGCGCAGTCATCGGCAGCGGATTTAAAAAAGGAGCGGATCTTCGTGCACCTGTCGACAAAGAGCTGGTGCGGAAGTTTATGGATACAGTCAGAGGATAGGAAAGAAATGAGTATGAAAAAGATATCAGTGATGATTGTAGATGATGAAAAACTGGTGATGGAAGATCTGAGAACCCTGGTGGATTGGGACGCACTGGGATTTGAAATTACAGCGACAGCATTCAACGGCAGGCAGGCATTGGAAAAGTACCGTAAATACCATCCGCAGGTGGTATTTACGGATGTCAAGATGCCGTTTATGGATGGACTTGAACTGATTAAAAATCTCAGGGAGTGTGATCATGATGCTTATATTTTCCTGCTGACTGCGTATGAAGATTTTACATATGCGAGGACGGCAATTAAATACGGAATTAAGGACTATGTCATAAAAAGTACATTGGACGAGGGCACTTTTACGGAGCTTCTTACGAATCTCTCCCGGGATATCAGGCAGCAGAACGAATTTCAGGACATTTTAAAGGAGAAGCAGATTCTGGAATTTCTGGAGGCTCCGGAGGGAGAATGTAAAGAAGAATTCAGGAAGATGTGTGAGAAGGCATATTCTTTTGTTTTGATTGAGCAGGATCTGCCGCTGGTCTTTGCAGATGATGCATTGCCGGATTCCTATGTGTGTCCCAGAAAGGAGATATCTTCTGCGGTTGTCATGGACAGTGTTCCCGGGTGTGAAGTGGCTGCAGTCAGCCATACACCAGAACAGAGAGTACTGGTGGTGCTTGAGAGCAGGGAGGTTTCTCAGCAGAAGATTACAGAGATGACATACCGCTATGCAGGACAGATACAGAAGCGTCTCAAGGAAACATTGGATGCTTCATTTACAGTCTATGTCATCGACCAGAGGATCACATTTGCGGAATTAAAGAGAATTTACAGAAGGAACCATGCGGTGTTTCAGAAGAAATATCTGACTGGATGCGGCGGTATTTTCCGGCTGGAGAGTGAGACAGACAGAGGAACAGACAGAGAGGAAGTGACAGCGGATACTGCCAGGATACAGGAAATGATTGACCGCAGAGACGCCGGCGGAATTGTGAAGTATCTGGATGAAGTATATAAAGAGTTGGAAGAGTCCCGGAATGTGAAATGGCTGAAATCAGTCTCGAGGGAATTGTATGCGCTGCTGAAACATAATTATAAACGGCTTCCGAACAGATCCAGGAGGGAATTTAAAATGACATCGGATGTCCGGGAGTGGCTGGACAGCCGTCATATTGAAGTATGGTTTTCAAGCCAGTTTCAGATTCTTGTGAAGCAGAAAGAAGAAATTTACCATATGGAATATTCAAGGCCGGTGGTGCAGGCAATGGAGTATATTTTCAGGCACTATCAGGAACATACGCTGACCATTAAGGAGATTGCGGACCAGGTGTATTTAAGCACCGGACATTTATGTGGAATGTTCAAAAAAGAGACGGGAAAAACTCTCAACAGCTATATTACAGAAGTCAGGATTGAGGAGGCAAAAAGACTTCTGGATGAAGGAGAAATGAAAATTTATGAAGTGTCACTGGCGGTGGGATATCAGTCCAGCCAGTATTTCAGCCAGATCTTCTACAAGATAACGGGCACATACCCGACAAACTGGCAGAAAGACAGCAGGAGACGGTAAGTTATGGATAGATCAATGAAAGAAAAAATTTCGAGAAGTATTATTCTGGTCGGTGTATTGATGTTTTTCCTATCGATTGGATTTTCCTACTTTTTATTTATACCAAAGATGGAGAAGGAAGCGATTGACAGCGCAGACAACACCAATACGGAAGTAGTGCAGCAGATCAACACGCTTGTATCATTTGTACAGGACTATACAGAAAATCTGGCTCTTTCCGTGGCGCAGAATCAGGAGATTCTGCGCTATTTTACATCCCCTGCCGAGCAGAATCAGAACATAGCATCACTGCATCTGAACAATCTGATCAGTTATGAAGGGACAGTACGCTGTGTCATGATTTCTGACGGAGAAGTTCCGGTATTGGATTCGCTGAATAAGATCGCAGAGGCAGACCGGGAACTTCTAAAGTCGGACTGGTATGAGAACTTGAAGGAAACCCAGTTTGGAAGAGGGATTTCCAGAGTGTATGAAGTGGAAATCAACAATGCCAGACATTACACGGCTGCATATATGAAGAACTTTTACCACTCGAATAAGAAGTATACATATGTAGTTTTCATCAATCTGGATGACCTGATCCGTAATTTCAAAATTCTGGTGGAGAAGAATCTGGATTATGCTGCGATTGCGGACAGTGAGAAAAATATTTTTTACATGACAGGTGATGAAAAATGGAAAGAAAGTGCAGAAGAAACAGCTGCCTTGGATAAACGCAGCGCAATCGAAGACCAGAAAGGCGGAATCCGGTTTGTAAAAACGTCGCTGAACGGCAAGTGGCGGGTCATCTCCTATGTGGCGGACCGGACAATCTTTTTGTCATTTTCTTTTTATGTCATCGGGATTATGATTGTACTTTTCCTGTTTACTCTGATTACGCTTTTCGTTCTGTCCAAGGCAATCGGCAACATTATCAAGCCTTTGGGATGGCTTACTGCCAGCATGAAAGAGGTGGCAAAAGGGAATCTTGACTGTCAGGTGGAGATTGCGTCGAAGGATGAGATTGGCCTTTTGAGTCATTCATTTAATAAAATGACGGTCGATTTAAAGGACAGCCTGAATCTGATCGCGGAGAAGGAAAAACAGGAGCAGCAGATCAAGTTCAGCCTGCTGATCAGCCAGATTGACCCGCATTTTATCTATAATACGATCAACAGTATCAATTATCTGGCGAGAAAAGAAAGATGCAGCGATATTATTATTGTAAATTCTGCGCTGATTTCCATTCTTCAGGACCGGCTGCGGATCAATGATATCCAGTTCACGGACACGATTGAAAATGAAATGAAAGTGGTAGAGCAGTATATTGTCATTGAACGTTATATGTATGAAGGTGACCTGAAACTGGTCTGGGAGATTGATGAATCTCTGTATCAGGAGCAGATTCCAAAGAATATGATACAGCCGCTGGTGGAAAATGCGCTGTTTCACGGATTGATTGATGAAGAGAGCGGGGAACTGAAAGGGCAGATTACCATCAGCATCAGGGAGGAGGATGGTGACTTTGTCCTGAGAGTCAAAGATGACGGTCTGGGAATGGATGAAGAGAGGCTTCAATATGTCAGGGAGCAGATCTACAGGCCGGAGGAGAGAGGAAAGAGGATTGGACTGTCGAATATCGGGCGGAGGCTTTATTACCTCTATGGGAGCGGAGACTGCATCCGCATTGAGAGCAGGATAAATGAAGGTACAACGATTACGCTGAGGTTTAAAGGTGAGTATTTTCGCTCCTAACAGCATAATGTACAAAAAAATGAAGAAATATGATGAAATCTTCAAAAAACAAACAAAATAAGAAGATTGTGCCGGTGTGTCATTTTTGTGGAACAGATATAATGAGTTCAAGAAAAAGATGAAGGTGTGAGGGATACACATGGACAGAGAGTATTTGTTTAGAGGAGAGAATATCTGTAAGTCATTTGGCAGTACGCAGGCCCTTAAGGATGTCACCGTCACAATCAGGAGAGGAGAAATCCGGGGACTGATCGGAGAGAATGGGTCCGGCAAATCTACATTTTCGTCTATTTGTGCGGGAATCCAGAAAGCGGACAGCGGGACGATGTATCTGGAAGGAAAAGAGTACATACCCTCCGGAACGATCGATGCGATGGACAAGGGCGTCAGCATGGTAGTCCAGGAGCAGGGAACGGTAGGCAAGATTACGGTTGCCGCTAATGTATTTTTTGGAAAAGAAGCAGAGTTTGTCCGGGGCAAGGTCCTGAATGTAAAGAAGATGTACCAGGAAGCAAAAAAGATGCTGGAAAGTATTGGTGTGACGGACATAGAACCGCAGACGATGATCGATTCTCTTACATTTGAGGAGCGGAAGCTGGTAGAGCTGGCGAGGGCGCTTTATACGTCCCCGAAACTCTGGATTGTAGATGAGACGACAACGGCGCTTACAGTAAGCGGGCGTGAAATTCTGTACCGGCTGATGAATGACATCAGAGACAAGGGTGGGTCAGTTTTATTTATTTCCCATGATATTGAAGAGATTATGAGAGTATGTGATTCGCTTACGATCCTGCGGGATGGAGTGATGACAGCAGAGCTTGAGAAACCAGAGTTCGAGGAAGAGAAGATCAAGCAGCTGATGATCGGACGGGAAATGTCGGGACATTACTACCGGGAAGATGAGCAGGGAAGTTATGCGGATGAAGTTGTTCTGGAACTTCAAAATGTAACCTGCGGGGCATTAAAGGATGTATCCGTTTCCTTGCACCGGGGGGAAATTCTTGGTGTGGGAGGCTTAAGTGACTGTGGAATGCATGATCTTGGAAAGTTAATGTTTGGCCTTCTGAGACCGGAGCGTGGGCAGGTCTTAAAAGGGCAGAGCGGGAAGGTGAAAAATGCCAGGTGGTCTGTGGATCACGGGATTGCCTATCTCTCCAAGAACAGAGATCGGGAGGCATTGATGCCAATCTGCAGCATTCAGGATAATATCTGTCTGCCTTCGCTGAAAAACCTGGCGAAAACAGGGATCATTTTCAGGAAAAAGGAGAAGAAACTTGCAGAGACGTGGGCACACAGCATGGAGGTAAAAGCCGGTTCTGTAGACCAGTTCTGCAATACACTAAGCGGAGGCAATAAGCAGAAAGTTGTTCTGGCGAAATGGCTTGGAAAAGGGTCTGACATTATGATTCTGGATTGCCCGACACGTGGAATTGATATTGGGACAAAAGCGGCAATTTATCAGTTGATTGAGAAGCTGAAACAAGAGGGCAGATCCATATTGCTGATCTCAGAAGAACTTCCTGAACTGATTGGAATGAGTGACAGGATCGTTATGCTCAAAGACGGCAGAATATCCGGCGAATTCTTGCGGGCAGAGGGATTGACAGAAGCAAAACTGATTCAGAAGATGATATGATACCAGGGATGAAAAGGAAGGCATAAGTTATGAAGAAGTTAAACGCAAAAAAAGGTGCCAAAGATTTTGTGCACAACTATTTTTCATTTATTGGTCTGGTACTGGTGACCGCCGTGTTTCATGTGCTGACGGAGGGAAGGCTTCTCAGTTCCAGAAATATGATGAATATTTTCAATAATTTTTTCAGCATCGGGCTTGGCTCCATCGGCGTTATGTTCTTGATGTCCCTTGGAGAGCTGGATCTGTCGGTGGGAGCAACGCTTGGATTTGCCGCAACCCTCGGGGCTTTGGCGGCACAGATTCAGGTTGTATGGATTCTTCCGGTCTGTCTCCTGACAGGAATCTTCATCGGTGCATTGAATGGAATTCTTATTTCCAGACTGAATGTGGAATCTTTTATCGGAACGCTGGCAGTTTCGTTTATCGCGAGAGGGCTGACGACATATCTGCTGAATGGCTCTGTCGGAATTCCGCTTTCACAGAGGATGTTCGATCAAAGTTCTGTGAAGATCACGGTATTTCTTGTAGCAGCAGTTGGATTTTACATCCTGTTTAACTATACGGCATTCGGGAAGGCGTGCCGGGCGATTGGGGCATCAAAAGATGCGGCAAGACAGTCCGGGGTGGCAGTGGAACGTGTACGGACAATCGCTTTTGTAATATCAGGATTCCTGTGCGGACTGGCTGGATTTTTCAGTCTGGTGAGAACCTGTACTGCGTCGTCTAAGACTGGAAATGCGTTTGAATTCGAGGTTCTCCTTGCTGTTTTATTCGGAGGAATGCCTCTGTCGGGAGGATGGACTGTAAAATTCAGGGCGGCGATTGTAGGAAGTATTGCAATGGCAGTCATGCAGAATGGAATGTCATTGATGGGAATTGACGGCCTGACACAGCAGATTGTGCAGGGAGTGATACTGATCGTGGTTGTTGTCATTTCCTTTGACAGGAGAAATGCAGTGGTAATCAAGTAATCTGCAGGAGAAATCCTGTAAAGATAAAAAAGAAAAAAGGAGAGAAAGCTATGAAAAAGACAATGAAAAAACTAGGGGCAATGTTGTTGATTCTTGCGATGGTCATGGGACTGGCAGCAGGATGCGGCGGAGAGAAAAAAGAGGACGGAGGAAAGAAGACTGCATCAGAGAGCGGGAAAAAAGGTGACAATCCGGAGAAATTTACCATCGGTTTCCCATGGCAGACTTCTTCTACTGATCCGACATTTGTCTCGATCGAGAACAATGTAAGGGCAGCGGTGGAAGCAGCAGGCGGAGAAATCGTGGTAGTTGAAAGTGACTTATCAGCGGACGACCTGATCAACAATGTATCAGACCTGATCAGCCGCGGCGTAGATGGAATTATTATGATGCCGGCATCGGATTCCATGCTTGCGACAGCGAATCAGATGTGTTCGGAGGCAGGAGTTTATTTCAGCACAATGTTCCGTACAATCAATGATGATGATATCAGAAAAGAAGTTTATGCATCAGAATATTTTGCAGGCGGCTGTAACGAAGAAGATGAGGAATGTGCATATAACATTGTAAAATCAATGTCCGGCCAGGGAGTTAAGAATCTCTGTGTCATTAACATTGCAAAGGGGGATACCTCTTCTGACCTGAGAGATAAAGGCATCGAAAAAGGCGTGGAAGAGACTGGAATTAAGCTGTTAAATACAACATATGGAATTGCAGCGCAGACAGATATGACAAAGACGATTGAAAGTTACATTGCGGCTTACCCGGAACTGGACGGAATACTTCTTGCAGGTACTTACTGTGACGCGGCACTTCCTACAATTGAGAAAGCGTTATCTGATCATGGAATGAACGGAAAGGTAAAAGTAGGACGAATTGATTTTGATTTTACAATGGGAGAATATCTTGAAAATGGATCCTTCCATGTAGCATACGGCGGACAGCAGCAGATTGACCCACTGTTATCCACAGTCATTCTTGTGAATAAAGTGATCGGAACTCCGATTGTAGAAGACAAGCCATTTATCCTGATCACAAATTATCTGGAACTGACATCCAGTGAAGAAGCAGCAGAATATCTCAAGTATTTCCTTGGCAAAAATGCGGTATTTACACCAGAGGAAATTAAAGATACCCTGATTAAATATTATGATGACAGTATCAATGAAGATACATTTAAGGAAACAGTAAAGAACTTCTCAGTTGCCGATGTGGCAGCAAGACATGAGGGAATGGAAGATTGATCATTATGAAAGAAACTGTTAAAAAAATTGGTAAGACATTATTGCTTCCGGCGATAGTATATGGAATTTTTTTAATCATCTGTTTTGACCGTTTTAATAACCTGAACTGTGTATACACAATTTTCCTGCAGTCTATTGTTCCGACGATCACGGCGTACGCATATGCATTCATCTATATCAGCGGATTGTTTGATTTTACAATCGGTTCCAGGATTATCATCAGCGGACTGGTGGGAGGCATTGCCTCCGCCAGGTTCGGGATGGCAGGGCTTTTGATCGGCGCTCTGGCGGCAAGTCTTTTCATTGCGGCATTCACTGGGATATTGAACTGGCTCTGCCGGATTCCGTCGCTGATTCTTACGATGGCACTGACGATGATTTTTGAAATCTTGGGGAAGAATATCTCAGGAAAATTCAGTTTTGTCAGCATCGACTATAAGTATGCGGCTCTTGGATCAGCGCCTAATATTATCATTGTACTGCTTGTATCTGCTGTGGCTTTTTACTTTATATTCAATTATACAAAATTCAGCTATCACATGCGTGCGATTGGAAGTAATGAGGCAGTATCGAAAAACGCGGGAATCCATGCGCAGACAGTCAAAATATTATGTTTCGTCATCGGAGCGTTGTTTGCGGCCATCTCTGCAGTGCTGACAATCAGCCAGTCTGGCTCGATGGGGGCACAGACGAATCTTGGAAGTGCCACGTTATTGTTTAAACCATTGATGGGAATTATCATTGCGGTCGTACTTCAGCCGGTATGCGACATGACGATCGGAATTTTTATCAGCCAGTTTACGCTGAATACTATTTTTATCGGTCTGATCGCGGCAGGATTTCCGGACACGTTCCAGAATATTTTCCTTGGAGTATTTCTTTTGATTGTCATGATTTTTACGAACAATATTGAAGGTGTCAGAGAGTATCTGCATAAAAAGCACAGGGCATCGGCAGAGGCGTAGCCCGGAAGGACTACAGAGCTTAGATAGAAAGGGGATAGAAAATCGATGGAATTTCCAGTTATTACAGAGGAAGAAAGAAGACGTCTGCTTGCACCGCCGAAAGGGAAAGTAAAGATTGTAATGGATACGGATACTTACAACGAAGTGGATGATCAGTTTGCGCTTTCTTATGCACTGATGTCGCCGGACAAGCTTCAGGTAGAAGCGGTCTATGCGGCGCCGTTTTCATCAGAGTTTTTTGACCATCAGCTGAAGAAAAAATCGGAGCAGGTGACAGTTCCGATGACCAGTGATTTAAAAGAAGGGCTGGAGCTGAGTTATAAGGAGATTATAAAAATCTTTCAGATGCTGGAACAATCACCAGAAGGAAGAGTCTTTCGGGGATCAGCAGAATATATGAAAGAGAAAGAGCAGCCGGTAGAATCAGAGGCGGCGAGAGATCTTGTAAAGAGGGCGATGGAAAGCGAAGAAGTCCTTTATGTGGTGGCAATCGGTGAGATAACAAATATTGCGTCTGCAATTTTAATGGAACCAGAGATTATTAAGAAGATTGTGATCGTATGGCTTTCAGGACAGCCGATGGACTGGCCGCATACACTGGAATTCAATATGGGGCAGGATGTCCTTGCGTCACAGCTCATTTTCGACTGCGGGGTGCCATTAGTGCTTGTTCCATGTATGACAGTTGCATCACATCTGACGACGACTGCCGCAGAACTGACGGAGAAGTTAAGGGGAAAAAGTAAGATCGGCACATATCTTTCAGACATTGTAATCAGCCAGTTAAGTCCGGAGGCCGCAGATAACATGTTGTCACTGTTCCGGCTTACGTATCTTCAGGAAGTGGATGATTACGATCAGTATGAGATGGATGATATTCCGTTCCATGGGATGGCACCATCAAGGATCATCTGGGATATTTCAACGGTTGGATATATGATCAATCCCCATTGGTGTCCGTCAACACTTGTGCCGGCACCGCATCTTACCGAAGATGTAAGATGGAAACATGATCCAGACAGACATCTGATCCGGGTATGTCATTTCGCATACCGGGATGGAATCTTTGGGGATATGTTTGAGAAGCTTGGTAAGGCACCGAAATAGAGTACCGCCCTGGTAATTACGCAGATTACCGGGGCGGTATTTTTGCCGTTATTTTTATGGAAGATCACTGAATAATTCTTCTAATGTAATTCCGAGAAAATCAGCAATCTTTTTATTAACAATGATTGTTGCCATGAATCTTATGGTGTATAGTTGATCATAAATGGCATAAAACTCTTGACTCTCACGGAACGTCATAGAATATATTGGACTTATCAAGAACGCAGGAGGTAACAACATGAGAACGGTAAAGGAAATATCTGAACTGACGGGGATCAGTGTGCGCACACTTCACTATTATGATGAAATCGGGCTTTTGAAACCGACAGCGGTAAATGAAGCCGGATACCGGTTTTATGATAAAAAAGCATTGGAGACGTTGCAGCAGATATTATATTTCCGGGAGTTTGATATGCCGCTTAAGGATATCAAGATCATCATGGAGAATCCTGAGCTTGACAAAAACAAGATGCTGGAGAGCCAGAAACAGATGCTGGAACTTAAAAAAGAGCGTCTGGAACGTCTGATTGCCAGTATCGATGATATTCTGAAAGGAGAGAACAAGATGGATTTCGAAGTGTTTAGTAAGGACGAAATTGAAGTATTGTATCAGACTACAATTGCGAATATGCCACAACAGATGAAGGATGCATTGCTTGAGGAATACGGGGAATTGGAGAAGTATCATGATCACTATATGGAACTGGCATCTGGTGAACATGCGCAGAAAAATTACCGGAAGATGGTGGAATGGTACGGGGATAAGGAAAGTGCTCTGGAAGCTGCAAAGCATCCGGTTGGTGAAGATGTCATCAAGTCATATCAGCAGCGGACCAAAACAATTATAGAAAAGCTGGTGCAGAAAAAGGAGGAAGCTGTTGATTCATTTGAAGTAAAATCAATCATTGGAGAATATGGCTTCGTCATACGGCAGCTTTATCAGATGAAAGATGAAACACAGATGATGCTGGAAATAGGCAGGATGTATAAAACCGACGAAAGAATCAAAAATGCCATGGATGAAGAGTATGGTAAAGGGACGGCAGAATTATTTGCCAATGCAGTGGAGGCATTTTATAACCGAAAATAAATCCGCAGATTTCAGTTTAAAGTGAGACGAATAATATGAAAAGGGCAGGTACAGTATAAATACCTGCTCTTTTTCGTGGACATAGCCCTATAATTACAATTTTAAAGTAAGATATATCATGCAAATGCAAGATATATTTGACATTACTATCTGCCGGGGTTATACTTAAGACAAAGGAGAATAGGCAATGAAAAATCTCAAACTTAAGATGGCAAGGATGGAGAAAGGGCTTTCACAGATCGAACTTGCCAGGAGAACTGGTGTTACCAGACAGACGATCGGAATGATGGAAGCAGGAGACTATAATCCCTCGTTAAACTTATGCATTGCAATCTGTAAAGAACTTGGCAAAACATTGAACGATTTATTCTGGGAGGGTGATGAATCATGAAAAATAATCTGGATGAACGGCAGAATCAGGAAGTCAGGCAGATCGCGGCAAATGCCTTTTATATTATGTTTATAATCAGCGCTGTTAGTATTGTGATACAGCTTGTTCTGCTCGGACAGGGAATGAAAAGTGTGCTGGGAGAGACAGTGATACTTCTGGCAGGTGGAGGTGTCTATCTGATCTGCCTGATGAAAAAAGGAATTTTTTCATTGAAAAACCGTCAGATGACATTGAAAGAAGTGATTATGATAAGTGTTTTTTGTTCGGGAATATTCAGTATATTCTATGGAATCTTAATAGCCAGACTGGCGAAACCAGGGCTGGCGGTTGGAAAATATGTGGGATACTTTTTTACAGGAATTACGTTGTTATGTATCGCTGTGCTGCTGATCATGGATCGATGGGCGATGCATTCCCGAAAGAAAAACGAAGAAAAATATGGTGAGTGACCATATGGAAGGGAGTAGACTATGGAGAATGGAAAGGTAACAAAACTTTGTTCAGTTGATGATAAAGTGAAGGCCGGGATGATCATTGACCTGCTGAAGCAAAACGGTATTTCTGCATATGGAGAAGGGATTGGTGCTGCCGGAATTATGAATATCTATGCTGGAAATTCTACGTATGGAGAGAATATTTTTGTAAATGAAAAGGACATCGAAGAAGCGAAGGGATTGACGGAAGGAATCCTTGCCGGGGAAAGCAAACCTGGGGAATACAGGAGAAGCTCGAAGATGAGCCAGACCGCGGCTGTCATTATATTGATTCTATTCATACTGGTTATGATCTATGTTTTTTACATCAGCATTTAGGGCAGAGGTGAGCGTTATTATTCAGCCGTGACAATGGAAAAGTCACGGCTGTTTTATTTTTCATATTATATTCAAATTTGTGTGATCCTAATCTCAAAGCATTGGAATTTATGACACTTATTTCAGAGAGGACACAATGCGGACGGCCGCAGCCATTCCGCCGTCACCATACGTCGGATGCTTTATAAAGTCGTCGGATATTTCGCTTAGATTTTGGTTTGATGTTATCGTATGGAGCATTTCCTTCTCCCATCCGCAAAGCCTTGCTATAGATGTAGATTCGATACCTAAGACAGCATCTGCGATGTGCTCCCGATAGACATTGATATGTTTTTCAATTATAAAGCGCATGAGATCAAGCCGTTTCGACATGCTTTTTATATTTGAAGAGGCTGGTTCAGTACGGTAGTTAATGAATGGTTTCTCGATAATTCCAATAGCGGAATCTTGTTTCGTTTCCAGCATATTTAAAAAGAAATCCCAGTCTTCAAAACCTGAGCGCATAGATTCATCATAGCCGCCGCACTGTTCCCACACTTCCCGCCGAAGGATATGGGTTGCAGGACAGCAATTACGAGAGAGAAAGGAAGTTATGTCACCTCCGCAGGGACAAACTGTTGCATTGAGAGCACCAAAAGTCTGTATCCAGGAAGAGGCTGCAACCATAGAGGGGTCATCACGCAGCAGCTGACTGACCTGCTCAATGTATAGAGGTTCGAGCTTATCATCTCCGTCAAGTACCAATACCATAGGTGTCTGTGTCATACGAATACCAGTGTTTCTCGCCGCAGAGACTCCGCTGTTTTGCTGACGTATTACAACTACGGGAACAGATATCCTGGAGTCTGATTCGATATGATCCAGATTATGGATGGAATTCTCATCCGTTGATCCGTCATCCACGATAATAATTCTCGCCAGCGGGGTTGACTGACAGCATAAGGAATGGACTGCCTCGGTAATCATAGAGCCTTGATTGTAACTTGTAACAACGGCTTCGATATCTTTGGCGGTTTCATATGTATTATTAGTGTTATTCACTGTTATACCCTCCCTGTTTTTTGAATTATAGCATGTATAGCTGCGAATGAACAGTATTGATGTTGCAACAACTGTCCTACTTATGTTAGCCTAAAAGAAGGAGGTAGAGGTATGAGAAAACTTAATGTAAAAGAGGCTTTAATCGAAGCAAGAGAAAACAGACGTGCAATTCCGGCGTTTAATATTTTTAACTATATTTCAGCACAGGGAGTGATAGAGGCGGCAAATGAGATGGAACTCCCGGTCATTTTGCAGACATCCACGGGAACCGTAAAGAAGTTCGGGATTCATGCAATGATCCAGATGTTAAAGCCCTTGATAGATGATTCCAGGCAGGATGTTTTTTTGAACCTTGATCACTGTACTTCATTGGAATTTGCCAAAGAATGTGCAGATGCGGGTTGGGATATGGTAATGTTTGACGGATCAAAACTTACCCTGGAAGAAAATATCACAAAAAGCCGTGAGATGGCAGAGTATGCTTCTGAAAGAGGGGGATTCGTAGAAGGAGAGCTTGGGACGATCGCAGGGGTTGAGGAAGAGATTGTAGCCGGGGAAAGCAAACTGGCATCTCTAAAGGAGTGTAAAATCTATCTGGAGAATAGCGGTATACATATTTTCGCACCGGCGGTAGGAACAGCCCATGGGATGTATCACGGAGTGCCGAAGCTGAATTTCGACCTTGTCAGTCAGCTTCGGAACTATAGTGATACGCCGGTTGTCATTCATGGCGGTACAGGTTTATCGAAGGAAGAGTTCCAGACATTTATCCAAAATGGTGCCTGTAAAATAAATATTTCCACAGCGATAAAACATGCTTATCTGGATGGCATGGATGAATATCTGAGAGTCCATAAGAACGAATATAATCCGCTGGATGCTGACGAGTATGTGAGAAATGAAATAAAAGAAGCAGCGAAAAAGCACATGGAAATGTTTCGGTTATAAAGAAGGAAAAGAGGGTAAATAATGGGAGATCATCTGGAAAAAATTTATGAATGCGATCTGCATTGCCATACAAACCGGTCTGACGGGAATGCATCTCCTGAGGAGGTGATCCAGCTGGCAGCCAGGCGCAAAGTGAAGGTACTTGCAATTACAGATCACGATGTGAAACCGCCTGCGAGGATAACACTGGGTGGCAGGACGCAGAGTCTGAAAGAGTACGGACAGGCCCAGGGGGTGCTTGTAATCCCCGGAATTGAAATATCCTGCGATACAGAGGTGGAGGATGTTCACATCATTGCCCTGGGATGTGACTGGGAGCGGTCATTTTTTGAGGAGCTTGAAGCGGGGGCAGTACAGAGTAAAGTGAAAGGGTATTATGAACTGATAAAACGGCTGAATCAGAAAGGGATCCTGATCGATTGGGAAGAAATCCTGTATAACGATGGCAGCCCAATCCCCGAGGAGAAACTTCAGAAGAAAAAAATCTTCGAGATGATAGCAAAAAAAGGATATGCTCCAAGCTGGCAGGATGCAAAACTGCTTGTGCAGAAGGAGAAAGAATTCAGGATTATGCGGGAAAAACCGGATCCATTCTACGTGATCCGGGAGATTCACAAAGCAAATGGGGTGTCCATTCTGGCTCATCCGTTTTTAATAAAAGAACCGGTCGTGAAAGAGGGCAGAAATCTGAGTCGTTTTGAATATATTGACAGGATGGTAAAAGAGGGGCTTGATGGAATAGAAGCCTGTTATACATATGATAAAACCAGCTATGGCGGCCAACTGTCAAAAGCGGAGATAGAAACTGTGATCCGGGCACGGTATGAGGGGAAAGTGAAGATGATATCGGGAGGATCCGATTACCACGCGGATGAAAAAAAGGGAGTGAAACATGCCAGAATGTTAGGCGAGTGCGGCGTGACAATGTCCTATTTTGAAGAGAGCATGAAACCATGGATCTTCAAATAACAGCAGAGCAGAAGCGGAAAGTGTCCTCAATTTTGTATTTGCACGAGTACCGGCATGTCCCGGAAGATATTGTGCGATGGAAAAACGATGAGGAACTGCATCCGTGGGAAGGAGAAAACATTCACGAAACAGGCAAAAGCCTTCCGCAGAAATTGTGGGTTGGAATTGGCACATATAACACCATTCAGGATGGTGAGATATATCTGTGTGTATTGATTGATCCGGCTTCGAAAGAAATAGTCTCATACTCATTTGGTGTTTACAGATCATTTGAACTGGTGGGACGGTCTCTTGACCGTCTGCCTGCTGTACATGAGAATGCAAATCAGGAACTGACTGTTCTAAGCAGCAGAAATCCGATTTACAGATCAAAACCATATCAGAATATGATGACAGAATATAAGGTTCATACTGAGATGACGAAAGCAGGCACACGTGGGGGAGCTGCACCAGTCAGTACGTTCTTTTCCCAGTTGATGAGAAAAAAAGGAGGGCATGATTTTCAGACATGGCAGGACGCTATAGACTGGCTGAGCCGGTATATTTACTATTACAATGTTTATTGAAATTAATAAAAAACGTGGATTTTGTATCGCGGATCGGAGGTATGGGTGTATGGATGAGATAAATATAGAAGAACTGGTTGGAAATCTGACATTAAAAGACAATAAAAAGGCTTATTCAAGCCTGAAAATTCTGTTGGAGGAGAGTCGTAAATCAGATAAGGTATATGCATACTTTGACCGATATGCCGAAATGATGGAGGATGAGAACTCCTATATCAGAACAAGAGGGCTTCTGCTGACAGCAGCAAATGCCAGGTGGGATACAGAGAACAAAATTGATGAAGTGATTGATGCGTATTTAAAACATGTGAAAGATGTGAAACCGATTACAGCAAGGCAATGCATTCAGGCGCTGCCGGAAATTGCAAAATATAAACCTGATCTTTCGGAGGCTATCATTCAGGCACTTGAGAGGATGGATGTGAGCCAGTATCCGGACAGCATGCGGCCGCTGGTAGAAAAAGATATCCGGGCAGTGTTAAAGGAGCTGAACGTGTGAGTCAGGCTGACAAGAAGGGATTGAATCAGAGATTCCTCAGACAATTGTATCAAATGGAGAAATGGCTGCAAATGTGGTTCGGGAGTTTCTTTTTGGAGAGTGATAGAATATGTAAATGCGCGGTAAGTTTTATACCGCGCATTTATTGACATTAGTAGTTTTCTTTTCTCACTTCAAAATAACTCTGAGCGTATTTGCACACAGGGCATACTTCTGGTGCTTTTTTACCCATCACGAGATGTCCGCAGATCCGGCATTCCCACATCGTTTCTTCGCCTTTTTCGAATACCTGCTGCATTTCAACATTTTTCAGCAATGCGCGGTAGCGTTCTTCATGGGATTTTTCGATGGCTGCTACTCTTTTGAAACGTTCTGCGAGATCGTGGAATCCTTCTTCTTCGGCATCTTTTGCAAAGCGATCATACATATCTGTCCATTCGTAATTTTCCCCTTCTGCCGCATGGAGAAGATTTTCTGCTGTTGAATTAATATTTCCTAATTCCTCATACCAGATTCGTGCATGTTCCTGTTCATTGCGGGCAGTTTTTAAGAAGATTTCTGAAAGCTGGTCGTAACCTTCCCTTGCTGCCACATGTGCGAAATAAGTATATTTATTTCTTGCCTGGCTTTCACCTGCGAAAGCCTCTGCAAGGTTCTTCTCTGTTTTTGTACCCTGATACGGGTTGGAACTTACAGTCTTCTCTTCCATTTTTTCAAATACAGATGCAGGCTGTCTGCATACCGGGCATGTGAATCCTTCCGGGAGTGGTCCTTCGTGAATATAACCGCATACTGAGCATTTCCATTTTTCCATTTTTGTTTCCTCCAATTTATGATTATTTTTTGATGTACCTAGTTCACTGCTTTTATCAGCATATGATGTGTGAAGCATTTCTTCTGCAAGCGGGCTTAACGGCCTGCCGTAGAATTCTTTGTATAAAGCTTTGATTTCTTCATTCTCATGGCTTGACCGAAGCTCCATCTGAGCGTCTTTTTTATAAAGTCCGGCAATACGTCTGGCACGGATTTCATCTGCATTTTTTTCAAGATTTTTGGGTTGTCCGCCTCCGCCGATACATCCTCCCGGACAGGTCATAACTTCTATAAAATGATATTGCTTCGGAGAGTTTTTTACGAGTTCGATCATTTTAGAAGCATTTTTGGTTCCGTAGATGACTGCAATGTTGAGTGTAAGATCACCGATGGTAAGTGTCGCTTCTTTCATTTCACTGAGGCCTCGGACTGGTTCCAGCGTAAACAGATTCTGAGGGGCCTTTTCTTTTGTGATATATTCATAGGCTGTTCTTAAGGCAGCCTCCATCACACCGCCGGTATTACCGAAGATCACACCGGCTCCGCTGGCCTCTCCCATAAGTTTGTCATAATCTGAGTCAGGAAGAGTATCAAAATCAATCTGGTGTTCTTTTGCCCAGATCGCAAGTTCCCGGGTTGTGATGACATAATCCATGTCACGCATTTCAGGAATATCCAGGTACTTGCCAGCATCGCACATCTCATCTCTGCGGATTTCCATTTTCTTGGCAGTACAAGGTGTGACTGCGACGTTTACAATTTTGGCCGGGTCAATTTGCATTTTTTTCGCAAAATACGTCTTCACAGTAGGCCCCTGCATGCCAATCGGGCTTTTCGCAGTAGAGATATGTGGGAGCATATCCGGATGATATATTTCGGCATACTTTACCCAGGAAGGACAGCAGCTGGTAAACTGTGGCAGCGGCTTATTGCCGGTCGTAATACGCTCAATCAATTCGCTGGCTTCTTCGACAATGGTCAGGTCTGCGGCAAAATTGGTATCAAGCACATAGTCGGCACCCAAAGCCCGGAGCAGTGCAACCATTTTTCCCTGGACAAAGCTGCCATCTGCCAGACCAAATTCTTCTCCAAGGGCAATTCTGACAGAGGGAGAAGTATTGAAAATTACGATCTTATCCGGGTCATTTACAGCAGATTCCACTTTTTTGTACTCATAAGTTTCTGTGATGCTGGAGACGGGACAGACATTTGCACATTGTCCGCAGTTAATACAGACGGCTCTGTCATTGGTGTCAGCCAGGGAATATGTACCATGAACCCCAATATAATCAGTACAGATATTCCGGCACATACCGCATTTGATACATTTCTCCTCAGCTCTTGCGATGGATGGATTATCCAGCTCAATAGGAACTCTGATGCTTTCTGAAAGATGTTTACTCATTAAAAAACCTCCACATATACAATAATAGTAATTGTTACTGATATCATGATAGCACGTGTGCTGACATATTGCAACATTTTTTACAGAAAATGTCAGATCATTGACTATTATTAATGTTAGTGGTAAAATGAACGTGTTCATTTTAGGAAGCATTTTAGAAAGGAATGATAATAAATGAAAGTAAAGAAAATGAATTTGATTTTGATTGCAGGTATTGTATGGCTGATTGCAGGTTTTAATATTGTGAGGATCGGTGTAATTGCGTATAAAGGTTATCTTACAGTACTGAATATTCTGCTGTCTGTTTTGGTATATTTGCTTTTTCATAATATGGTATTTCGGAAAATGGTGAAGAAACATACTAATAGAATCATAGCATATGAGGAAGAGAAACAACTCATTTTTCGCTTTTTTAATAAACAGGCGTACTGTATTATGGCATTTATGATGACGTTTGGGATCGGACTGCGTGTTTCCGGACTGGTGCCTGACATTTTTATTGCTGTTTTTTATACAGGGCTTGGAACCTCGCTTTTGATAGCGGGTGTCAGCTTTGGAATGCATTATATGAGACAGCGCAGGGCTGCCGCATAAGTTTTATTATTTTTGTACATGCCATAGAGCTGTCATGTTTTCTGTGTTATTCTGTCTGTAGCAAAATTGTTTTAGAGAAAGGCGGAGAAAATTATGGCAACTAATCCGGAATTTGTACAATATATCGCAGATCAGCTTCACAGTGCGGGAGTGATCACGTACCGGAAAATGTTCGGCGAATATGGGATGTACCTGGATGGGAAAATATTTTCATTGATATGTGATAACCAGTTTTTTGTGAAAATTACAGAAGCGGGAAAAAACTTTGCACCCGAACTTTCGGAGGTGCCGCCGTATGAAGGGGCAAAACCATATTTTCTGGTGGAGGAATTAGATGACAGAGAGTGGCTGACAGAGCTGGCAGTGAGAACGTGGAAAGAATTGCCGGTACCAAAACCAAAGAAAAAGAAAATGCCGAAAAAGGAAGGGTAAACAGGAGGGGAAAGATGGAGTTTAAACAAATCACATTGGAAAACATTGATTCCGAGCATATCTGCTGTTGTATTTCAGATAAAAAAGGTGAGAATTGCGTTGCATCCAAGAAGGCATGGATGAAAGAAAGAATAAAAGAAGGGCTTGTGTTTTATAAGCTTGATGTCAGAGGAAAGGTGTTCATAGAGTATCTTTCTGCAGAACGTGCATGGGCACCTGTAGAGGCAGAAGGATATATGTATATTGACTGCTTCTGGGTATCGGGGAAATATAAGGGGCAGGGAATCTCCAATCTGCTGCTGGAACAATGTATTGCGGACAGTAAGGCCAAAGGAAAGAAAGGGCTGGTATGTCTGTCCTCCAAAAAGAAAATGCCATTCCTCTCAGATCCGGCTTACTTAAAGTATAAGGGTTTCCAGACAGCGGATACTGCCGCCCCATTTTTTGAGCTTTTGTACCTGCCGTTTGAAAAAGATGCAGAAGTGCCTAAGTTCCGGGAAACTGCGAAACATGGACATACAGAGGAGATGGGGATCGTCCTGTATTATTCGAACCAGTGTCCGCATACAGAGAAATATGCTCCGGTATTTATGTCCGTACTTGAACAGGAAGGTCTGCCATGCAGTGTGCATAAAATCGAGACTACAGAAGAAGCACAGAATGCGCCAACTCCATGTACATCGTACTCACTGTTTTATAATGGAAACTTTATAACCAATGAAATTCTTTCGGAAAAGAAAGCTCAGAAAATTGCAAAAGAACTTGTAAAATCTTAAATATACAGGAAGTGTCCTTCATCTTCATGCAGATGAGGGACATTTCCATTTACTGTCATATGAAATTTGAGTTCCATTCAGGCGGCAGAACATGTTACAATAAGCAGGTAAAGGGAGGGTGCCATGAAAAGAAAAAAATTGAAGATTGTATTGATCTGTTCTGCAGTTTTGCTGGTGATTCTGTTCCTCGGTATGTCATATTTTATCGGTGTCCAGGTTTTTGATAATTCCACACAATTGGTGACTAACGAGAGTACTTCTGGAGTGGAGGCTTCCTTTTGGGAGAAGTACCAGATGGATTATGATGAGTTTACTGGCCGCTACAGGATTGAAGAGATCAAGATAGAGTCATCGTTTGACGGACATATAATTCCGGGGGATTATATTTATTGTGAAGATGCCGATGGGAAGGATTGGAACACGGTGATTCTGGTTCATGGACTTGGAGGGAACAGATATTCCAATTATCCTCTGGCAGAATATTTCCTCGGGAAAGGATACAATGTAATTACCTATGACCAGAGAAGCTCAGGGGAGAATACTGCTCAGTATACGACGTTTGGTTACTGGGAGAAATATGATGCAGGTGATATGGTCCGTTATGCCGCAGAAAACGCGCCGGAGAAACAGATTGGTTTTTGGGGAACGTCCTTTGGCGGTGCGACGGTTGGCCTGGCGCTTGCAGATGAGAAGATGGATGACCTGGTAGATTTTGCAGTTCTGGACTGTCCGGTCAGCAGTATGGAGTATATGGTAGAAACAGAACTTGAGAATATGGAGATTGGGATTCCTGTGAAATATATGGTGTTTTGCGGAAATATCATGAATAAACAAAAACTTGGGTTTTCTTATGCAGAGGCGGATGTGCCGGATGCTGCAGCCAATACGAAAGTGCCGCTTCTGATTATCAACAGTAAGGCTGATACGCTGACTCCGTATTTTATGGGAAAAGATATTTATGATGCAGTAAAGCAGGAAAAGAAGCAGATCTGGACGGTGGAAGACAGCAGACATGCGGATGTGTGGCTGGATTATAATGAAGAATATTGTGCAAGAGTGGATAAGTTTCTGGAAGCGTATGCACCGAAATAACTTTAAACAGCAAATCTGAATGTTCAGATTCAAAAGATAAAATGATGATGAGAGGTAATAGGCGATGAGTACATACAGTAAAGAAGAACTGGCTCTGGAAGTCATCCAGAGGTTAAAAGAGGAATACCCGGAGGCGGGCTGTACGCTTGACTATGATCAGGCGTGGAAGCTGCTGGTCAGTGTAAGACTTGCGGCACAGTGTACGGATGCCAGGGTGAATGTTGTCGTGGAAGGGTTATACGAGAAATATCCTGATGTAGAATCCCTGGCAGATGCTGATGTGGAGGATATTGAAAGAATTGTAAGGCCATGTGGTCTGGGAAAAAGTAAGGCGAGGGATATCAGTGCCTGTATGAAGATGTTAAAAGAAGAGTACGGCGGGAAAATTCCAAGGGATTTTAACGCATTGCTGAAACTTCCGGGGGTAGGGCGGAAAAGCGCGAACCTCATCATGGGGGATGTGTTTGGAGAACCTGCGATTGTGACAGATACCCATTGCATCAGGCTTGTAAACCGTATAGGATTAGTAGATGGGATAAAAGATCCGAAAAAGGTGGAGATGGCGCTGTGGAAGATCATTCCGCCCGAAGAAGGCAGTGACTTCTGCCACAGGCTTGTCTTTCATGGACGCGACGTATGTACGGCAAGGACGAAGCCATACTGCGATAAATGTTGTCTTAAAGATATCTGTGGCAAGAATGGAGTAGAGGAAAGGTAAGGCTCTCATGAATTTTTATATAAATGACCAGCCGAGAAGGCGAGTAAACTCTGTACGTGGATGGACCGATGAAACATTGTGCAGAGTAGGGCTAGAATAGCGTTAGTAAAAAAGGCGCTGCTTAAACCAGCAAGACGTTGCAGTTCATCGGGAGAAAGATGTGTAGATTCAGCTGTTCAGACAGACAGCTTTGTTTTTGTACGCTTTTTCCCGGAAATGCAGGAGATTGCCGGCGCGGATTGTTGAAAGACAATTCTGGTCGTTAGAAGGCTGTGGACAATGTTTTTGTCCGCAGTCTTTTTTTCATGCTCAAGTTTGGCAGAATATAAATTTTAGATAATAGAAAGGAAATCAAACCATTTTTTCATTTTCAGGAACTGCCGCTTACGGCTAACGAACCACTGAAAGTGAAGAGGATTTCTGTCGGATATGAGTACCCGGTTTTATCAGGTATCGATTTTGCGGTAAAAGAGGGGCAGAAAGTAGTGATTACAGGGTTTAACGGAATTGGAAAATCAACGCTTTTAAAGACATTGATTGGGCAGATTCCGTATCTGGATGGAACGTTCTCATTTTCAGAGCAGGCAGTCATTGGATATTATGAGCAGAACCTCAGATGGGCAGATCAGGAGATGACACCGTTAGAAATTGTAGCAGAAGCCTATCCTGAACTTGTCGTAAAGGAGGTTCGCAGACACCTGGCACGCTGCGGTATTACACGGCAGCATGCGCTTCAGCCAGTCCAGACATTGAGCGGCGGGGAGCAGTCGAAAGTGAAGATGTGTCTGCTTACCTTAAAACCATGTAATTTTTTGATTCTGGATGAGCCGACAAACCATCTGGATGTTCAGGCCAAGGAAGCTTTGCGTGCAGCGCTTTGTGAGTTTAAAGGCAATGTACTTCTCGTATCACATGAGGAGGCGTTCTACAGGGGATGGGTTCAACGGGTCATTCACGTGGATAAAAATAGAAAAAGAAGATAGGAATCGTTACAGAATGTAAAATAGAATCACAGGAGAGTCTATCGCTTTTGGAAAGTAAATGATATAATTTGATTACGGTCTGCCATGCAGCAATAATGTAAATTTTATCAGATCAGTGTTATTGAGATATGGTAGAAATGATATGAAAATCGAGAGATCGGTTTTGAAGCGGAGGGATTTTATGAATTTTGTGAAAGAATATCAGTTAAAACGCCGTTCACCGGAAGAAGCTGCAGCAATAGTGAAAAGCGGGGACTGGATTGATTATACAATTGCTGAGGGATTTCCTGTATTATTAGATGCTGCACTGGCAAAACGAAGAGACGAGTTATATGATGTGAAAATCAGAGGAACGTTACAGTTCGGGCCAATTAAGACAGCCGAATGCGATCCGACAAGGGAACATTTTATTTACCACAGCTGGCATTGTTCCGGGTATGAAAGATATCTGTGTGACAAGGGATTGTGTAACTATATTCCGATGATTTTCCGGAATATGGGTCTTTATTACAGAGATCATCTGGATGTGGACATTGCCATGGTCAGTGTGACACCGATGGACCGTCATGGATATTTTAACCTTTCACTGGCCACAGGAGTCGGCAAGGATATCTTAGATAAGGCAAAGATTGTAATTGTTGAGATTAATGAACACTTGCCAAAGGTGTATGGGGGATTCGGGGAGTGTATCCATATCTCACAGGTCGATTATATTGTAGAAGGTGAGCACCCTCCGCTCGCGCAGTTTCCATCGACGAAGGCAACGGATACGGACAAGAAAATTGCAGAGCATATCATTCCATTCATCAGAAATGGTTCAACGCTTCAGCTTGGAATCGGGAGTATGCCGGACGCGATTGGAAGTATGCTGGCAAAGACAGATCTCAAAGATCTCGGCATGCACACAGAGCTGTGTTCTGATGCTTACGTGGAATTATACGAGGCCGGAAAACTGACCAATGCCAAGAAAAAAGAAAACCGATACAAGGGAGTACTTGGCATTGCGGTGGGGACTCGGAAATTGTATGACTGGCTGGATGAGAATCCGGGAGTGATTATGTGTCCGCTTGAATATGTCAATTCACCGAGCGTCATTGGAAAAATTGACCATATGGTATCTATTAACAGCTGTATTGCGGCTGATTTATATGGGCAGGTAAGCGCAGAAAGTGTCGGGACACGGCATATCAGTGGAACCGGCGGACAGCTTGACTATCTGACAGGTACATCGCTGTCCAGAGGCGGAAGAGCATTTATCTGTATGTCTTCTACGTTCACAGATAAAAAGGGAAACCGAAAATCCAGAATCGTACCTACATTCCAGGGAGATATTATTACCAGCCCAAGGAGCCAGACATGCTTTCTTGTGACGGAATATGGGATTGCCAACCTGATCGGAAAAAGTACGTGGGAAAGAGCAGAAGAAATGATTAAGCTCGCACATCCGGACTTCCGGGATGAGCTGATTAAGTCAGCGGAAAAACAGGGAATATGGTGCAGATCTAACAGACGGTAGGAGAAGAGGATGACAAGATAACCGAAAAAATGTTCGGGTTATTTATTTACAAACCCTTATGGCTATGTTAATATATTTTCATAACATTTTGGAGGGATACTCAATGCAGAATATGATAGACAAAGACAAGATTCATGAGGTTATGAAATACAGAAATATTAAAACCCAACAGGAATTAGCCAATTTAATAGGGATTACTAAGAATCAGGTTTCTGTTTTGCTTTCTCCCAAAGCTAATCCTTTTAAAAGCAATTACATTAAGCTTTGTACAGCTTTGAATATAAGTCCTATGGAATTACTTTGTAAAGATGAACCGATAACAGTTAATGAAATTGTTGAAGGTGAATCACCTAAGGATAAATATGTAGATATTTCAGAAGTAAAACCGAGGCGTACATATCATTCTGTTGAACTTTTTGCAGGGGCAGGGGGATTGGCGCTCGGTTTAGAACAGGCCGGGTTTAGCGAACAAGCGCTTGTTGAAATCGATAAGTACGCGGCTGAAACGTTGCGAAAAAATAGGCCAGGATGGAATGTCTTAGAAAAGGATATTATTCAAGTTGCGGAGGAAGGCATTAAGAATTATTTGCCAGAAGATATAGAAATAGATTTTGTTTCGGGAGGATATCCGTGCCAATCTTTCAGCTATGCAGGACATAAATTGGGGTTGGAAGATGTACGTGGAACAATGTTTTATTATTTTGCACAGATTGTAGGGGAATTGAATCCTAAAGTATTTCTTGCAGAAAATGTAAAAGGATTGGCATCACATGATCAGGGTCAGACTTTGCAAACAATGATAGATATATATGAAGATTTGGGATATACAACTGTTACAGAGGTAGTGAAGGCTTTAGACTATAATGTTGCACAGAAAAGAGAGAGAGTAATTATTGTTGGAATTAGAAATGATATAGATATTAGTTATCGTTTACCGTTACCTTATGAGTATAAACCAGTTTTAAGGGATGTACTGAAGAATGTACCAAAATCCTTGGGAGAAAAATATCCAGAAAAGAAAAAGAAAGTTTTAGAATTAGTCCCACCAGGTGGCTATTGGAGAGATTTGCCAGAAGATATAGCTAAGGAGTACATGGGGAAAAGCTATTATTCCGGTGGTGGAAGAACTGGTATGGCCAGAAGGATATCGTGGGATGAACCGTGTTTAACTTTAACATGTAGTCCAGCACAAAAACAAACTGAACGCTGTCATCCTGAAGAGACACGCCCCTTTACTGTTAGGGAATATGCGAGGATACAAAGTTTTCCGGATGATTGGGAATTTGTGGGATCTATGGGACAACAGTATAAACAGATTGGCAATGCAGTTCCGGTAGAAATGGCAAAAGCAATTGGACTGTCAATTATTGATATTTTAAATAAGTCAGAAGAGAATTAATTCTCTTCTGACTTTTTGAGTTCGTTTGTTAAGCTCTCAATTACATCTTCTAAAAGAGTTCTTCCATCATATTCTGAGGCAACTTCATCAATGGATTCTGTAAGAGTTTTATAAAATGTTGCATCACCAGTTAGACGATACCAAAAATCTTGACCAATATAGACAGGATATTCTTTTTGTATCTTTTTATAATGAGTGCTAAGATCAGCATTCGTACCGTAAAAAACACCGACAATCAAATCATTAAATCCAATATCAAGATGGTTTGTTCTGGCTAAATTTTTTACACCTGAAAAATGATCAATTATAGTTTTAACATCATCTTTGTTTATTGTATTTGGTCCAGCTTTGATTTGACAATATTTATGGCGGCCATCAACAAAATCGATAAACTCGATATCGATGCCGGATGTAGTAGACGCATAGCCTGATAAAATATCACTACAAAATTTTTGTAGGCTTGTTCCGAAAGTGGTATTCAGTGAGGAACCAAGCGCTCTTGTATAAACGAGGGCAGTAGCTTTACTTTTGGCAGAGCTATCTCCTAACAAGAAGTTTGCACGGTATGTATCTAAAAATGGATTTAAGTTAAATTCTTTTAAATGAATTAATTTTTGAGTGTTTCTTGTATGATTTGCAGCGATTTCATTTCTAAAAAAATCTTTCCATTTTTCAATAATTTCAGCCTTATGTTTACGTGCCTCAATAATTTCATTTAAAGCATCATTACCCAGACGCTGGAACAGTTCGAATTCAGATGGACTTAGTCCAAGGGGACTGTAATTACCAGTTTCACGAGAAAGGGTTGCTTGATAATTAAGTTCTTTAGAAGTTATTTCTTGAGAAATAAACTGATCTATGATTGATTTCATTGGCGCCTCCTATTAGGTTTTGGTTAACTCATAATTTTGCATTTCTATATCCCATATGGTTTCTTCTATAACTTTTATGCATTCAGTTGTATTAGTCAATATATCTTTTCCCCAAAAATGAATTATAGTCCAACCTAGGAAAAGAAGTTTTTTATCAGTTTCTACATCGCGATATCGATTTTTTTCAATCTTTTTAATCCAATATTCTGGATTGCTACCAGTTTCAAGACGTGCCTTAAGTACTTCCCAGTCTTTTCCATGAAAAAATTCACTATCACAAAAAATTGCAATTTTATATTTTGTTAATGCAATATCTGGTGAACCTGGTAATTTTTTATAATTTTTTCTGTATCGATATCCTTTTGCCCATAATGCTTTTCGAAGAGTAATTTCGATAGAGGTATTTTTACTTCGTATTTTACTCATATTGCGGGATACTACCGATTTATCACGTACCATTTTTGTGCACCCCTGTTTTTAGTTTATCACGTAGAAAATAGTATGTAAATAATATGATTCTATAATTCAGAAATAAGTATTATTGCTATTATGGTGATTCATGTTTATAATTAAAATAATATTTAATGAAGCTAATAGTATTAACGAAATATAACAGGAGGATGAATCAATGGCAGTGAGACAGTTAAGACTTTACGATGATGAAAGTCTGAGAAAACAATGTAAAAAGGTTGAAAATGTGAATGACAGAATCAGGGAGCTGCTTGATGATATGATGGATACGCTGCATTCTGTTGAGAATGGTGCGGCGCTCGCGGCGAACCAGGTGGGAATTTTAAAAAGACTGGTTGTTGTAGACTATGGCAAGTATTATCTGAAGCTTGTGAATCCCGAAATTGTAGAATCTGAGGGTGAGCAGGAATGCATCGAAGCGTGCCTAAGTTTTCCGGGGAAATTCGGAAAGACGATCCGTCCGCAGAAGGTGACGGTAAAGGCATTGGATGAAAATGGAGAAGAAGTTGTACTTGTTGGAGAGGATGAGATGGCAAAGTGTTTCTGCCATGAACTTGAACATCTGGACGGGGAAGTATTTCTGGATAAGGCAGTGGATATGATTGAGGAGACGGAATAAGCTTCTGACAATGAGGAGGTTTTACAAATGATGAAACGTTATATGAATTCAGCGATATTGTATGCTGTCTTAGCCATGGTATTTGGTGTGTTTTACAGAGAGTTTACGAAATTTAATGGATTTACCGGCAAGACGAATTTATCTGTGATGCATACCCATTATTTTCTTCTGGGAATGTTTTTCTTCCTTGCGATGGTGCTGTTGGAGAAGAACTTTCATTTTTCCGATCAGAAGAATACCGGGAAAATGCTGGTAGTTTATCATATTGGGTTAAATATCACAGCACTTGCTTTTCTTATGAGAGGTCTGACACAGGTATGGGGAACTGCGCTTAGTAAGGGGATGGATGCGTCTATTTCCGGGATTGCAGGAATCGGGCATATTCTGACGGGAGTGAGTATGATTTTGATATTGCTGAAGGTAAGGAAACAGGTATCAGATTGAGAGAAATAAGACAAAAAGATTTTTAAGAAAGACAGGAGGAAATCATGCTGACAATTACAACCATTCGTGCCCTGGCCAACCATAAGTCCTATACACGCGGACATGAGATACAGAAAAGCAATAAAATCATGGAGTTTAATGTTGAAGAGGATGGGGCATTCGAGGAAGTCACTGCGAAGGTTAAGGGGAGCGGACGAAATGTATATGATGTCAGCGTGACTGTTGATTTGGAGAATGAGCGGGTGGAGGAAAGCTATTGTGACTGCCCTGCGTTTTACAGCTATGATGGAATCTGCAAACATTGTGTGGCGGTGCTTCTGGAATACCTGAATTATAAGAAGAGGCAGAAAAGGCAGGAGGAAGAGACCGACGCAAAGCAGAGAAGTCTTGCAAAGCTTGGGGTTATGAAGGGCATGAGCCAGCAGACGACGCCTGCCATACGGAATCTGCTGCAGCAGAGAATGATGACCCATGTTCTGCCCGTGATGCAGGAAGAAACTTATGGCAAAGTGAAACTTTCACCGTATCTGTTGTGCGATGGTGATCATATCCGTCTGGAGTTTAAGATCGGCAGCGCGCAGATGTATGTTTTAAAGGATGTCTTTACATTTGCTGACCTGGTCAACCGGAAGGCGGAACATTATTATGGACAGAAACTTCAGTTTGTTCATATGATAGAAGCTTTTTCAGAGGAGTCGAGAGCACTTGTGAAATTTATTCAGGCGTGGGTTGAGAGAAACAAGGACAGATACGCCCAGAACAGCTTTTATGGCAGTAATTATAATTACCGGAATCTTCCGAAGCTCCGTGTGATGCCGTTAGATATCAGTTCTCTGGAGGAATTTCTGCTGGCAGTAGGCGGACATGAATTCTATGCAAATGTAAATGGTACAGGGGAGCATCTCTGGCATGTTGTGGAGGAACCGCTGAACCGGACACTCAGGATTCAGGGCGAGAAAAATGGCATTGAGCTGACGGGTGACGCATTTTCTGGTTACAGGGGCGTGGAAAATTACATTTATTTTCATGAGAATAAAATATACCTTGTAAATAGAAAAGAAACGGAGCCTGTAGAAGATTTTCTTGCATGTCTTGAAAGTGTTCCGGGGCGCAATATTTACATTCAGAAAGAGGATGTACCTACATTTTGCCATGAATTGCTTCCGGTTCTTGAAAAATATTTCCAGTGTGAAAAGATAGGGTTTGACGAGAATGCTTACGGAGTGATTCCTGTGACATTTGAAATCTATCTGGATGCCCCGCAGAAAGATTTTATAACATGTGAAGTGATGGCTGTTTATGGTGAGAATAAGTATTCCATATATGGAGATCAAAAGAGCGGGGGATGGAGGGATCTTGCCAGAGAAATAGAGACGGGCAGGATGGTTGCGTCTTACTGTAATGCTTATGATGAAGAGCATGGCAAGATGGTTCTGGCAGATGATGAAGAAATGCTGTATGAATTTCTGGTGTATGGAATTCCCAAAATGCAGGAGCTTGGGGAAGTCTATATTTCGGATGCGTTAAAGCGGATGAAAGTAACGAGTGCGCCCAAAGTGAAGGTGGGAATTTCGCTGGCAGGAGATATGCTGGAACTGTCGGTGACGGCCGGCGATGTATCGAGGGAACAGCTGATAGAGATGCTGTCCAAATACAACCGGAAAAAGAAGTTCTACCGGCTCAAGAGCGGAGAGTTTGTCAATGTAGAGGATGATGGGATTGCGGCATTGATGGAACTGCGGCAGAGTCTTCAGCTGAAGGATTCCGAGCTTCGAAAAGAGTCGCTTCAGATTCCAAGATACCGTGCACTTTATCTCGATTCTGAACTGCGGGAATTTCAATCGCTTCCCGTTGTAAAGGACAAGAATTTCAAGGCTTTGGTCCGTAATATGAAGACGGTGGAGGATAATGATTTTGATATCCCGGAAAGTCTGGAAAATACATTAAGAGAGTATCAAAAGAGAGGGTATCTGTGGATCAAGACGCTTAAATATAATGGGTTTGGCGGCATACTTGCGGATGATATGGGGCTTGGAAAAACGCTGCAGGTCATTACATTTCTTCTTTCGGAGCAGCTGGAAGGAAAAGAAAATACAAGGACGCTCATTGTTTCGCCGTCCTCCCTTGTGTATAACTGGAAGAGTGAGATTGAAAGGTTTGCGCCCCGGTTAAGTGCCGGTATGGTAGTAGGTACGCAGGCAGAGCGCCGGGAAATGATCCTTAACTCATCGAAACAGGATATTTTGATTACCTCGTACGATCTGCTTAAACGGGACAGGGATGTATATTCGGAAGTTACTTTTGCTGTCGAGGTCATTGATGAGGCGCAGTATATCAAGAATCATAATACTCAGGCTGCGAAGGCGGTCAAAGAGATTGAAGCCGGCTTTAAGCTTGCCCTTACCGGAACTCCTGTGGAGAACAGGCTGAGCGAACTGTGGAGTATTTTTGATTACCTGATGCCGGGGTTCCTCTTTGGCTATCAGCGCTTTCGTGAGGAGATTGAGATTCCGATTGTCCAAAATCAGGATGAACAGGCGATGAAGAGGCTGCAGAAAATGATTCATCCATTTATTTTAAGGCGTCTGAAAAAGGATGTACTGACGGATCTTCCGGACAAGCTTGAGAAAAATATGTATGCAGTTCTGGAAGGGGAGCAGCAGAAACTTTACGATGCCCATGTAAAAAGAATGCAGATGATTCTGGATAAGCAAAGTGAAGAGGAATTTAAAACCTCTAAAATACAGATTCTCTCCGAACTTACCAAACTTCGCCAGATCTGTTGTAATCCAGGGCTTTTATTTGAGGGATATGAAGAGAATTCAGCGAAGACAGACATGTGCATCGATCTGATTGAAAATGCAATCAGCGGCGGCCATAAAATTTTATTGTTTTCCCAGTTTACATCGATGCTTGAGAAACTCGAACAATGTCTGGAAGAACGAAACATCAGCTATTATACATTGACGGGTGCGACGGGCAAGGAGAAGAGGGCGCGGCTGGTAGAGCAGTTTAACCAGGATGATACATCTGTGTTCTGCATTTCCTTAAAGGCAGGGGGAACAGGGCTGAATCTTACTGCGGCAGACATTGTAATCCATTATGATCCATGGTGGAATATTGCGGTACAGAACCAGGCAACAGACCGGGCACACCGAATCGGACAGGAGAATGTCGTCAGCGTATATAAGCTGATCATGAAAGGAACGGTTGAAGAAAATATCGTGAGGCTTCAGGAGAAGAAAAGAGAGCTGGCAGATCAGGTGTTAGAAGGCCATGGTGTCCTGGAAGGAAGTTTTACGAGAGAAGAATTAATGGAGTTATTGAAATAAAATAGGATATGAGTATTGGAGACAATTATGAAACTAGGGGTTATTACAGATATACATAATAATCTTGCGGCACTGACGGCCGTTCTGGCGGTATTTGAGAAGGAACAGTGCGAAAAGATTATCTGCTGCGGAGATATTATTGGAATCGGACCATACCCGGAGGAGACGGTAACGGTAATGAGAAATCTGCCGAATCTGGCCGGGTGTGTCAGAGGGAATCATGAAAATTTTCTGCTTGTTGGGATGCCCAGTGTATTTCCAAATGATAAGATGATGGAGCAGGGGGAATATGAGCACCACAAATGGGAGCATGCGAGATTGAGTGAGCCGTCAAGAAAATTTCTCAGTGGACTTCCCTTTGAACAGTATGTTGAGCTGGAAGGAAAACGCATTTATATTGCTCATTATTCAATGGATGCGGATCACCAGTATGTCAATTATACGCCAAATCCGACGGCATCTGATCTGGAAAGGATGTTTCCAGAGATCGAGGCAGATGTGATCCTTTACGGCCATGATCACGCTGCAAATGTCGTAAAGGAGGATAAGTGGTACATCAACTGTGGAGCGGCAGGGTGCCCCGGCCGGGAGAAAAATACAGCCAGAGCAGGCATTCTGAAGCTGGATGGAGAGATTGCGTTCGAACCGGTTTGTATTACCTATGATGTCAGTAAAACAATTGAAGATATCGACCGCTTTAATTATCCGGATAAGGACAATATTAAAAAATACTTTTATGGGCTGTAGGTGGTGTTCTTTATAAGTCAACGAAAATGGCGGTCCGTCTGTTTCATTTGTATTAGAGAGAGTTCTATTGGAAAAGCATCCGATGGTATGTTAAGATAAAGGCACAAAGATAAAAACACAGATCCGGTTGGTAGTCCGGACGCAGTGGATAAATATTAATGAAAACGCTGTCAGTAACCCTCCTCCTTGGTCGTCCGTTCTTTGTTCATTACATTTTGCGGAAAGCGCAAAGCAAAAGGAGGAATTGTTATGGACAAAGTATCGGTGACACTTAGAGTATTTTTTGAAGATCCATTCTGGGTCGGGATTGTGGAAAGGATAGAGGATTCCAGGCTGGCTGTCTGCAAGATTACTTTCGGGCCAGAGCCTAAGGATTATGAGGTATTCCGGTTTCTGCAGGAAAATTACGATAAGTTACGATTCAGTCCAGCTGTTGCATCTGAGGTAAGGGAAGTGCATGTCAATCCGAAACGGATGCTAAGAGAAGTGCACAGGCAGACCAGGGAAACCGGAATCGGCACGAAGTCTCAGCAGGCACTGAAATTACAGCAGGAGGAAATGAAGACAGAGCGAAAAGTGAAAAGCCGGGAACAAAAAGAGGCGTATAAGCAGCTCCAGTTTGAATTGAAACAACAGAAAAAGAAGGAAAAACATAGGGGCCGTTAAGGCCTCTTTGTTATTTAGCCATATTTTCCAAAACCTGACACAGGGGCGTCTTGTTTTTCTGGTATAATAAGGGAAAATGAGAAAGGTAAAAGATTGGTGGTAAATATGCAGGAAAGCAGACTGTTTCGGATTGTGTATTATTTACTGAATAAAGGAAAGTCAACGGCTCCGGAACTGGCAGAGAAATTCGAGGTCTCAGTCAGGACGATTTACCGGGATATTGACGCGATCAGCAGCGCAGGAATTCCGGTATATGCGACGCAGGGCAAAGGCGGGGGAATCTTTATACTTGAGGATTTTGTGATGGAAAAATCGCTGCTTTCCGGGCAGGAAAAAGAACAGATTTTAATGGCGCTGCAAGGGATGACGGCAGTTGACGGGAAAAATTCAAGTGAGCTTCTTACAAAACTCGGGAGTCTGTTCCAGACAAAGACGATGGATTGGATTGAAGTGGATTTTTCTGACTGGGTGAAAAAGACAGCCGGACAAGAGGTGTTTGAGGAGTTAAAAAGAGCGATATTTGGCAGGCATATTGTTCATTTTCAATATTTTGGGGGAAGCGGGGAGTTTACCGAAAGGCGTGCAGAGCCGGTGAAGCTGGTATTTAAAAGTAAAAACTGGTATCTGTATGGGTACTGCCTTCTGAGAAATGATTACCGCCTTTTTAAATTGACGAGGATCAGGCAGCTGGAAATCCAGCCGGAAACGTATTCCCGTGAAATCCCGGAATCAGCAAAGGCTGGTATAAAGCTTGAGAAGACAAAGACCATTTCTGTAAAATTAAAGTTTGATCAGAAAGCTGCGTTCCGTGTATACGATGAATTTACCGATCAGGTGACAAAGGACAGCCAGGGAAATCTGTACGTTGAGACGGATTTGCCAGAGAATGATATATTATATAGTTATCTGTTTACATTTGCAGATCTGGTGGAAGTGCTGGAGCCAGAGTTTGTGAGGCAGAAGGTTCGGAAGAAATTAACCGATATTCAAAATAAATATAGAACCTGACATTTGATGGCAGGTTATACAGAGTATAATCAGCTTAAAAAGGAGGGTTTATCTTATGAAATATGAGTGGAGAAAACAGGAGAAGGAATGGTATAAAGGAAAGAAGGAAGCAGGAATGATTTCCGTGCCGATGCAGAAGTTCATTATGATTCAGGGAAAAGGAAATCCGAATAATGAAGACTTTTCCCTGCGTGTCGGTGCGCTGTATTCGATGGCATATGGGATAAAGATGTTTTATAAAAAAACAGTAAAAGAGATGACACAGATTCAGTACGATGATTTTTCAGTTTATCCGCTGGAAGGAATATGGAGGAAACCAAAAGGTGCGGAGCTGGTCAAAGAAACATTGGAATATACCATTATGATACGCCAGCCTGATTTTGTAACTGAGGAAATTGTGGAGGCAGCTTTTGAGAAGGTGAAAGAGAAAAAGGCAGATCCGCTGTTGGACCAAATGAAATTCTCCAGTCTGCAGGATGGAAACTGTATTGAAATTCTGCACATAGGTTCTTATGATGATGAGCCGGAATCTTTTTTTCAGATGGATCAGTTTGCGCAGCAGCAGGGGATGAAGCGGACGGGGGACTGGCACCGTGAAATCTATCTGAGTAATGCAAAGAGATGTCAGAAAAGCAGGCTGAAAACGATTCTGCGCTATCCAGTAGAATCCATAGAATGAGAATTTGCAGGTATCAGTTTTCTCCAAACTGCGCTATAATAAATGGTAGCGGATCAGCGGTTAGCGATGGAACCTGGCTGATTCCATACAATATATGAAGGAGGCAGACTGCGATGAAAGTGTTACTGGTAAATGGAAGTTCCAGAGAGAATGGATGTACGGCGACTGCTCTGAAAGAGGTTGTGAGGGCACTGAAAGAAGAAGGAATTGATACAGAAACTGTATTTATCGGCAATGCACCGCTCAGGGATTGCATCGGATGTGGGAAATGCCGGGAGATCGGGCAATGTGTGTTCGACGATGTGGTAAATGAAATTGTGGAAAAGGCAAAGGGATGTGACGGATTTGTCTTTGGTTCTCCGGTATATTATGCACATCCAAGTGCCAGATTGTTGACAATTATGGACAGAGCGTTCTATTCCGGTGGAAAACATTTTAAATTCAAACCGGCTGCGGCTGTACTGAGTGCCAGAAGGGCAGGAACGACAGCATCTATGGATGTAATTAATAAGCATTTTACAATTAATTCTATGCCGGTAGTATCTTCTACATATTGGAATCATGTATATGGGCAGGAAGCAGATGAAGTTCTGGAAGATAAAGAAGGACTTATGACAATGTACAACATCGGGAAAAATATGGCCTGGCTGTTAAAATGTATTGAACTGGGAAAACAAAATGGCGTACAGCCGCCGGAAAATGAAAAGATCGCGACAAACTTTATTCGCTAGAGGGAAAGTTTTGAAGAGAAATAGAGGTATTTATTTTATATTGATTCTGGTGACCATGGTTCTTGGAATTTCATCGAGAAAATTCGGGGCGTACCTGCCGGAATTTCTGAGTACATATGCCGGCGATACATTGTGGGCACTGATGGTGTTCTGGGGATTTGGTTTTTTGTTCGCCAGAACGTCGACGGTAAAAATTATGCTGGCGGCGCTTGCATTTTCTTATATGATTGAGTTTTCCCAGCTTTATCAGGCGGATTGGATCAACAACCTGCGCCATACAATGCTTGGCGGACTTGTGCTTGGATTTGGATTTCTGTGGAGTGACCTGGTGTGTTATACCGTCGGGGTACTGGCCGGTGTGGGAATTGAGAAGGCTGTGCAGCGAGTGCCGAGGGTTGATTGCTGAGAGTTTAGATGTGCGGCAAAATGAATATCATGAAAAAGAAACCCGTCTGCGGTGAGATATGCGCCGCAGGCGGGTTCTCCTTTTGCATGCCGGTATTATTCCAGCTCCCAGATGTATTTATTTCTCCGGAATAAGAGGCAGGTGGTGCTTCCGATGAAACCAAGCAGCAGGAACAAAAGGGCGGCGCCAGAGCCTTTGCCGCTTCCCAGTATTTGAAGAAAAATACTTCCTGTTGGTCTGACTGCCATAAATGGTTCAAATACTTTGTCGACGAGGATCCCGCCCAGCAGATATCCGATAGGGATCGTAAAAAACTGTAGCGCATTGCGGACAGAATAGACACGGCCTTGCAGGGCAATTGGTATATTGGAACGAAGAATCACCTCCAGGTTCGTATTCATCACCGGAATACATATCCACCCCAGAATGGCGCCGAGACACCAGAGGGGTGTGCTTTGGCCAAGTGCCAGGAAGAAGTTCTCTGTGCTCATGGAAAAAAGCAGGGAGTTACAGATGGCCCGGACACGGCTTTTGGGTGGACGCCCAAATGAAATGAGAATGCTTCCGGCAAGGTTTGCCAGTCCGCTGCAGGCATTGACAAGACCGAGCGCAGAGGGGCTTCCGCCGTTTCGTGATAGCAGCATTGCGGGAAGGGCAGCGTTATAAATAGACGCAGTCAGGTTAATTGCGGACAAAAACAGAATCAGTCCGAGAATGCCCCGGTTGCACTTTAGATAGTTTAGTCCTTCCCTGGAGGCTTTCAGAAGCGATGGTTCTTTATCTTCTTCTTTTCGAATCTGATCTGGAATTTTAATAAAAAATGCCAGTGTTATAAAAGCGGCTGTAAATGTAAGAAGGTCGAAAGCAATTACAGCAGTGAGTCCCCAGAATGCGAAGATCGTAGAAGCAATTACCGGAGAGAGAATGGTGACAAGGGAATTGGAAAAAGACCGCATCCCTCCGACACGCTGATACTGATTTTGGGGAGTCAGAAGACTGACAGCAACGTCTGAGGCTGGCTGCTGTACAGTATTCATTAATCCGTTCAATGTATTGATCAGGTACAGATGCCAGATCCGCAGGTGTCCGGTCAGCAAAAGTACGAGAATAAAAACCGTACTTAAAGCGGCCATGCTGTCGCAGACCAGCATTGTATATTTTTTGTTCCACCGGTCGCTCAGGGCACCTGCAAAGATACTGAGCAGCACATAGGGTGCATAAGAACAGACGGATAGCAGTGCGGTGGTAAGCGCCGAGCCCTTTTGCTGGTATGACCAGAGAATAAGTGCATAACTCGTCATGGAACTTCCGAGTGTAGAAAAGGCCTGAGTCGACCATAAGAGTATAAATGTATGTAACCCTTGAAATAAATGATTTTGTTTTTTCATGATAACTTTGCTCCTTTTTAATATTTGAATGGAATATTAAAAATGCAAAGTCTGACCGGACGATTTCAATTCGTCTCCATGTAAATTCGTCCGTCAATCAGACTTTACATGGAGCGGATACAATACAAAGTTTCATAGGGGATACCGCCTTTCTTTTAACTTACAGATAATACCAGTATAAACCAGAGGGGTATATTTTCCAACAATATTTTGTTTGACATGAACGGATTCATCTGATATATTAAGGGCAGTGATTTTGAAAGAGAGGAAATTTTTTGTTAATTGTATTTGTGATGGAGAATAATTAATCTATGTATATGGTAAATGAGAAGAGATCTGTGGGTACAGGTGCTGTTTCGATCCGATGAGCGTACCTTGGAAAGGGAGGATCCTTAAGAAACTTCCAGCTGACAGAGAGCCCCAGGGGATGAGTCTGCCCATTTACCGGAATCCATGACAGATACTGCATTTATATAGACATAGATACCTATGTAGCATGCCCTGTTATGGCTGTTGCATAGGTTTTTTTATTATTCTCCATCCTTTTCGTATTGTGGAATTAAACAAAATGAAAACTGAGAGGAAAGCAAATACAATGAATAAAACATTTTATATTACAGGGTATACAGAAATTATTGAAAAACTTAAGGAGAGAGCAAACTCAAAACAGGCAAGAGCCAGGATCAGTGATCTAAAGCCGGAGCTTTCAGAGTCAAAACTGCGGAAGAAAATAAGAGATACCAGTCAGGCGAGACAGCTGCTTGATAAGGTTGGGACGCCTCCGATTCCTGCGATGGATGGAATAGAAAGGGATATTGACAAAGCAGTAAGAGGAGAACTTTTATCCGCAGAAGAGATTGAGAAGATTGGCAGATTCCTGGCTGCTGTGTCCCGGATGAAATCATATCTGGAGCGGGGGCGGGTTTTAGAAATATCACTCGCATATTATTGTGAGAACCTGGAAGTGTTAGAGGAACTGAGACTCCAGATCGAGCAGGCGATACGCGGCGGTGAAGTAGAGGATTCCGCATCCAGCCTTCTCAGGCAGCTGAGACGGGATCTTGTAACAGCGGAAGAAAAGGTAAAACAAAAGGCAGAGTCCATTTTAAGAAGCCAGAAAAAATATATGGCAGAGAGTTTTGTTGTGACAAGGAACGGGAAAGTATGTCTTCCCGTAAAGAAAGAGTACAAAGGGAAGATTCCGGGGAGCGTAGAGGATAAATCTGCGACCGGTGCCACTGTTTTTATTGAACCGGAACAGATTGCGGCACTTCGGGAGAAAGTGGAAATCCTGCAGATCGATGAGGAAAATGAAGTGCGGAGAATTCTGTACACGCTGGTGGATCTGATTGCGGAGCAGGAAGAAGTATTTCAAAGAGACTTGGAAACATTGGTGAAACTTGACTTTGTATTTGCAAAAGGAAAATTAAGTGCAGATATGAATGCGGTGGAACCAGGGATAAATACGCAAGGATATTTAAAACTTTGTAAAGCGAAAAATCCGCTGCTGAATCAGGAGGAATGTGTCCCGCTTGATCTAAAGCTTGGGGACAGTCAACGCGGAATTATTATTACAGGGCCAAACACAGGCGGGAAAACAGTTGCGGTCAAGACTGCCGGACTGTTTACATTGATGGCTTTAAGTGGGCTTCATGTGCCATGTCAGGAGGCAGATATCTGCATGCGGAACCAGGTTCTGTGTGATATCGGAGACGGCCAGAGCATCACGGATAATCTGTCTACATTTTCGGCACATATCTGTAATGTACTGGATATTCTGCGGGAGGTTACAAGTGAAAGTCTTGTAATTCTGGATGAACTTGGGTCAGGAACCGATCCTGCGGAGGGAATGGGAATTGCGGTGGCAATATTGGAGGAGCTGCGAAATAGCGGATGCATGTTTCTTGCTACAACGCATTACCCTGAAGTTAAGAACTATGCAGGGGAACATGAAGAAATATTAAATGCAAGGATGGCATTTGACAGAGAGAACTTAAAACCGCTGTACCGGCTGGAGGTTGGGAAATCAGGAGAAAGCTGTGCGCTTTACATTGCCAAACGCCTGGGAATGCCGGCGGGTATGCTTCGTGTGGCATCGCAAAAGGCATATGGGGAGGAGAAAGAAATCCCGGAAGAACTGGAACAAAATGCAGAGGAAGAACTGCAGAGGAGGAAATCGCCTTCGATTATAAAAGAGAAGAAGATGCAGCTGCGGAAAGAAACCGGACTTTTTGTAAGGGGAGACAGTGTGACGGTGCTGCCGGAGAAGAAGATCGGAATTGTAGTAAATCCGCCGGATGACAGAGGAAATGTTCTGGTTCAGATTCATGGAGAGAAGGTGGAAGTAAACTATAAAAGGCTGAAATTGAAAGCTTCTGCCGCAGACTTATATCCTGAAGATTATGATTTCTCAATTATTTTTGATACCGTAGAGAATAGGAAAGCACGTCATAAGATGGAAAAAAGTTATCGGCCGGATTTAGAAGTGCACTACGACCGATAACTATAGAAATTTCAAATAATTAACAAAGCGGGGGCAGAATCAGGTTCCGGATTTCTCGAATCCATGAACCCAGTCTGCCTTCTTGTAATAGATCAGGAAAATAACAGAACTTAAAAACCAGGTCAATGGGTAGGCCCAGAAAATCATATTGATGACCGGGATAAATTTTAAAATAACCGTAATATAAGTCACGCGGATGATACACCAGCAGGCGAGCATTACGAACATTGGAACTGTGGATTTGCCAGAACCCCTAAGGATCGCAGCAATACAGTGGGAAAAGGTAAGCAGGAAATAAAACAGGGTAGCAGTTCTTGCCTGTGCGGTGCCGAAAGCGATGACTTGAGGATCACTGTTAAAGGCAGAAATTAATGCTGGGGCGAAAATATAGATCAGGATACCGATCGTTTCAGCAATTCCGATGGAGCACAGAATACCGAACCGTGCTCCTTTTTTTGCGCGGTCATATTTTTTAGCCCCAAGGTTTTGTCCCACAAATGTGGTCAGTGCCAGCGTGAAGCAATTGATCGGAAGAAAACCGAAGCCTTCTATTTTGGAATAAGAACCACATCCTGCAACAGCGAGTTTTCCGAAAGTATTGATGTTAGTCTGCACGATGACATTTGCGAATGCAATGATAGAATTCTGGAACCCGGCAGGAACACCATTTTTGATAATCTGTTTCAGCATGATTCTGTCAAACCGGATTTGACGCATGTGGACACGGTAGTCCTCCGGTGCCTTCCGAAGGAGATTGATGCAAAGGACGGCGCTGACAATCTGTGAAATGATCGTTGCGAAAGCAGCAGAACCGACGCCAAGGTGCAAAACAGCGACAAAAAACAAATCCAGCACGACATTTATGATCGAGGATATTACAAGATAAATCAGTGGGTGCTGGCTGTCACCGACGGACTGAAGAATGCCCACAAATACGTTATACATAACAAATCCAACGGAACCTGCAAAATAAATCCGGAAATACGTGACAGACTGCGGAAGTACATCCGCAGGAGTTCCCATCCATACAAGGATCTGCGGAGCCAGAATTACACCTGCAATGGTAAGAAAAATACTGGTAGCAAACCCCAACGCAATCGTTGTATGAATCGCCTTCTGAAGATTTTCGATTTCCCGGGCACCATAATAGCGCGCGATTACAACACCCGCACCCATCGCCATTCCATTAAAAAAACCAACCATAAGAAAGATCAGATTCCCCGAAGAACTGACCGCTGCAAGCGCGTTGCTGCCCAGAAAATTACCGACAATCAAAGAATACGCAGTATTATACAACTGCTGAAAAAGATTGCCGATAAATAAAGGAAACGCAAACAACAACATTTTCTTCCAGATGACACCCTCAGTCATCAAAGTTTTAGAAGCCGGCTGATTCATGTTGAAATCCCCCATTTATCCATAAAATAAAGCAGATCAGTACGCTGGCTGCTTAAGACTATTGTACTACTGGGGGAAGGTTTGTGCAATTGGGGACGTAATCCTTTTGAACTGGATTACGTCCCCAATTGCAAATAGACCTGTCCCCAAATGAAATTAAACCTGTCCCTATTTGAAATATATACAAAGTTTACGCGGAAATATCAAGGAAAAGAATAGTAAATTTGGTAATTATGACGGGAAGTGACAAAAAGGGACAGGTTAGTTTGCAAAAAGGGACAGGTTAAAACTCAATTTGGGACGTAGTGTAGTTAAAAAAGATTACGTCCCAAATTACCTTGACAAATAAATACTTCGGATGTAGAATTAAATTACTTCGAAGGATGAAATAGATGGTGAATCGTATGAATTATAATGATGAGAGGTTTGAGGATTATATTTTTAGGTATGTGGATCAGATAAAGGAGTTTCTGGCGCCGGAGATCTGGCAGAATTTGTTGATGGATTGTTCTAAGAATGAAATATTTGCCTTGTGGCTTTTGTATGTGGAGAAGGAAGTGAATATGACTCGTATTGCGGAGTATATCAATGTACCGCTTAATACGGCGACGGGGATTGTCAGCAGGATGGAGAAGCGGAAGCTGGTGATCAGGCAGAGAAGCGAGGAGGACAAAAGAATTGTTACAATTCGGCTTGGAGAATGTGGGATGCAGCAGATTCAGCTTCTTTTAAAGGAGTTCATGTATTATGGCCAGAAAGTGATGGAAGGGTTTACTGAGGACGAACTGAATATTTTCTTTCGTATGTTGAACCGTTTCATGGAAATTCTGAAAGAAGAGCATAATAAGAAGCAGGAAAAGCCTAAAGTGAAAAAGATAATAATTGAATGATTTGCTGCTGCCAAAAGGCAGTGGCAAAATTTAAAACAAATACTTCGAATATCGAAATATTCATCATTTGAATAAAATGGAGGTTTGAGAATGAGCAGAATTTATATTTTTACGGGTAAGGGTGGAGTTGGCAAAACAAGTACGGCGGCAGCACATGCTGTGAAAAGTGCAAATGAGGGGGTGAAAACGTTACTTGTAAGCACTGATATGGCACATAATCTTGGTGACCTGTTCGAGAAGGAACTTGGCAGAGGGCCGGTTGAGATTATACCGAATTTGGAGGTGTATGAGATTGATCCTGAATATGTGCTGGAACATGATTTTCACGAGATGTCTGAGAGCCTGCAAAAGATGTTTTCTCTGAACAATGAGGTTGGAATGGATGATTTTGGAATGATCCCGGGGATGGAAGAACTGGTTTCGCTTTTGAAAATCGCGGAGGTTTACAGGGAAGGAATCTACGGGAGAATTATTGTAGACTGTGCACCGACTGGAGAGACACTTTCATTATTGAAGTTCCCGGAACTTTTATCATGGTATGTGGAAAAATTTCTTCCAGTTGGCAAAGTGGCAATCAGAGTTCTCGCACCAGTGTCTAAGAAATTATTAAAAGTAGAACTGCCAAACAGGCAAGCAATTAACGATATTGAGCGGATGTACCTGAAACTTGTAGAATTGCAGGAACTTTTAAAAGACAGGGAGATAACGAGTATACGGTTAGTCGCTGTTCCTGAGAAAATGGCAGTAGAAGAGACAAAGCGTAATTATATGTATATGAATCTTTATAATTTTAATGTGGATGGAATTTATATTAACAGGATTCTGCCGAAAGATATTGATAATAAATTTTTTGATAAATGGCTGGAAATACAGGGGAGATATGTAATTCAGCTTGAAGAATGTTTTGCGGGGCTGCCAATTTGGTATATACGGTGGTATGACGAAGAACTTAAGGGATTGGATGCAGTGGGCAGACTTTGCAGAGATGTGCTGACAGGGGATGTATTTGCTTCAAGGGCAGATGGACCAAGAGAAGAATTCAGTGAAAATGAACGGGGATATCTTCTCAAGGTTCCTATTCCATATGCGGTAAAGGATGAATTGGATGTGTATCAGTCGGCATCGGACGTTGTGATAAAGCTTGGTAATTTCAAACGCAGTATTCCGTTGCCGGATTCTATAAGAGCTTACGAAATTACCTCTGCGAAGTTGGAACAGGAATATCTAAATATGCAGTTTGAGCGAAAGTAATTATTTCATCGAAAAGAGGAGAATTAAATGAATAGGGAAATGAAGAAGAGAGTTTATGATGCATATCATTATGAGCGCCTGGCGGTTCAGTCTCTGATTGGGCCGAAAGTATCAGCACATTTGGAAGTGATTGAAAATGAGTTAAAGAAAATGATGATAGAGTGTATTTGCAGTGCCATAAAATCAGAGTCAAAAGAAAAGGCAGATGAACATTTTACAGAAGCAGAAAATGATAAGAAAGTCCAAAAGGTGCATATAGAGTAATTTGACGAAAAGCAGGAGGAAATAAAATGAGAATTATATTATATACGGGGAAAGGCGGAGTTGGTAAAACGACAATCGCAGCAGCCACTGCCTGTAAGATTGCCCGGGAGGGGAAAACGGTTCTGGTAATGAGCACTGACCAGGCGCATAGTCTCAGTGATTCAATGAATGTCAGATTAGGGAAAGAGCCTGTAAAAATGCAGGAGAATTTATATGGGCTTGAGGTCGACACAATTTATGAGGGAGAAAAAAGCTGGGGAAATCTCAAAAGTTATATGCGGGAAATGCTGACATTGAAAGGCAAGGATGGAATCGAAGTGGAAGAATTGCTTGTTTTTCCGGGACTTGAAGAATTATTTTCGATGTTTAAAATTATGGAAATGGCAGAAGGCGGAGTTTATGACGTCATTATTGTGGATTGTGCCCCGACGGGAGAAACGCTTTCATTATTAAAGTATCCGGAAAAATTCTCTGGTATGTTGGAAAAGATGCTTCCAATAAAAAGGAAAAGTGTAAAAGTCGCTGGGCCGGCGGTAGAGAAAATTATGAAAATACCGATGCCTGAAGAGTCTGTGTTTGATGATATTGAATATCTGATGGATAAAATGGAGAAGTTACAAACACTGATGCTGAATCATGATGTTGTAAGCATGCGTATCGTCACAACACCTGAGAAAATCGTAATACAAGAGACAAAACGAAATTTTACATGTCTTCATTTATTCAATTACAATGTAGATGCAATTATTATAAATCGCATTTACTCAAAAGAAGCAATGGAAGGATATTTCCAGAAATGGGTGAACATGCAAGTGGAAGGATTACAGGAAATTAACGAAAGTTTTTCAGAGGTGCCTAAATTTTACTTTGAACTGCAGAAAGGAGAAATTTGTTCCCTGGATGACCTACAAAGAACTGGAGAAATGATTTTTCATGAACAAGACCCTTCCGAGATTTTATTTCGGGAAGAAATATATAAAGTCAGTCTCCATGGAAAAGAAAAAACGCTCACTATATTGCTGCCATTTGCCGATAAAGGTGAACTCCAATTAAAACAATCCGGAAGAGAACTTGTGCTTGGTGTAAAAAATGAAGTAAGACGCTTCCCGTTGCCGGTAACACTACAGGAAAGCGAGATTAAAGGGGCAAAGTACGAAGCACCTTATTTGACAATTCGGTTTTAAGCAATTAGGGACGTAATCTTTTTACATTGGATTACGTCCCCAATTGCAAACAGACCTGTCCCCAAATGAAATTAAACCTGTCCCTACTTGAAATATATACAAAGTTCGCTTTGGAATATTAAGTAAATAAGTACGAAAATTGTTGATTATGACGACCGTGTTCAAAAAGGGACAGGTTAGTTTGCAAAAGGGGACAGGTTAAAACTCAATTTGGGACGTAGGATATTTAAAAAGGATTACGTCCCCAACTGCACCAACTGCAAGTCTCCACCGCCAGTACTTTCCCATGCAGCTGGCGGTATTTTAACGGGCTGATCCCGTAGAATTTTTCGAAGGTGCGGCCGAAGTGCTGGCGGCTGTTGTATCCGGACTGAAATGCGATGTCGGTGACGGGCATGGTGCTGTTGGTCAGAAGGAAGGCGGCATGCTCGAGGCGGCGTTCGTTGATGTAATCGGTAATGGTGCAGTGCAGCTGTCTGGAGAACAGTGCCTGAAGATAGGATTTGTTAATGCCGGTGTGTTCAGCGATCTCGGGAATTTTCAGTGGTTCGGTGAGGTTGGAGTGTATGTATTTCTGTGCTTTTTTGAGATAATACAGTCCTCCTGTTTTTTCGGTTTTCTGCATTATTTCTGAGAGTTCTACGATAAAACGGAGAAAAAGCAGTTGTACAAGGTAATTCTGGTCAGAGTCGTGTCCCTGAAGGTGTGAGATGAGATCTTTTAAAGCGTACCCCAGATTTCCGTGATCAGAGGAGAGGGCGTATGACCTGGGGGTACGGCAGAAATTTGCCAGGGCAGGACATTGGTTTTTGGCATCAGAGATATCAATGAATGTAGGCAGTGTATTGCAGGTAAATTCAAGATTTAAGATAGAGCAGGGATTTTCAGGGGAAACTGTAAGGCAGTGAGGGACGTTTTCATCGAGAAAAATGAATTGCCGGTCTGTCAGTGTAAAGGACTCTTGTTCTGCCTGAATCTGGCAGGAACCTTTTGTGACATACATGATTTCACTGCGGGAATGGGTGTGGGGTTCCATATGAAATTCATTTAATGAGAGTGCATAGAATGCCGTGAGTGATATAAAATGATGTTGTTTGTGAAAGAGACTCATAACTACCTCCAAGAATTTTCGTTGTATCTGTAGTGTAGCATGAAAAAATAAATGCGGCAATATGTTGCAAATTATACATAGGCGGATAATAGTTTCCACATTGGATAAATTGCATATGTATAATGAGCCACATAGAACATGAGCGATAAGAGGAGGAAAACAAATGAGTTTTAAAGTAGCATTTATTGGAGCAGGAAGTCTTGTCTTTGCAAGAACATTATTTACAGACATCATGTCTGTGCCGGAGTTCCACAATATTGAGGTTGCATTTACGGATATCAATGCGGATAATCTGGAGAAGACGCGGGCACTTTGCCAGAGGGATCTGGATGCAAATGGAATTGGGGTTACAATTCAGACAACTCTTGACAGAAGAGAAGCTTTTAAAAATGCACGTTATATTGTAAACTGTGTGAGAATCGGCGGATTGGAAGCGTTTGAGACAGATATTGAAATACCGCTGAAATATGGGGTTGACCAGTGCGTAGGTGATACATTATGTACCGGTGGTATCATGTACGGACAACGTGTAATTGCAGCGATGCTTGATTTTTGTAAGGACATCCGGGAAGTGGCAGAACCGGGGGCTATCATGCTGAATTACTCGAATCCTAACGCGATGGCAACCTGGGCATGTAATAAGTATGGTGGTGTGAAAACGATTGGCCTGTGTCATGGCGAGATTCACGGGGAAATTCAGATCGCGGAAATTCTCGGTGTTAAGAGAGAAGAACTGGATGTAGTCTGTGCGGGAATTAACCACCAGACATGGTATATATCTGTCAAACATGATGGAGAAGATATGCTTCCGAAAATCCTTCCGGGGTTTGAAGCACATGAAGTATTCAGTGATCAGGAAAAAGTAAGAATTGATATGTTAAAAAGATTTGGATACTATTCAACGGAGTCTAATGGACATTTATCAGAGTATGTTGCGTGGTACCGGAAGCGTCCTGATGAGATCAAGTCCTGGATCAATCTGGACAAATGGATTCATGGTGAAACAGGGGGATATCTCCGTGAGACCAGAGAAGAGCGAAACTGGTTTGAGACGGATTATCCGAAGATTTTAAAGGAAGAGCCGAAGAAACTGGATGGTTCAGAGCGGGGAAAAGAGCATTGTTCGTATATTATAGAGTCACTGGAAACGGGAAGAATGTACCGTGGACATTTTAACGTGATGAACTATGGCTGTATCACGAACCTGCCGGACGAGTCCGTCGTGGAAGTGCCATGTTATGTGGATGGTAATGGAATCAGTGTTCCGAAGGTAGGGGACCTTCCGCTTGGCTGTGCGGCTGTATGCTCTCAGTCGATCTGGGTACAGCGCCTGGCTGTAGAAGCAGCAGTTCACGGGGATGAAAAATTGCTGAAACAGGCGGCGCTTATGGATCCGCTTACAGGAGCTGTCTGCAATCCGCCGGAAGTATGGCAGATGATAGATGAAATGCTTGTGGCGCAGGAAGAGTGGCTTCCGCAGTATAAAGAAGCTATTGCAAAGGCGAAAGAAAATCTTGCAGGAGATCATCTGATTCCTACAAATGACAATTATCATGGAGCGGTCAGACTCCGTGAAAAGACTCCAAAAGAAGTGGCGGCAGAAGTGGCCAAGAGAAAGCTGACAGTTTAATATGGCACTATAATATAGAAGAAACCCACAGTGACGGTAAATAAAAGTCCGGCACTGTGGGTTTTTAACGTTTCTCAGTCTTCTTCCTGCACCGTTTCCTGTGCGATTCTGATAAAGTCTTTCGCATAGGAAGCAAGATATGCGTTTTTGCGATAGGCAATCATAAGCGTAGTAAAGATTCCATTTTCACCGACAGAAAAGCAGAGAGGCGGCTGTCGGAAGATCATGTTTTTCACATAAGTTTCCGGAAGAAAACAGGAACCAAGCCCTTCCTGAGAGAGCAGTGCACAGGTCTGTGTACTTCGCGTGAGTAAGGCAACGGGCGGGTCAATCTGGTATTCTTTGAATAAGTCCCGGGCAATCTGACCGGTATTCTGCTCCGGGTAATGCAGTATAAACGGTTCCTCTGCCATCAGTGAAAGATCAAAGGAAGGATATTTTTTCCCGGGATGCGGGTGTCCCATGGAGGCAAGTGGATGGCCGGGAGGAAGACAGAGCAGTACCTCCTCTTTCAGAAGAAGTTCATAGGAAAGCTTCGGATGAGGGCTTGATTCTGTAAAGACCGCAAAGTCAAGCTGGTCATCTGTCAGGAGACGTTCCTGGATGGCATGGGTTTCTTCAAACAGATTGACGTGTATTCCGGGATACTCTTTGTGAAAAACCGGAAGTATCCTGGGAATCATGCAGGAACTGCGCATCAGCGGAAATGCAATATTCAGTTCTCCTTCACTGCAGGAATGAAGATCCAGCAGTTCTTTTTCCCAGTCCTGCTGGAGCGCTACGGCCCTTTTGGCATAGCCCAGGCAGCAGCGTCCAAGATACGTAGGAATATAACAGTTGTTGCTCCGGGAAAAAAGCTTGCCGCCCAGTTCCTGCTCCTGTTTCCTGAGAAATTTACTGAGGGTGGGCTGTGAGATATATAGCTCCTGCGCCGCCTTCGTCAGATTCTGGTGCTTGGCGATACAAAGAAGGTACTGTAGATCCTGAAAATTCATGAGAAAGCTCCTTTCGTACGTACTATGCCATATGGGAATAGTTTTTATGGAAAATATGAATTGGACAACTGGTTTGTTTTCAGCATACAATAAATATTATGAAAACACAAGATAAGAAGGAGAGTACTTATGAAACAGTGGATGGAAAAACAATTTGAATTTTCGAAGTTCCATACGAATGTAAAGACAGAACTTCTGGCTGGTATTACTACATTTGTTACAATGGCATATGTTCTGGCGACGGTGCCGAACATTCTCGGAGGGGCAGGGGCAGATAAACATGTGATGCTGACTGTCATGGTTCTTCTGATTGTTCTGACAAGCTGTGCGATGGCATTGTATACGAACCGCCCGTTTGTCCTTGCACCAGGGCTTGGAAGTGTCGGAATTGTAGCTTCAATGATCAGCAACGAGGGGATTCCTGCAGAGATCGCATCAGGAGTTATCTTCTGGAGCGGTGTATTATTTATACTGATATCTTTTCTGGGTCTTAGAGAAGCGGTTGTAAAAGTAATTCCGGTCAGCCTGAAACACGCAGTCAGTGCCGGAATTGGCTTATTCATCGCACTTCTGGGTGCGAAGAGCAGTGGCCTTATTATAGCAAATGAGGCAAAGAATACACTTGGATTTGGTGACCTGAAATCACCTGCGGTTATAGTAACCGTGATTGGGTTTGTGATTTTACTCATCATGAAGGTTATGAATGTTCCGGGTGGAATGATTCTTACTATTCTTTTGACAACATTGGCAGGAATTCCATTTGGCGTGACAAAAATGCCGGAGCATATTTTCTCCATGCCGGCGAATATCGGGCCTCAGTTTTTGAAGGTAGATTTCCTCGGTGCATTGAATTTTGCATATATTCCATTTTTGATTGCGCTGTTTGTACCTGACTTTTTCTCCACGTTTGGTACTGTGCTGGGAGTCGGTGCCAAAGCCGGATATCTGGATGAGAACGGGAATCTTCCTGGAATTGATAAATGTTTCAAAGTAGATGCAGTTTCTACAAGCTTTGGTGCGTTGTTCGGAATGCCGAGTATGACGACTTACCTTGAGTCTTCAGCAGGGGTAGAGGCTGGCGGAAAGACAGGCCTTACTGCGGTATTTACAAGTGTATGTTTCCTGCTCGCATTATTTTTCGCACCGCTTGCACTGGTGATCCCTTCTGCAGCAACAGCACCGGTATTAATTTTCATCGGAATCAATATGTTAAGCGGTATGAAAAATGTAAACTACAATGATATTACAGAATATATTCCGGCATTTATCTGTGTGACATTTACAATTTTTGCGAATAATATCGCCAACGGAATCTGTGTGGCACTTCCAGCATACCTGATAATGAAAATCGCAGCAGGCAAAATCAAAGAGATTTCACCGGTAATGTATATCCTTGTTGCTGTCTGTGCACTTTACTTTTTTACAATTGTTTAATGGAGGCTGACGATGGAAAAAGCAGATCTTTGGGTTCGAAATGCGAAAGTTTACAATTCATACCGGAAGGAATTTTTTGAGGCAGATGTCTCTGTAAAGGATGGGAAATTTTTCTATATCGACCGTGAAAAATCTACAGAGTTTGACGCTGTAAAGGAAATTGACGCGGATGGTAAATATATGATTCCCGGGATGATTGACATTCATATGCATATCGAGAGTTCGATGATGACTCCGGGACCGTTTGGCAGATATATGGCGTCCTGCGGTGTGACGACAATCGTGTCGGAACCTCATGAGATGGCAAATGTACGTGGAATCCGCGGGGTTCATGAGATGATCTGTGCCGCTGAGGAAGCACCGATTGATATCTATTACGGAATCCCGAGCAGCGTACCGTCCACAAGCGCCAGGCTTGAGACGACGGGCGGCATCATAGACTGCGAAGCAATGAAATGCCTGCTGAAGGAAAAAGATGTAGTCTGCGTCGGTGAGATCATGAATTACCGCAAAATCATAGAGGAGGGGAATCAGCTGGAGATCACGAAATTTCTTGAATATCTCAAAGAAGAAAAGCCGGGATATGTGATCGAGGGGCATTGTCCTTCGCTGACTGGCCTTGAACTTGCGAAATTTTTATATCTGGGAATTGATGGGGATCACACAGAGCATACGCTGGAAGAAGTCAGACAGCGGATTGAAAATGGCATGTTCTTCGAGATTCAGGAGAAAATGCTGAAGCCTGAAATTCTGGATTATATTGTTTCAAATAACCTCTATGAGCATGTGAGCTTTGTGACCGATGACACGATGGCGGATGCACTCTATGAAAAAGGGCACCTGAATAAGGTTGCAGAGCAGGCCATTCGCATGGGATTTCCTGTGGAACAGGCCATTTATTGTGCCACATTTACCCCGGCAAGGAGAATGCAGTTTTATGACAGAGGAAGTATTGCTCCCGGAAAACTTGCAGACTTCCAGCTGCTTGAGAACCTGGATGTGATGGAACCATCTCTTGTCTATAAATGTGGAGTAGAAATCTATCACAGGAATTCGGCGGAAGAACCAAAAAGTTCTTATGAATTTCCTGAGGATTTTTATCACAGCGTCTGCCTGCCAAAGATTACGGAAAATGAGTTTCAGATTCCGGCAAATGGTGAAAGAGCGCTTGTACGTGCTATCTGTGTTCAGGAATCGTGTACACAGACAAAGGAAGTACGAGTTGAAATGCCTGTGAAAGATGGATATCTTCAATGGCAGGAGAGCGGCTGTATGCTGGCGATGGTCATTGAACGTTATGGAAAGAATGGAAATATCGGTTATGGTTTCCTGACCGGAGATTGCTGTAAGAAAGGGACGGTTGCAACAACTTATTGTCATGATCATCATAATCTTTTTGTTGCAGGGCATAAAACGGAGGATATGTTATTAGCAGTGCAACGGCTTTTACAGCTGCAGGGCGGTTTCCTGGTTGTTAATGAAGGGGAAATTCTGGCAGAACTTGCACTTCCGGTCTGTGGAATTTTAAGTGAAGGTTCTGTGGAAAATATCGGCCGGGCCGTAAAGGAAATCCGAAATGCCATGGGCAGTCTGGGATATAAGCATCTGAATCCAATCATGTCCTTTGGAACACTGGGGCTTCCAGTGAGTCCTGCATTGAAACTTACGGACAAAGGGCTGATTGACGTAAAAGCCGGGGAGATTGTTCCACTGTTTATTGAATAACGGAGCTGCCTTCAGATATACAGAGGCATATTTGAAGGTAGATATAATAACAGGCATTGCAGGTGCGCCTCCAAGGAAGAGGTTATCCTGCAGTGCCTGTCTTCGTGCTGATAGTAAACAGTAATGAAAAGTATTGGCCTTACGTGCCTAAAATGTATTATACTGTCTATATTGGCGGGAGTTTTATCCGCTTTTAATACAAAGAGGTAATCCGGCAGTATGTGGAAAAAGGAGAAATATGATCAGAAAATTATGGGAAGAGATCTTAGAAAATCGTGAAATAAGGCAAAACCTGAGTAACATAAGGAAAGAAATAAAGGATGGGGAACAAAAGGCTGCATTTTTATATCTTATGGCAGGCTCCGAGGATGTGCTTATCAATCTGTTGAAAAATGAAGATGCAAAATCAAGAAAAAATGCGTCTCTTCTGATGGGGGAACTTGGATGCAGGGAGTTTCTCGATCCTCTTTACGAAGCCTATCAGGCGGAAGAACAGCTTTTTGTCAAAAGTGCTTATCTGACCGCCATTCGTAACTTTGACTATAGAAAATATTTGCCCCAGCTCACAGAGCGCCTTGAAGAATTGACAAAGGGCGGGATGACAGAAGAAAACAGGAAGCATATCTCGGAGGAAATCCGCCAGCTTTCTGCGATGAAGATGGAGATGGAAGGGATAAAAAAACATGAATTCCGTGGCGTAAACGAAAGTTACGACGTGATTTTGCTCACAAACCGTGATCACCAGGATGTGACAGAGCAGGAATTGATAAATGAAGATCCTTTTGCAAAGACCAAAATATTCGGAGCAGGTATCATGGCACGTGTCAATGGATTGAAGTGGGTGGATAAGGTACGGACGTATCAGGAACTGCTGTTCACAGTCAAAGGGATGACGACATGCAAAATGAATCCCCAGGAAGCTGCAGCGACAATTGTAAATTCTGATTTGATGGTATTTTTGAAAAAAGGACATAAAGGTAAGCCGCCGTTTTATTTTAGAATCGAGTTCAAGAGTAAAATGGAGCTGTCAAAGAGAAGTGTATTTACGAAAAAACTTTCCAGTGAAATTGAAAAGCTTACAAACCGGGAACTGATTAATACGACTTCCAATTACGAATTTGAAATCAGAATGATTGAAAATAAAGCAGGTGACTGTAACCTTCTCGTGAAACTTTATACATTAGAAGATACTAGATTTGCCTACCGCAAAGAGGTATCTGCAACAAGCATCCGTCCGGTGAATGCAGCTCTTACCGTTGCCCTTGCAAAGGAGTATATGACAGAAGATGCACAGGTGCTTGATCCATTCTGCGGCGTTGGAACCATGATCATTGAACGCCATAAGGCAGTGCATGCAAATACAACATATGGGATTGATTTTAATGAGGAGTGTATAGAAAAAGCCAAAATAAACACAGAGGCAGCTCATCAGATTGCACACTATGTAAACAAAAATTTCTTTGATTTTACACACGAATATTTATTCGATGAAATTATCACAGATATGCCGTTCTGCATTGGAAGAAAGACGGAAGAAGAAATCCGGGATGTGTATGAGCGTTTCTTTCCGGCTGCCAGAAAGGTGCTGAAAAAACATGGGATTGTAATTATATACACGCATGACAGGGAACAGGTGAAAGAATTCTCATCGAGAAATAAGTTTAAGCTCCTGAAGGAATATGAGATTTCCATGAGGGAAGGAACTTATGTGATGATACTTAAGGAAAGTGAAGCATAACAGGACAGCCAATGAAGAGTTCTATATGAGTATGGAAGGTAAGATGGGAAAAAATTTACCAGGCGCATTTGGAGAAAAAATGCGTGTAATGCAGTAACTGCAAGGGAAAGAGCATGATTTGCCTGGGAGATGGAAAATATGAGTGACGGCTGGTAAAAAAGAGGAAAACCTTGTGTTTTCAAGAGAAAATGTGTATGATTGATTTAGAAACAGCGGAAACTCGTTGGATAAACAAGAACATGAGATGTATTTGAATTAGTCTGTCTCCATTCGTTCGGTGTCATTGCGCCTCGATAAACAAGAACATGAGATGTATTTGAATGCTAATAAAAACATAAAATATCAAACCTTTCTCTTTGATAAACAAGAACATGAGATGTATTTGAATGCTCGTACGTCGCTGTGCCGGTATCTGCATCCCGCTGATAAACAAGAACATGAGATGTATTTGAATGACTGTGCCGCAGTAAAAGCGGCGGTTAAAGCAGTAGATAAACAAGAACATGAGATGTATTTGAATTCGTGTACATGGAACACCACCTGTAGCCCTTACGAATGATAAACAAGAACATGAGATGTATTTGAATGACGAATAGCACAGATGATAACTTTTTTTCTTATGCGATAAACAAGAACATGAGATGTATTTGAATCCCTCTAGCAGCGTGTAAGCTGTCTGGGAAGCAACAGATAAACAAGAACATGAGATGTATTTGAATTGATTTCTGCTGCCGGGCAGCTTCCATCTTCCAGATGATAAACAAGAACATGAGATGTATTTGAATCTGATAAAAAAGGATATGCAAAAAGTCCTGAACTGCGATAAACAAGAACATGAGATGTATTTGAATATGCTTATCCCTGATACTTTTATAGAGGTAGCCCCGATAAACAAGAACATGAGATGTATTTGAATGTGAACACCCAGCCTACATACTGTTTAGCCTGATAGGATAAACAAGAACATGAGATGTATTTGAATGTAAGCATAGTGGTGCAACGCTGTATCGGCTCAATGATTAGCAAGAACATGAGATGTATTTAAATAAGGATGGCATATGGTTTGGCACTTCTACTCCGGAGATAAACAAGAACGTGGGATGTATTTGAATGAACGGCTTTGCTGGACTTAGGAACAAAAATTTTACGATAAACAAGAATATGTAATATAACTAAATAAAATCATTAAAGTTCAGAAAATTCAAATTGGTAAAATGACCAATAAGCATAGGAAATTGTTGAAATTAATAGACAATTGTGATAAAATTCTAACAGAAGAAAAAAGTGTGATTGGGCGTAATTTTATTGATTTAAGTCTTATATGGATGAAATAGCAGTCTGAAGAAACTGTTTATTTTGTGAGTTATAAATTACGTCGCCGCAATGATGCAGTTATTGAGTTGAAAAGAGATGGCGAAATAGATGTCATGTCTTTTTTATTTTGGCAAAAATGAGAATTAATTTATATTTCCATATAAAAGACAGAAGAAGTTTTACCGATTAACAGAAGGCATAAGGAGAGGTACTGAAGATGGACGTATTTCAAATTCGGGTTAAAGTTTATTTGAAAAAAGATATTCCAGTTACGAACGCTCAAACGCAAATTACATATTTTATTGATAGTTGCTTTGCGCAGAATGAGAAGATGAAGGCTTTACATAACGAAAATAAATATAAATATTATTGTTATGATTTGTTGTATCCGCAGGAAGCTGATAAGATTTATAAACAGGATAAGAGTTATACGCTGACAATCCGCACTGTGGATCGTCATCTTGCGGAGTATTTTTCTGAAAGTTGTGAGGATGTGAGTACAGAGTTCATGAAAGGGCTGCGGGTAGAGAACAGACTGATCCCTAAAAAGCATATTGATTTGCTGTATACGCTCACACCTGCGGTTATAAAAGATGAGAAGGGCTATTGGAAGGGACATATGGCGTTTGAGGAGTATGAAAGACGTCTGAAGGTAAATCTGATAAAGAAATGGAACCAGTTTGAAAATGATAAGCTGGACGAGGATTTTGAACTTTACACAGGAATTGAAATTCTCAATCGCGGGCCTATTGCTGCGGAGTACAAAGGAATCAAGCTTCTGGGGGATAAAGTCCGGATTCATGCAGCGGATAATGAGACGGCACAGAAACTTGCGTATATGGCATTAGGGACAGGAATATTGGAGATGAATTCCAGAGGATTTGGATTTTTGAATTATCGTTGGCTTTAAACAGGGGGTGAGCAGATGCTGGGTGAATGCCTGGAAGTATTTCGGGAACGGTTGGAAGCAGAGCATGAAGACTTAATTTTAAATTCTTATATTCCGGCAGACGGTACTTATATCTTTGTGGACCAAAGCGGAGAGATGGGGAATCCGATGAACATAAAGATGGATAAAAAGACACGGACAATTGAGCGGGATCATGTCTATTTTAAAGAGTTTTGTTTTTATGATTATTACAGTCAGCTGATTTCGATGAATAAGCCTGTAGATTCGGGGAAAATAGTTCATTCAAACAACCTGGAATCGTTCTGGGTGAAGAAGGACAGCGTTGTAAATGGGAAACTTACGGAAGGCGGAATTGACCGATATTATGATACACTGTTAAATCCTGAAAAGAAATATGAGAAATCAAAAGAAGCTGCCAAGATATACACAGTGATAAAAGAGGATATTGGTGAGGTTGACGCTGAGAGGCTTGAACGAAACAGAGAGTGGGTTAAAGGTCATATTTTCCAAATGGAACAGGTTTGTGATATGACAAAGAAAGACTACCTGAAAATATTCTTTCTGACAGAGAAAGAGGTTTTGGTAAGGGAAGCGAAGCGGTATATTCTTCCTAACATTTATAACAGTAATGACTATAATGTAGAAAAAGAAGGGAAAATATACGGATTACCTGATAACAATCTCGGAATGAATGCAAAAAAGCCGTTTTTGTCTGTGAAAACAAGAAAATGTCCTGCATCTTATCTGTTGGATGGGGACGAAGCGATGGTTCAGAAACAGTTTTTTGATTATTTGATGAACTTTGCAGCGGCTGGACGGTATAATATCTATGTTGATATGGAGGAGAAGAAATTTATTCCGTGTAAAAATGATGAGTTCCCGTCTCAGGCTGTGAGTGGATTTTTTCTGAGAATACAGAAGGGGAAAGAAGTAGAGATCCACGGGCAGGATGTGATTCCATATTATCAGAATGAACTGCCTAAAGGTGAGTATTTTGAATATTCCAATATTGTTGGAGCAGATCACGATCTGCATAAAGAATATCTCAGACAGTATAAGACGTACAGGAAACGAGAAGATATAGAACAGCTGATAGATGAGATTTTCTTTTCCAAAATGCTGAGAAATAATTATTTTACAGAGGCGGAGAAACTCGGTCTTAATGACGGTTATCTAAAACAAAATATTCTGATTTCCAGAGAAGCAGTTTTTGACTGGATACATAAAGGGATTGCCGGGGGATTTGAACCGGTGATTAAAAAGATATCGCTTGAATTAGTAAAGGGTTCATTGAGTGACGGATATAGAGAGAAAGCGGCGCGTCAGATGAATCTTCGTTGGTCTTTGATCCAATATCTTGATAAGGGAGGGAAAAATATGGCATCGATATTAGGTGAGATGAGAGGAAAACTGAGAGAGAAAATAAATGCTAAAGAGACGATGGAACTGGAAAATGACAAAGAATATTATTTTGCGGTAGGTCAGATGGCGGATTACCTGATTTCTTTGAATAAAACATCTAAGAAAAAAAGTTCTTTGATTAATCCATTTTTAAATGCCGGGACAGATGAGATGCTGAAGGAACGCCTGACACAGTATTATAAGAAATATAATTACAACATAGATTACGGGAGCAAAAGAGTGAATAATCTGCTATCGATGATCAAAGGATACGAGCCAGACAGCAAGGTGGATCAGGATATGATTATGATGGGATTTACATGCAGCAGTCTTATTTATGAAAAGGGGGAAAAGTAAATGGATAAACGAGTATATGGAATATTGGGAATTTCATCAATTATGGCAAACTGGAATGCTGATTTTTCCGGATATCCAAAGACGACGTCAGATGGTGCTGTATTTGGAAGTGACAAAGCATTAAAGTATCCGATGAAAAAAATGTGGGACAACGAGGGCAGAAAGGTTCTTTACATAAAATCAATGAGATTTTCTGATGGAAAGCAGGGTGTAACTACACTTGTGCCGCGTTCGTTGAAAGAGAGATATGAGCATATTTTTCAAGTGGAGGATTTAAAGGAGTGTAAGGATTCAAAGGAAGTACTGACAAATTTAATGAACGCAATAGATGTAAAGAATTTTGGGGCAACATTTGCAGAAGCCGGAAATAACTTCTCTATCACAGGAGCCGTACAGATTGGCCAGGGATTTAATAAGTACAGTAATTCAAAACCGGAGGAGCAGCAGATTCTCTCACCGTTTCGTGATGCTTCAGATGATGGAAAAGAAGGGAAAGAAGAAGCAAAGAATTCCACACTTGGAACAAAAATTGTAAGCAATGAGGCCCACTATTTTTATCCATTTGTGATTAATCCGATGGCGTATAAAGAACTGATACAGCTTGGTGTGACGGAAGGATACACAGAGGAGGATTATGCGCAGTTTAAAAAAGCGGCGCTGACATCAGCAACATCATTTGCAACGAATTCAAAAGAAGGATGTGAGAATGAATTTGCTGTATTTGTAGAGACAAAGCAGGACGCATATCTTCCGAATCTCACAGAGTATATCACGTTTGAAAAGAAAGATAAAAATGTGATTTCGCTGCAGTTTGGAGAACTTCTGGAAGAGATGGGGGATCAGATTTTATCAGTGGAGATCTACTACAATCCACATACAACGGTGCTGGAAGGAGAGATAAAGGGGGCAGCCGTATACAACATTATAACGCAAAAAGAGGTGTAGCGGATGAAGATACTTCGATTTACATTAAGCGGAAAGACAGCCTTCTTTAAAAAGCCCGAAGTAAATTCATATTACTATTTTACATATGGAAATATACATAAAGTAGCGTTATTGGGACTGTTTGGAGCGGTTCTTGGGTATGGCGGCTATAATCAGATGGCGCAGGAAGGGAAAAAGAAGAAAGCGTTGGTGCAGGGGTATCCGGAATTTTATGAGCGGCTGGAAGGACTTAAAGTTTCCATAGTTCCAAATGCGCCAAAAGGTTTCTTGCATAAAAAGGTGCAGGTCTTTAATAACTCTGTTGGGTATGCTTCGAAAGAACAGGGGGGCAACCTGATTATTAAAGAGCAGTGGCTGGAGAATCCATCCTGGGACATTTACGTGCTGATTCAGTCGGAAGAGAGTGAGGCTTTGGCTAAGGCCCTACAGTCACGGCGCTGTGTATTCAGCCCGTATCTTGGGAAAAATGATCATTACGCAGATATCAAGGAGGTTAAGATTCAGGAATGCAGCAGGCTGGATAGTGATCAGGGGATATTAAACTGTCTGTTTCCGGCAGAGCTTGTGACATTGACGGGTGATTGGTTCGATGATGAAGATGAAACTGAATTGACATTTAAGTACCAGGAAAATCTGCCATATCAAATGGATGCCTGGACGAATAATTATCTGCTGAAAAAATTTGTATATACAGATGGTCCGGCAGTGTGGGGACAGCAGGATGTCTATCGGTTGGAAGAAAGAAATATCATATTTTATTAGAGTGCATCTGCAATAAGGAGGTTCGGAAGACATTGGTTTTCGGGCCTCCTTTTTACAAAGGGGGATGAAAGATGTTTACAGATTTAGAAGATCTGGTTGAGGATCTGGAGAAGTATAAAGCACATACAAAAATAGATGAGCATGGAGAGACAATCGAATGGGAGAGCCTAAAGGCCCACACTGAGCTTTGCCAGAAATATTTTCTCAGACTGATGAAGGAAAATGGGATTGAAGAAATATTTAGAAGATATGAAGGAGAGTATTTGAAGGACATCTCGGATGAGACAAAGGAACTGTTCAATCGGATGCTTTGTGACGTAATTACGTTTCATGATATCGGAAAGATCAATCCTGGCTATCAGCGTGACAGGCTGGGGAATATGGAGATCGAAGAAAATGATGCGTTTAAGCCTGTTAAAAGTAAACATTCAGGTGTCTCTGCTGTTTTATATCTGAATTATTATTATCAGAAGATTATGGAACTGGAAAATAAAGAAGAACGCAACATTATGAAAGAATACCTGATATGTAATTCTTATATTATCGAAAGACATCACAGTGGGCTTGTTCCTTTAGAAAAATACATGAAGAATCTTAACAGCGGTGATGAGGCCGATATGATAGAGGAGTTGGAAAGCGGAGCCGAAATTGGATATAAAGAGAACTTTAGGCTGAAGGCCGGGAAGCTTGAAAAGACGTGCGGCAGTGTCCTGAAACGTATGGGCGGGAAAGGAACGAATGAAAGTATCGGAAGATATATCTATGAGAAGTTCTTATATTCTCTTCTGGTTGCCTCTGATTATTATGCGGCATCAGAGTACGGCAATGGACTCGAAGTAAAAGACACTGGCAGCCTGAATGATATATACCCGTTTATAGAAGCTTTCCGGCAGACGCAGGTATCTAAAAGTATAGAGGAATATAAGAAGAGAGTTTATCCACAGAATAAGGAAGTATGGTATGAGGTTAGAAAGATTAATGAACTGAGGAGTGAGCTGTATCTGGAGGCTGAGGAAAATCTGAGGGCTCATCTGGGAGAAGATGTATTTTACCTGGAGGCACCGACGGGCAGTGGAAAAAGTAATACTGCATTTAACCTGAGTTTTCAGCTGATGGAGGAGGATACTTCCTTAAGGAAAATATACTACATATATCCATTTAATACGCTGGTTGAGCAGAATCTGGAGAGTCTGAATAAAGTATTCGGGAATCGAGAGGAGTTGATGGACAGTATAGCGGTTGTGAATTCCGTTACTCCAATCAAGAAGAAGGAGGGAGAAGATAATGAGGAATATTACCAGAAGGCGCTGCTTGACCGTCAGTTTTTAAACTACCCGATCGTGCTGACAACACATGTAAGTATATTTGACACGATCTTTGGGGACACCAAAGAATCGGCTTATGCATTTCATCAGCTGGCGGGAAGTGTGATTGTTCTGGATGAAATTCAAAGCTATAAGAATACCATCTGGACAGAGATGATTCTGGTTCTCAAGGAAATGGCCAGACTTCTGAACATGAAAATTATTATTATGTCAGCAACGTTGCCTGATTTTGATATGGTGACGGGGTCTGCGAAAGATGCTGTCAGACTGATTGCTGACAGGGGAAAGTATTTTTCGCACCCGTGTTTTATAAACCGTGTACAGACACGGTATGACCTGATGGGATACGATAATGATGAATTGTTTGAACATGTAGTGAAGACAAGCAAAACTGTGGGGAAAGTACTGATCGAGTTTATTAAAAAGCAAACTGCGGAAGATTTTTTCAGAAGATTGATGAACTGTACAGATGTTGAAGCTAAGATATATTATATGGCTGGTGACGACAGCATCATAGAGCGGAAAAGAATACTTGATCATGTTAAAAATGAGGAAAATGTGATTCTGGTGGCGACGCAGGTGATTGAGGCAGGCGTAGATATTGATATGGATGTAGGCTATAAAAATATAGCTAAATTTGACAGTGAAGAACAATTTATGGGAAGAATTAACCGTTCATGTAAAAGGGAGGGAACGGTATATTTCTTTAAACTTGATAACCCGAAGGATGTATATGGAGAGGATATCCGGCTGAATAAGGAATTTACAATTGAGGATGAAGCTATGAGGCAAATCCTGGATGAGAAGGGATTTGATAAATACTATGAGAAAATTCTTGGAGTTCTTAAGGTCAACTATAATCAGTCTGGCGGAGAGCAGGGGATTCACAGTTTTCTTCATGAGCAGACAGGAGTTCTTGATTTTTTCAAGGTAAAAGAAAGAATGCGGCTGATAGAAGAGAATCATTGGAGTATGTCTGTGTATCTGGCGAGATATATTCAGGAGGAAGGAATTGATGGCCAGGAAATCTGGGGTCAGTACCGTGAACTTCTGGAAGATACGAAGATGAGCTATGCAAAGAAAAAGGTGAAACTTTCTGAAGTCACAAGTAAAATGAACTATTTTATTTATCAGATAAAGAAGAATCCAGATCTCATGTATAATGACCAGATTGGTGATATTTATTATATAGAAGACGGTGAAAAATATTTTGAGGATGGAAAACTTAATCGTAAGAAGATTCAGGGGGAAGTCGGAGAATTTGTGGATTTCATATAGTATTGGCCTATGGAGGATGAAAAATGAAGGTAAACGGTACGTTGATTAACTACTATTTCCATTGCAAACGGCAGTGTTACCTGCACGGAAACAGGCTGAACCTTGAAGATAACAGTGAGCAGGTTAAGATTGGAAAAGCAATCCACGAAGAAAAGGCGCAGTCTGATAATACGGAAATTGCATTGGAAAATATCAGGCTTGATAAGCTTACATCGGAATATCTGACTGAGGTAAAAAAGTCAGATGCCGATGAAGAGGCAGCAAGGTGGCAGCTATTATTTTATTTAAAAGTTCTTGATGAAAAGGGAATACGCCGCAAAGGGAAACTGGAATTTACAGAAAAGAATAAAGGCGGCAGGAAAGTTGTATATGTGGAACTGACAAAGGAAGCTGAAAGGAAGTTGGAGCAATATATAAATGAGATAGAGGAACTTCTTTTGCAGGAGGAGGTGCCGCAGGTATCAGAAAAAGCTCACTGCAGGCAATGTGCATATTATGAGTACTGCTATGTATAGTCAGGAGGCGGGAAATACGTGGGAACAACAAAATATATTTCATCAATGGGAGAATTGACACGGAAAGATAATTCATTGTGTTTTGGGAAAAATGGCAAAAATGTGTATATACCTATTGAGAATACGAAAGAGATTTATTGTTTGAATGAAGTAAGTATAAATACGAAACTTTTGGATTTTCTCTCGCAAAATCATGTGATCGTACACTTCTTTAATTATTATGGCGGATACAGCGGAACTTTTTATCCAAAAGATCAGTATATGAGTGGCAGACTGCTGGTGAAACAGGCAGAGAAGTACCTGATGGACAGAGTGGAAATTGCCAAAGCAATTGTAAAAGGAATTGGAATCAACCTGTACGAAGTGCTATATCATTACTATAAACATGACAAAAAAGAAGTGAAAGAGACTACTGACTGGATTAAAAAAGATTTTATGGACCGTGTGGAGACGGCAGAAGATGTTAAAGTACTGATGGCGCTTGAAGGTGAAGCGTGGATGAGATTTTATCAGGCATTCCAATATTTTCTGCCAGAAGATTTTGTTATGGACAAACGTGTGAGGAGGCCGCCGGACAACCCAATGAACGCAATGATATCTTTCGGAAATACACTGCTTTATGGAAAAACTATATCAACGATTTACAGAACACATCTGGATCAAAGAATCAGTTATCTGCATGAACCTTCAGAGGGAAGATTTTCTCTAAGCCTCGATCTGTGTGAAGTGTTTAAACCAGTTATTGTATACCGGACAATCTTTGATCTCGTCAATAACCGCAGAATACAGGTTGCAAAGCATTTTGATAAGAAAATGAATTATTGTCTGCTTAATGAAGAAGGAAGAAATATATTCATAGAAGCTATGGAAGGCCGTCTCGAAACTGTATATCAGCATCCAAAGCTGAAACGGAAGATTACATACAGGACAGCTATGAAACTGGATTGCTACAAATTGATAAAATATATTCTGGAAGGCAAAGAGTTCGTTCCATTCAGCCTGAAGGAGGGGATGTAAGTGTCTGCAAAGAAAATCAATTATAATTACGCATTTGTATTTTATGACGTTAATGAAAAGAGGGGACAAAAAGTCTTTAAGGTATGCAAGAAATATCTTTCTCATTACCAGAACTCAGTATTTCGTGGAAGTATGTCACCATCTAAGCTGATACAATTTAAAACCGATTTGAAAAAGGTTGTTGATGAGGGTGAAGATTTTATCTGCATTATTAAACTGATGAATGACAGTGTATTTGGAGAAGAAGTGATTGGTACTGGCGAGCGGGAAAATGGTGAAACATTAATACTTTGACAATGAGAGAATATACAAATTGTGAAGCGGGGATGCAGAGAGGTGAGTTAGGCAGGGATAAACGGGTAATTGCTATTGTATTTTTACCAGGCGTAATTCTATGAAAGTGAGAGAAAATGCTTTAAATACTGGCATTTGGAGAGGAAGGTAGTCAAAGCAGTAAAAAGGAGGAATCGCCTGGTAAAATAATTAAAAATCCTTGTTTTATGGGGAGTATGAGGGTATAGTAGAAAGAAGAAGGGCGTAAAAACGTGGGATAAACAAGAACATGGGATGTATTTGAATGATACTTGTACGCCCCGTCCATATTATCCACTGACGATAAACAAGAACATGGGATGTATTTGAATTAGTTTTGCGGTTGCAAAATGCCTCCGGAGCCTTACGATAAACAAGAACATGGGATGTATTTGAATGCCCCTGAATCCATTTGGGAAGGAGACCGCGGGCGATAAACAAGAACATGGGATGTATTTGAATGGATCTTAAGCTTCAGAAAGGCCAGCGTGTTAACGATAAACAAGAACATGGGATGTATTTGAATCTGAAGAACTGGCTCACTCCGTCGATCCCATACGGATAAACAAGAACATGGGATGTATTTGAATAGATGGGGAGTAATCCCCGTCTGTTGTGTGTGCTATAGATAAACAAGAACATGGGATGTATTTGAATCGCTCCCGGTGTTGGCTTTGTGCTTCTCAAAGTGGAGATAAACAAGAACATGGGATGTATTTGAATCGCACCTGCATATCTCCAATATAGGCATAATAATGTGATAAACAAGAACATGGGATGTATTTGAATCCGGTGTGAGTAAAACCATAGAGGTGCAGTTTCGGATAAACAATAACATGGGATGTATTTGAATCGCTCTGCCGTTTTTGCTCTTTCCATTTCCGGTCTGATAAACAAGAACATGGGATGTATTTGAATGGCTTCCTCCTTATGAAAGTATCGATGCTGCCTTCGATAAACAAGAACATGGGATGTATTTGAATTTCGACACTCCGCAACTCGGCATCCGGGCGCAGATTGATAAACAAGAACATGGGATGTATTTGAATTCAAAGTCTGAACGCCCATCTACGCTCTCAGCTTCAGATAAACAAGAACATGGGATGTATTTGAATTTTTGAACGCTTTCCAGGCTTCCAAAAGCGCCGCGCGGATAAACAAGAACATGGGATGTATTTGAATAAGATGCCATTTCCAGCAAGCCTCTGGATGCCCAGATAAACAAGAACATGGGATGTATTTGAATGGTCTTTTCCTTTTACGTCTTCCAGTGCTGTCATGGATAAACAAGAACATGAGAGGTATTTGAATGATATGTCCTTCGCGTGATTGCAGACCAGCTTATTCGATAAACAAGAACATGAGATGTATTTGAATGGGACAACCAATGATATCACAAGCAGTCCAGTTAGATAAACAAGAACATGAGATGTATTTGAATGCAAGGAAATAGAATCCTTTACTCCCTTGTACTGGGATAAACAAGAACATAAGATGTATTTGACCCCTTTTCCCACTTCCTTATTAATATCCGGAAGAAGTAATAAACAAGAACAAAACATGCCACACACATTTAGATAAGTTTTTAGAGTATACATAAATCATCACAATAATCCAAAGCCACCGCGCTGCTTATTTTTGTGCTATAATATCAAGATCATAATAATTTGAGGTATACAAAATGAATTATAAAGATAGTATCGAAAAAACAAAGCAAGGTTTCGAATCCAGTTTTGAATCAGAAGAATTTTATGATAAACAGACAAAGGATGAGAAGCATCTGGAAATGATAATGAATTGTCTGAATGTAAAAGCAGGAATGAAAATACTTGATTTGGGGACAGGAACGGGATATCTGGCATTTCCATTTGCGCAGAATTACCCTGACGCTGAAATAATTGGTCTGGATATTGTTAAAAAGACATTGGAAGAAAACTGCAAGAAGGCGGACAAAGCCGGTTTAAAGAATGTAAAGTTTGTCAGCTATGACGGGTTTAATTTTCCTTTCCCGGATAATACCTTTGATATAGTTATGACCCGGTATGCTTTGCATCATTTCCCGGAAATTAACAATGCTTTGAAAGAAATCAGCAGGGTGTTGAAAACAAATGGAATACTATTTTTGTCTGATCCGGCGCCCAATGATAATGATACCGGACGGTTTGTAGATGCATATATGCAAATGAAAAAAGATGGGCATATCAAATTTTACACGAAATCAGAATGGAAGAATCTGGGGAACATATCGGGGTTATGTTACATGAGTGATTTTGAAACTGCAATTCGATTTCCCAGGAAAAAAGAGACGGCCTTAGAGTTTTCCGATATTTTGAGAAACTATGACGATGAGATTATAAAGGGATATGATGTAGAAGTTATCGATGATGAAATATGGATTACAGAGAAAGTTAACAATATGATATTTTCAAAGAAATAACGGGAACGTTATAAAAGTTGTTCAAAGGGGAGACATCAAAAAAGGTGTCTCCCCTACTTTAATTTCAATTCTATCATTCTGGCAAGCTGTCTGGCTGTACTGCTGTTATAGTGTATTCCATCAACTGTTGCACAAAGATGCCGGATTCTGGAAAGCATGTCTTTTGAAAATGGAAAGAGTGTCATTAATGTGGCATCGAACAATCTCATCGCAATTGTTTTTCCCCAGTTATATGTATGGACAGGTTTCTTCTGTAAAGAGGAAATCATCTCATAAACATTTATATAGGGCAGATTATACTTTTGTGCCAGTTCCTGTATGATAAGGTTTCGAGATTGAATTGTATCATTGAGTGGCAGATTGCCGACTTCAGATTTAGGAATTCCAATCAGGATGACCTTTTTGTGATGTTTAAGAAGCAGAAGGATAATTTTTTCGTACATATACTGAAAACTTTGGCTGTTACAGCAATAGCGGTATCCCATGACTGCAGGTCTTGCTGTGTTAAACAGTTTCCAGAATAAGGAGTGATGTTTTAGGGCAGGCAGGAGAATATCGTTCGTACCGCCACCGATAATATAAGTTTGTGCTTTTGCATATTTGGGATTTTTGAGAATCCGCAGCAGACGTTTGTAGATGCCCATCAGTGGATCACCGTTAAAGCCTTTATTAATCGTGCGTACGGTAGTCAGGTATTTTCGGTATGAGCAGCCTACATTTCCAAAAGTCAGACTGTCTCCGACACATATAATCATAGAAAAGCACCTCCTTTTTATTAGTGTTTTCATCATAGTATTAACCTGAGTGTATGTCAATCAGAAATATTGTTGACCGGAAAAATACAAGATTGTATAATAGAAAAGCTGTATACAAAAGAGAAGCAGGAGGTCATGAAAAATGACAGATAAAAATGAGAGCAAAGTTGAGAACATCTATGAGCTGGATGGGAGGGTGCCGATAGGTAAGGCCGTACCATTTGGACTGCAGCATGTGCTTGCGATGTTTGTGGCGAATCTGACACCGATTATCCTAATTGCATCAGCCTCAGGTCTGAGCAATAAAGAAACCGGGATGTTGCTTCAAAATGCAATGATTGTCGCGGGAATCGCCACGTTGATACAGCTCTATCCATTATGGAAAATAGGGTCCAGACTGCCGATTGTGATGGGAGTCAGTTTTACATTTGTGACAATACTCAGTTATGTAGGCGGGCGTTATGGATATGCCACAATGCTTGGTGCAGTGTTGGTCGGTGGTATTGTAGAAGGGTGTCTTGGCCTGCTGGCAAAATACTGGAGGAAGATCATTACTCCAATTGTGGCAGCGACAGTAGTAACTACCATAGGATACTCACTGTTTTCGGTAGGGGCTACTTCCTTTGCCGGAGGGTACGGAGAAGATTTTGGATCTCCAAAAAGTTTGATTATCGGTACCATTACATTGGCAGCTTGTCTTGTATGGAATATCGTGGCAAAATCATTCTGGAAACAATTGTCGGTTTTATTTGGTTTAATTGTGGGATATATCGCGGCGCTGTGTATGGGAATGGTGGATTTGTCATCGATCCTGAGCGGAGGCTGGATTTCACTGCCTCATCTGCTGCCTGTAAAGCCGGAGTTTCATTTGAAAGCGATTATATCAGTTGTTATGATTTTCCTTGTATCGGCGGCAGAGACCATCGGCGATACTTCAGCGATGGCAATGGCCGGACTTGGCAGGGACGTTTCGGAACGGGAAATTTCCGGCTCGCTTGCCTGTGACGGTTTTGCCAGTTCAGTTTCTTCACTGTTTGGCTGTCCGCCGGTTACTTCCTTCAGTCAGAATGTGGGTCTCATTGCAATGACGAAAGTTGTGAACCGGTTTACCATTATGACCGGAGCGGTCTGTATGATACTTGCCGGACTGTTTCCTCCCATCGGTGCATTTTTTGCATCACTTCCGGATTCAGTTTTGGGCGGATGTACCATTATGATGTTCGGTTCAATTATGGTGAGCGGGATTCAAATGCTTGCAAGTGCAGGATTTACGCAGAGAAATGTAATCATAGCATCACTTTCCCTGGCAATGGGAATCGGATTTACATCGGAGTCAACCGCAGTGATCTGGGAAGCATTTCCGAGAATGATAAGTGATATTTTCTCAGCCAATTGCGTGGCTATTGTCTTTGTTGTCTCAATTATATTAAGCCTGGTGCTTCCAAAAGATATGGATGTAAAAAAGATAAATGAATAACAGGCAGTGCACTCCTTTCGCTATGCACTTCGATTTCGCCGTGCTGAATCTCAGTACGGCGAAATGTCGTATACAGACTGAAATACAAAACTTAGCAAATAAATTTGTTCTGTTTTTACATTTTAGACTGCACGCAATTGAATAGTTAGCAAAATTATTAAAAATTCAAGAATTGTATTGACTAATTAGCGAAAAAGAAATAGTATAAAGATAACAATAGAATTCGGAAGGGGTGTTAGCTATGTTGAGAACAATATTAATGATCGTTATAATGGCAGCAGGATTGCTGTGCGTATGCTGGATGCTCGTTGAATACTGGCTGCGCTCCAATGGACTGATCCAGAAAGAAGAAGTTTCAGTACTTAGTGTCTGGGGAAAAATGGCATACGCCTTCGAACATTTCTGCAGGGTTATTCAAAACCAGAAAAAACTTCGAAATGTTCCAATCGAGGAAGAGATGGGAAAGGTACCTCTCGAGGGGACAGCTGGTTCGTCAGAAGTGCGGGAGAGCAGAAGTGAGAAAGCAAAAGAGAGAGGCAGTTTGTATCAGCCAAAAAGATTCAGGCTGAAGGAAAAAATGTAATAAAAGCAAATACGTCTAAGTGTGTTTGAGAATAAATGAACACTGGCAGAGGCTGCCGCATTTAAGATTGGAAATCATAAATGCGGCGGCCTTTTTGGGTGTGTCATTTTATGAAGCAGTTGGAATGGGAACATGTATGTGATACAATCTGGTTATGTAGTCTGAAGTGAGGGCGGTATTGCAAAAATGAGAAAATGTCAGAATAACACATAGATAAAGGAGGGCAATTATGTCAGTTGAAAAAGTAAAAGAGTACTTAAGCGGGTGGAATATAGAAGACCGGGTGCAGGAGTTTGACGTCTCAAGCGCAACGGTAGAGTTGGCGGCACAGGCGCTTGGATGTGAGGGGAAAAGGATTGCCAAGACATTATCGCTGAAAATTGACGATCAGACGATCATGGTTGTCATGGCTGGTGATGCGAGAATTGATAATAAGAAGTATAAAGAGCGGTTTGAGAAAAAGGCGGCAATGTTAAAACAGGATGAAGTTTTGATGCGTACGGGACATCCTGTCGGCGGAGTATGTCCTTTCGCGGTAAAAGAAGGAGTAAAGGTATATCTGGATGAGTCGCTTAAGCGGTTTGAGACTGTATTTCCAGCCTGTGGAAGCAGCAACAGTGCAATAGAGCTTACCATTGAAGAGCTGGAAAAGTATTCAAAAAGCTGCGGGTGGGTTGATGTTGGGAAGGATTGGAATGTATGATGTACAGAACGAAAACGAAATTCAGCAAGGTATTGAATCTCTTAAGTCTGGTCATACTTGTTGGAACAGTTTTGTTTTTGGTTGTCTCTTGGAAAAGTATTCCGGATCAGATTCCGGGTCACTATAATGCAGCAGGAGAAGTTGACCGTGTTGGAGGGAAGGGAGAGATCCTCCTCCTTCCTGTAATAGAGATTATTTTATATGGGCTGATTACATTGGTTGCGCAGTTTCCTCAGGTATGGAATACCGGAGTGAAACCTACGAAGGAAAATGAAGGCTGGATTTATCCTGCGACGGGCAATCTGATTGCAGCAATGAAGCTCATGGTGGTTGCGGAACTTTCATATATAACCATTGCAACGGTGCGGATACAGAGTCTTGGAAAATGGTTTTTGCCGGTCAGTCTGGCAGTAGTTGCAATACCGTTTGTTATCTATACCGTTTATATTTTAATAAAACGGAAGAAATAACGGCTGTTTATTTCAAAAGGCCATGAGTAGGAGTATAATGGGGAAAAGTGATGAAAATCGGAGGTAGAAGGTATGTTATATTTTAATTGTGACTATAATGAAGGGGCACATCCAAGAATCATGGAACGGCTGATGGCAACCAATATGGAGCAGACACCGGGATATGGGGTAGATGAGTACTGCCAGGAAGCGGCAGGAAAGATTAAAGAACTTTGCCAGGATGAGACATTGGATGTACATTTTCTTGTTGGTGGAACGCAGGCAAATCTTACAGTGATCAGTGCTGCTCTTCGCCCACACCAGGGCGTAATGGCGGCTGTTACGGGACATATTAATGTCCATGAGACGGGAGCGATCGAAAGCTGTGGGCATAAAGTGCTGGTTATTCCTTCAGAAGATGGGAAAGTGACAGCTGCGCAGGTACGGGATATGTATAAAGCACACGTAGAGGATGAGACGGCGGAGCATATGGTACAGCCAAAGATGGTTTACATATCGAATCCAACAGAGCTTGGAACTATTTATTCCAAAGAAGAGCTGGAAGCGCTGCACGATACATGCAGTGAGAATGGCCTGATTCTATATATGGATGGTGCAAGGCTGGCCTATGGACTTGCGGCGGAAGACAATACTCTGGATTTGCCCTCAATCGCCAGGTGCTGTGATGTATTTTATATCGGCGGTACGAAAGTAGGAGCGCTGTTTGGTGAAGCAGTGGTCATCAGAAATAAAATGATTCAGGAAGATTTCCGGTATCTGATCAAACAGAAGGGCGGAATGCTTGCAAAAGGACGTCTGCTTGGCCTGCAGTTTGCTGAACTTTTTAAAGATGGTCTTTACGAGGAAATGGGAAAACATGCAGACATGCTTGCGGATAAGATCAGGGAAACATGTATTCAGAGGGGATATCCATTTGTGGTGGAAAATAAGACAAATCAGATTTTTGTGGTTCTGCCGGATGAGAAACTGGAACAGCTGAAAGCGAAGTATTCCTATTCTTATCATGAGAGAATAGATGAGAATCATAGTGCTGTAAGATTCTGTACAAGCTGGGCTACGAAGGAAGAGGATGTAGAGCGTCTTGTAAATGAGCTGTAACAGGCGCACAGATCTCTGGCTGTGAGATCCTGCAGAAGAGGGCAGAGATAGTCGGGTTTCAATGATACAGGTATGATATATTGAGTGAGGAGGTGATGAGATGAATCTGCTGGAAAGCATGAATCAGGTGATGCAGTATATAGAGGAACATCTGACAGAGAAAATAGATTCTGAGGTACTGGCGAAGACGATTGGGTGTTCGCAGTGGTATCTGCAGAGGATCTTCGTATCCGTTACAGATATTTCTCTGTCAGAATACATTCGGAGGAGACGGCTTACCTGCGCAGCATTCGATCTTCAGAGTACGGACGCAGGGATTCTTGAAATTGCTTTAAAGTATGGTTATCAGTCACCGGATGCTTTTTCAAGAGCGTTCAAGAACATGCATGGAGTGACTCCATCAAGGTCAAGAGAATTGGGGACGGTTTTAAAAGCATATGCACCAATTACATTTGTGTTATCATTGAAAGGAGTAGTTGCGATGAATTATCGGATTGAAGAAAAAGGCAAGATGAGAGTGATTGGTAAGAAGAGATGGTTCTCTATGGAGAATGGGGAACAGCTTCAGGAGATTCCGAAGATGTGGGATGAGCTTACAGAGGAAGAATGCGGACGGCTGATGGAGCTTGCCGGTGACAGCGAGAAGAAAGTGCTTGGTCTTTGCGCCGACATGTATGACGGGGGATTTGATTATTGGATTGGGACATTTTCGGAAAAGGAATGTCCGGAAGATTTGCATGTGCTTGATATAAAGGAAGGTACCTGGGCGATTTTCGAAGCAGTCGGGCCGATGCGTCCGCTGCCCAACAATCTGCAGGAGGTGACGCAGAGAATCTTTTCTGAATGGTTCCCGAATTCCGGTTATGAGCACGCCGCTTCGCCGGAAATTGAGGCTTATTCAGATGGGGATATGATGGCACCAGATTATAAAAGCGAGGTTTGGATTCCGGTTGTGAAAAAGTAGGAAAGTGAAGAACTGGAAGAATTTCTTTATCCAAGAAATTCTTCCAGTTCTTTTATTTTTACAGGATAGATCTCACAGCATCCAATCTCTTTTGGGAGGATAAAGTCGATCATTTCTCCTTTGCGTTTTTTATCCAGCAGGACAGCAGGTAAAAGCTCTTCTTTAGAATAAGGACAATCCAGTGAAAATCCGAGCCTTAGGAGTGCCTGGCTGATCTGATTTGCACAGTCTTTAGTACAGAAACCGATTCGTGCGGAGATTTTAGCAGCCATATGCATCCCGATGGCAACCGCGTGTCCATGGCTGATTGAGAAATTACTGCATTTTTCCACCGCGTGCCCCAGAGTATGTCCGTAATTGAGCAATTCCCTTGTACCTTTATCAAATTCATCTTCTGCGACGATCTCGCCCTTCATGGCAATGCATTTTGCGATGATTTCATCACCGTGGCTCTGAAATCCGCCGGATTCGATCTCATGGAAAAGTTCCGGATCACGGATAATGCCATATTTGATGCTCTCAGACACACCATCCAGAAAGATATGGCTGCTGAGTGTATCAAGCGTATCGGTATCACAGATTACAAGCTGGGGCTGCCAGAAAGCACCTGCCAGATTTTTCCCGGACTGCAGATCGATGGCTGTCTTTCCGCCGACAGAGGAATCAACGCAGGCAAGCAATGTAGTTGGAATCTGAACATAGCGGATTCCCCGAAGATATATGGATGCGGCAAATCCGGTCAGATCTCCGGTAACCCCGCCTCCAAGAGCGACAAGAATATCTGTTCTCGTCAGGTGTGACTGTGCAAGGAACTCAAGAAGAGCACCAAGCTCAGACCAGTTTTTTGAAGCTTCTCCGGCGGGAAAGATATATTGTATCACTTCATATCCGGCGGATATAAGTGACTCTTTCGTCTGAGCCGCATAAAGCGGAGCGACTGTGGAGTCTGACACGAGGACTGCCCTGCATGGAGCAATCCGGTCAGCCATCAGACTTCCGGCCTGGGCAAGCAGACCCTTACCGATAGATACATTGTATGGCTTCGAAGTATGTATAGGTACTGTAATCATAAAGAATATCCTTTCAGGAAGCGATGTTATGCATGCACAGCAGCGGCAACTTTATCAATGGAATCTTTCAGTTCACGGAAGGCATCCGGAGTCAGGGACTGAGGTCCGTCGCAGAGCGCCTGTGAAGGATGGTTATGTACTTCGATGATCAGTCCGTCAGCACCTGCAGCAGTTGCTGCGAGAGACATCGGGGCTACCAGAGAAGATTTTCCTGTTCCGTGGCTTGGATCAACGATAATCGGAAGGTGGGAAAGCTTTTTCAGCACCGGTATCGCTGAGATATCCAGTGTATTTCTTGTTGCGGTTTCAAAAGTACGGATTCCGCGTTCGCAGAGAATTACCTGGTCATTTCCCCCGGCCATAATATATTCAGCACTCATCAGAAGTTCTTCAATTGTACTGGAAAGTCCACGTTTTAACAGAATTGGTTTACGGATTTTCCCGAGTTCTTTTAACAGTTCAAAGTTCTGCATATTTCTTGCGCCGACCTGGATGACATCCACTTCTTCGAAGAGAGGAAGCTGTGCAATATCCATAATCTCTGTTACAATTGGAAGACCGGTTTCCTGCTTTGCAGTGACAAGCATTTTCAGCCCATCCTTACGGAGGCCCTGGAAAGCATAAGGTGAAGTTCTTGGTTTAAATGCCCCTCCCCTTAAGAGTCCGGCTCCGGCAGATTTTACTTCTCTCGCGATTTCACAGATCTGTTCTTCGGATTCTACAGAACATGGGCCTGCGATGACTGCAAAATTGCCGCCGCCGATTTTAGCATCCCCAATGGAGATGACCGTATCTTTTGGATGGAACTTCCGGTTTGCGTTTTTATATGGTTCCTGGATACGCTTTACGTCTTCGACAATATCCATTGCCTGAACCTGTTCTATTGAGATATGTGTTGTGTCTCCGATTAATCCTAACAATGTATTAATTGTACCGGTAACAGTTCTGACCTGTACTTCCTGACGGTCAGCCCAGCGTACGAAATCCTGTATCTGGTCGGTTGTGACATTTTCCTTTAATTTTACAATCATTTTTATACTCCTTTGATGCTTCTGATGTTTCTGCTATAATAGTTTAAACGGTAGTGAAAAGATCCATAGACTGGCCAGCCATATTTGCCGGTGAGTCGCAGATCAGATAGAGGGCAGCCTTTGCGACATCTGCCGCATTACCCATGGCAACGCCATCCTGCCCCACGGAATGATTATATACTCTTTGCCCCGGAGTATCAAGGATTCCCGGTGAAATGGCATTTACTTTGATTCCGTATTCAAGTGTCTGGATTGCTGTTGTCTTAGTCAATGTAACAATTGCTGCTTTCGCACATGCATATGCACCCATCTGTGAAGCGATGCGTCCCATTCGGGATGAAATGTTGACAATATCGCCCTTTTTCTGTTTTATCATTACTGGAACGACTTTATTGATACATAAGAATGGGATTTTTAAATTTGTTTTGATAATCTGATCCCATTGTTCCTCTTTCCAGTCCCAGATTTTAATTGGGTTTTCCTGGGCGATGTCATAGATTTCTTTCGGGTAGCCGCCGGCATTGTTGACGAGAATATCGATACGTCCGAATTTTTCGACTGTTTCGTCAACCATAGACTGTACCTGAGAAGAATCTGTAAGGTCTCTTGGCATTGCCAGTGCTTTGCCGCCTTTTTCTTCGATTTCCGATGCGACAAGGTCAAGGTCTGTCTTTGTTCTGGACACGAGAATTACCTGTGCTCCTTCTGCACCAAGTGCGAGTGCGATTTCTTTTCCGATCCCTTTGCCTGCGCCTGTCACTATTGCGATTTTGTTTTCTAATTTCATAAATATATACCTCCTGATGAATTTATCAAAACTTACAACGTTACACTGCTAAACTTTAACGTGTGAAATTATGAAGTTAATATACTACTAAATTAAAGTTTTGTCTATAACTTTTGGATTGTTTTTAAAAAAATACAATTTTAAGGCATTGCAGGATCAGAAAAAACGTATTATAACTAAAGTGTGCTGATAATAACAATATGTCAGTACCCTGGAACATTTACAGTTAATAATTGAAGGAGAGGTAATGATTATGAAAGCAGCAGTAACGTATGAGGATGGACAGGTATTTCAGCATTTTGGACATACGGAAGCATTTAAGGTGTACGAAATTCAGGATCAGAAAATCGTATCAGATGAAATCGTTTGGACAGAAGGAAGCGGACATGGCGCACTGGCAGATTTTCTGAAAGAGCATCAGGTGGAGATTCTTATATGCGGCGGAATCGGTGCCGGAGCACAGAATGCATTGGCACAGGCAGGGATTACCCTCTATGGAGGTGTATCGGGAAATGCAGATGAGGCTGTACAAGACTGGGTAAATGGAACTTTAAAGTACAACCCGGAAGTTTCCTGCAGTCATCATGATCACGGAGAGCATGGAAACTGCGGTACACATGGATGCGGTCATGGAGCAGGAGATTCCTGCCATAGTCATAAATAAACATAAACTGCAGTCTGGCGGACATTTTTTCTTTCAAGGAAGGGAAAAGTTTCGTCTGGTTGGGAAAAGGACAGGTTTCGGAAACGGAAACTGTCCTTCTTTTTCGAGAAAACTTCTGTTCTTTTCAGACAAATGTGATAAAATAAATCTATACAGATATTTTGATTCAGGCAGCTAAAAGGAGGACGTATTATGAATAATGAACTGGTAAAGTATTTGAAAATTGTGAAACGGTCAATGGTGGACAGGGACATGGTCGGAGATGACTGGGAAGAAAGACAGCAGATTATACAGAAACTGGAAGAAGCGGTGACGTATCTGAACGATTGTTCCAGCAGAGGAATTGAATTTGAAGTAATAACAAAAAATATTCTTTAATATTGGGAAAAGAGATAATGCAAAGATGAAACTTACGAAAAAAGAAATATTCTCCATACCGAATATCATGGGATATTTCCGGATTTTGCTTTTACCGTTTATTGTATGGCGGTTTATGAAGGGAGATTACATATCGACGGCTGTTTTGATCGTAATATCAGGTCTCACGGATCTGTTTGACGGCAAAATTGCGAGAAAATTCAATATGGTGACGGAACTTGGGAAGATGCTTGATCCCATTGCGGATAAACTGACACTTGGAACTCTGATCCTGTGTCTGGCTGTGGAAAATGTCATGGTCCGGTATGTGGCCATATTGTATATTGTAAAAGAAGGATTTATGGGAGTGATGGGGCTTCTGCTGCTTGCGAAAAAAGGCAGGAAGCTTGATGGTGCCATGTGGTTTGGAAAAGTCTGTACGGCTGTAAGTTACGGAGTCATGATTCTGATATTTATATTTCCGCAGATGCCCGAGAAGATTTCGATTGCACTTTTACTGCTCTGCGCGACAGTGATGGCATTTACACTGGGATCGTATATACCGGTTTTTATAAAAATGTGGAAAAAATGACAAAAGCAAACGTTTCAGGCGGATAAAAACAGTGATATAGGAGGAGAAGGTATGGCGCAATACAAATGCAGTGTCTGCGGATATGTTTTTGATGAGGCAAAGGAGGGGCAGTCTTTCGATGAGTTCAGGGAGTGTCCCATGTGCAGACATCCAAAAGATTCATTTCAGAAAATGGATGAAAAACTGGATGAGAAAGCGGAAGTAAAGGAGGCGGGCTCAGAAGAGGAGCCGCTTGCGTATCCGAAGGAATATCGGAGGATGGATGCATCCTGCCGGTATATGGATGAAATCCATCAGATGGCAGTGACTGGCAGACCGATCATAGAGGCGATGGGGACGAAGATGCCGATGCCTTCCTGGGATGAGATCCTGCTTCTGGGAGCGCAGCTGAATCCGCCTCCGCTTGAGGAACATGCCGAAGTGAAGATCCGGACAGTGATTGGAAAACATGCAAAGAAACCAATGGTACTGGAGGGACCGGTATACATATCACATATGTCATTTGGGGCATTGTCGAAGGAGACGAAAATTGCCCTTTCCAAGGGAAGTGCGATGGCAAAAACTGCGATGTGCAGCGGTGAGGGAGGAATACTCCCGGAGGAAATGGATGCCGCATATAAGTATATATTTGAGTATGTACCGAACAAATACAGTGTGACACCGGAGAATCTGAAGAATGCGGATGCGATTGAACTGAAGATTGGCCAGGGAACCAAACCGGGTATGGGAGGACATCTTCCGGGAGGAAAGGTGACTCCGGAGATTGCAAGGATCCGAAACAAACCATTGGGACAGGATATCATCAGCCCGTCAAAGTTTTCGGACATTACAACGAAAGAAGAATTGAAGGAACTGGTGGAACAGTTAAGAATATCTTCTGACGGAAGGCCGATTGGAATTAAAATAGCAGCAGGGAAGATTGAGAAGGATCTGGAATACTGTGTGTTTGCGGAACCTGACTTTATTACGATTGATGGCAGGGGCGGTGCAACAGGAGCGAGTCCGAAGCTGGTCAGAGATGCCACAAGTGTACCTACGATCTATGCACTGTACCGTGCGAGAAAGTATCTGGACGAGGTGGGTGCTGACATCGACCTTGTAATTACGGGAGGACTTCGGGTCTCTTCGGATTTCGCAAAAGCGATCGCAATGGGAGCAGATGCAGTGGCGGTTGCTTCCGCGGGATTAATTGCAGCAGCTTGCCAGCAGTACCGGATCTGCGGAAGCGGGATGTGTCCGGTGGGTGTGGCGACGCAGGATCCAAAGCTCAGGGAACGCCTGAAAGTTGAGGCGGCAGCGGCGCGTGTGGGCAATTATCTGAACTGTACATTTGAAGAACTTCGTACATTTGCAAGAATTACGGGGCACGAAGATATCCACAGCCTTGGCCGGGAAGATTTGTGCACAGTCAGCAGGGAAATTTCAGAATATACAGACATTCCACATGCATAAAAAATGCGGTGCCGGATTTTTCTGGCACCGCATTTTTATGCATATGATCATTCAATGAGTTGTGACCTTACAGATCGATTTTGGAAAGTGCAGCAGCATCACCAACGATTGTAACATCGTTATGCAGCTGAAGTACGGAGGCAGGAACCTGAGGGGTAACTGGGCCGAAGAACGCTTTTTTTACGATGTCAGCTTTGTCTTCGCCGCTCACAACAACGAGGATTTTCTTTGCCTGCATGATTGTTTTGATTCCCATAGTGTAAGCTTTTCTCGGAACATCTGCGGCAGAAGCAAAGAAACGTTTGTTAGCTTCGATGGTGCTTTCCTGCAGATCAACACAATGTGTAAGCTGTTCAAAAGAATCTGCAGGTTCATTGAAGCCGATGTGCCCATTATGTCCAAGCCCTAAAAGCTGAAGATCCTGGCAGCCGAGAGACTGGATCAGAGCTTCGTATCTTGTGCATTCTTCCTGTGCGTCTTCTTTTGTGCCGTCTGGAAGATATGTATTGGATGGATCAATATTGACATGATCGAATAAATTGTCATGCATGAAGTAATAATAGCTCTGGTCATTTTCGCGGGGAAGACCTTTGTACTCATCCAGGTTGACTGTTGTGACGCCTGAAAAGTCAAGATCACCGTCTTCATACCATTTTACCAGCTGCTTGTATGCTCCGATTGGTGTGGAACCTGTTGCAAGGCCGAGAACACAGTTTGGTTTCATGATAATCTGAGCGGAAATAATGTTGGCAGCTTTCTTACTCATTCCAGCGTAGTCTGATGCTTTGTAAATTTGCATAATAATATGCTCCTTTCATAAATACATAATTAATATTTAGTTGCTTAGCCGGGACAAATGCTTTACAGTCATATGCACCGGTTAGTATCGGTTATACCAGAACAGCGTCCGAAAAATATTCGGGACGGTGAAAATCAGGTGCTTGGGTTAAAACCGGAGAGAAACTTGCATAATGTTCAATTGCAGGAGTCTCAGATATTTTATAAAAATTGCAGGTAAAACGACTTTCTTTTTTCAGATCAATACTGCCGTATACATAGTCAAGAACGCTAAGCGGTATATGAAGCGAAAGACTCCAGGAAGTTTCATTTATCACAGCTTTGCATTGGCAGGAAGCATGAAGTTTTGGAGGCAGTGGTTTACGCCGGGATCGTCCCGAGCCATACATTGCAAGCAGGGCACCGTTTGCGTTCATCTCGAAGTTCAGATAGATTCCCGATGCCTGGTCAAAACAGAAAAAGGCTTCCATTGCACTGTCCAGATATACCGGAGTGTTGTCTTCATGAAATGTGCGAAGAGGATTTCGTTCTTCACATGTCATCGTCAGGAACAGGCCCTGATCTTCGATAAAGCCAAGCCGTCCATATGCAGGTCTTATAAAACCTTTCTTCCACAGATGGTGGTCAATTTTGAAAAGACTGCAGTTTTCAATCTCCTCCGCCGGAATCGTGTCCACCACCGTCATCATCACGGTGGGGACGTACTTTCCCACCTCCCGCGCAAAGTCCTTCATGGCCTGATAGGCTCCCGGCTGGGCCGGGTGGCACAGGGCTTCGTATTTTTCCGCCGTGTCGGTATTCAGGGAGATGGAGACCATGTCGAACCGGCCGGCAAAGTCCGGCGCGATATCCCGGCCGTTGATGAGGGAGCCAGTGCCGTTGGTGTCCATGCGGGTGAAGATCTTCTCCCCCCTGGCCTTCGCCTCAATGGCGTCGTTGTACGCTTTGTCCAGCAGAGCGCCGGCCATCAGCTGGGACTTGGATTTTGGCCGTTAGGTGGGCTCGCCAAAGCCCACAAACACCAGCTGCTTGTACTTGGAGAGGTCCCAGCTCTCGATGGAGGCCAGGAGTTCCTCCTTGCTTGGCTCCCGCTTGAGCCACAAATTGTGGGTATAGATGCTGCCGCCGGAGCTCTGGTTGTGCCGCAGGCAGAACTCGCAGTTGAAGTTGCAGCGGTTTGTGGGGTTCACATACAGGTTGTCCCCATATTCATA
>URQQ01000004.1 GCA_900549995.1 uncultured Lachnospiraceae bacterium | reverse complement strand
AGCAGTACTCTGGAATACAGTGCAGCTTTGAATCATACCGTAGAGTCAGAAGAGGCGGGCAGCAGCGCCAGAGTTCTCGGATATGGAAACGGCGGAATCAATCTGCAGTCGGTCTATGGGTATGAAGGAATGGTACTTGACGGCAGTATGAATGATAAAAACGGCAGTGCCGGGGAGGACGTATCCAGGGAAAAAGCACGTGATAAGGAGACGTTCTGGAAAGAACAGGTTCAACTTGATATGGATACTGTCTGGTCGATGGATGTCAACCCGGCAGGAGAGAGTACGCTGCCTGTACTGCAGGGAATTTCAGGACAGACGAATACATGGCCGCTCTACCTGAATGGCTATGAGCAGGGACAGGGAATCCTGATGCTGGATGCAGAATCAAAAGAAGTGGATTACAGTGAAAAGGACCGTGAAGTGAAACTCTGGGCCACACTCATATCCGATTCTAATGAAAAAGCGTTAGAATGGTCTGTAGATCCGGACAGTGCAGCAAGTGGCGTACACATAAGCAGAGATCCCGATAATTATACGTTTGCGACTCTGTTTCTGCCAAAAGGCTATGTAGGCGAGACACTGGTAACTGTGAAGCATGCGGTCAATTCAAGGCTGACGGCTATGGTAAATATCAAGGCACTGCCTCTGAATATACCAGACGGCCTTACCGCAGTGTATGGTGATAAATTAAGTACCGTAAAACTTCCGGCAGATGGCAGCTGGACATGGAAAGACCCGGATGCACTTGTAGGTGATGCAGGGAAGCAGAATCCTGTGGCAGTCTATCATAAAGGCAAGGACTCGGAACTGGAAAAGGCACTTCCGGTAGATGTAAAGAAAAGACCGATTACCGTGACCGCGGATCATAAGTTTAAATATGTCGGTGACCCGGATCCTGAGTTCACCTGGAAAATCACGGAAGGAAACCTGGCAGGAGATGACAAGCTCGGGGGAAAACTAGGCTATATAAGCCAGGGAGATATGATAGGGTCATATGACATCATTTTGCTGGAGCCATTTGATAACCCGAATTATGAAATCAGCTACACAGCCGGACAGATGGAGATCCGTATGGCGGTCAGTGCAGAGGCTGTTGTTCAGATGATCGAAAATCTGCCGCAGCCGGTACAGACCCATGCAGATGCCGACCAGGTTGTGGAAGCTACCAGGGCATACGGGGCGCTGACGGCCGAAGAACAGGGGCAGATTGATCCGCTGATTTTACAGAAACTTACAACGGCTCAAGAGCAGTCAGGAACGGTGAACCGGCAGAACGGAGAATACCTTGTAGAAGGGACGTTCCTGCCGTGGTCAGTCCGCTTAGAAGTGCAGGAGATTAAGGACAGTGATGACCGGTTTACACTTGTAGAAGGCCTTCTGAAAGAAAAAGAACTTCTGTCACTGTATGATTTTAGCCTCGTGGATACAATGACCGGAGAAAAATATCTGCTTCCGGAGGAGAAGACCGTGGTCATGGAGCTTCGGAATACACCAGTCTCAGGACGGGAGGAAGTAGAAGTGATACATGTCACAGAGACTGGGCAGCCAGAGTATACAATTGTTGTTCTGGAATATGAGGTGAATGGAAGTACCATACGATTTGAAACATCTGGGTTTAGTATGTACGGCCTGACAGCCGGAGTAAAAAAACAGGAGAATCCAGAACCTGATCCGGGACCGGGGGAACCGGAGAATCCAGAGCCGGGTCCAGGACCACAGGAACCGGATAACCCAAAACCAAATCCAGGACCGCAGGAACCGGAGACTCCAAAACCAGATCCAGGACAGGAGAAGCCGGAGACGCTAAAGCCGGTGCCGCAGCCGCAAAAACCGGATACAAAACAACAGTCCGGCAGTGTACAGCCGAATCAGAAATCAGAGGTGAAAAAGACTGCCGCGAAGACAGGAGATGTAAATTATATGACACTTTATCTGTTCCTTGTATTAGTATCAGGTGGACTGGTAATTGGAAGGGCCATGAAGCGGAAGAATACAAAACGTAAAAAATAGCTGAGATATAGAGAAAAGTATGAAAAGCGGCTAATTCCGGCATTTACAGGGGATTGGCCGCTTTTTTTGGAAAAGGTGCGCGTAAACTTTTGATGGCTGAGGGAGATCAGTGTTCACCGCCTTATCTGTTTAAAAAGCATCTAAGTATTCAAAGATTTGATTTGTTTCCTTTTTTATTGTACCATGTGATTATTGACATCCGTATGGCCACGATATAAAGTGAAAGGCGATTATCAGATGGAAGTAGACAGGTTTGTCAGTATTATTACGCTGTGGGATTTCAAAAAACCGATGTTAAATTTTGCGGAAATATGGGAAATAATAAGGAGGCCAAAGAATTGTCTGTATCAGAGGAAGGAAACAGGAACCGGCAGTGCTATGAAATGGTAGAGTATACGAAGAGCCTGCCGTTTCGGATTCATAATATTACGGATAAAACGACGTGGGATGAACAGGGGAATATTATCAACATCCTGGAACACTGGCACCCGGAGGTAGAAATCGTGTACACCTTCATAGGGAACGCAAGGCATTATATTGATGGCCGGGTTTACCGGGCGGGCCCGGGGAAATTATTCATTGTGAATTCAGAAAGTATCCATAAAGTTATGACGGATGAGACGGTGGACAGCGGACAGAAAGAAATTGCGGTCGTATTAAATATCAATGATGAGTTTATCAAACAGATCGTACCGAAGATGCATGAGATGTACTTTGTGGCAGATGCAGACCTGAATATGGAAGAGATCGGTAAAATTATGAAAGAACTGTCAGCTTACGGAGATCAGCAGAAGGAGCTAAAGCCGTATGAGCAGTTATGGCTGACAGGCAAAGTGTATGAATTGATGTACTGGATCTGCAGGGACGGGCTTGTTTTGAAGGAGGAAGTCCTTCCGGTGAACAGCCAGAAGAATCTGGAACGGCTCCGGGGAATTATGGAATATGTCAGGGAACACTATACGGAACCCGTTACGCAGGGGGAAGTAGCCAGGCGTTTTTATTTTACAAGAGAATACTTTTCCAGGTTTTTTAAAAAGAATACAGGGCTTACATTTAAGGAATACCTGACAAGATACCGGGTAAATGCAGCAAGAGATGATCTGCTTAACACAGATAAGACAATACTGGAGATCGCAGTCAACCATGGGTTCGCAGACGCAAGAGGGTTCATCAATGCGTTTAAGGCTATTTATAAAACAACTCCACTGAAATATCGTAAATCCGTAATCCGGCAGGGACAGGCTTGAGTCTGTTCCTGTTTTTTCGTTGCTGCCAAAAGCAGCAAGTGCAAATTTTGGTAATTTATCAGATAAAAAAGGAAAAGATGAGAGTACTCGCAGGTGATAAGATAAGGATGTCAAAGGACATAACAAAGCAACGGATGAGAAAGTGGAGTGAGGAAAAAGATGAATAAGAAAATCAGCGTAAAAGAAAAGTTATGTTATGGGATCGGATCTGGTGGAGGCAATATTATTACACAGCTTCTGGGTACATTTTTAACAGCGTATTATACGGACTCGGTAGGAATCGCAGCGGCAGCAATTGGGACAATGATGCTGCTTACCAGGCTTTTAGATGGTATCAGCGATATCATCATGGGAGGAATCATCGATAAGACAAAGACAAAATGGGGGAAGGCAAGACCATGGCTTCTGATCAGTGCACCACTGATCTGTGCAGGCCTGGTTCTCACATTTAATGTTCCGGGATCTATGGGAAGTACGGCAAAACTTGTGTACGCATATCTGACATATATCTTCTTAAATTGTATTATGTTTACGGCATATATGATTTCCCATACGTGTCTTCTGTCCCGTATGACATTGGATGTAAATGACCGCCAGACGATGACGTCAATCAATCAGATTATCAATAATGTTGTACAATTGATTGTGACAGGATTTACGATTGGATTCGTCGCTGTCTGGGGCTGGAGAATGGTTTCTGTTGTATATGGAATTATCACAGCGGTTATGATTTTAATCTGCTTTTTCGGGACAAAAGAACATCTGGATATGGATTCAGATACGGAGGAAGTTAAGATTGTGACGGTGCCTTTGAAAGAAGCGGTACCTGCACTCTTTAAAAACAAGTACTTTTATCTGCTGGCAGCATTGTTCATTCTGGCGCTGAGTATTGCATCGGGAAATGGTTCGGTTACATATTATTTCTGTAACATCATTCTGGAAGACCCGGGGATGATGACACCGCTTTCTATGGCGCTTACGATTCCGGTTATTGTCGGCAACTTTTTCGTACCGTCAATCGTAAAGAGAGCCGGACAGCAGAAAACACTGATCATCAGTTCGGTATTGATGCTTGTGGGATTTTTGATCGCGGCATTCGGCGGTGCCAATGCGGAAACTGTAATTATTGGGACGGTTGTCCGCGGATTTGGAAACGGTGCAATCTTTGCCTGTGGATTCGCGCTGTCTGCCCAGGTTGTAGATTACGGAGAGTGGAAGTTCCATGTGCGGTCAGAAGGACTTGTGAACAGCTGTGTAAGCTTTGGACAGAAGATTGGGCTGGGGCTTGGCGCTGCGATTGCCAGCTGGATTGTGGCAGCAGGCGGATACGTTGGAACGGCGGCGGTACAGACAGAATCTGCGAAATCTGCAATTCTGTTCGCTTACACATGGTATGGGGTGATTCTTGCGGCATTGTTGTTGATTGTAAGTCTGTTCCTGAATATTGATAAGTATGAGAATCAGATAAAGACAGAGCTGGAAGCACGCCACAGCCGCTAACATAGAAATAAAGGGGTAGAACATTATGAAGAACAGTTTGATATTTGACACAAAAAAGTATTCGGTAGAGACACTGGAAATGGATGGACATACACTTGTCTACCGTGCATTTGAAAATATTCCGTATGTGGTGCAGCCGGTGGATGAAAAGGTACAGGTTCTAAGCATCTATGTTCCCGAGGATTATTATAAAGGCAAAGCGATTGGCAGCTATGATCTGGACAATGCGCCGATCTTTCTTCCCAACACCGTTGGAGGATACATGCCGGGGCCTGTGGAGCGCCCGGGGAAAAACGTACATGGTGAGATGAATGCGGCATTTTTTGCCCTGCTTCATGGACTGGTTGTTGTATCGCCCGGAGTGCGGGGAAGAGAGCAGAAGGACAGAGAAGGGAATTATATCGGGATGGCTCCGGCGGCAATCTGTGACCTGAAGGCGGCAGTGAGATATCTGAGGTTTAATAAAGACCGGATACCCGGGGAGGTTGAGAAAATCATTTCTAACGGGACAAGTGCAGGAGGGGCGTTGTCCTCTCTGCTTGGTACAACAGGAAATCATCCGGATTATGAGCCGTACTTACAGGCGATGGGGGCAGCAGAGGAAGAGGATCGTATATTTGCAGCTTCCTGCTATTGCCCGATCACGAATCTGGAACATGCCGATATGGCTTATGAGTGGGAATTCTGTGGCCTGAATGACTATCACAGTATGAAGTTTGAGCCTCCTGTAAAGGCAGGTGAAAAGCCGGAGATGATCCCTGTGGATGGGCAGATGACAGAGGAACAAAAAGTGATGTCAGGAAAGCTGAAAGACAGGTTTCCGGAATATTTGAACAGCCTGAAGCTTAGAGACGAGCAAGGGAATCCTCTGGAACTTGACGCGCAGGGAAATGGAAGTTTTAAGGAGTATGTGAAATCCTGTGTAGAAGCGGCAGTGCAAGGCGAGATTTTAAAAGGAACAGATCTGTCTGAGTATCACTGGATTACGGTTCAGGACGGCAGGCCGGAGATAGATTTTGATCAGTATGTGAAGTTTCGCACACGCATGAAGACAACGCCTGCATTTGACAATGTGTCCATGGGGACACCGGAAAATGAGCTCTTTGGAAGTGTTACTGACAGATACAGGCATTTTACAAAGTTCAGCCAGGATCACAGCACTGTGGAGGGAGAACTTGCAGAGGAACAGCAGATTAAGATGATGAATCCGATGGAGTATATCGAAGATGAGAACGCGGTGAAGGCAGAACATCTAAGGATCCGCCATGGGGTAGTTGACCGGGATACGTCGCTTGCGGTCTCTGCGATGCTCGCGGCAAAGCTGCGTGCAAATGGCGTGGATACAGACCTTGCATATCCCTGGGGGATTCCACATGCGGGAGACTATGATATTGGGGAACTGCTGAATTGGATTGATGGAATTTGTGAGGGATAAATTAAGTATAAGTATTGTTGACCGCATAAACTAATTGAGGTAATATAGACATAATTAAACTATTTGATTAGAGGTAAACAATAATTATGAAAATAAAAGCGGTAGATATTGCCAGGCAGTTAGGGATATCCAAGGCTACAGTATCGTTGGCTTTAAATGGAAAACCAGGGGTGAGTCAGGAAACAAGGGATATGGTACTGAAATGTCAGGAGGAGATGGAACAGCAGCTTGGCCATGTATTTACAACTACAGATTCTATAGAACAGAAGATATCTTCCGGTCTGACGATTAAAATTATCATGTTTGACCGGAAGCTTGGCATTATCTGCGATCCTGCCCTTAATATTTGGACTGAAATGCTGCGTATTTTTGATACCGAAGCGAAAAAACAGGGGTATAACATTGGGATTACTTATGTAGGAAGTGATGAACAGGAGATCCAGCGTGTTGTAGAGGAGTGCAACAGTCCTACGGTGGCAGGTGTGCTTGTATATGCAACGGAGATGGCGGAACATGATTTTGATCAAGGTTTTAGGGCGATCCGGAAGCCGATGGTTACCTTTGATTATGATGCAGGCAACCGATATCACAGTGTTGTTATAGACAATGAGACTGCGGTTCAGAAGGCTGTGGAATTTCTGGTATCCAGGGGCTGTAAACGAATCGAATATTTATCGCAGAGGATCGGAATGTATAATTTCGAACGCCGCAGGATGGGGTATGTTGCCGGTCTCCACAAAATGGGGCTTAAACTGGAGACATGTCCAATTGTTCCTGTTGGTACGACGATTGAATCCGTGGGTACATTTATGAGTGACTGGCTGGTGGAGCACTCTTTACCGGATGCATTTATTATGGAAAATTACCAGATATCAATCGGAGTGATCAAAGCATTAAGAGAAAGGAATATTGAGGTGCCCAGGCAGATTTCTATTATGGGAGTGGATGAATTGCCGACCTATATGACAGGCGGAGTGAAGCTTGACTGTATACAGGTGTCGCATACAGACCGGGCTTATATGGCCATAGAATTGCTTCTTCGCGAAATACAGACCCCAGGTAATACGAAGTTTAAGGTTGCTTCACGGTGTGAACTGATATTAGGTGAGAGTGTCCGGTAGGGACTGTGTTCTCTGGCAACTCATATAATTAAAGAATAGAACTTAAGAAGCTGCAGCTGAAATGGCTGTGGCTTTTTTACATACAGGGAAAAGACTCCATTTGGCTGTATATAAACAAAAAGTTTAAAAATAAGTTTAATAAATAGAATATATTAACAATAAAGATAATAAAAGTTTATAATAATCAACGAAAAATTTAAAAATACAAAAATAAAGTTGAAATATTAAATAAAATGTTTATAATAAAGTTTATAAAAGATGAAGGCGCACTTTATTTTAGAAACTACTGTTTATCACAATAATTACGGGAGGGTTAAGTTCATATGAAAAATGAACCAGTGAATAAAAATACGAATAATGAAAATGCTGCACTGGGAATGGGAGAACGAATTGGTTATGGGATCGGCGATTTCGCCAACAATATGATGTACGCGCCGGTTGCGTCCTTTGTTACTTATTTTATGACGAATGTGGCGGGGATCGGCGCAGGAGTCGTCGGCACCATCATGCTGCTGTCAAGATTGCTGGATGGGTTTAGTGATCTGACAGTTGGAGTGTTGATGGAAAAGGTGAAAAGTCCGAAGGGAAAGGCACGCCCATGGCTTCTGTGGTGGTGTATACCATTTGCCGTATCACTTGTCCTGATGTTTACGGCACCTGACTTTGGAATGACCGGCAAAATTATTTATGCATTCCTGTCTTACAATCTGGCGACAACCGTTGTCTATACAGCGATTAACCTGCCTTTTGGTTCTCTTGCAACACTGATGACAAAAAATCAAAGAGAGCGTGGATATCTGAATATCTCTAAAATGGTGTTTGCCTTTGCAGGTGCATTCGTTGTAAATATACTGACGTTGCCGTTAGTGAAGCATTTTGGTAATACAGCCAGGGCATGGCAGATTACATTTGTTATTTATGGAGCAGTTGCGACAGTTATTTTTCTGATTGTATATCTTTCTACAAAAGAACGAGTAGTTGATCATTCAGAGGCTAAGGGTCAGAAACTGGACATTAAAGAGGCAATCAAATCTATGATTCACAATAAATACTGGCTCATTATGTTATGTGTCTTCTTTGTGAATCATTTTGGACAGGCTCTGATTGGTGTAAATGTATATTACGCGCAGTATGTTATGAATGATACGAGCTTAGTGGGAAGCATCTCTTTGTTTCAGACGATTGCCTCCTTTGCCACCTTTGGATTATGTACCGTTTTAATCCGAAAGTTTGGTAAGCAGAGGATTATTTTAGGGGGAGCAGTTATCTCGATTGTCGGTTACGGAATGGTCATTTTGGCACCGGAAAATTATATGATGCTTTATGTGACAGCTTTTATTAAGGGAGCAGGAAACGCAGCAATCTCAGGGGTGATGTATGGAATGCTGGCGGATACGGTTGAGTACAATGAGTGGAAATCAGGAATTCGTGCCGAAGGCCTTGTGTTCAGTGCCAATTCTATTGGCATTAAAATTGGTACGGGTTTAGGCGTGGCCGTACTTGGATGGGTTCTCGCAGCATTTGGATATGTCAGCTCCAGTGATGTACAGCCTGAAATGGCAGTCAATGGAATCCGGATTATTTTTCTTTATGTTCCAGTGGTTGTCTATAGTATATTAGCATTTGTTGTTACGAGATATAAATTAGATAAGGAATATGATGGAATTATAGAAGATTTAGAAAGAAGAAAAGCAAACCAATAAAAGGTATTTTGAAAGGAGTAAATGAATGAGTGAGAGTACAGTATTAAAGGTAAAAAAATGGGATGTTTTTGAGGTTGCCTGTGAGGGAAGAGCAGATGGAAATCCATTCACGGATTATACAATCCAGGGTGTTTTTACAGGCAGACATGAAACTGTGCATGTGACGGGATTTTATGATGGAGACGGGGTTTACAGAGTCAGATTTATGCCTTCTTTTGAAGGAGAATACAGCTTTAAAATAGAAGGAACATTCTCAGAGGAAAAGGTAAGCGGTAGATTTCAGGTGACGGCTCCGGATAAAAGTAATCATGGACCGGTACGGACAGCCAATACATATCATTTTGCATATGAGGATGGAACACCCTATTATTCCATTGGAACGACTTGTTATGTATGGAACCTTCAAAGTGATGAGCGTATTGAGGAGACGCTTGAAAGCCTGAAGGAAGCAAAGTTTAATAAGATACGTTTCTGTGTTTTTCCAAAGCATTATGATTACAATCTTGGAGAGCCGAGATCTTATCCATATGAAGGAACACCGATGGACAGCAGTGTGCTGACAAGCGATAATTTTAATGATTATACGGATAAGACAGAAGGGAATCATTGGGACTTTACAAGATTTAATCCAAAGCATTTCCAGCAGGTTGAAAAATGTATTGAGGCGGTAGGTAAGCTTGGAATTGAAGCTGACTTGATTGTCATGCATCCTTATGACCGCTGGGGATTTTCACAGATGACAAAAGAACAGGATGCTCTTTACTGGAAGTATGTCATTGCACGATTTGCAGCATATCACAATATCTGGTGGTCATTAGCCAATGAATATGATTTGCTGACTCATAAGACAATCGAAGATTGGGAAGGGTATGCAGATATTATTTGTAATAATGACCCATATCATCATTTGCGATCGATCCATAACTGTCAGGGATTTTATGACCACAGCCGTCCGTGGATTACACACTGCAGTATTCAGCGTCAGGATTTGCTGAAGACCTCGGAATTTGCCAATGAATGGCGTCAGCGTTTCCGAAAACCAATTGTGCTGGATGAGATTGCTTATGAAGGGAATATCCAGCATGCATGGGGGAATATCAGCGGAGAAGAAATGCTCCGGCGTTTCTGGGAGGCTGTTGTACGTGGAGCATATCCGGGGCATGGTGAAACTTATATGAATGTGGATAACGTACTGTGGTGGTCTCATGGCGGAAAACTTCTTGGAGAGAGCTTTAAGCGTTTTGATTTCCTTCACAATATTATGTGTGAGACACCGGGCGTCGGTCTCGCACCGGCGACCCGGGGGTGGGATGATATCTGTGCCATACCGGAAGATGCATTATTAGCAGAAAAAACAGGATATCAGCTCTATTATTATAGTTTTATGAGACCTTCCTTTAGGGAATTCTATTTTGATGAAGAGACAAAATATCACGTGGAAGTAATTGATACCTGGAATATGACGATCGAAGACTTGGGAGTTCATCAGGGCAAATTCAGAATTGATCTGCCGGGGAGGCAGTTCATGTCGATCAGAATGAAAAAGGCAATTATAGATTAAGTATGGGAAAGGGGCATGTCACATGCTCCTTTTGTTATGGTGCCACTTCTTCACCATTTTGTTCCTGAACATATAGTCCAAAGATATATAAGATGGATTGACCATACAATCCGGTCTCATCATCTGCAAGAGAGGCACCTGTTGCAGATTCGTAGAAATTTTTGAGAGCTTCTTCTTCGGTAAGATGATATTTTATATAGATAAAATAAATATATAAAGTGATATATTGAAAAACGCAATTGGAAACGAATAAGTAAGAATGATACGATATTATAGAAACAGGCCTAAACTTTAAATACATATTTGTATAAATAGAATTTTGTGCAAGAGGAGTAACTGTAATGTTGAAACCGCACCGTAAAGATAAGATGACGCCGCTTGAAAGAGCACAGGCAATTGCAGAAGGGAGGAAATACGATAGAATCAGATGTGGACTTTCTCTGGGGGAAATGAAGGCAAAATTAATCGGTGAAGATATGAATAAGCTTGTATCGTCAGTGGAAGTTATGGTTAAGTCTGAAATCGCGGCATTCAACAGATTCGGACAAGATGGGATATCGATGGGCGCCAATTCTTATGGGATTGCGGAAGCTATGGGGGCAAATGTATGCTATCCGAAAGACAATCTGCCGTTTATTACCGCTCCGGCTATTACTGACTACCGAATGCTGGATGATATGGGGCCTGTAAATCCGGAGAGAGATGGAAGGATTCCGTTATATCTTGAAGCATGCTCGATACTGGAGAGAGAAGCAAAGGGGATTGTTGGTATTGGATCAAGTATTGGAGGTCCGTTTACAATTGCATCTTATTTAAGAGGCGCAGTAAATCTGTTGAAGGATACACACCGCTGCCCTGAAAATGTACATAAGCTGATGCGTATTGTCACTGAAAGCAGCAAAAATTGTATCGATGCGTTTTCTATATTTGGTGTATCTGTCGCAATGGCAGATCCAATGGCATCCGGAAGTGTGATTTCTCCGAAAGTATTTGAAAAATTCGTATTTCCATATCTGAAAGAGCTGACAGACTATGCATTATTAAAGACCGGAAAAAAAGCATCTCTGCATATGTGCGGAAAGACGGAAAAGCTTTGGAAGTGGATGAATAGGCTGGACATTGCAAGCTTCAGCCTGGATGAGAAGGTGGATCTGTGCCAGGCGAAAAATGAGCTGGGGATCAAGACTTGCCTGGCGGGAAATGTATCCCCGGTAGAAGTAATCCTTCAGGGAAATAAAGAAAGTATTACCAGGTCAGTAAAAGAGTGTATTAAAAAGGGACATGACAGTCCTCAGGGGTACATTCTCGGATTTGGATGCCAGGCACCGCCGCTGACTCCGGGGAAAAATATTGAATACTTTATGGAAGCAGCAAGAAAGTTTGGGACATATGAAAAAATGAATGAAATGTAGAGGAAGAAAACATGAGAAAAAAGGGAAAAAGTCCTGTAATTGCTTTATGCTTTGCATTAGCAATTACCGGTATTGCCGGCTGTGCAGGTAGTGGGCAGAAAAATGAAAGCAAATCTAAGGAAGATACAGGAAAAAAGACGAAGGAGATATCCGCCTGGCTTCCGGCAAAAGCGCCTGAGGGGAATGATAAGGAGCTGTGGACAGAGATCGTAAAACCTTTCGAAGAAGAGCACAATGTAAACGTGAATTTTGAATTTATCCCATGGAATGACTATGAAGCAAAATATGCATCAGCCATTCAAATGGGCAACGGTCCGGATGTAGGGTATCTGTATCTGGAAATGTTTCCGGATTATATTGATTCAGGACTGGTTGAGGATCTGGAACCTTACCTCACAGAGGAGGACTATGAAAATTATATCTATATGGAGAAGGGAAAAGTCTGGGATAAGGTATATGGACTGGTACTGGATATTGGGAATCCGGTAGCTGTGTACTATAACAAAGATATTCTTGATTCCCTTGGAGAACAGGTGCCCGAGACATGGGAAGATCTGGAACGCATTGCGAAGGCGGCGACACAGGATACAGACGGAGACGGAAAAATTGACCAGTGGGGACTGGCTCAGGGATGGGGACAAACATTCAGCCAGGATCTTGTCTGGAACTGGTACAGTTTCTTATTCCAGGCTGGCGGGGATAACTTTGATGCAGATGGGAAAGTAATCTTGGATCAAGATGCCGCAGTAGAGACAGCTGCTTTTTTGAATAATTTGAAAAATGTTGATAACGTAATACCAGAGGACTGTATGTCACAGACAAATGGGGAAATGTTCGCAAACTATTTTCTGACCGGTAAGGCAGCGTTCAGCGTGAATGGAATTAATCTGAACAATGCAAAAATGTTAGAGGAGAAAGAGGCTCCGTTTGAATATGATTTTACAATGACTTTGAAAAATGAGGAAATGGGAGCAAGATGCGGTTTGGATCAGCTTGTCTTAATGTCCGGGGCAGAAGATAAGGAACTTTCTGTTGAACTGATGAAATATATGACAGGTCCCGAAGGAGGGGAAGCGTGGCATAAGGCAACACAGGGAGCGCCGGTGCACAGAGGAGAAGAAGTATATACATTTCCAATGATGGTCAAGGCACTGGAAGAAGGGGCAGATGTTCTGAGGCCTCTTACACCAGCGCTTCGGGCACCTCAAGTGTATGAAAATCTGTGGAAATCCCTTCAGAACATGATGAATGGCAGTATAACACCAGAACAGGCAATGAAAGAAGTCACAGAGTTTGGAAACAATCTGGATTATCAGAGGCAAAGCAAATAACGATGAGATAGCCACTTTAGGAAACTTTAGTGGCTATTGTGCGGTTGTTAGAAAAATAGAAGGGGTGAGAATGTGAAGAAAAGAAAGAATGGGTATTTTTATATTCTGCCGATATTGCTTATGACGGTATTTTTCTGGTATATTCCAATTTTGATTTCTGTGACTTTTAGTTTTACAGATTATAATATATTACGCCCGCTGCGGTTTACCGGATTGGAGAATTATATTCAGCTCGGCAAGGATTCTTACTTTTTAAAATCTCTTGAAAATACATTTATTTTTGTGGCTTTAGTTACACCCGTACAGACGGTTTTGGCATTTGAGGCAGCATTGTGGATTGCGGAAGGAAAGCAGGGGCCGTTCAGATCTTTTGTCAGAAGTGCCATGTTCATACCGAGTATTGTCTCCGTTACTGTCATCGGGATTGTGAGCAGGGTGCTTTTGAATAACCCGGATTCACCAATCAATGCGGTTGCAGGATTATTCGGGGGATCAGCATCGGGGCTTTTAGGTTCTGAGAAGACATCTTTACTGACACTGATGACAATTGAGGTGCTGATCAATACCGGATATTATATGATATTTTTCCTGAACAGCCTTCTGGAGATACCGGAAAGTTATTATGAAGCTGCTGTTGTGGATGGTGCAGGGAAGTTTCGGGTCTACAGACACATCACAATTCCGCTGATGTCTCCGGTAATTATTATGGTGGTTTTTCTTGGGGCAATTCAGGGATTTCGTACCTTTGACCTTGTATATACGACAACCGGGGGAGGGCCTGGGCAGTCCAGCCTGACAGCCATGGTGTATCTGTATATGGAGAACTTTAAATTTTCGAAGGTTGGATATGCAATGGCAATGGGAAATGTTTTGATTCTTATTGTATTTGCGCTCACCTTTATGCAGCGCAGGTTTCTGAAGAATAAGGAATCTAAATTATATTAGGCAGGGGGAAACATGAAAAAAATATTTGGTTTATTTATAGATCTTTTCTTTTTACTTTTAGTGCTGCTCATGATACTGCCTTTTGCTTATATGTTGGTGTGCTCCTTCCAGGAAACGTACTCTCCTTATGTTGTAAGTATTGATCTGGCAGATTACACGTTGAATAATTATATTCAGCTTTTTAAGATCAGTGGTTTTTTCCAGTGGCTTTTTAATAGTTTTTTTGTATCCGTGACAGGAGTTATGCTGACTCTCGTTGTGTGCAGTCTGGCCGGGTACGGTTTTGCAAAACTGCGGTTCCCGGGAAACGACCGGATTTTTTTGTTTTTATTTGCAGCAATGATCATTCCATTTCCGGCTACAGTAGTTCCGTTGTGGATGATTATGGGTAAAATTGGGTGGGCGGCTACATTCAAGTCATTGATACTGCCAATTCCTACATTTCTTGGGGTTGTATTGTTCAGGCAGTCGATACAGTCAATTCCCGATGATCTGCTGGAGAGTGCAAAAATCGATGGATGTTCAGACTTCAGAATATTCTGTACGGTTGTAATTCCGTTGATCAGGCCAACAGTGATATCGGTGGCAGTGATTTACTTTGCAAGAAGCTGGAACAGCCTTCTATGGCCTCTGATCATGGCGGCCAGTGATTCTGTTAAGACGCTCCCGGTGGGGCTTGCGGCGCTGAATGGAAGTTATATCATGAATTATGGACTTACGATGGCAGGATCCGTGATAAGCTTTCTGCCTCCATTTATTGTGTATGTCTTTTTGCAGAAATATTTTGTGCGGGGAGTAGTGAACTCAGGGTTGAAGAATTGAAAGGAAGGGGATACTTTGACAAAATAGTTCAGTTTCAGTAAGATATGTTAAAAGGGGGAGAAGACGATGGAGAATTACCGTTATGAGTTTATATCTACCGATGAAATGCTGGATATCCACCTGGACTTTTTCATTGACCCTGGACAGTCGGTCATAAGCCAGCATCATCATGACTGGATTGAGATTGTATATCTGACGCATGGGGATCTGGAGGTTCAGGTGAACAACCAGACGTATGAAATCAAGAAGAATGATTTCATTGTGATTAATCCCATGAGTATTCATTCGACCCGGTGCAGGAACGGAAATACAGCCATCCTGCTTCAGATCCCGCTCTCATTTCTTGAGAAGTTTGTACCGGATATCAGGGAGTATGTATTTACGGTGGATATGGACTCGAAAGATCCGAAGGTACAGACGAAAATTTCGGTGATCCGCAGTACGCTGCAGGATCTCTGGATTGCGTATCTGCTGCAGCCAGATGGATATATCTTCCGGTGTTACAGTCTTATATTTGAACTGATCTATATTCTGATTCATTCATTTTCCAAGAAGGCAGACCGGAAGGAACTGAGGAAGAATGAGAAGAATCTGGAACGGCTTGAGACAATTATTCAATATGTGAAGGCACATTATACAGAGGCGGTCAGTATTCCTGAGATTGCAAATGTGGTGGGATTAAACGAGATCTATTTCTCCAGATTTTTTAAGGCAAATATGGGTGTTACATTTCTGGAGTATCTGAACATGGTGAGGCTTGAGAAAATATACGTTGATTTGATGAACACAAACATGAGCATTAAGGATATTCAGGAGAAGCATGGATTTTATAATGAGAAGGTATTCCGCAGAATGTTCCGGGAAGTGTATGGGTGTTCTCCCCGGGAAGTGCGGAAGAGATGAAAAATGCAGGTTGATACTAAAAAGTTAGTATCGACCTGTTTTTTCGTTTGTTTAAATACTTATACAAAGACGCAGACAGCGCTAAAATAGACTTATAAACGAGCAAGAGATAAATATCTGCAGGGAGTGCAGTGACAGGAAAAGGGAGGATTTGACATGAAACAGGAAAAAGAACGAGGGCTTTCAGTTCTGGAAAGGTTTGCGTTTGGATGCGGGGATGCAGGGTGCAATATCATCTATACAGCAATGACGGGATTCTTGCTTTTGTACTATACAGACTATGCAGGAGTGAGCGCGGCGGCAGTTGGTGTGATTATGTTGATTTCGCGTGTATTTGACGGAGTCAGTGATCTGATTATGGGGAACATTGTAGACCGTACCCATTCAAGGTCTGGCAAGGCGAGGCCGTGGATTCTGCGTATGTGCATTCCGTTTGCGCTTGCAGGTGTACTGCTATTCTCAGTGCCGGCAAGCTGGGCGGCGAATGCGAAGCTGATCTATGTCTTTATTACATACAACCTTGTGTCTACGGTAATTTATACAGCAATCAATGTACCGTATTCTGCGCTGAATGCGCTGATGACACAGGATCCTTATGAGAGAAGTGTGCTGAGTATCTTCCGCAATCTTCTGGCGACGGCGGGATCTCTCTTTATCAATACATTTACCTTGAAACTGGTCGAATTTTTTGGAGACAATGCGGCAGCGTGGAGCAAAACATTCGGAGTGTTTGGACTGATTGCAACGATACTGTTCCTGATCAATTTTGCAGGCTGCAGGGAAAGGGTAAAGCCGGCGACAAAAGGCGGAGAAGTAAAAAATGTTCCGGTCAAAGATGGATTTGTCTCGCTGATGAAAAATAAATACTGGATTATTGTGACAGTTATGCTGGCGTTGATTTTCATATCCATGGCCCTTTATGGCGGGGCAACAGTTTATTTCGCCAAGACAGTTCTGGGAGATAAGAATCTGGTAGCTCCGATTGGAAATGCCGTGTATGTGGCTCAGATTGTGACCATGTTCATCGTGGCGTTCTTCGTAAAGAAGATGGGGAAAAGAAATGTGATGATTATCGGGTGCGTGCTCAATATCGCAGGATTTGCACTCATGCTGTTCACGACGAACTATGCACTGATCATTGCCTGCAGTGTACTTCGGGGTGTGGCATCTGCGTGCATGGGAGCGACAATGTGGGCGATGGTTTCTGACACGATTGACTATGGAGAGTGGAAGACAGGGAACCGTACAGAAGGGCTTGTAAACAGTGCCTGCAGTTTTGGCTATAAGATTGGAAATGGGCTTGGTTCGGCAATTCTGGGTTGGATTATTTCTTTCGGAGGCTATGTAGATACGGCGGCTGTTCAGTCCACACAGGCAGTATTTTCCGTAAAACTGGCATTTGCCATCATTCCGATTGTCATCTATGTTGTGATTATTGTGTTACTGCAGGGCTACAAGCTGGATCAGGAATTTGACGGAATTATTGAGGATCTTGAGAAAAGAGCAGAGTAGAAAGGGTGGAGAAATCAATGGATATCAAAGGTGTTAACTTAGGGAACTGGCTGGTGCTTGAGAAGTGGATGAGTCCTTCGTTGTTTCAGGGGACAACGGCTGAGGATGAGTACTATCTTCCGACACAGCTTTCAAAAGAAGTCTATGAGGCAAGAATAAAGATTCACAGAAGTGAGTATATTACGGAACGTGATTTTTCCACAATCCGTTCGTGGGGAATGAATGCGGTGCGGATTCCGGTGCCATATTTCATCTTTGGGGACTGTCCTCCATTTCTTGGATGTGTGGAAGAACTGGATAAGGCATTTGGATGGGCTGAAAAATATGGGCTTAAGATACTGATTGATCTTCATACCGTTCCGGGGAGCCAGAATGGATTTGACAACGGGGGACTCTCAGGTGTATGTAAGTGGGCGCAGCAGCCGGAGAGTGTGGAATTCACCCTGACAGTACTGGAACGTCTGGCGAAGCGTTATGGCAGCAGAGAGGGACTGCTTGGAATCCAGATTGTAAATGAGCCGAATACGGAAGCTTCCTGGGATATCTTTCACATCAGTGAGAGGTACAAAGCTGTGGATGAGAAGATGGCAGAGGGGACGGCACCGGTACCTTTTGAATTTCTCCGTGGATTTTACACAGAGGCATATCATAGGATGCGTAAGTTCCTTCCGGTAGAAAAAGCGATTGTATTTCATGACGGGTTTGATATTTATAGATGGAAAGATTTTATGCAGGAAGATGAATTCGAGAATGTAATTCTGGATACACATCAGTATCTGATGATGGCTGAGACGGATGGATGTGAACAGACGGTGGAAGGGTATGTCTCCTACATCCGGGAACATTATGAGAAGGCAGTGGAGGAAATGCAGCAGTATCACCCGGTCATCTGCGGAGAGTGGTGTCTCTTTAATTCCCTGGCGTGCGGTGTTGATACGAAGGGCGGGCAGTCGGTGTTAAATGGTGTGGAAGGAACGCAGGAAGAAGCATTCTCTCCAGAGGAAAAGAGGAAGATCTACCGCGCAGTGGCGGATGCGCAGCTTGCGGCGTGGCAGAAGGGCAGCGGATATTTTTACTGGAACTATAAACTTTTGACAGATACGGTCAATGAACCGGGATGGATTGGCTGGGATGCATGGGATTTTGGAAGGTGCATGGCGCAGGGCTGGTTCCCGGAGCAGACGGAAAAAGGAGGAGGCAGATAGATGATACGCAATCCAATTTTACCGGGCTTTCATCCTGACCCGTGTATCTGCAGAAAAGGGGAGGACTATTATCTGGCAGTATCTACGTTCGAGTGGTTTCCCGGAATTCCAGTCTATCATTCGAAAGACCTGAAAAACTGGGAGTTGTATACTCATGTACTGACAGATGACAGGGAAGTGGACCTGAAGAAACTTCCGTCTGCGAAGGGAATCTGGGCGCCTTGTCTGACTTACTGTGAAAAGGAAGATCTGTTCTATGTTGTCTACGGCGTCATGAACTCGATGAATGCAAGGTATTTTGATGTAGATAATTATGTAGTCACGGCAAGTGATATCCGGGGGCCGTGGAGTGAGCCGGTGTATCTTCACTCTTCCGGGTTTGATGCGTCTATACTTCACGATGATGACGGGCGAAAATGGGTCGTATCACTGGAGTGGGAGACAAGGGAAGGCTACGAGAAGCCGGGGGCCATCTGCATGGTGGAATATTCACCGGAGAAAAAGGAGATCATAGGATATCCGAAACGAATCTGGAACGGCGGAACAGACAGAGGATGCATAGAAGCTCCCCATCTTACAAAACGGGGGAACTACTATTACATCATGTGTGCGGAGGGCGGAACTGGATATAATCACTGTGTGACGATGGGACGCTCCAAACATGTATGGGGTCCATATGAAAAAGATCCGATGAATCCGATTGTAACTTCGGTTCCGGGAGAATCTAATGAGCGTTACGACCCGGACCACCTGAAGCCAAAATACTATCATCCGGGTTCTGTCCTTCAGAAATCCGGGCATGGAAGTTATGTGGAGACACCGGATGGAGAAGTCTATCTGGTGCATCTGACAGCCAGGCCGTTTGTACCGGAACTACGCTGTACCTTGGGTCGGGAGACGGCAATTCAAAAGATGGAGTGGACAAAGGATGACTGGCTTCGTATGGCGGACGGCAGTAATCTGGCAAAACTTGAAGTGCCGGAGAGTAAGCTTACTGAATATCCCATGCCGGGGATACCTGCATTTGATGATTTTGATTCCGGAGAACTTGGAAACTGGTATTATGCGCCGAGGATCATGCCGCAAAGATTTGCTGATGTAAATGCAAGACCCGGATATGTGAGAATACGCGGACAGGAATCCAGGACCTCACTGAATAAGGTCAGCATTCTGGCAAGGAAACTGACCAGTGTATATGCCAGGATTACAACAAAAATGGAGTTTATGCCCGAAGTGCATCAACACAGTGCAGGCCTGATTCTATACTATGATAACATGAATTATATAAACCTTAGGAAATATTACAGCGAGACATTAGGGCAGAGTGCGCTGTCAATCATTCATCTGGAAAATGGAGAAAAGACAGAATTTTTAAACACAAGAATCCCGGTGGATGACTGTCCTTTGTATCTGAGGTTATTTATTGAAGGACGGAAATCCTGGTTCGAGTGGGGATATAACGGGGTGAATTATCAGAAGATCGGGCGTGTATTTGATACTACAAAATTCTCAGATGAATATTGTAAGTACGGAGAATTTACCGGGACGATGGTCGGAATCACCTGTGCTGACAGGGTGAAACATAAGCACTATGCAGATTTTGATTTTCTGGAATATGTGGCGGATGAAAGCAGAGGCGTAGAGTAAAGAGCGGTAAAACAGAATAGGGTTACAAGCTTGGCGAAATCGGAAGTGAGAGCGTTCCGTTTTCGCCTTGTTTTGTATTTTAATATAAGATATTATATACTGATAATCAGTCTGTAAATATATGAAAAGCATAAGAAAGGAAATAATGTGAATATGAAAATAATTGAGATAAACGACAGAAACTTATTGCTGACAGAACAGCTTACGGCGGTCTGGGAAAGTTCGGTGAGGGCAACACATCTGTTCTTGTCTGATGCAGAAATTGAGAACATCAAAACATATATACCGCAGGCACTTGCAAATGTTGCCCGATTGATTGTAATGGAAGATGAGGAGGGTATTCCTGTTGCTTTTATGGGAATTGAAGGGCAGAAACTTGAAATGTTATTTGTCTCTTCGCAAAAACGGGGACAAGGTTTGGGGAAAAGATTACTCAGGTACGGTATTGAGAAATACGGAATCAATGAATTGGGCGTAAATGAGCAAAATCCACAGGCGAAAGGATTTTACGAACACATGGGGTTTGAGGTCTGTCAAAGAACAGATGAGGACGAGCAGGGAAATCCATATCCTGTTTTATACATGAAGCTGGCGGATGATTGAACATTAAAAGGCAAGTCCTCTGTTTTATTTTACAGAGAAATAAGCGGGGACTTGCCGATGCCGGGCAGGGGGATGGAAGTTTATCTATAAACGCTGTCATAGATGAGTTCAGCATTTGCTACGAGAGCAGATATTTGTGGATTATTTTTGGTAAGCTGATGGATTTCTTTTTGCGTCAGCTGGGAGCCGATCGTATCACTTTCGTCCAGATAGTAGATATCTACGATATTATTGTCTGCCCGCCGTATCCAGAATGACTGGTTACCATTTTTCGTGATACATTCCAGCTGTTTGGCGTGGAAATCAAGTGAAAAATCAAAGTACCCCGGCATTTTCTGATTTGGCAAGGCGTAGTAAGTATGACTGTCAACCGTTTTCGTATAGTATCCAAGTGTATCATTATATGAGAAATCGTGATCTTCAATACCATTCTGAAATTTCTGTTCTGTGATATTTCTGGCATTATTCCAGATAAGTGCCCAGATTGTTCCTGCTGCAATAACAGCACTGGCACATCCAATCAAAGCAAGCCTTAAGTTTCTTCCAAATTTGATATCTTTACTTATTTTGGTGATCATAGGCTGATCCTCCTTTAACATAGTATCAAGGGAGATGCCAAATTCATCGCTGATGTTTACTAAAGTCTGCAGGTCCGGATAACTTTTTTCTTTCTCCCAGTTTGAGACTGTCTGTCGTGTGACATGGAATATTTTCGCAAAATCTTCCTGAGTCATTCCTCTTTCTTTTCTGATATCAGTAATTGTGCGGCCTAATTTCATAGTATCCTCCTTTCAGTCTCTATTATGTTACGGGAGTAGTTAAATAACCAGCAAATGTTCATTGCTCAAGACGTTTCGGGCGCAAAGAATCTTTGCGTCTGCAAAAAAGCCTGCAATATTCTTGATAGAATGAAATTGCAGGCTTTTACAGTCAGTTTTGGTTCCAATCTGTGGTTGACTCCTTTGGCAGCGGAGCCTGATAGTAACCAAGTTTATGGAAATGATACCAGTCTAAAATTTTATCTTCTGGTGCAGACTTCAGAGCCAGAAGCACCTCCCGTGCAAATTCAAGAGCAGCTGTGCCGTTTGCAGTGATGACATTGCGGTCACTTACGGCCTGTTCCATCACATAGTTTTTTTCGCCAGTGTAGTGACTGCCTGCCCATTGTTTCAAATCCGCAAGGTCATTGCTTGTATGACGGACATTGTTGAGTGCGCCGACAGTGCCGAGAAATGCGGAGGCATCACAGATAGCACCAAGAATCTTTCCGGAGGTAAGGCAATGGTCTACCAAAGGACTGATCTGTTTTGCAGATTCGTTTCTCCAGGACATTCCGCCAATTAAGATCAGTGCGTCGTAGTCTTTGGGGACGGACTCAATATCATAATCGGGAAGCGCGTGGAAGCCGCCGATAGATTCCACACGTTCTTTTGTCAAGGAGACTGTTTTGACAGAATAGCAGCCAGGACTTAGCATATGAAGTGCAGAAGATAAGTAGGCACCCTCCCAGTCAGCATATTGTTCTAAAATGACGAATAAAATTGTTTTTTTCATAATGTCTCCTTTCAGACGCCGTTTCTGTTTTCTACAATTCTATCATATGGAAGATGATTTTACTACTGTACATATTTCTTGTTTTTGCAGATAAAAGTTGTTGGAAATATGTTTGAGAGGTATCATGTATTTAAGTGAAAAATGTGGTTTGAAACGAAAAATATGCGAGGCATAGTGTGGGGAAGGAGATAACAGATGTACAAAGATATGGATGAATTATTTTCAAATTGGAAAAAAAGGCAAGAAGAGGAAGAGGGGTGTCGTACACTTCCAAAAGGAGCTAAAAAAGAGGTATTTCATGAGGATGGTTTTCTGACACCGGGTGCCAGGCAGGCGGATGTTTTATTTATTTTGAAAGAAGCGCACAATATGGAAGAGGAAGAATTCTGGTTTCGCGAGGTAGTGCGCAGCCATGGGGCGTGTGATAACAATACAAAATACTATGAAAAACTCAAAGGGATCTATCAGATTATTACGGGCAGTGATGAACTGGAAAAGGCCGCATATATGAACATCAATAAGCGGGGCGGAGGTGTTGCAACAAATAGAGCAATTCTGGATAATTATGCCTGTGAATATAAGGAATTCATAGAACAGGAAATTAAGTTAATAAATCCTAAATATGTTATTTCCATGGGAGTCCATGATATTATTATGAGACGTATAGTTTTCAAAACAGGAAAGGGAGAGAGAGGGAAAATCAAACCAGAGATATGGCCGGCTTATAAGGACAATGAAACTGGTATCCGTTATATAGGGATGAACCATCCGGCGACACCTAAGTATCGAAATGCTGAAAAGTATATCGAATATTTCAGGGAGATATGGGAAACGGTACAGGAGATGTAGCTAAAAACTCAGAGAAAAGTTCTAAAATTTAAGAACGATAAAAGCTTTTACAGATAACCCTAACTTGAGCCAGAGGATTCCTCTGGCTCAGATAAATGATGCAGCTATTCAACGCAGTATTCCCAGTATTTTTCAACATATTTCCTGGCAGAATCCTGAGATATTTCAAATAATTGCTCGATTCTGGAAGCAGTGCCATCTATGGTTAAACCAAAATCCTGGCATGTTCGGATCAGTGCTTTAATACCCTCGATTCGGCCCAATTCCCGGCGAAGATACAGATATCTCTCATCCTCATTCTGGTTAATTTTCTCCATCTCTTTCACTGCCGCTTCCATGTAGGAATTCCCTTTTGCCTCCATACGGATCTCCTCCCAACTTGTCGCTGCTATCAGCTTTGTCCAATGATAAAGTTCCTGGCGTTTTTCTTCTTCAGACGTTGTCTCTATTTTCTTCAATTCTATCATATGAAAGACGATTTTACTACTGTACACTTCCCTTGTTTTCTCATCACTGAGTAAAATACAATGGTGGTATCCTTCGCTTTCGGATTGATTAAAATTCAGAATCCCAACGTGAATACATGGTTCTATTGCCCCATAGGGTATCCCATGCAGAAATCCTTCTGTATACATGCGGCAGGTATAGAACAGGCTTCTTTCGGCCAAGTCTTTCTGATATGTATTTTGCATTTCAATATTAATCTTCTGGTTGTCATTCATGTGTACCTTGATGTCCAGAATTCCCTCTTTTTCTGTATCATTTTCTCCTTCCTCACAGGGATCGGCTACATCCAGCCGAGTGATCTGCTCTGGTTTTAAACCAAGCAGTGCCATCAAAAATCCTTTCAGCACCGTTGTATTTTTAAATGTTTTGCGAAATGCATAATCATTGGTGAGATGGATTTCGAGAGGGGTGTCGCTTGCAGCAAGCTGCCGCAGGTAACCTTCTCTGGATAATGCAGTTACCACAGTCTTCTTTCTGGTTGTTTCATTCGCCATAGGCTGATTTCCTCCTTTGTGTTCCAGGACAGAACATATGCGATCAGAGGAATCAGGGCAGAGTAAGATTGCTTATTATATCCCTCAATTCAAAACACAGCTGATACATTCTGTCTGGGATTATTTCATTGTATTTTTGTGGATACTTGATACAGATATAAGAATCTCGTTATGATTCTTTGTATCGAATCTGAACTGTACGGCAGTTTTTTGCCGGTCTCAGATGACATGAAAGGGAACCCTTTCTAAGATGAGTTTCATTATAGCGTTTCCGGATGGAAATAGCAAGACATGATCATTAAATCATAAAAAGATAAAGCTGCAGGTTCTTTGTTTCACCCTGCAGCTTTACCCTGATACATTGTAATGAAATAACTGTACAAGATGATCCTACAGCATTTCAATAAATGCAGCGATTCGTGTATTCAACTGTCCAATATCGGCCTGGGAATAATCGGTCTCTACGTTGATGTATGGGATGCCCTTCTTTTCGTTTACGAACTTACGGATAGAAAGCGTCTCCACATTATAAGTATGACAGGCCTGCAAAGTCATCTCTACAACACCTTCAACGTGGTACTCATCGATAAGTCTGCCAAGCAGTTCCAGGCGATTTGGATTTGGAGTCATGACAGAACATCCGATGTTCAGATATCTTCTTGCAAGAGCGTCATATACATCCGGGTTGTCTTCATCGACTAATTTGTCGATGGATTTTGCGCCGGAGCAGTTTTCAAAAGTAACAACAATGCCGCCGTTTTCTTCTACGGCACGGATGATTTTTTCGGAGGCGCCTCCGATCGGACATCCGGTGACCAGAATACGAGGTTTCTTCTCTTCCATTTTTCCTTCAGCATATTCCTTGTTGATTTTTTCAACCAGCGCATCTACCTCGGCAGGAATTGCTGCTCTGTCGAATTTGAAGGTGCTGCCATAGAGAACTTTGAAGAGATCCTGTCCTTTGATCGGCACCGGATCATTCTTCATGACTTCGTAGAGTGTCTTGAGAGAACGGCGCCCTGCGTTGTTGATTTTTATGGCTTTGCGGATGTCTTCTTCTGTGATTGTCACCTCGAATTTTTTCTCCAGATATTCTTTGAAACGGATAATTTCACTTTTCCAGAGTGCTAAAGCAGCTTCGCCCTGTGTATTTGGCAGTTCCATTAAGAATACATCTTTAAATTCTGACATATATTCATACATTTTCTTCTTGCCGTCACAGGTGGTTTCACCTACGACAACATCTGAAAAATAGAAAAACGGACATTTGTCAGTTTTGGCAAAACCATAGCTTGATTTGATCAGCGGACATAAGTTTTTCGGCAAGTCTTTTTCTGCCTCTGTAATCGTTTCATCGGATGTAGAACATAGTCCTACCGTTGCGGCTCCCATAGCCATGGCAATTTCCTGAGGGAAATATGTACAATATGCGCCGACAATCGGCACACCCTTATCTTTCAGCTGCTTTACACCCAGAAATGAGTTCTTGCGCTGTTCGGCGAACTCCTCGAATACTTCCGGCAGATCCTTTATGATTTCCATGCTGTTTCCTCCTTCGTTAAAAGCCCTTTTCCCTAACGTATCACAGCCACGGCAGTATCACAAATTGGTTTTTTAAATATAGTTATTTGCATTATCTATAAATGGTTGCTGCAGTTGATATTTCTTACATATCCGCATACGATGAGGCTGCCGCTGGCCATAGAAGAGGATTGGTTTGGTTATTTCTCGTGGAGGAGTGAATAATCCATACAGATGGGATAGCCTTTCTCTTGATTTTTAACAAGGACAGCTTCGATTTCATAAAGCTTCCTCAGATTGTTTTCATGAATCACATCTTCCGGTGCACCCTCAAAGATAATTTCACCATTTTTCATGCCGATCATATGGTCGGCGAATTTGCATGCAAGGTTCAATTCATGGATTACCATGATAATGGTTGTATGCTCCTCTGTGTTCAGTTTTTTGAGCAGCGTTAGAATTTCCAGCTGATGTGCCATATCGAGGTAGGTCGTCGGCTCATCCAGCAGAAGAATCTCTGTCTTCTGTGCGAGGGCAAGTGCGATCCATACACGCTGCCTCTGCCCGCCGGAGAGTTCCCCGGCTCTCTGGTTTCTGAGGTCATATACATCTGTTTTTTTCATTGCCCAGTTTATAATTTCATGGTCCTCTTTGCCAAACCCGGACATTGGTCTCTGGTAGGGGAACCTTCCGTAGCCAACCAGATCTTTCACGAGGATACCATCCGGAACAAGTGGGCTTTGCGGAAGGACAGCCATTTTTCGGGCAATGGATTTCTGGGTCATCTTTTTCATATTTTTCCCATCCAGAAGAACTTCACCTTTTTTTACTGGAAGTATCCGGGCCGCAGATTTTAGAAGCGTAGATTTGCCGCAGCCGTTCGGCCCGATCAGCATAGTGATTTTTCCCTCAGGTATGGTAAGGTCAGCACAGGGAATAATGACAGTATCTTCGTATGCAGCCTGTAGATTTTTGATTTGAATACCCATATAGAACCTCCTACTTTTCTTTGATCATCAGATAAATAAAATACGGCACACCGAAAACAGAAACAATGATGCCCACAGGGATTTCTACCGGAGAGAACAGGTTTCTGGCAGCGGTATCAGCAAGGATCAGGATGACCGAACTGACAACTGCGGCAAGAGGCAGCATTTTCCGGTGAATGGGGCCTGTGATTCTCCGGGCAATCTGTGGTCCCAGTAGACCAAGAAAAGCGATATTGCCGGCGACTGCAGTTGCAAGCGCGGCTAACAAGGCCGCGATTACAAGAAAGAAAACCAGTTCTTTTTGAATTGAGACACCGACACCGGCTGAGAGTTCATCGCCCAGGGAAAGGACATCTAATGTCCGGCTTCTGAACAGTGTGATAAGAATCAGAATCAGGACGGGAGGTAGTGTCAGAAGAATGTAGTGAAAGCTGCTTCCCCAGAGACTTCCGTTTGTCCATGTCAGGACCTGGTTATAATCACCTTTTGACATGTTTAACTGATAAAAGGTAATGATGGCATTGATACCTGAATTCATTCCGATCCCGGTCAGGATGAATCTCACGGGGCGGATTCCTCTTTTATAAGAGAAAAGATAAATGAATATGGCAGAAAGCAGACTGCCAGAAACAGCGATTGCAGGGAGAAACAGAACCGTGGTTGTTGAAAGTGCAGAGTAATATGTGCTTGTCCCGGAAGAAATCCATAAAACTACGAAGAGCGCTGCGCCTGCATTGATTCCGATCATTCCAGGTTCGGAAAGAGGATTCCGCGTGATTCCCTGCAGAATCCCTCCGGAGATGGAAAGTGCAGAGGCAACGACCACTGCAAGAACTACCCGGGGCAGCCGGATCTGATAGATGGTGAATTCCTGAAGCGCTGTTCCTTTGCCCAGAAATGTATCTACTACTTCCGTGGGAGAGATCGGGTAGCTGCCGGCCATCAGCGCCGCCAATGCAACAATCAGAAGAAGGAAGAGAATGCCTGCGGTAAGCAGCAGGGATTTATATTTTTTCATTAATTCTTCTCCTTTCGTATCAGCGTCAGAAAGACCGGCACACCAATCATGGCTGTGAAAAGGCCTACCGGAAGTTCGTAGGGGGATGAAACCGTGCGTGCGGCAATGTCCGCCGTCACGAGTGTAATACTGCCGTATAAAAAGGAGAGCGGCATGAGTTTCCGGTAGTCATTTCCGATCAGTCTGCGCAGTATATGAGGGACAAACAGCCCGATAAATGCGATATTGCCGGCTGCGGCGACACAGACGGCACAGATTGGAACCAGACAGAGTATGGTGACAAGCCTTACATTTACCGGAGAAAGTCCGAGTCCTGCAGCTGCTTCGTCACCTAAACTTATGATATTGATTCTGCCTGACAGGAAAAGTGCGGCTGCGCTGAATGTTCCGCCGATCACGGTAAGGAACAGTGTCTGAACCCAGCCGGCCTGGCCAAATCCGCCTGCAATCCAGAAGGCAAGTTCCTGGGAACGGCTGCCTAAAAGAGCAATGATGGACGCCAGGGAAAGAAAAAAGGTACCCAGTGCAGTTCCTGCCAGAAGAATCCTTGACATATTCTGATTCGAGGCACTGTGCATTGTAAAGAGAAACAGAAAAATTCCACTGAGCAATGCGCCTGCAAGTGCCATGAAGAAAGTCCTGTAAGGACTGCCGGAAAAAGAGGTGACGGAAGCAACAGCCACAAAAAGTACGGCACCCTGGGTGACTCCCATGACCGAAGGCTCTGCGACGGGATTTCTCATGACGCCCTGCATCATAGTACCGGCGAGGGAGAGCATTCCGCCGGCGAGAACAGCGCAGAGCATCCGCGGAAGGCGCACATCCCGGATGAGCTGGTCATTGATTGTATTTTCAAATTCAAACAGTGCATGATAGATATCACTGGCCGGGATGTTTTTGGCCCCGATGTGAATGGAAGCCGCCATTCCGGCAAGGAGCAGCAGTATCCCGGCACCGGTGAGAAGCCTCTGTTTTGTTTTCATATTATTTCTCCATAAGGGAGGCGAATTCATCTAAAAAGACATCTCTTCCGATACTGCTGTATCCAATGTTGAAATATGGGCTGGATGGAAGTTCTACAACATTTCCGTCTTTTACGGCGCGCATATTCAGATAGATACTGTTTTGTTTCAGAGCGTTCATATCTTCCGTAGTCCCTACTGCGAAAATGTAGTCTGCATCAATTTCTGCAAGTCCTTCATACGTGATGACCGGCAGGCTGATATTCTCCTGTACAGGAAGGTTTTCCGGTTTTTTAAGGCCCATATCTTCGTACATGATACTTCCGATTCCCGCTGCATCGAAGACGTAGAGTTGTCCCCCGCTTGCGAGCAATGCGAGATAAGTTGTATCTTCGCCGTAGGTTTCTCTGATTTTGGCCCCTGTCTGTGAAGCTTTTTCCTCATAATCTTTCAGCCAGCTGTTGGCTTTGTCTTCTTTCTTCATTACCTTTGCGACGGCATTGACATCGTCCTTCCAATTGGTCTGCGCAAGTTCCAGCATTACTGTAGGGGCAATCTTTGTCAGCTGACGATACATTTTTTCCTGCACGCTGGAGATGATAATAAGGTCAGGTTCGAGATCCAGAATCCCTTCCATATCCATGGTATCCTGCATACTGTAACCAAGAATTTTGGCATCTTTTAATGTATCTTCAAGGTAAGCGGGAAATTTTGTATAGTCATAGGCATCTGAGTTTGCTGTTCCTACGACGGTATATCCGAGGATAGAAAGGATGTCACTGTTGCCGCTCAGATCTACAATTGTTTTGGGATCAGAGGGAATGTTGACTTCCTGGCGGGCATCTGTAACGGTGACTGTTTCGGAAGCCTCTGTATCTGAAGTTTTGTCCGTCTGCGTATTTTCTTTGTTCTGACAGCCAGTCAGAAGTGCAAAAGCACATGCCGCAGCTGCAGTAAATGTAAGTATTCTTTTTCTCATTGTATTTTCTCCTTATTGACGATGTTAGGTTTGGCTAACTATGGTTCGCATTATAACAAAGCAGTTTTGCCAATGCAAGAAAATGACCGTATTTGATTGTTTTAACATCTTATCTGATTATTTATTGTAACCAGGCATGGGAATCGTTATAATGGACAAAGAGAAAATAAGGGAGGAAATATATGTATTTTTCCAGTAATCCGCAACAGTTCAGAACGATTGTCTTAAAAAATCTGGGATTTCAGGGGATTCAAAGGAATCATTATGTACTGTATCAGAATCAGGATCATCCGGAAAACGGATCTTACAGGCTGTATCAGAGGGAAGGGTTTTATGAGTTTGGAATTGCAGATTATACAGTTACACAGCCATTTGAGATTCAGTTTGACAGTCAGGAGCCAGTGATGCGGTTTGGAGTGATGAATGAGGGTACTACCAGCTTTCAGATGGATCAACAACCTGCTTCTTCTTTTATACCTTCGGCGTTTCTGGTGTGGGAAGATAACATAAGGGGTGCGCAGAAGTGGGAAAAGGGTCAGCATTTCCAGGGGGCAGAAATCACGGTATACCCGGCTTTTTTTGAAGAAATTGCCGAGAGATTCCATGACTTTGTGATCCGGGATTATTTTATTCCAAATCATACGTACCATTATCTTCCCGCAGGCATACTTTCTTTCATTTATAAAATGGTACATCTGAATGAGACAGAGGAGCTGAATAGTCTGAGACTTGAGGCGGCAGTCCTGGAATGTATGGGGATCATCAAAGAGAGCAAAAGGAAAGAGGGGCAGAATGCATTTTCGAGACAGCCGGATTACGGAAGTGTTGAGATCGGCAGAAAGAGAACGATCAGATTTACGGCACAGGATTTTAAAGTCATACAAAAGGCACATGATATTCTGACGGAAGAGTTCAAAAGCCCTCCAACCATTGATGCGCTGAGCCATCAGCTGCTGATCAGCCCGCAGAAGTTAAAGACTGGTTTTTCTTACTATTATCATATGACAATCGGGGAATATGTGACGGTTCTCAAGATGTCGTATGCGGCAACGCTTCTGTGTACTACGGAGAAGCCTGTGGCAGAAATAGCCAGAGAGGCGGGTTATGAATATTCCTCCAATTTCAGCAGAAAATTTGAAAAGACCTACAATTGTACGCCGTTGAAATACCGAAGAAGAGAAAAAAAGAGTCCGAAGATACAGAAAGACACCTGATTTACTGGAAAATATTATCATTGTAGCACCCAATAAAGGATGATATACTCAAGTTTAAAGGAAAAATGAGGAGAAAATTTATGAATGTTTGTATGAACGATATGTTGTACGCATTGTCACGTGCGCTGGATGCGGTAGAGCATGATCTTGTTGGGGCGTCGGATTATCATGCGCAGAGAGTTGCATACATGTCCATAAAAACAGGACATCTATTGGGGATGGATGTAAATGATTTGTCAGATTTAAGTGCATGTGCGGTGCTTCATGACAATGCGCTGACAGAGTATCTGCAGTCAGGTGAGAGAAGTGCAGCAGAAGGTTCCCGGGCCGAAAATCAGAATCTGGCACTTCATTGTATGATGGGCGAGGAGAATATCTCACAGATGCCGTTTTACTGTTCTTCCCGGGTGAAGGGAGCGGTTCTTTATCACCATGAGAGGGCTGACGGGAAGGGGCCGTTTGGAAAATCAAGCTGCCAGACCCCGGTGTATGCGCAGATTATTCATCTCTGGGATAATGTTGATACTGTATTTGATTTTGGAAATTACCGTGAAGGCAGCCGGGAGCGTGTTCAGAAGTATCTCAGCAGAAATGCAGGTACGTTGTTCGCGGAGGAACTTGTGAAAGAAGCTTTGGAGGTTGTTACCGATGAGCTGCTGATGAGGATCGAAGGAAGAAAGGTGGCAGATCTTCTTTTAAACTGTCTGCCCAGGATTCAAAGAGAATATTCACCGGAAGACCTGATGAACCTCTCTGATATATTTGCGAAAATCATAGATTATAAATCTAATTTTACGAGCAGGCATTCTCTTGGCATTGCCAGAAAAGCCAGGCAGATGGGTGAATATTACGGGGAAGATGAAGAGACTGCAGCCAAGCTTTATCTGGCAGGGGCGCTTCATGATATCGGAAAGCTTGTTGTGAATACGGATATCCTGGAGAAGCCAGGGAAACTTACGCCGGAAGAATATAATCACATACAGGATCACGCCGCCGCAACGTATGAGATTTTAAAGCCCATCAAGGGACTTGAGCAGATTACCTCGTGGGCATCCCATCACCATGAGAAACTGGATGGCAGCGGATACCCATTTGGGAAGACCGCAGAAGAACTCGGTCATAAGGAAAGACTGCTGGCGTGTCTGGATATCTATCAGGCACTGACAGAGGCAAGGCCGTATAAAGAAGGGATGGAGCATGGAAAAGCCATGGAAATCCTGAAAAAACTGGGGGCCGAAGGACGCCTTGATGAGCGTATTATACAGGATATCGATCACTACTATGCAGGATATGCCGGCTAAAGGCAGTTACCGCCCCTTCAGGGCACTTGTTTTCCCGGTGCCGAAGTGGTCTGCCTTCAGGATGGCAAAGGATTTGTCATAGTTTCCTTTGCGCATGTACTGTACCATTTTTTTCAGATTCTCGTTGGTCTTGGAGATGATCATTCCATTTTTGATGGAATACTGTCCCATACGGATCAGTTCTGAACTGTTATTTTCGTATATTTTATTAATTCTTTCATTCTCAAAAATGCTGACAATTTCCATATGAAAATCTGTGTCAGCGATTTCCCATTGATAGACATCGCCGGCGGCAGCGCACATCCGGACTACTTTTTCCTCGATCCGGTAGGAGTACTCCTCGTGCCTTCCGGAAGAGAAAATAAGCTGGAATGCGGCACTTTCGAGCAATTCCCGGAGCTGATAGATTTCGTTAATATCTTTATCGGTGATCTCTTTCACCGTCATGGATTTATAATAATCTGTGACGATAAGCCCCTCAGTCTGCAGCATACCGATTGCGGACCTGACCGGGCTTCGGCTCATGCCAAGTTCTTTCGTAAGTCTTGCTTCCGTCAGCGGCATTCCCGGCGGATAGGTCAGATTTAATATATTTGTCTTGATTGTCTCATAAGCCTGATCGGCTAACGAAGCTGTTTTTTCTCCCATAATTCCTCCCTGTTGAACAATAAAGGTATACATTTTTTAAAATCGTATACAAATTATAACGTATTTATAAGGATTAGACAATGCATTATTTAGAAAAAATATAACTAATCGGCATTGACATCTGTAAAACACAGTGTTATATTTAAGAAAGAAATTGTATACAAATTATAAAAATGTATACAAATTAAGACTGAACAACCAAGGGACAGCAAAAAATCAGGAGGAAATGTAAAATGAAATTAGGATTTATCGGGACAGGCAATATGGCAGGTGCAATTATGGGCGGTATTATTAAAAATCAGATTATACCTGCGGATGAAATTATCGGATCAGATCTTTTCGCTCCGGGAAGAGAAAAGGCAAAAGCACAGTTTGGCATCCACGTGACAGACAGTAACAAAGAGGTAGTCAGCCAGTCGGAAGTGATAATATTATCTGTAAAACCACAGTTTTATGAATCGGTGATTACTGAGATCAGAGACGAAATCAAAGAGAATCAGATTGTCATTACCATAGCACCGGGGAAAACTCTGGAGTGGCTTGGGGATAAGTTTGGAAAAACTGTAAAAATTGTTCGTACAATGCCAAACACACCGGCTATGGTGGGAGCGGGAATGACAGCGGCGTGTCCGAATGAGAATCTGACGGAAGAAGAGATGGCATATGTCCGTACATTGCTTGAAAGCTTCAGCCGTGTTGAGGTTGTCCCGGAACGGTTGATGGATGTTGTTGTATCCACAAGCGGAAGCTCACCGGCCTATGTATTTGTCATGATCGAGGCAATGGCAGATGCGGCAGTCTCAGGAGGAATGCCGAGGGCACAGGCATATCAGTTCGCAGCACAGGCAGTGATGGGCAGTGCGAAAATGGTATTGGAACTTGGGAAACATCCGGGAGAATTAAAGGATATGGTATGTTCTCCGGCAGGAACTACGATCGAGGCCGTCCGTGTGCTGGAAGAACGTGGATTCAGAAGCGCCATCTTCGAGGCGATGAAAACATGTGAGGAAATTTCCAGAAGTATGTAAGAAAAAGATTTTATAAAAACAGCTCTCTTTGGCGAACCCGGATTCCGGCAGATGGAATCCGGGTTCGCTGCTGTTATTTCATAGACGCTTTACTGGTTATACAGACAGAAGAAACTGTTCAATATAGTAGAGGGAAGCGCCAATTGCAGGTGTGTATTGCCCGTGAGTCCCGACAATGATGCGCTCACGCGGAAAAGGAAACGGTGAGTTTGTGTTGACTTTCTGAATCAGGCAGTCAATATCTTCTTCTATAAAATAGGGAGCCAGATATCCGCTGATGATCACCGGGCTGTCAATAACCATGCTGAGGTTTCTCATGGCAAATGCCAGATGGTCAAGATAATCGTTCCAGAGCATTTGAAATTGTGCATGATTTCCCATTCTCAGAGACTCGAAAAAAGAAGCAGCCGAAACATTGGCGGCAGTTTCCAGAGCGTTTGCTGAACAGTAGGTTTCAAGACAACCGCGGCTTTTACAGTAACACAGGGGACCATTGGGATCTATACATAGATGTTCGATGGTTCCGCTGTGCATTTTTAGTCCCTGGTGCACACTGTGATTGGTAATCACGGCACCGCCCAGGTTTTTATTCAGGAGGAACACCACCGCGCTGTCAAGTTCCGGATGATTCCACAGTTCCAGGTCAGCCGCGGCTTTGGAATCGTGTACCAGGCGGCAGGGATAAGGAATCCTGCTGGCAAAATCATCCACATTCATCTGAAAATTATCCATGATAACGCCGTAGTTCACCGTCTTTCCATCCGGGGAAATAATTCCCTGGGTTGCAATAGAAACACCGAGAACAGAAGAAGATGGGATGTGATTGGTCTTGGTAAACTGAAGAATCAGGGAGGTCAGCATCTGGTAATACTCTTCGTCCGGGTGATAAGAAAGAGAGGAAGAAGAGGAACAGATGAGTTCTCCATACAAGTCGACAGCGGTGAAAAAGACCATATTTTTTAATATGCCGACACCGATAGAGACACGGGCTTTGGACGCGATTTGTATTGCCTGGGCTCTTCGTCCTCCGGTGGAATCAAAGCATCCATTTCTTTCGATCAGTCCCTCCTCTTCCAGAAGTTTCAGATTCTGGCTGACGGTAGAAAGCCCCATCTGCAGTTTTTGTACAATTTGTTGTTTGGAAGTTATTTTTTCGCGGTAGATCAATTGATAAACTTTATTCTTATTTATTTTCTTTAAGGAAATGGCAGTCATACCCTTTTCATTCATGCGGATTCGTCTCCTTTTGAATCATTGTAAGAACTACCTGTCATTTACAGGCAGCTGATTACGAATATTCTATAATAAAAATTCGGGAAAAGCAAATTCACAGTTGCAATCTCAATACACAAGTTCTATACTTGACTTATAGTTAAGTAACAATCAAAAGTAGGGATGAAATAAAAATATCAGGAGGAGAGAAAATGAAGAGTGCAGTATTTTATGGCAGACATCATCTGAAAATTGAGGAGCATGATATGCCGGTAATGGGGCCGCATGATGTGTTGATAAAGGTAAAGGCGTGCGGCGTATGCGGCACCGATGTGCATATTTATGAGGGAGATAAAGGGGCAGCGGAAGTGACACCTCCGACAATCCTTGGCCATGAATTCTCAGGAGTCATCGAAGAAGTAGGAGCAGAAGTTATAAACTACAAACCCGGGGACAGGGTATGTATTGATCCGAACTGTTATTGCGGCGCATGCGAACCCTGCCGCAATGGAGCAGCACATTTCTGTGAGCATATGACGGGATACGGGACGACGGTCAATGGAGGTTTCGCAGAGTATTGCGCAGTTGATGAGAGACAGATATATCTGCTTGGGGATCATACCAGCTTTGAGCAGGGGGCAATGGCAGAACCGGTGGCCTGCTGCCTTCATGGGCTTGACATGTGTGAAATACAGCCGGGACATCAGGTCGTTGTCATTGGCGGCGGAATGATCGGCCTTCTGATGCTTCAGCTTGCGAAACTGGCAGGGGCAGCAAAGACAGCGCTTCTTGAGCCTGTAGAAAGTAAACGTGAGGTAGCCCGAAAACTGGGAGCAGATGTCTGTATCGATCCGCTTGGCCAGGATGTTAAGTCAGAGTTAAAGGCAGCCGGCCTGACCTGGGTGAATACAGTGATTGAGTGTGTCGGCAGGCCATCCACAATCGAGCAGGCGATTGATATCGCAGGCAACAAGGCAGTTGTCATGATGTTTGGTCTCACAAAGCCGGAAGAAGAAATCGCGGTAAAACCATTTCAGATCTTCCAGAAAGAGCTGGTGTTAAAAGCATCTTATATCAATCCTTATACCCAGAAGAGGGCACTTGATCTGATCGATACAGGGAGGCTTGATGTCACCAGCATGATCTGTGAAGTCTGCGGACTTGAGAAACTGGAGGAGATACTCCGTGATCCGAAAGTCAGGGCGAATGGAAAATATGTGATTTCCCCTGAATTATAAATTCAAAACAGGTACCGTTATCTGGCTGGCTTTTCACATGGATGTGGATATGATGGCGGTCAGCAATCTGTTTGGCAATGGCCAGGCCGATTCCTGTACCGCTGGGATTTTGTTTTGAATTGCTTCTGTAAAAACGGTCAAAAATATGAGGGATTTCACCGGGTTCTATTCCCGGCCCCTGGTCACAGATACGGATCAGGGTAAGTTCTTCGAAGGTTTTGGCATGGACCGTAACAATGGAGTGCCCGGGGGAGAATTTTACGGCGTTGTCCATAACGATCAGAAACATCTGCCGCAGCTTTTCATAATTTCCTGAAAACTCAATGAGCGGGTTTGGATTACGGTAGTCGATCGTGACAGACTTCTGATCTGCAATCCGGCGCATTCCGTGGACGACATCCGATAAAATGTCGGATAAGTTCAGAAGCTCTGTTTCCAGATGATACTCTTTGTTTTGGAGTTTTGAAAAATCCAGCAGATCGTTGACCATATTACGCATATAGTTTGCCTCCGCGATCATCTGTCCGTAATATTCCTGTATTTTTGCTTCGTCGTTGATTTTTTTATCCTGCAATGTTTCAAGAGATCCGAGAATGACCGTGACAGGAGTTCTGAGTTCATGTGAGATGTCAGAATAAAAAGCCATGCGTTCCTGCTCCATTGCCTCCCGGTGGTTCTGGGCATTTAGAAGCTGCATGGAAAGCCGGTCTATTGTATTGGCCAGTTCACCGATTTCATCGCTGCTTTGAATTCCCGTCTTCTGGCGGTAATCGCCGTCTGCCATGTTACCGGCTGTCTGGCTGATGGACTTAATGGGGGCGATAAAACGCCTGGAGAGTAACACGGCAATGGCGATCGACAGAATCAGGGCGGCAAATACACTGAACGTCAGTATCCACAGGCCGCTTGCAATGGAGGACTGCATTCCGTTTACCGATGCGTGAAGAAGGACAGCGGCCAGTATGGAACCGTCTGAACCTGTGGCCGGGACACATACCGTGATCGTCTTGGAACCGACCAGCGAACTGAAAGATTCGCTGAATCCGGTCTTTCCATTGAGCGCATTCTGAATAAGCCTGTCGCCTTCGGGCGGCAGGGCATCATAAGTAACGGAGGAATCATGGCTGTCGGAGGTAATGAGATTGGTATCCTGGTCGACCAGCCATACTTTTCCCATGGCAATGTCATCTGTGAGATTTAAGAATGCGCTGAAACCTCCGTGGCCGCTGCCACCGTGTCCTTTTTTGGAGGATGCAAAGTTTCCCTCCATAAATTCAACCAGAGTCCCGGCGATGGTTTCTGCCCTTTTTTGAAGATCTGCCTTGTTATGCCGGGACATTGTATTGGCAAATAACAATGTAAACATCAGTCCCATTGCCGCTGCAAAAATGATCAGCGTTACGGCAAAATAGAGGACAAGTCTTTTCATAATACTGTTTTTCATCGTAATACCTCAAATTTATAACCCATCCCCCAGACTGTTTTTATGTCCCATGCAGGGTGTTCATAAGAACTCAGTTTCGCCCGCAGTCTTTTGATATGAGAGTCTACGGTGCGGGTATCTCCGAAATAGTCATAGCCCCATACACTGCAGAGAAGATTTTCCCGTGTAAATACTTTGTCCGGATGCCGGATCAGGACACAGAGAATTTCAATTTCTTTTTTGGTGAGGGGAACCACCTGATGGTCTATTTCTACGGTAAAGGTATTGATATTCACGGATAGATTTCCAAAGGTGGATACTCCGTCCGTCTTTTCTTCGGCTGTCGGCCGGTCAATGCGGCGCAGGATCGCCCGGATTCTGGCCATGACTTCTCCTGGTACAAAGGGTTTCACAATATAATCATCTGCTCCGATCTCCAGACCCATAATGCGTTCATAATCTTCCCCTCTTGCAGTGACCATAATGATAGGAACCATGGATGTTTCACGGATTTTCCGGCAGACAGTAAAGCCATCTGTTTCCGGCATCATCACATCCAGCAGTATGATTGTAAATTCATGTTTTTGGAATAAATCAAGAGCTTCCTGTCCGTCATAGGCGAGATAGACATCGAAGCCTTCATCTCTGGCATATTGTTTTAAAATATCCGTGATCTGCCTGTTATCATCTGCAATCAGAATTTTCTGCATATTTTTCACCTCTTTTAGATCATGAAATGATTTTGCACCAACATCATTGTAAGTATTATAGCATAGTTCCGGATTTGTTTTTAAAACGGAGGTCAAAATACTGAAAATGTGCGAAAAAAGACATACTTTTGCCATAATTAAAATATAGGATAAAAATGAAAGAGAAATACTTTATTGAAAGGGTGAATTATCATGAAACGTAAAAAAGCAATCATCATTTCTGCTGCGGTAGTTCTTGCTGTATGTTCCAGTGCAATTCCGGCATTTGCTTCTTCACACAGGACACATGCGGGGGCAGCCTCCGGTGCAGTACAGGGGACAGGAAATCATGGTGTCTGTCAGAGCTCAGAAGAACAGGAATGTGAAGGGCAATGTCAGTATACCGACCGGCACGATGACAGCCATACAGGACACCAGAGCCTGCATGGACATGAAAACGGGCATCATTCAGAACGAAGATCACATGACAGATCTTGTACGATACAGTAAGTTTCGGGGCGGTAAAAAAGATCAGGAAAACAGACTAGGACAGGCAGGTGCGAAGACGGCATCTGCCTGTTTTTGTAACAAAAATCTGTTTCGTTCTCCTGCCTTTAAATCGTTGTGTTTTCTGGGTGTTATGATATAATAAATAAAATGAGGTGAATGGAATGGGTGAATTACAAAACTTATTGTGCAGTAAGGAGTGTCAGACTCTTTTAAATAATATCCCCGGAGGGGTTCAGCAATGCCTGAATGATGAAGCCTACACAATGGTGGCAGTCAATCAGGGCTTTTTGGATATGTTTGGATTTTCCAGAGAAGAAATTGCAGAGCGGTTCGGGGATCATTTTATTGAGATGGTTCACCCATCCGATCGAAAAGAGCTCTTGGAGATGGCGTCTGCCCAGTTTTGTACCAGCAGCAGGATCATGCTGAATTACAGAGTGATCTGTAAAGACGGGAGTTATAAGTGGGTCATTGATCATGGACAGCTGGTTCGGGATAAAAGCGGAGAAGAGCGGATATTCTGTGTAATTATGGATGACACGGAAGCAAGAAATGCACAGGATGATCTGCGGAGGCGTGCAGAGAGAGATGCGCTGACCGGGCTTTATAACAGGGAGGAGACCGAACGGCAGATCCACAGACATCTTGCCTGTGAGCCGGATGAGAGCTGTGCATTGTTTATGATCGACACAGATAATTTTAAACTTGTAAATGACAGCCAGGGGCATTTGTTTGGTGATGCTGTTTTGTCGGAACTGGCAGCAATCATGAAAAAACTCACCCGCCAGACGGATGTTGTCGGCCGGATCGGAGGGGATGAATTCATGATTTTTCTGAAAGATATCCCATCGGTCAGAGCAGCAGCTAAGAAGGCGGAGGAGCTCCTTGAACTGTTCCGGCATTTGTTCAATGATGAAAAGCAGCTTTTAGAAATCACATGCAGCATCGGTGTTGCGGTTTATCCGCGTGACGGCAAGGATTTTCAGTCATTATACCATAGTGCGGATCAGGCGCTTTATCAGGCAAAAAACCAGGGGAAAAATCAGTATGTGATCTTTGACCCGAACAACACCGTACCTGTCGACCGTGTGGGCTACTCATCGCTGGGGGCGGTGATTGATTCTGATCAGCGGGAAGTGGGGGGAGCCAACGATCTTGTCGGCTATGTATTCCAGATTCTTTATGACAGCAGCGATATTGAAAATGCAGTTCAGATGATTCTGGAAATTGTCGGGAAACGTTTCGATGTAAGCCGGGCGTATGTTTTTGAGAACAGCGAAGATGGGCGGTTTACGGATAATACATATGAATGGTGCGATGAAGGTATTGAGCCGGAGAAGGATAATCTGCAGCATTTTCCTTATGCCAGCCTGGAAGGATACGAAGAACTTTTCATAGATGATTCCATTTTTTACTGCCGTGATATCTATGCGTTAAAGCCCAAACAGATAAAACTGTTTGAGAGTCAGGGAATCAGATCCACACTACAGTGTGCAATCCGGGAGCAGGGAAAATTCTGTGGTTTTGTTGGGTTTGATGAGTGTACGGGGAAACGGCTGTGGACAAGAGAAGAAGTGGGGATGCTGTCGCTGATTGCGCAGGTTCTGACTACATTTCTGCAGGTAAAACGTGTGACAGACAGAGACCGTCACTTGGCGGTTCAGCTGAATACGATTCTGGACGTGCAGGATGCGTATATCTATGTCGTTAAAAAAGATACTTATGAATTGCTCTATATTAATCGGAAAACAAAAACGCTGGATCCGCAGGTACGTGCAGGCATGGCGTGCTATCGGGCGTTTTTTGAGAGCAGTAAACCCTGCAGAGACTGCCTGCTTTCGAAAGGCGGAGGTGAGATTTACAATCCGAAATATGAGCGCTGGACAAAGATCAGGGTTGCCCCTATGAAATGGGATACGCAGGATGCATATCTGCTGACATGTTTTGATATTACAGAGTATAAACGTATGCAGAACACGCAGTGACAGAGCGCCTGGCGGGAAAAAAGAGAATTTTTGGGCGAAACTATATTCACCCATTGATTAATGCGGGAAGGAGTTTATTGGTACACTCCTTCCCGCATTTTAGCATGCCGTATTATACGACCATTTTTTCCTGCCGGTATTTTCTGATTAAGTGTTCCAGAATCTCAACACTTTCTTCCTTTGAATAAAATACATCCTCCCCCAGGTTGGTAAGATAGTCATAAAATGCATGTAAAATACTTGGTTCTTCCAGATCAAGATAAATTAAATCGTCATTGACAGATGGAAATAACAGATAACTGTGCTGGGGATTGGCATATACACAAAGTCTGCTTCTTGGATTGCCGAAATTCTGTTTCAGCATCTTATAGCTGTAACATTTGCAGACGGTGATGAGTTTGCTGATCAGATAGATACGGTCATCCAGAGAAAGAGGGTCATACATATCTACAGGGAATTCAGAGAGCCGCCCTGTTTCAAGAAACGAGATTACTCCGTCTACTGTAAATATACAGGTTGTCTTATTGTTCTTAATCAGAGACATAGTTTTCTGGATATGTGCCATAAAACTGTCTACAAAGTGTTCCTGGCTTATCAGCGTCTTGCGTAAGTATTTATTTATAATGTCCTTGTTAAACATAGGTGCCAGACAAGGTTCTGTCTGGAAGGAGACACCAGGGGCCTGTCCTACCTTTGTATATTCCAGGTTTTTAAAATCAGTCACGGTGGAACCGATCCGTTCCCCTATCAGTGAGGTGCGGGACATATATTTCTGAAACATTCTGTTAAAAAATCCAATAATACTTTTATCATAATATATAACACCCAATTCCATATCCGCAGATAATGCAATGGCATAATCGGAGGTCAGGATCAGATAGGGAAGAAGGTTGAAAATGCTGCTGTGGGATATAATATTATCGTAATAATAATATGAATTGTAATTATGGCTGCATATGTAAAGAGGCATAATGCTTTTTAAACAAAGCAGATTATAATATTTTTTGGAAGACGTTACCGTCTCCATATTGTTCAGACACAGAATATGGTCAATTTTCAGAGAAGCCTTTTCTTTGCTGGCAAATGTCAGGAGCTTCATAATAAAATGATCGTCTGGCTGCAGCAAAAGCTTAAGATGTCCGGGATTCTTTTGAGCTTCTAACATTACTGCATTATAAATGGCATGGTCGATTTCTGAACGTCCCTCCAGAGGCATTACAGATGCAGGCATGGTGAACTGTGACTGATTCATGCTGAGTTCCGGAAAATCATTAAAAGAATTAGAAAAACTGGTAAAAAAGTCACGGACGGCTTTTCGGCGGTAGTATACTTCGTAGCCGGTCAGTGTGATGTGATAGGCTTCCATCAGTTCTGCATGTTCCAGAGGTGACAGACGCATAAATTCGGAAATTTTGCAGACAAGTGCTTCACTTGACGGATTACGTTTCCCATTAATAATCTTATACATTGTTGAACGGTCTAAATCACAATATTGTGCCATAGTGTACGTTTTAATATCTTTGGATTTTACATACAAAGACATTAAGTCTGAAAATTCTGACATAAAGATTCCCCCCTAAGATTTCCTTCTTGCATCAAGTCTGGATTCTTTTTTCATCCGCATTTTACACTCAAAAGATTTGTACTTTGTACAATAAACCAAAAGACGACATAAATCTATTTAAAACAACAAAAAAAGCTGTCCACAAAAAGTGCCACATATTGTCGACGGGAAGCCATATCGAATATGATTAACCTAAAACAGGCATGGAAGCTGAAAGTGCCTGCACTATAAGAAAGGGAAAGTATTCTATATTACTTACTTTACAGGAGGGCATACGGATGAGAAGAATGAAAAGGGTAAAGGAAATCGGCAGTAAGATACTCACACTGCTTGTGGTTCTCAGTATGACATTATCGATGTCTATGATGGTCATGGCTGCGGATGAAAATGAGGTGGAGAATGGAGCTGGGACAGCAGTGTCGGCTGATCCGAGGGACAGTATTTTGCAGCTTGTAATGTCTTATGAGGACGATGCAGCTAATCGACATGATTATCAGAGAGGAACCTGCTTTTTGATCAATGACGAGTATGTGCTGACGAATAAGCATTTGTATTCATTGGATAATGCGCTGAAAGATAAAAATGGAAATACACTGAAAGATGATGACGGCAATACGGTTACCGTACGCCGGCAGATTATGCAGGACTTTGGGTTATCAGAATTAAATGATAATGACCCGCATCTGAAGTTGTATTTACTTGTAAATAAGGATATGCGGATACTTGCCACAGTTCATAACAGTGTACAGAGTGATGATATGGATTTTGCGGCTGTTAAATTATCGGAAAAAATTTATGACCGTGCACCGGTTTCACTTGGAGACAGTGATGCAGTTGCTACAAAAGATAAAGTATATGCTATGGGATTTCCGGAAGATTCTGCATCCACAAAAGATTATAACACAAAAGATGACGTATCTACAGTGGATGGCATTATCTCAAAAATTACAGTTACGGGCAATGTCGATATCATCGAACATACTGCACCTTTAAACTTTGGGAATTCCGGCGGACCATTGCTGAATGAAGACAATCAGGTAATTGGCATTAATACCTTTATGAGCGGCAAGAAGAATTATTCGATTCAGATTAACGCAATCAGGAAAGGGCTGGATACATTCGGGATTCCATACAGCTCGGGAACTCCAGAGCCTCCTAAGCCACCAGAACCGGAAAAAGAAGATAATTCCGCATTAATCGCAGAACTGCAAAGTGAATTATCTGATGCCAAAGGGATGGATACAGAAAATTATACAGAAGACAGTGTTGCAATCCTGGACGACAGTATCGGGGCAGCAGAGACAGTACTCAGGAATTCAGATGCAACTGCAGCAGAACTTCAGAGTGCGATCGATGACTTGAAGGCATCGGTTAAAAATCTGGAGGAAAAAGAGGGCATCAATATGATGCTGGTAGGAGGAATCGCAGCCGCAGTCGTTGTGCTGATCATAGTTGTCGTATTAGTCATCGTGTTCACAGGGAAGAAGAAAAAAGAAGAGGAAGCGAGACGCAGAATGCAGCAGGCACAGGGCGGATCAGCAGGCCCGGCTCCGTATGGCCAGCAGGCTTCAGGTCCGGCACCGGTATCAGGCGGGAGCCAGACAACAGTTCCTTCGCAGGCCGGGGCAGGAGAGACTACACTTTTGAATGCGGGAGCAGGAGAGACTACGTTACTGAATGGAACAGGAAATGCGGCATATCTCATCCGTAAGAAAAACGGAGAAAAAATAGTAATTAACAACCAGAACTTTACCATCGGTAAAGAACGGGCAAAAGTAAATTACTGTATTTCTGATAACACATCGGTAAGCAGATGTCACGCAGTTATCACGAAAAAAGGCTCCGATTACTATGTAGCAGATCAAGGCTCTACGAACTTCACATTTGTGAATGACGTTCAGTTAAGCCCGAGAAAAGAAACTTTATTATCAGATAAATCTGTACTGAGGTTGTCAGACGAGGAGTTTGAATTTTATTTATCTTAAAGTCATTTGCGGTATGATGCTTAAAGATATGATGTGTACTTTAAGCAGATATGCCCAGGTGTTCTAAGAGTATAAACCTGCAGAGGGATAATGGGAGACAGATATGGAGTTTTTAAGTGTTGCACATAGTGATACGGGAATAAAAAAGAGTACGAACCAGGATTCTGTCTTAATGAAAGAAGCAGTCACAGACTTTGGCAAAGTATTGCTCTGCGTCGTCTGTGACGGCATGGGCGGCCTCGCGAAAGGCGAGGTTGCCAGTGCTTCTTTGATTAGGGCTTTTTCATATTGGTTTGAAAATGAATTTCCCCATATTTTATATGATAAGAATAATCAGACAGAGTTCTGTGCAGATGATCTGTGGAGAAGCTGGGACAAACTGATCGGTGATACGAACCGGAAAATTGAAAAGTATGGGGCGCAGTTCCATGCGGCACTTGGAACGACAGTGTCAGCGCTGCTTCTGATTAACAATCATTACTATATTACAAACATTGGTGATACCCGTGTTTACATGATCAGGCAGGCACTTCAGCAGATAACAAAAGACCATACATACGTACAGCGAGAAATCGATCAGGGAAGAATGACTCCTGAACAGGCGCTTGTCGATCCGCAGAGAAATGTATTACTGCAGTGTGTCGGGGCAAGCCAGGTAGTGATCCCTGATTTTTATCAGGGGACATTTGAGAGAGAGACGATCTTCATGCTCTGCTCCGATGGATTCCGGCATCAGATTACACCGGAAGAAATATACAGCCTGCTGAATCCGGGGACATTGAAAAATGAAAAAAATATGCGGGATGCCGCAATTTACTGTACCGAGCTAAATAAACAGCGGAAAGAAACAGATAACATTTCCGTAATTCTTGTTCGGACATATTAGAGGGAAAATTATGCTGGAGATAGGATCAATTATCGATGGAAAATATAAAATACTGAACGTCATTGGAAAGGGCGGGATGAGTGTTGTTTATCTGGCTATGAATGAACGGGCCAATAAGCAGTGGGCGATCAAGGAGATTCGGAAAGACGGAGTACAGAATTATGATGTTGTCAAACAGGGACTGGTCGCAGAGACAGACATTCTAAAGAGATTAAGCCATCCGCATCTTCCAAGTATCATTGATGTAATTGACTGTGATGATACATTTCTGATTGTCATGGACTACATTGAAGGGAAACCATTGATCGATGCGCTGATGAGAGAGGGCGCGCAGCCACAGGAAAAGGTGATTGAGTGGGCAAAACAGATCTGTGATGTTCTGGGATATCTGCATTCAAGGAAACCGCCGATCATCTACCGTGATATGAAGCCTTCCAACGTGATGCTGAAACCGGATGGGAACATTATGATCATAGATTTCGGAACGGCACGGGAGTATAAGACAGAGAGTCTCGCCGATACTACCTGCCTTGGGACACAGGGGTACGCGGCGCCGGAACAGTTTGGAGGACACGGACAGACAGATGCGCGCACAGATATTTATTGTCTGGGAGCGACACTTTACCATCTGCTGACCGGGCACAATCCATGTCTTCCGCCGTATGAGATGTATCCGATACGTCAGTGGGACCCATCACTGTCTTCTGGATTGGAAGAGATCATTCTGAAATGTACCCAGAAAAATCCGGAACACAGATATCAGACATGCGCGGAACTGATGTATGCGCTCGAACATTACAATGAGCTGGATATTGAATATAAGAGAAAGCAAAACCGCAGATGGAAATTATTTCTGACGTCTGCTTCTCTGGCAGTTATATCGTTGATTGGATGCGCAGGGTTTAAAGTGGCAGAGAATACAACGACAGGGCATAGTTACGAACAATACCTGAAGGAGGCTGTAACTGCCGGATCACCGGAGAAGAAAACGGAATATTACAGGAAGGCAATCATTTTAAATCCGAGAAATGAACAGGGATATATGGATCTGCTCACAAAGGATTTTCTGGCCGATGATAACTTCTCGCAGGAAGAGGCTGCCAAGATGACAGAAATCCTTGGCTATAAAGGAAACGGAAACCGGAGTAATGAGAGTTATCTGGAAAGCAGCCCCGAAGCGTATGAAGAGTTCGCGTTTCAGATGGGTCTTGCCTATTACTATTATTATGAATCCGCCGGCAATCCACAGATGTCTCAGGTGTGGTTCGAGATCGCAGCGGACAGTAAGAATCTGGAAAGCAATAAAGTGGAACGTGCAAAGCGCCTTGGAAGAATTGCGGGGTATTATGCGGCATTAAACAGCAGCAACCGGGCAGGAGACAGCACGACAACATATAAAGATTACTGGAATGACCTTGTACTGCTGGTCGACGGCAATCTTGTGGAAATGGACAATGTAAAGACTGCTCTTGTGATGTACAAAGAAGTTGCGTATCAGGCAGGGCAAAAGGCATTGAATTTTAAAGCGGCAGGGGTATCGAAGGAACAGCTGACGGATCAGCTGGATAAGATAAAATCCCGTCTGAATACAGATATTCAGATCCTGGATGAATCCAGCCGTGCGGAAATAGAATCCATGGAAAGTGAAATATTATCGAATATAGAATGGGCCGGACAGGAAATAGAGATTGCCTATTCCATCAGGGATTCACAGAAAAATGAAACAGGAGGTGACGGGGCTGATGCAGGAAATGGAAAAAATAATTAACCTCTACCATATCGGTTTTCTAATCTGCCTTGCATTGTGCATTGTATTTCTGCTCGTCACCGTCTTTCTGTTTTTTAAGTTCGATATCCGCAATATTATTGATCTGAAAACCGGGAGAGGTGCGAAAAAAACCATTCAAAAGATGGAAGAGCTAAATGCAAAGACTGGCAAGTTAAGACAGGAGATGGCAGCACAGACACCCTCTGTTTTAAGACCGGAAGAAAGAATTGTATTCCCGCCGACAGAGAAGACGGCGAAAGACAATTCTCAAGAGACAGAAGAAATGATGGATACTGAGGTTCTGCCAGCGGCATGTGAAAGGAAAGAAAAGAACACACCGGCAGACCTTCCGGGAGCATTTGAGATTATAAAAGACAGTATGTGGATACATACAGATGAGGTGATATAGGGGAGGGGGGCGATGGAATTGAAAGGAATGAAAAACATAAAACTGCTGTTTGGACTTACGGCAGGGTTCTTTTTCATCTCTGCGGTTTCGGTACTTCTGACACCATTTTCTGTCAATGAAAATGGAAGCCTGGAGACAATAGGATATGTATCCGGAGTTTTGTTCTGGGCGGGTTTGATTCTTGGCATTGCCACATATCTGATGCTTATCAGAGAATATAAGAAAATGGCAGTGGCAGAAGAGGTACCGAAGCGGAAGATATATTGTTATGTAGGAAATAATCCTGTGGCTGCAGCAGCAGATATTCTCTTTGCAGTTTCACTGATTGTGACCATCTATGCGGCTGTAAATATACGGTTTCACCAGACGGCAGCACTGGTATTTTTGTTTTTACTTGTAGTAAGTTTTTATGCACATTTTTTATTCAATGGAAAAGTATTCCGTTATTTATACAGAAATAATTTGAGAAGAGAGAAAGAAGGAGAAGCGTTATGAAAAGGAAACGGAGTTTGAAAGAAAGGAGCTGTGCTCTTCTGTTAGCCCTTTTGATGCCGGTAGTCAGTATGATGCCTGATCTGGGAATGGTCGCACTGGCAGAAGAGACAACACAGGCAGCGGATCCGGGGATACCAGGTGCGCCGGATGCACCGGAGTATACAGATGTTGCGTTCACGGTCATGGATAGCATGAAGACAGACATGAAGTTAGAGGACGCAGTCATTACGATCAGGACTTCCGATGGGACAGCAGCACAGGCGGGAGCAGAAGCGGGTCAGCCGGGAAATTATACGGTACATCTTAAAAAAGATGAGGCATATACCTATCAGGTGGAGAAGACAGGGTATGTGGCAAGCAGCGAAGAACCGCTGGATCTCGACGCCGGAAGTCCGGTCGAAGTATTGCTGGAAATGGATGAGATACAGACAGATCCGGCTGTGCTGGATCTGAAAGTTGGAGAGAGCACGGGACAAATCAGTATCACAAATTCATTCAAAGAGGCAGAAAGCCAGTATATATGGGAAAGCCAGGATTCACAGATCGCTTCAGTGCAGGAAGGAATTGTGACTGCGGTGGCAAAAGGCCAGACAGAGGTGTCAGTAGCGTTTAACGGAAAGAAGACAAAGGTTCCGGTAAATGTAAGTAAGAACGATACGGCAATCGGGTTAAAAGTAGATCCGACAGAGGGAATCGATGTGGAACACGTGACGTGTACCGTCGAAAATTTGCCCGCAGATGCGACGGGTGATATTACATTTACCGTTGATGGGACAAATGAACAGACAGTTCCTGCGGCGGTGGATGCCTCTGTGACGTATGAGAACCTGGGCTTGATAGGGAATCACCAATTTACGGCAGAGTATGGTGGAGATAATAAATACAACAAGTCATGTGCGGAAAGCGGAGCATTAAACTATAAGAAGAGCCTTCCATTAGAATATGCAGATGGATTCGACAGCGTAAATAAAGAAGTTACTTATGCAAGTAATAGTGGAAGTGAACGGTGGAATACGCCGTTTGATTTTATTCAGCCAGATTCGAAAGATAACAGATTGGTTCACTATAAAATAACAGATGACTCTGACAAAGATGTAGTGACGATCAGCGATGACGGCATGATTACTCCTATAGGAGCAGGGACAGTCACAATAGAGGCAAGTACCGAAGAGAGCGTTGAGTATACAGGGTCGAATCTTTCCTTTACTCTGACGGTTCTGCCAAAAGAGGTTACAACACTTGATGATATCGAATGGACAGATGTAAGCCGCGTCTACGATGGTACTACAGAAGTTACATTTCAGGGTGTTTTAAAAAATACTGAAAATACCCCGGGGGATCATAGTGTACAACTGACTGTCAACATGAAAGATGAGAAAATCGGAAAGTCAAAAGAGTATTCATTAGAGAATGCAATTCTTACGCTCCATGAGGATACGAAAAATTGTACGAAAGCTGCAGTGCTTGATACGGATGGATTTAGTCAGACGGTAGAAATTACTCCGAGACCGCTTTATTTAAGCTGTGCAGATGCCCGCGTGGATTTGTCTTATGGCATCAGTTTGGAGGAGATGAATCAAAAGATCAATGAACTGGAAGGACTTGTAAAACTATATAATAACGATGGCGTATATGGAGAGGGAACAGGACTTGCCGGGACTGATACTGTAGAGCAGGAGGTTCTGCCACATGCAGTCCTCAATAACAGTAACCAGACACTTTACGCAGGGGGACACCAAATCATACAGCCCGAGATTGAGAATGGAGTTACGCTGGATACAAGGGGGAATTATGTATATCAGTTTGTGGAAGAACAAAGCGGTACACTCAATATTACACAGCAGCAGATGACAGATGAAGAGATACTAAGCTGCATCGAGGTCGATGAAAATCAGTCATCGGCAATAAAAACAGTGAGAGATAAAAATGGAAATCCAGAAAGAATATATATTCAAGGTAACAGTGCAGGACAGTTAAGGCTCAGCATCAAAGAGAATTCAAAGGCAAAAGGCTATTATGATCAAATCTATTTAAAAACAGATGAAGCCGAGGGATTTACAAATGTGGCGGAACAAGGAATTACCTTATCAGATACAGAAGACGTCCGAGGGATACAGGCAAAAATATATTTAAATAATTCGAAAGATACTGACGGCAATACAAGAACAATCAGCGGGTCAGCCTCAGATCAGGACAATAATTTTGATATTATCTGGGTAGATTCGGAAGCGCCGATAGCGGAGTTTAAAGGGCTGGGAACCGCAGGAAATGCGGGGGATCTTTTAAAAGGAATTACATTTGGGAAGTTTGGCAATTCCGTATATAGCGAGTCAGTAACGATCAGTGATGATTTTGGACAGGAAAAAGGATCTGGCGTGAAAGGCTATAGCTATTATATCTGGAAAGTAGAAAATGATGATGAACTTGGGGTGTCTGAAATTAAGAGCAAAGCTGAGATGCTTTCAGAAACCGACTGGACAGAGGAGGAACTTGCGGATGGTGAGGATACGGTTGAAGTATCAATTCCGGTGGCCTCTGGAAGTACGAAGGATGAGATAGAAAACAATTATGTTGTCCTTTTAAAAACAATGGATCAGGTTGGAAATTACAGAATCTACGCTTCCAATGGTATTGTAGTGGAACAGGAGAAACCAATCATTCAGATTACCATGGACTCAGTGAAAGATTGTTATGCGGAGGATGTTGGTTATACACTGACGATCACTGATAAGGATACATATATGTCAGGAATCAGTGAAGTGAATGTAGAAGTCACGTGTGATGGAGCACAGCCAGTCCCGGGAGGACTAAATGACAAGGGGGAAATTGTTGATTCATATAGCTATCGGGTTGCAGAGAATGGAAGTTACACATTAAAGGAGTTGAAAGAAGGGTCAGAACTTACTTTAAAAGGTTGGATATCGGCACAAAATAACAGCAATAATATTATCTTGACTGTTACAGCCAAAGACAGGGCAGGCAACAGTGCGGATACACTGACCAAGGAAATTAAAATTGATACTGTAAAGCCGCAAATACTTGTTTCCTATGACGATGAAGAAATTGATAACCATCCGGTTAATGGGAAATATTATCAGAATCCCAGAAGTATGATTGTCACCTATACAGAGCGAAACTTTGATATCAACCGGGCGACCTTTGATATGCACATTAATGATGAGGAGTTTAAGGGACTCACAATCTATGAGATCAATGATCGATTACAAGGATATGGGGTTAATGCAGCCTGGTATGAAGAAGGCCAGGAAATCGGTGATGAGAAAGATCTGAAAGATGACCGTACGAACAAGATTACACTTACATTTTCAGGAGTGTCAGAAGAGGGGGGCGCCGATTACTCACAGATTGTTCCTCACTGTGTCGATAAGGCAGGACTGGAAAATGAAGGATTTACATATGCTGAAAATACAGTGGCTGCTGATGATTTCACAATCGATACATCCGCCCCGGAGGTCAGCGTTTCCTATAAACGTGTAGCAGCAGATGGGAAATCGAAAGATATTACAGAGCAGGTAGAAAACGGGAAGACATATGCAGACGGTCCTGTGATTGCAGAAGTAAAAATTACTGAACGGTATTTTGCAGAAGGAGATGCATTTAAAACTGCCCCTGATCAGGATCAGATGGTATTCAATGTCACTGCCCAGAATGCGCTTGAAAAAATTGAGGATACGAATACACAGGCTAATGTATATAGTAACTGGAAACAGGGTGAAGATGGGAAGGATCCATATACCCATACATTTACCATCAAATATAATGTAGACGCTGAGTATCTGTTCGGATTCAAGTATACGGATTTATCAGGAAGGACGACAAATTATGACGGGAAAGAATTTGTCGTAGATAACATAGACCCTGTGCAGAAAGTGACTTATGAGGTTAGCGGCAAAGATGTCACCGATCTTGTGGAATCAGGCAATGAAGAAGAGGGACTATGTACGAACGAAGAGATTACTGTGACCGCAGAGATTACTGAGAAAAATTTTATTAAAGATGATAAATTTATCAATGATGCAGGGGAATTTGTGCAGGTACAATTCAACCTTTCAGGTACAGAAGTTCCGTCTGATCAGAAAATGCTGAAATTAAACGAATACGCAAATACCAGTGAGAACTGGAATCAGATTGACGGAACGGATACATACAAGCTTACATTCAAGATTAACGTGGATGCGAACTATACATTCGGTTTTACCTATAAGGATTTGTCGGGACGTTGTGTAACTTACGATGATCATACATTTACTTATGATAAGACACCTCCAACAGGTACAATCCATATCAAAGGAAGTATATGGGAAGAATTTAAACAGATCATTACATTTGGAATTTTTGAGTCTGAAGCGGTGGAAGCCAGACTGACGTCGGATGATTATACATCAGGAGTAAAATCTGCAAAATATTATAAATATCATCCGCCTGTTGAAGCAAGGAATGATTTTGATGGTTTGACAAAAGAAGAACTGGCCGGTATAGATGAGAAAGAATGGACAGAGGGTCTTCAGGTTTCTATGAATCCGAATGAACAGACTGTTATATATGAAAAAATTGTGGATAACGCGGGGAATATCACTTATCTGAACAATCAAAAAGGTGTCATTGTTGATAATGTAAGTGCGGATGACCCGGTGATTACAATAGAAGCCAAAGAACCAGTCTATGGTATCTATAACACAAGTGTTCCATTCCATATCAGTGTAAAAGATCCAGCCGTAGGAGGGACATATTCTGGATTACAGTCCGTGTCCTACGAAGTGAGAAAGAACACTTTGGATGGTACTGTCGGCAAGGACGGTAAAGCGGGAGAGCTGACACAGTCAGGTAATTATGATGCTGCGTTAAAACCAAAATCATCAAGAGTGCAGACTTTGGACAGAGACGAAGCAGTGAAGTCTGACTTGAACAACAGCAATGATATCGTGATCTATGTTAGGGCCGTTGACAATGCGGGAAATGTTTCTGAGGCTTCAAAGGAACTTAAGATTGATACTACAAAACCAAAGATCAGCGTACAGTACGACAAGAACAACCCGGCAAACACAAAGTACTTCCAGAACTCCCGAACAATGACTGTCACCTACACAGAGCGTAACTTTGATATCAATCAGGCGACTTTTGATCTGAACATTAACGGTGAGAAGTATGAAGCATTGACAATCCAACAGATCAATCAGCTGCCAGGGAAATACGGAGTACGTGCAAGCTGGCAGGAAGAAGGCAAAGCAATCGGTGATGAGAGAAAGCTAAAAGATGACCGTGAGAACCATGTTGTGCTGACATTTACCGGCAATAAAGGCACCGGAGGATGTGATTATGCGGACATTACACCGCACTGTACGGATAAGGCGGGATGGACGAACACACCAGTCAGCTATGGGGATTCGAAAGCACCAAGAACCTTCTCCATCGACAATCTCGATCCAACGGCAGATGTAAAATACTATGTGGATGCAGAGGATGTCACCAAGAAGGCAGAGGCGGGAGAATTATTTGCCAACAAGGAAATCACAGCAGTCGTTAAAATTACAGAGAAGAACTTCATCGAGGGCAGACGTTTCTCGGCTGATCCAAAACAGATCAGGTTCCAGCTGACAGGCACAGAGGCGCCGGACGGCGTCATGGATGTGGCCGCGTGGGCTGAGAATTACACGAACTGGGATGCTGACAGCCAGACACTTGAGATCAGATTCCATCAGGATGCCAACTATACGTTTTCCTTTACTTACACAGACCTGTCAGGGCGTTCGGTGACTTATGCCCCAAGAAACTTTACGTATGACCAGACGGCACCAACGGGAACGGTCAGCATTCTCGGATCAGTGTGGGACAGCTTTTTACAGACAATTACATTTGGATTCTTTGAGCAGCAGACGGTTGTCGCAGATATCACAAGTGATGATGTAACAGCCGGAGTAGAATCTACATCCTACTATAAGTACATTCCAAGTGAAGAGGAACGAAACCAGTTTTCCGGGCTTTCCTGGGAGCAGCTGGATCGTCTGGGCGAAGATGCATGGACATATGGATATCAGGCGGTTATGAATCCGAATGAACAGTCGGTGATCTATGTCAGAATTATTGACCGGTCAGGAAATGTGACCTACCTTAACAATCATGACGGTGTGATCGTGGATAATGTTAGTCCGGAAGCGCCGGATATTACAATTACAATGACTGATCCGACATATGGAATCTACAACAGTAACGTGCCATTCCACATCAGTGTAACAGATCCTACAGTGAACAGTTCTTATGCTGGTTTGCAGTCGGTATACTATGAAGTAAGAAAAGACGGGGCGGTGACCCAGTCCGGTAATTATGACGACTCGCTGGCACCGAAGTCTGCAAGGATTAAGAATCTGGAACGGGATGAGACTGTCTTTGCAGAACTCAATAACAGTAACAACGTATTAATATATGTAAGAGCAGTGGATAATGCAGGCAATATGGCAGAGGCAGAGAAAGAGCTGAAAATCGATATCACAAAGCCAGCGATTCAGGTAGAGTATGATCTGAACACTCCGCTGAATGAACGGTATTATAATGCTACAAGAACTGCCACTGTCACGGTGACAGAGCGGAATTTTGACCCATCGGCGGTGAGGTTTGAGATCACAAATACTGACGGGGTACAGCCGTCAATCAGCGGCTGGTCCAGCAGCTCGGACGCAGGAGTATCAGACAATGCAGTCAATACCTGTACGGTCACATTTGCAGATGACGGAGACTATACATTGACACTGAACTGTACAGATCTTGCGGGAAATGATTCCGAGTACACGCAGGTGGATGAGTTTACGATCGATAAGACGGTTCCGACCATCAGTGTATCTTATGATAACAACTCGGCGGCAACAGCAGGATATTACAATGCGCCCCGCACCGCAACCGTGACAGTGAATGAACATAACTTTAATGGAGCTGAAGTCCGTGCGGCTATTACGGCATCTCTTCAGGGCCAGGGAATCACGGCACCGTCAATCGGTGGATGGTCACAGAGCGGAGATACCCATACAGCATCAATCAGCTATACTGCAGACGGAGATTATACATTTGATATTGATTACAGCGATCTGGCAGGGAATCCGGCCGCAGATTACACGCCGGAGACATTTACCATCGACCAGACAAAGCCGGAGATTAATATCTTCGACATCATTGATAAATCAGCGAATAATGGTGTTGTGGCTCCGGGTGTCCAGTACAGCGATGTCAATTATACGCCGGAAGGTGTGACAATCAGTCTGCAGGGAGCGAACCACGGAGCAGTGAATCTGTCTGGCGACCGCACAAATACCGGAAATGGTGAAAGCATTAAGATGCCGGATTTTGAACATACGGAAGAGATGGATGACTTATATACATTAACAGCAAAGGTACAGGATAAAGCCGGCAACGTGGAAGAGAAGTCAGTGATGTTTTCAGTCAATCGTTTTGGTTCTGTGTATGTATTCTCAGATGACACGAAGGAACTGCTGGATCGATACTATACGAACAAAGAACAGGATCTGCATGTGACCGAAATTAATGTAGATACACTGGAATTCAACAGCATTTCCTATGGACGTGACGGAGAACTTGTGACACTTAAGAATGGTACAGACTACACGGTGAAGGCAAGCGGAAGTGAAGAATCATGGAAGCAGTATCAATATACAATTCACAAAGAAAATTTTGAAAAAGAAGGAAATTATACAGTTACAATTGACTCCAGAGACCGGGCGACAAACCAGATCAATAATAAAGTGAAGGACAAGAACATTGAATTTGTCATAGATAAGACGAAACCGACAGTTGTTATCACCGGAATTGAGAACAAAGCACAGTACCGGGCAGACTCCAGAGATATCACAGTCGCAGTCAGCGATAACATTGCGCTGGATGGCATGGAGATCTATGCAGATGGCAAAGAAGCGCCAGTGAAGAGCTATACGGCAAACATGATCGCAAAGGCGAAAGGACAGATTCCATATACGCTGAACAGTGCGACAAGCTTCCAGGAGGTAAAGGCTGTGGCAACAGATGCTGCGGGAAATGTGGCAGAGAGCGAACCAATGAGCGTACTTGTTACGTCAAATATATTCGTTCAGTTCTACAGCAATAAGCCGGTAATGTTTGGTTCTATCGGAGGTGTTGCCCTGATTGCGGCTGCAATCTACATGGTACTTTCAAAAAAGAAAAAGAATCCTTCAGAGTAAGCTTAAAAGTTTATAGTTGAAGAAAGTTGTAAAGCTGTCTGAATCCTTAGATTTAGACAGCTTTACTTCGAATCAGGAGAGAAATATATGATACGAAACGGAGAGATTCTGGGAGGCATGTACCGCATTTTGGAGGAAATCGGACACGGAGGAACCGGGGTGGTCTATCTGGCAGACCACCTGAGACTTCAAAAGAAAGTTGTTGTAAAGAAAATCAAAGATCACTATGCAGGCCAGATCAGTGCGAGGGCGGAGGCAGATATTCTTAAGAACCTCCATCATACATACCTCCCTCAGGTCTATGATTTTCTGCAGATCGGGTCAACCGTTTATACGGTGATGGAGTACGTGGAAGGTGCGGATCTCCAATACTACCTTGATCAGGGACATAAATTTCAGGAGAAGACTCTTTTGAAATGGCTTCTGCAGCTGAGTGAGGTACTGGATTATCTGCATTCACAAAAACCGCCGATTCTTCACAGCGATATCAAACCGGCCAATATTATGATTACACCTCAGGGAAATGTCTGCCTGATTGATTTCAATATCTCTCTGGATGGGGAAGATACAAAAGATGTCAGAGGAATCAGCCAGTGGTATGCGGCACCGGAGCAGTTTGAAAAGGTAATGTACAGGCTGTCCGGGGAAAAGGATACCATTACGCTGGATGCAAGAATGGATATCTACAGCCTGGGTGCTACTTTTTATACGCTGGTTACCGGATATCTGCCCGACCCGCAGCAGGAACAGCTTGTACCGGTCATTTACAGTGAAGCCCCTTACAGCAGCGGATTGAAAGCAGTCATACATAAGGCGATGCAGAGACAGCCAGGCAGACGCTTCCACAGTGCGTCACAGATGCGCCGGGCGGTATTGAACATCAGCCGTCTGGATCCTTTATACCGGCGGTATTCGAAGCTGCAGGTTTTGGCAGTGGTTCTCTATGGACTGTGTATGATTTCCGGGATTTTGATGGTTTACTATGGTAATTTTCAGTGCAGCAGGGCAAAATGGCTGACTGCCTACCAGGATTTCTATAAAGCAAATGAGACACAGGCAGAAGAGGAGATTATCTCAACGGGAAATGAAATGCTCAATGAGTTCCGATATAAAAGTTACCGAAAGAATCACCCGGAAGAAAAGGCGGAAGTGTTACACGCAGTCGGAGAAAGTTATTTCCGTCAGAAGGAATTTGAAGAAGCGGTTTCTTACTATGAAGAGGCTTATGAGACTGCGCCGGAAGAGACAACTTACCTTCAGGACTATGTCATTTCCCTCGTCAGAAACCACCAGAGGCCAAAAGCAGAAAAGGTACTCGATAATGCAGGTGATGTCCGGGTGGACCAGGAAGCATTGCAGCTGATCCAGGCAGAAATCCTGATCGAGGAGGGGAAGGAAACGGAGGCAGTGCCGATTCTGGACAAACTGGAAGGGAGCAGCAATCCAACGTATATGGAGCATGCAGCGCTGCTTGCGGCGGATATTTACAGAGAGCAGAAAGATTATGAGAATGAGACTGTTGTGCTGAAAAGTGCCACAGAAGCTTCGGGAAGTACGAATGTGCTGCGCAGATACGGTGAGGCTTTGGTCAATGCATTTTCGGAGAGTACAAGAGATGTTTATCAGAACTATTATCTTGGCGAAGCATTGGAATGTTACAAGTCTTTGTATCAGAAAGCGAACCCGTCTTATGAAGATAAGATGAATCTGGCACTTGTCAGACGAATGGGCGGTGAGTATCAGGAGAGCAATGAGGTGCTGAAGCTTATGAAGCAGGAGGATGCCAGAGATTATAAGATTGGGATGTGGATGTGTTACAACTATCTCGATCAGGCCAGAGATGACAAGGATTATACATCTGTAAAGGGAGATCTCTGGTACACCTATAGAGAGACAAAAAACAGATATCAGAGAGAGGGTGGGACGGATGAGGAAATGGAGCAGCTGATGGAAATTATGAACCAGATGGAGGAATAGGCGTATGAGTGGAGTTGCGTTAATGGTCATCGGAACAGGACTTGTCCTGATGTCGACGGTTCTGTTTCTCATAGTGCAGAGTGTTCTGAGACGGAAAAAGAGGTATCTGAAGGAAAAGGAATACCAGATCTACGATTAATCAGGAGGATGAGGGATGAAAGAGAACGGAAATTACGGAGGGAACAACCGAAGGAGGATGAATATCCTGGTCGGTGTGCTGGTCGGAGTTCTTCTGCTTCTGGCATTCGCAGGCGGCGGATTCTATGTGAGAAGCCAGATGAAAGAGAAGAGTTATAAGGAATCCATAAAAAGTGCGGAAAAATATCTGGCTCAGAGTGATTACAAGGGAGCAATCCTGGAGTATAAAAAAGCACTCAGGGCAGATCCGGAAAGGACAGACGCTTACATTTGTCTTGCGGAGGCTTATGTGGAACAGGGGGAAGAGGCAGAAGCGAAAGTTGTGTTAAAACAGGGATTTCAGAAAACAAATTCAGACAGGATTAAGCGCATGCTGGATCAGCTTGTGGATGGCACTTATCTGAACCGGCTGCCAAAAGAGGAAGATGAGAAAGACATGCCGCCGGATCTGAATACGGCTTCCCCAAATATTGCGTGGAATACATCCTTTATCCAGAAGCTGACCCATTTCAGGTATGCAGACTTTAAAGCGGAGTTCGGGTCCGGCGGGATAGAGGCAGACGAGGATGGTTATCTGGCGGTAACCCCTGAGAATTTCGCAGGTGTCTGCTATTATACCAATACTGCGGACAATCAGAATATTGTAGATGTAAGCCGAAAGACACCGAAAGAAGATGGAATGCCGGAGAAGGTTCATATGAATTCTCTTGGATTACTATTTCAGAATTTTGACGGTGCCGTAAGCCTTACAAAGCTTCAGATGATGACGGGGCAGACGATAACACCGATAAAGGAGGATGACAGAACCTATATTGAAATAACTGCGGATGATCTGATTCTTCATGTGGAAACGGATGAAAATGGCAATATAGTATCACCGGATGCATGGAATGAAATCATTCTTGTGAATGCCAACCAGAAGTCAGAGAAAGCCAATTATTCCGGTGTCGTAATCGATGCAGTGACGGGAGAGGGTGTGGCAGGCGCAGAGATAACGTTCCATACGAAAGGAAAGAAGGATGTCACAGCGGCAGCCAAAGCAGACGGAACCTTCGAGGCAGAGCTGGATGCCGGGACTTATGAGATTACCATTACTGCAGATGGGTATACCAAAGAGACCTTCGAGGCATCGGTTGTAAAAGGACGGACTTATAAAGGGGAGCAATACACGATCTCACCGGAACTTACAAAAGGAACAGCAAGAATTGTTCTGGAATGGGGAGCAAAGCCTGAGGATCTCGACTCTTATCTGGAGGGAGAGACTGACGAGGGGGACGATGTATTTGTGAATTACCGCAGCAGGCAGGCGAAAAAGGGTGAGGAAGTGATTGCCGACCTCGACAATGACACCACATCGGGCTATGGTCCTGAGACGGTTACAATCTATAACCTGAACGGGACATACAGATACATGGTGGCGGATTACCGCAGAACTCAGACGATGAGGGAGCTTGGGGCAACGGTAAAAGTATACCTTCCGGGGAAAGAGCCTGAGGTGATTGCGATTGATCCGCAAAGTACCGTAAAAGATATCTGGATCGTATGCGAAATCGACCATGGGAAACTGAACATTTTAAATACAGCGCCGTCCACAGATTCATTTACGCCGGGCAGCAAACAGTAAAGGAAAAGGCTATGCGCAGGGAAACTATGAAATATTATCAGGCAGCGTATAAGATCATCAAAGAAGATCTGCTTGACCGGGCCATTGCCAACCGGCAGCCGGATCTTTATATGGGGCAGAAGGTAATGCTTTGCCTTGAATGGAAAGATGTCTCAAGAGAAGGCTATGTATTCGATCCGGAGCCGGGGATTTCCATTGGACGGCAGGTAGAGGGCAATGAAATCTGTATCCGGGAGATTTCAGTATCGTCAAGGCACTGCCGGATCTGTCTGGCAGAAGGCCAGCCGGTAGTAGAAGATCTGAATTCCTCGAATGGGACATGGATCAAACGGGGGTTTAGAAAAAGAGCAGTGACTGCAGTGGAGCCTGTTTTTACCGGAGACATTCTGGTGATCGGTACGGTCAGGATGAAGGTTACCTTATTCTATTTCGATATGGCAGCAATGTAAAATGGAGAAAACATATGATATTAATGATTTACAGCAGTCAGGGATGCAGGGAATTTCTGCTGCCCAACATTCATGATGCAGATTACGAGATAACGTTGAACCAGGCGTCATTCAGAATGGCAAGAGATGTTACGGTGAAGATGGAGGTCACGCCCGAAGGGTGGAGAATGAAAAACAGCGGAGAATATACCCTGAAAGAAGGCGGTATCAGTAAGGACTGCCACCTGTTAAGAGATGAGGATATTCTGGAGCTTATGACAGAGCATGGAGAAAGGCTTAAGATCATTGCGGTTGAAGCCATTCTGTCGTTCCAGGTAATGAAGAAGTATGATATCAGCGCCATGAAGGAGATTTCCATCGGTAAATCAGAAGGGAATCTCATTCAGTATAAGTTCATGGAACTGGTATCAGCAAACCATGCGGTCTTACACCGGCATTCGGATGGCTGGTATCTGTATGACCAGAGTGCAAACGGAGTCTTTCTGGATCATGCCAGGCTTCAGGGGAAACACCGTCTGGAGTTTGGAGAGCAGTTTCAGATCTTTGGGCTTCATCTTGTATTTTTAAATGATGTGCTGGCGGTGGGGGCTTATATTGGAAGTCTTTCCATAAATGAGGGAATTCTGAGACGGGAAGAGGTACAGGAATATGTGCAGGAGCCGGAGAAGGAGAGAAAACCGGCCAGAGCGCAGAAGTATTTCAACCGTTCACCAAGAAATCTTCCGGTGATCTTAAATGAGCCGGTGGAGATTGAAAGTCCGCCGGCTAAAAAAGCAGTAAAAGAACGTCCGATGCTTTTGACCATCGGGCCTGCGTTTACCATGGCAATTCCGATGATGCTTGGGTGCGGATTTGCCATCTTTGGAGCCAGGCTGTCAGGGATGGCATCCAGTGCATTCATGTATACGGGGATGATTACAGCGGTTGCCTCTGCAGTGATCGGGGTGATATGGGCGGTTCTGAATATGCGGTACAGCCGCAGAGAACAGATGGAAGAGGAGAACGAGAGATTTAATGCATATAGCAACTATCTGATTCAAATTGCGGATTCTCTGAGAGGAAAGTACCAGCACAATGTGGCTGCCATGCATGAAATATATCCATCAGCCCGCCAATGTGCCAGGTACGGGGAGAATAGCAGCAGTCTGTGGAACCGGAACCAGTCCCACCATGATTTTCTCTATCTGAGGCTTGGCCTTGGTGACCAGCCGTTTCAGGTGGCGATCAACATTCCAAAGGAAAAGTTTACGCTCACCAATGATTCTCTGCTCGAGAAGCCCGGAAAGATCTATGAGGAATTTCAGATGCTCCATCAGGTGCCGTCGGGGATTTCTCTGCTTGAGAAACGCCTGGTTGGACTGATCGGGGGAGAGGGCAGACGGGGGGCGGTCCGGCTTATGCATAGTATGGTTGTACAGATTGCGGCAAACCACTGTTATACAGACGTAAAAATGATCTTTATCTACAGGGAAGAAAACGAACAGGACGCAGAAGACTGGGAATGCATGAAGTGGTTTCCTCATGTATGGTCTGAAGACAAGCAGACCCGCTACATGGCAGCCAACGAGGTGGAGATGGGGGATCTTTTCTTTGAGCTTGCCAATGTGCTGCGCACCCGGAGCCAGAGCGGGAAGAAGGGGGTGCCAAAACCTCACTATGTTCTGTTTCTGTCAGAACCAGGTCTTGTGGAGGGAGAACTTCTTGCCAAATATATCTATGATCCCAGGCCTGCGTACGGACTTACCACAGTACTGATGGCGGAGCGGGTAGAAGAACTTCCGAACGTATGTGAGGATGTCATTGAGAATGACCGGTATTTCCGGGGAAGTTACAATCTGATGGATACAGTGACTGTGAAACAGGAGATTGACTTTGATCAGATATCCGCCGAAGAAGTAAAGGAGTTGGGAAGAAATCTTGCAGATATTCAGGTCAATGAGCTGGAAAGTACAAGTGAAATTCCTGCATCTCTCGAGTTTTTTGAAATGTACGGAGTATACGCTCCGAAAGAACTGGATGTTCTCGGACGGTGGAGAAAGAACCGGACCTATAACAGCATGAAGGCACTGATCGGCAAGAAGTCGGGCAATGCAGACTGCTATCTGGATATTCATGAGAAGTATCACGGCCCGCATGGGCTGATCGCAGGAACGACAGGTTCCGGCAAGAGTGAAACGCTGCAGACGTATATCCTTTCCCTTGCAATTAATTTCAGCCCGGACGATATCTGTTTTTTTATCATTGATTTTAAGGGCGGCGGAATGGCCAATCTGTTCTCGGATCTGCCCCATCTGTCAGGACAGATATCGAACCTTTCGGGGAATCAGGTGCGGCGTGCGATGATTTCTATCAAGAGCGAGAATATGAGGAGACAGAGAATCTTTACCGAGTACGGGGTGAACAACATTAACCTGTATACAAGACTCTATAAAAACCATGAGGCAGAAATACCGGTTCCCCATCTGTTCATTATTATTGATGAGTTTGCGGAATTGAAGAGAGAAGAACCGGACTTTATGAGAGAGCTGATCAGTGTCGCCCAGGTTGGACGGAGCCTTGGAGTGCATCTGATCCTGGCAACGCAGAAGCCGAGCGGAACCGTAGATGACAATATCTGGAGCAACTCCAAGTTCCGGCTTTGTCTGCGGGTTCAGGACCGGCAGGACAGCAATGATATGCTCCACCGCCCGGATGCGGCATTCATCACACAGGCAGGACGGTGTTACCTTCAGGTCGGCAATGATGAGATTTTTGAATTGTTTCAGTCCGGCTACAGCGGTGCGCCCTACGAAGAGGGGGAACAGATCAGAAGTTCGGCGGCGGTACTTCTTACGAGGACCGGGAAGAAAGCAGTTGTGGGAAATAAAAACCGTCTGAAACAAAAATCCATACAGAAGAAAGCAGTAAAAGAAGAGACACAGTTAGACGCAGTCATCCGGTATCTGAACGTGCTGGCAGAAGAAAATGGCTATGATAAGGCGATGCAGCTATGGCTTCCGGTATTAAAAGAAGAGATATACCTGGAAGAATTATCCGGGTATCAGGAGACGAAATTCGATGGAAAGAGATGGAGGCAGCAGGCGGGAGGATGGAACCTGGAAGCATTCATCGGCCTCTATGATGATCCCCAGAAACAGGCGCAGGAGCCATTGCGGGTCAGCTTTTCAGAAAATGGGCACTATGCCGTATGCGGAAGTGTGGTCAGCGGAAAAAGTACTCTGCTCCAGACAATGCTCTGCTCTCTCACGGAAAGATATACACCAGAGCAGCTGCAGATGTATCTTCTGGACTTCAGCAGCCATTTACTGTCACCCTTTGAGGAAGCTCCCCACACAGGGGGGATTGTCTATGATAACCAGGAGGATAAACTCTCAAAGTTTATGTTCATGCTGACCGAAATGATGGACGAGCGGAAGAAAAAATTCCAGGGAGGAAATTATGAACAGTATCTGCGTGTTCACGGGATGGAATTTCCGGCAGTACTCATTGTGATTGACAATGTTTCGAATTTCAGGGAAAAGTCCCATAACAAATACGATGACATTATCTTCCGTCTTGCAAGAGAGGGCGTGGGTTATGGAATGTATCTCGCAGTTTCGGCGGCGGGTTTTGGAAGCGGAGAAATTCCATCCAGAATCGGTGATAACATTCGGACAGTTATTTCACTTTCCCAGCCAGATAAGTTTAAATATATGGAAGTCATGCGTGTGACAAGGCTTTCGATCCTCCCGGAGTGTGATGTAAAGGGAAGAGGGCTGGCGCTCTTAGATGGAAGAATCCTGGAGTTCCAGACAGCACTTTCGCTGAGGGCAGATGATGACTTTGGGCGGGGACAGAAGCTGGCAGAAAGATGCCGGAAGATGTACCGGGAATGGAAGGGGGTCCGTGCGAGGAAGATTCCTGAGATTCCGGAGAATCCGACGCTTATGAAACTTTTGGAGGAGCCGGGATATGAGCAGATGCTTCATACCGAGGACTGCCTGCCTTATGCGTACCGGATGGAGGATGCTTCTGTATACAGTGTCTCACTGCCTGAGACATACTGTTATGTAATCTCGGGAAGAAACCATACAGGGAAGACGAATGTACTGAAGCTTCTGCTTCATGCCTCTCATCTCAGGAATGACCAGATCTGCGTGATTGAGACAGAAAGGGCAGAATTAAAGAATCTGTCTGAAGAGTACAATGCCCGGTATGTGACAGACGCAAAAGGGATGTACGAATACTTTAAGGAGCTGATTCCCGAGTTTTCAAGACGCAACAAGAAGAAACATCAATATCTGGAAGAAGGGATGGACGAGGGACAGGTTTATTCCAGGATGAAAATGGAAAAACCCGTTGTCATTTTTGCCGCAGATCTGGGGGCCTTCTTCCGGAAGGTATACCAGCCGGAAGAGAACGTAGGAAGTATGTCAGGCTTTCTGGAAAATATTCTGGAAAAGGGCAGGCTTCACGGAATTTATTTCTTTGGCTGCCTGAATGTGGAAGATGAGACAACACTGTTGTCATATAAAGCATATAAACACTACATCTCTTATAGAAAAGGGATTCATCTGGGAGGGAATCTGCCAATGCAGAAGGTATTTAATTTCCAGAATATATCCTACAACACGGTCAGCAAGGTGATGAAAAAAGGGATGGGATACGTGCCAGATGCGGAGGATGATACCATCGGCCTGCAGGTAGTGGTTCCGCTTGCGAGGAGGGAGCCGCAATGATAGCGATGCTGATCTTTGGAACTGCCGAAGGAGAGATACAGTATATCCGTCAGTGCTTCAGAGATTTTGCAGGCAGATTCAGTGAGGAAGACTGGGAGATACGGACGTGTGAGACTGTGGATGAACTTGCAGCGTATGCTGTAAACAATCCGGTACTGGATATGATCTGCATTGATGTTACAATCTCCCGGGCACTGGAGATGGCCAAAGTACTGAGGGCAGCAAATCAGACGGCTTATATGATTCTGATTGCCAATGTATCGATATCCCCGGTAAGTTATATGCGCCCGTCCATCCGGGCGGAGTCGCTGCTTCTGAAACCGATGAAGAGGGTGCAGGTACAAAGTGTGCTGTCAGAGGCATTTGGGGAATTTATGAAACGATTTGAAAGTCCGGACGAAGAGAAAGTGTTTGTCATCGAGAATAAAGAAGGACGGATTCTGGTGGAATATCAGTCCATCCATTATTTTGAGGCAAGGGCAAAACGGGTATATCTGAATACCGGGGCAAAGGAGTATGGATTCTATGAGACACTGGATCATCTGCAGGAACAGCTGGCTGACCAGTTTCTGCGCTGCCACAGAGGATTTCTGGTCAATAAGAAAAAGATCAGAGAGATCCGGCTGTCCCGGAATACAATTATATTAAAGGGCGGATACGAGGTTCCGGTATCAAGAACATTCCGTCCGATGCTAAAGAACTATATGCAGGGGGATAACGTATGGATGAAATCATAGAGATCAGCCAGCTGCTTTCTTTCAGAGAGATTATGATTCTGCTTCAGGGAATCGGTTATAAGACAACCATCGGAATTGCGATGACGGAGGAAATTCTTTCGGAGGAAGAGCTGGTCACAACGCTGTATGAGATGGCTGAAAAGGGAATTCTGGAGACGAAGGGAGAGGAGTTTCTTGTAGACAGGCAGATTGGGGAAATGATGCTGTGTATGGGGGAACCGGAGCGTTTCTTCGAATTTGTCCCCGGGGAAGAAGAACTGCCCGGGTATTTCTGCTATGAAAGAAATGGCTATATATTGATTACACAGCTGTTTCCAAGAAAGAAAGATACATTGAAACTGACGCTGCTTGAGTTAAGTGAGTATGAGCGCTGGAAGGAGAGAATGATCGATGATATTGGTGGATATCAAAGTACCGATGATGGGGAGGACTTATAATTTCAAACTGGATGAGATGATACCTCTTGGACTGGCGGTGGTGGAAGTGGGGGAAAGCATCTGCCAGAAGGAACAGTGTATCCCGGGCGGCAGCCTTAAGCAGCTGATGCTTTGGAATGAAGATACATCCCGGAGACTGCCGATGGATCAGTCGGGGTGGGAATGCGGTTTAAAAAATGGGAGCCGGCTTCTTCTGGTATAGTCAGTATGCGGTTTATCCTGTTAAGGGTGCTGTTCGTCAGGAGAGAAACAAAGAAAGAAAAAAGTTGTTATGATGGATATAACAAAGAAAACAAACAGAGATGGAGGGAAACAATATGTCAGAGTTCAGAGTATCTGTACAAGAGTTAAAATCAAAGGTGGAAGCACTTCGTTCGCTGAACAGCCAGTTTAAAAGTGCGGTTTCAGAGCTGGAATCAACGGAGAATAACTTAAGTTCCATGTGGGAAGGTGAAGCGAAGACGGCATTTCATACTGCATTTGGCAATGACAAAATACAGATGGATAATTTCTATAACGCCATTGAAGTATATGCACAGAAGCTTGAGACAATTATGGCAAGATACATGCAGGCCGAGTCAGCCAACATTGAGATCGCAACAGAGAGAACTTATTAGCAGGGGGAATGTAACCTGTGTACAAACATCTGGAAAAGGAGAGTTATTATGGAAGGAATCATTAAAGTAGCACCGGAATTATTAATATCAACAGCAGGCGAATTCAGTAATCAGGGAAATACAATCCGATCACTTACAGGCGAGATGATGCAGCTCGTCACAGGCTTGAGTTCGGCATGGGAAGGAGAAGCAGCAACTGCGTACATGACCAGATTCAAAGGCCTGGAAGATGATATCCAGAGAATGATTGGAATGGTGCAGGAACATTCTTCAGACCTGGAAGAAATGGCACGCATTTATCAGGAGGCAGATTCTGCAAGTGCGGAAGAGGCAAACAGTCTGTCATCGGATGTCATTGTGTAAGACGGTAGGGCAGGAGGAGCGTCTGTATGAAGGTGGATTTTAGTCAGGCGGCACAGGCAGCCAGTCAGATTGAGTCTTTTAAAATTCAGCTCGGGCAGGCGGCAGAGGAACTGGATTCTATTGAACAGGAAGTCCGGACGCTTTCAGAGACGGAAGGAGTCTGTGGCCGGATTCACCAGTGCAGGGAAGAGATGATGCTGTATGGCAGTGTTATGGGGCAGATGGAAGAGTGTATCACAGAGATGATCCGGATCTGCCGGGAGGCAGAGAGCCGGATACAAGATGCTTATATGGCGGAGAGGATCATTTATCCGCAGCAGACGGTCGGTATCAACCAGATAAGAATCTGCCCGGAACTTATGGAGCAGATCAAAATTACTCTGAGGCGGGAGGAACAGGTGTGAACGAATATGTAGAGATTACAACACAGAGTCTGGACGCCGATAAAAATACGGTGCAGGAAGAAGTAACACAGCTTCAGAATGACTTAAAACAGTTTGTAGAGGAGCTTAATCAGCTTGGCAGCCTGTGGGAGGGACCGGCAAGTCTTACCTTCCGGCAGCAGGCGGCCTCCGATGTGGAGAATATCCAGGCGATATGTGAGGAGTTGGCAGAATATATTGAGAGCATGGAGTATGCCGGGCGCTGTTATGAGAGATGCGAAAGACAGGTGACAGGTTTCGTTGATAAGATCCGGATATGAAGATACTCCAAACATGTGATCTGAAGACAGGAAGGAGTGCCAAAGATGGCAGGAGAGATCGATACTGGGTCAATGGGGCAGATTACGGTGAAGGCGGCGCCGGAAGTATTATTAGAGAAGGCTGACGCAGTGGCGGCCAGGGTACAGTCTATGAGAAGGCATTTTGAAACGGTGTCACAGGCGGTGAACCGTTCTTCAGGATACTGGATTGGCGCGGCCGGAGACACACACAGAAGGGTGTACCAGGAACGTCAGGAGGAGATTGAGGAAGCACTTCTTAGGTTTCGGGAGAATGCAGAAGATCTGAGGAAAATTGCGCAGAATTATATGTCGGCAGGCCAGGAGGCTGTTGAAATTGCGGAAAGTCTGCCAGAAGATGTGATTGTATGAGTGGAGGGAGAAGATGGAGTTATTACAGTTTGATTTTCAAAAGGCAGCACGTCAGGCGGCAGAGCTTGAGGCGCTGGCAGAGAAAATGAAAAGTCTTGCATGTTCCCGATATGAGGATACGATACCGACACTTTCCGGAGCATGGCAGGGCACAAGTGCGGATACATATATGAAGAAAGCAAAAATACTACAGGAAAAAATGGAAAGAAATGCAGACGATCTGAGAAGGACTGCCGAGGCGCTGCGTACCGTGGCCCAAATTGTGAGAAATGCAGAAATAAGGGCGGAAGAACTGGCACGGCAGAGAATGGACAGGACATAGAGGATGGGGTTATTTCACAGAAAAAAGCAGAAGAAAATTGTCGTTCAAAAAGGAATGAATATCAGAAAGAACTATATTGGTTCAAAAAAAGGTGCTTATTTTGAAGGGGCAAAAGATGTATACGATACATATCTGATGGGGAATGAAAAATACCAGCTGTGGGTGATTTCGTTCGTGGACCTGGCGGGCGGGACACTTTACAGAAAAAAGTTCCGGGATGCCTTATGGATTGGCCGGGCAGAAGAAAAAGAAGCAGGCAGGGTCAGCCTTGTACTGGGAGAAGACCTGCGGATATCTAAGAGACACTGTGTCATCTATGAGAGGGAGGGATGGCTGTATCTGGAGGATCTCGGATCCAGAAATCATACGTATCTGAATGGGAGATGTGTGACGGAACCGATCAGAGTCTGCAGCGGAGATATCATAAAAATCGGTGCTACCAAGTTAAAAATGGAGTTTGGAAAGGGTTGATGATAGATGCTGGAGAAGGAGATACCGGTAAGTGAAGAATTCGTATCAGCCATGGAGAAAAAATATCAGGTGAAGTTTGAATTTACCGAGCTGGAAGGAAGCCATTATGGAAGGCCAGAGAGGGCCGCATATGTACGCTGTGAGACATTTCCAGAGGAAAGAGTATGGGTGAGACGCATCACGGCAGAAGACGGAAGCAGAAATTACAGCGATAATTATATGGGATATGTATATCGGGAGCGTCTGGAGGCGGCAGTCAAAGAAGCAGCAGAAGCGGCGGGAGTTGAATGTAAAGCAGAGGTCAGTGTGATGGAATCATATATACCGGTCAGTTCAGGACCCGAACAGGGATTTGAAGAGATGCTGAAAGAAGAAGGGACAGTGTTCTCTGTGGAAATTACAGCAGGTCAGAGAATCAATGCGGCAGACAGAGAGATGATTCTGGAACGGTTCAGGGAAAAGCTGAAAGAACGGGGATTAAGGCTGAAGGGAATATTCAGGGATGAAGAAAAACAGTTTTGTTTTTTTGCGATGGATGAATCTTATGAGTTCCTGTATGCCGACTGGAGGCAGGGAGAATGAAAAAAGACTTGAATTATGCGGCGGTATTCAATGTATATACAACACTTGGGTATAAAGGGGCGAAAGAAGGCAATACGCTGGGGCAGATTGTCAAAGCGATGTCAGCGGATCCGATCTATAATAAAACCGATGAATTCTATATCCTTGAAAATGCCGTAAAGCAGGATTTGGGGCTGGCGGACTGTGTAATAAGCGGTCAGAGCTGGCAGGATAGGCGTTATGATTCCGGTACTGCCGCATGTATCTTTACGTCTCCGGAAGGAACGCACTACGTCAGCTACTGCGGCACAATGGATGGAGAGTGGCCGGATAATGGAAAAGGGATGTATATGGCTTCGACGCCCCAGCAGGAGCGGGCGGCTGCGTATTTTGATGATATGGTACAGAAATATGGATTTACAGAGTCAGATCAGATCATTGTGACGGGACACTCCAAGGGAGGAAATAAAGCACAGTATACGACACTGATGGCAGAGAACGCAGATCTGATTGATTCCTGCTATTCTATGGATGGGCAGGGATTTTCCCCGGAGGCAGTTGCGGCGTTTAAAGAAAAGTACGGCGAAGAGGGATTTGCACAGATATGCCGGAAAATGCAGTCTATCTGCGGAGAGAATGATTATGTGAATCCTCTGGGAATTACAGTAATTCCGGAAGAAAACAGAATGTATATAGAAACGCCGGTCAGTGCAGTGGATTTCGCCGGGTATCATGAGATAAAAAATTATTTTCTGGAAGACGGGCAGTCAAAGATTTTCAATGGAGAGATCAATGATGAGACAGAGCAGGGGGAAGTTGGACGCCTTGCGGCGGAGGAGTCGGCGATGATTATGAATCTTCCCCTGGAAGAGAGAAAAGCAGTGGCAATGACAATCATGCAGATCTGTGAGATGACAGGGGGAAGGACGGATGGGCTGGATGGACAGACCTTGACCTTAGATGAAGCCATTATCTTTTCCAAAATAGACTTGCCGAAGGTACTGTCTGTTTTGATTTTTACAGATGCAGGAAGAAATCTCCTGTTAAAATACGGAGGAGAACTGGTCACTGCCATCTGTCAGCACCCGGTGACTGCGATCGCAGTGATGGCGGCAGTCGTCTATTTCTTCCCGGTGATCAAGGCAGTGGTGGTCAATTTCACTTTAATTGCGGCGGTTTTCACAGCCGGCTGCGCAATTCTTAGCGCTATGGGTGTTACATTTCAGGATGTGTCAGATTTTTTCACCAGGATTGCCAACCGGATTGGAGATATATTGCATGGAAGAGGATTCTGTGCGGACTATGGACATTACAGTATTGAGTTTCATACAGTAGATGCCACGGTGGAAGCACTCGATGGATATGAGAATGAATTGAGAAGCATTGCAGAAGAGGTGAGAAGAATAAAAGACGGTGTCGATTTTGGACTGCTCACCAGGTATGCATTTTCCATACGGCTTGCAGGATGTGCCAGGAATATTGAAGGGCGGGCGGCAAACTTAGGTGGTATGCGGGAGGTACTGGATCATGGGAGAATAAATTACTCCCGGAATGAACGGAATGTGATGGAAAGGTATGGGAAATAGTTTATGGTCAGGCGGATAACTCCAACTTTGGAAGACAGTTGAATGGTGGGAGTTATCCGTTTTTCAGCAGTGGATTTATAATGCGGCATGAGGATACTATTTTACTTGACGAGGCCGTTCAGCTGTGCAAGAATAAAGGTACATTTCTAAGAAGGCAGTTTTTCCTGAAGCGAAACAGAAAAACTTTTCTATCAGATCTTTCTCTCTATAATCCTATGCAGAATTATTGCTATCGCAAGAGTTATATTCTATAATTATCTTATAAAATTTCCCACAAATACATGGCGGCAATTGATTGATATAAGAAACTATGCTGTGAAGGCCAGAGAAACTGTTTTCTTTGAATGAATTTTAGTATTCCAAGGAGGAAACAGTATGAACACGTATGAAACATTGAAGGCCGGGCGACAGTATAAAGACAGTTTGTTCCGTATGCTTTTTTCAGACAAAGAAAGGCTTATGGAGCTTTATAATGGATTAAATAATACCCATTATGAGAATCCAGAAGAACTGGAAATTACAACCTGGGAGGATGTTATTTATTTATCGATGAAGAATGATGTATCGATGATGATTGATGGTTATCTGAATCTGTATGAACATCAAAGCACATGGAACAGCAACATGCCGCTGAGAGGATTTTTTTATTTTGCAGATTTGTATAAACATCTGGTGAAGGATAGGAATCTTTACAGTACAAAGCAAATTTTTATTCCGACACCAGTGTACATTGTATTTTATAATGGATTAAAAACAATGCCAGAGAGGCAGGAAATGAAACTTTCCGATGCATTTTTGCATGGAAATGAACAGTCGGGGATGGAATTGAAGGCACAGTTGATCAATATTAATTATGGAAATAATCAGGAACTGATGCAAAAGTGCCAGACACTGGCAGGATATTCGATATTTGTAGGGAAGATCAGAGAATACCAAAAGAAAATGGAATTGAAAGATGCGATCTGGCTGGCGATGGAGGAGTGTATTGGAGCTGGTGTGCTGGTAGAATTTCTGAAGGCAAGGAGGGATGAGGTCGTGAACGCATTGTTGACAGAGTATGATGAAGAAAGAGTATTAAAAGATCTGAGAGAGGAGTCTTTCGAGGATGGGGAAATGCTTTACCTAATCAAGTTAATTGTACGTAAAGTTCATAAGGGAATGCCTCCGGAGGAGATCGCAGATCTTCTGGAGGAGGACATAAAGGATGTCAGAGATATCTGTGAAATAATTCAAGAGAGAGATGATGATGATTTGGACGCGATTTATGAGAGCCTAAAAGAGAAAAGGAGAAAAACATTTAAAAAGTTATAAATGTCAATACAAAGCAGATGGAAATGTAGGTGAACTATTCCATCTGCTTTTTTTATATAAAGAAAATTTAATTTCCTTTGCTATAAAACCCTCCGGGGGATACGCACTCGCGTAAAGATGTAGTATGTCGCAAGCGACCGCGCTCGGCGCGAGAATGTGCTAAGGCACATTCTTTATGCTATTAATAATATTAAATGATAAAGATTATCAATTAAACCATTGACAAAAGATTCCAATTAGCATATACTAACTGCATAAATGAAAAATATTATCAATATCAAAAATATAAAAGAAAAGAGGATGAGATGATGCCCTTATCAATGGTAACACAGGGAAAACCAAATATAATACGTAAAGTCGGCGGAAGAGATGAAACGAGAAAGTTTCTGGAGAACCTCGGATTTGTAACAGGAGCTTTGGTCACGGTTGTATCGGAAATCAACGGCAACATGATCGTGAATGTGAAAGAATCCAGAATTGCCATTGGTAAAGATATGGCAAATAAGATCATGGTAGGATAAGAGGGAGAGAAGATGAAGACTTTAAAAGAAATTCCGTGCGGGAAGAAAACAAAGGTAGTGAAACTGACAGGCGAGGGTCCGGTAAAAAGGCGTATCATGGATATGGGAATTACAAAAGGTGTTGATATATTTGTCAGAAAGGTTGCGCCTTTTGGTGATCCTGTGGAAGTGACTGTCAGGGGATATGAATTGTCCCTGAGAAAAGCGGATGCAGAAATGATTATTGTGGAGTAGCCGACGTTTGTTTAAGGAAGGAAGAGAGAAAAGATGTCAATGAAAATTGCTTTAGCGGGGAACCCGAACTGTGGAAAAACGACATTATTTAATGCGCTCACGGGATCTAACCAGTTCGTTGGAAACTGGCCGGGGGTTACGGTAGAAAAGAAAGAAGGAAAGTTAAAAGGGTATAAAGACGTTGTGATTATGGATCTTCCGGGAATTTATTCCCTGTCTCCGTATACACTGGAAGAAGTGGTGGCAAGAAATTACCTGATTACAGAAAGGCCGGATGCAATCTTAAATATTGTGGATGGTACGAATATTGAACGAAACCTCTATCTTTCCACACAGCTGATGGAGCTGGGAATACCGGTAGTTATGGCTGTGAACATGATGGATATCGTGCAGAAGAACGGCGACAAAATATATATTGATAAATTGGGCAGGAAGCTGGGCTGTGAAGTAGTTGAGATTTCTGCGCTGAAAGGGGCCGGTATCCAGAAGGCGGCAGAAAGAGCTGTTGCAGCAGCAGAGAAGAAAAACGCAAAGGCGCCGGTACATAAGTTTGCGTCCCAGGTGGAGAGTGTACTCGATGCGGTGGAAGCAAAGATCGGAGGAGAAATACCGGAAGATCAGAAGAGATTCTTCGCAATCAAACTCCTTGAAAAAGATGATAAAATCACAGATCGGATGAAAAATGTTCCGGATATCACAGATGAGATCAACATGATAGAAGAAGATATGGATGATGATACAGAAAGTATTATTACAAATGAGCGTTATGTGTATATTTCTTCTATTATTAATGAGTGTTATACAAAGAACAAGAGAAACGCAATGACGACTTCAGATAAAATTGACCGCATTGTGACGAACAGATGGCTGGCACTTCCGATTTTCGCCGTCGTTATGGTAATTGTTTACTATATCTCGGTTTCAACTGTCGGCACATGGGCTACGGACTGGGCGAATGACGGTGTATTCGGTGATGGATGGAGCCTCTTTGGACTTCACGTCCCTGGTATTCCGACAGTGATCGGAGGCGCACTCGAGGCAATCGGCTGTGCGGCATGGCTTCAGGGACTGATTCTTGACGGTATCGTGGCAGGCGTAGGCGCAGTTCTTGGGTTTGTACCTCAGATGCTGGTGTTGTTTATCTTTCTTGCATTTCTGGAAGCCTGCGGATATATGGCGAGGGTTGCATTTATCATGGACCGTATTTTCCGAAAATTCGGACTCTCGGGAAAATCATTTATTCCAATGCTGATTGGCTCCGGCTGCGGTGTTCCGGGGATTATGGCGTCCAGAACCATAGAAAATGACCGCGACAGAAAAATGACGATTATGACAACCACATTCATTCCGTGCGGGGCGAAACTACCGATCATTGCCCTGATCGCAGGTGCGCTGTTCGGCGGAGCATGGTGGGTGGCGCCGAGTGCATATTTCGTTGGAATTGCAGCGATTATCTGCTCCGGTATTATTCTGAAGAAGACAAAAATGTTCGCAGGAGATCCGGCACCTTTTGTTATGGAACTTCCGGCATACCACCTTCCGACTGTCACGAATGTACTGAGGAGTATGTGGGAGCGCGGATGGTCATTTATTAAAAAGGCGGGTACAATTATTCTGCTTTCAACAATTGTGGTATGGTTTACGACATACTTCGGATGGGTAGACGGACAGTTCAGGATGCTTGGCGATATGGAACTTGACCACAGTATTCTGGCAGCCATCGGCAACGGACTGGCGTGGCTTTTCATTCCGCTTGGATGGGGAGACTGGAAATCAGCAGTCGCAGCCATCACAGGTCTTGTAGCCAAAGAAAATGTAGTGGGAACCTTTGGCATCCTCTATGGATTTGCAGAAGTGGCAGAAGACGGGACGGAGATCTGGGGATCGCTTGCAGGCAGCATGACAACCGTTGCAGCATATTCATTCCTTGTATTTAACCTTTTATGCGCACCTTGTTTTGCCGCAATGGGAGCGATCAAGAGAGAGATGAATAATGGGAAATGGTTCTGGTTTGCGATTGGATATCAGACAGGGCTTGCATATGTAGTTGCACTGTGTGTATATCAGATTGGAACACTGATTACAACGGGTGCGTTTGGAATCTGGACAGTGGCGGCATTTTTACTCATCATTGGTTTCCTGTATCTTCTGTTCAGACCATATAAAGAAAGCAATACATTAAAGGTAAATTTACGAAGTGCGGCAAGTGTAAAATAATATATGAAAATTCAAAAGAGTCTGCATGCGATGTGCAGACTCTTAGATTATAAGGAGGCGATTCTATGGGAACAATCATAGCAGGAATTATTGTAGCCGCAGGTGTTGCGCTGGCGGTAAGAAGTATGGTAAAAGATAAGAAAAACGGCAAATCCATTCAGTGCGGCGGTGACTGTAAACACTGCGGCGGACATTGCGGAAAATAATTTCCAAACTCACGTCAGAGCTTCTTTGAAAGCATTTCCGCATTTGACGCATAAGCGAGGGCGGTGTCTTTGGATATCGTCCCTTTTTTATATAAGTTCAGAAGACTCGTATCCATAGAAACCATATCTTCGTTCGCAGACGAATAGATCATTCCGTCAATCTGGTGTACTTTGTTGTCCCGGATCATATTGCGGATGGCGGGAGTGGCTGTCATAATCTCGAAGGCCGGAACACGCCGTCCGTCCATTGTCGGTACAAGCTGCTGCGAGACAACCGCCTGCAGGCTCATGGAGAGCTGTACGGCAATCTGACGCTGCTGGTTCGGCGGAAATACATCTATAATACGGTCAATCGTATTGGCGGCACCGATTGTGTGGAGGGTTGAGATAATCAAATGTCCGGTCTCGGCAGCAGTCATGGCTACGGTTGTTGTTTCATAATCACGCATTTCCCCAAGTAAAATCACATCGGGGCTTTGCCGGAGTGCTGCTCTTAAGGCGGTGACATAAGTTTCGGTATCTATATTGATTTCCCGCTGGCTTACAATGCTCATCTTGTGAGGGTGAAGATATTCCAGGGGGTCTTCCAGTGTAATGATATGGCGTTCCATCGTTGCATTGATCTGATCCACGATACAGGCAAGTGTCGTGGATTTTCCGCTGCCTGCAGGGCCGGTGACAAGCACAAGTCCCTTATTCAGCCTGCCAAAGTTGATAATGGTATCCGGGATACCAAGATCTTTCGGGTCGGGCAATGTAAAGGTTATGATTCGGATGACAGCCGCAAGAGAGCCCCTTTGCTTGTATGTGTTGACCCTGAAACGGGACAGTCCTTTGATTGCGAATGAAAAATCATCATCCCCGGTTTCGTGGAGAATCTCCATGGAACGGTGGTTTGCAAGTTCATAGATCTGGGTAATCATGTTCTCAGTATCCGGGGGAAGAAGCCGGGTGTCATCTTCACGTCGGAGAACCCCGTTAATCCGGCAGGACAAGGGAAGCCCTGCAATTAAAAATACATCAGAAGCGCCTTCGTCGGCAGCTTTGCTTAATAATTCGGTTACATTCATATGATCATCTCCTGTGGTTAGTTTAGCAGGTTCAATTGCGTGTCCCCAGTCCATTCTTCCGTAGAAACTTCCTGCCATCGGTGGATGGTATAGAAAGAATCATCCATTTCAGAAGGGAATAGAAGAGATACTTCTACCTCCAAAGCCTGGTCATCGCCGATGGGAGTCTGATAGGATACAAGAAAGCGATCATCGGTAATCTGGAGGGTAACTTCATTCATCTGTTCCAGTTCTTTTTTTAGATTGCTGTAGTACTGTGCGCGGTCGGCTGTGTAACAGTTTTTAGCAGTTTCATCTATCTGTGCAAGCAGTTCAGAGGCATCGTTTGATGCTTTATAGTACAGCGAAGTACGGTCTGCTATTTTTTTCGTAAACTGATAGTCATGGCTTGTATTGAGCAGGGAAAGCACTGCAAAAGTAACGAGGGCGAGTATGATGAATACCGTCAGTATCAATGCTGTTCCAATGTTGGTTACCGGATATTTTTTGCGATTCATTGTAAGCCCCCCTTTTCATCTGCCTGTTGTGGGGACTGTCCCAGGGTGTAAGGGAGATGTTTTTTCACTTCGAGAGCATAGATTGTTTTTTCAGAAGCTTCTGAACTGACTGTAATCTGTGCAGTCTGATCCTGTACTGCAGGATGGATTGCAACCTTTAACATATAGGAAGAATCTTTTTTCTGACAGGAGTTATAATCTTTATCAAGATATGCGGTGAATGTATCACCATCGATCTGCCCTTCTTCATAAATGGTAAGAAGTATTTCCATGGGCGCGTCATTGGTTTGAAAAATTTCCGCGGCACTTTGTGCTTTGGCGACTGCCATATTTAATTGGGCTGTCTCAATACTTTTGGTGTGTGATTTTGCAAAGGCCTGGATGCAGACAGCACTGGCAAGTGCAAAGAATAAAATGGCAGCCATAAGTTCGATCAGAAAAAGACTGGATCTTTTTGCATTTTCTTTTTTCATCTGCGTCTCCTTTCCAAAGATATACCGTGTTATGATTTTGTTCTTGTACCAACGACCAGTTCATATTCTTTTCCGTCAGGGGCTGTTGTGACAAAGCGGTAGAGATTATCAGTGAGCTGTTCGGCGGTAAATCCGTTCACGTTCATGATAGACTTGCCGTCAGAGGCAGAGAAGTCCACCCCATCTTTGATAAATAATTCTTTCAACTCCCCTTTGTATTCATAGATATAGGTCAGATAGGAGGTATCCTGATATTCTTTCTTCAGAATCAGGGAATCCTGTCCGTCTATCGTTCCAAGGGAAATCTGTCCGCCGACATCGTTCTGGCGGATTTTTTGTGCGATGTAGGTGAGGGAAGTCCTTGCGCTGTAGTTCGCTTCTGTCTGTTTCTGAATCTGCCGGTATGCATTTGACGATATCAGTATGACTGAAAGGGAAGAGACGGCAAACACAAAAAATAATGCAATTGTAAATAAAAGGTCAACCACATGGCTGCTGCGGCTTTTAAGTTTCACGGCGTCTCCCTTCTCTGACTACTGTACGGTACGTTCAAGGACAGTGATGTCAGGCATAATATTTTCAGCAATTGGCTGGTAATCTACAAAATAAAGGTTCTCATCATAAGCGATTCCATAGTTTTCCTTCAGATAGGAAAGACTCTCAGGGTATCTTCCCTCCACACAATAACAATGGACAATGCCTTCCTGTAATGTGCGCTCCAGAGCAGCTTTCTGTTCCCTGGAAGCAGTTCCCGACCATGCATCTGTAAGATAGTAAAACAGACCGGTAATCAGGAGGAACAGCAGGACTGAGATGAGAAGCGTATGACTTTTTTTCCTGTTGGAATACATAAAACGATTCATCTTCATTCCTCCTTAAAAACTGGACATGATTCCGATCAGAGGCAGCATCACAGACAGGAGGATGACTCCGACAATCACGGATAATACGGCAACCAGCGTAGGTTCAAGCATTGCGATGACCCGGCTGATCTGTCCGTCAATTTCCTCTTCATACTGTACTGCGATTTTTTTCATGACTTCATCCAGAGACCCGGTTTTGAAACCAACGGTAACCATACGTGCATAAATTCCGGAGAAAATGCCGGAATCAGACAGAGCTGCGGAAAAGTCCGTACCGCTGTCCAGAAGCTCCTGACATTTGGATGCTTTTTTTAAAAATGCAGTGTCTTCAGTCAGTGCAGCTGCAAGTTCAAGACTCTGATCCGGATTCAGGCCGCTGCTCAGTGTAAGGGCCATGCCGCTGGCGAAACGGCAGGAGGCAATTTTAGAAGTCAGTGATTTTGAAATTCCGAGTTTTCCGGCGGTCTTTGAAAAGAAACGTCTCCCGGCCTGTGTATAGAAACCGATAATGAAACATGCCGCCAGTATGACAAGAATTACGATCAGGACGATGGAATACTTATTTAAAACATTGCCGAAGTTTAAAAGGCCGCTGGAGAAACCGTTCATTTTCTGTCCGAGCTGGGTGAAAACCTGGCTGAACACGGGGAGTACCTTCATAATTAGAATTAAAATAATTAACACCATCATGCTGATCATGACAAGCGGATATGTAACAGCATTTTTAATGGAAGCGGCAATCTGTGCTTCGCGTTCATAGTGGGTGCCAAGAGACAGCATAACTTCATCAAGTTTTCCTGATTGTTCTCCTATATTGGTAAGTTTCAGAAGATATGGGGGGAAAACATCAGAGGATTCAAGTGCCGTGTGAAAACTTCCGGTACTTAACAGTGTCTCCTCAATTGTCTTGAGAATCTGTCTTTCATCTTCTGTCCGGGCATCTTCAATCATAATGGATATCCCCTCAATGGAAGAGATTCCAGACTTTAAGATCATGGCCATCTGATTGCAGAAGGATGCGGTTTCTTCGTTGGAAAGAGGCTTTGCATTTATTGGTTGAGCCATAGGTTCTCCTTTCTGTCTTACGGTTAATCGCGGGCCGTATCAGACATCAAAATCAATAGGTATACTTTATCGTATAATGACTTCCGTCACTGATATATTTCTTTACATTTTTTGCTTTGTTGTTCGCTGCAAGTGTAGGATCCATCAAGGTCCAGGATTTGCCGTCGAATTCAATGACATTGTCGACCCAGCCGATCTCATCAATATAGGAACTGATCCAGGCGTGGTAGACATCCCCTGAATATCCGACTTCCAGCCGGGTAGGAATGCGCTGGGAGCGCAGCATTGCAGTCATGAGGGCGGCATAGTCGAAACAGATGCCGGTTTTTTCTTTTAAAGTTTTATCCACATCCGGCAGATATCCGTAAGCAACATTCTCAGCAAGTTTTTTATCATAAGCAACGTTTTTAATGACGTAATTATAGATATCTTTGATGGCATCGAGATCCGTATCGGCAGATTTCACCAGTTTTGCCCCCTTTTTCACTGCACTGCTTTCGGGAGTAAAGGAAACATACTGATTCGGATAGAGATACGGTTTAAATTCATCACTGACAGTTACATCGATTGTCTGGGCAAGTGAAGCTGCATATTCATCCCCCGAGACATTTTCGTAGACAGTCATCTGATAAGAACCGCTGCCGCCGGTCAACGGGAATGCTTCATACTGCCCATTGCCGGACATCAGGTAGGTGTACTTTATGCCTGCAGGCGTTGCGATCTGTAGTTTTACTTTAGGGTTTGAACCGCTGTAGGAAGCCATAACGTAACCTTCGGAACTGTTGGAAGCATCGATGGAGGCCACATCGGACTGGTAAACAGTACTTCCGGAAGCTTCCGGAATGAGAACCTGAGGTGTGTTGTCACGTTTTCCGGATGTTTTTTTGGAAGAGGAGGAGGGGGATGCATCCGCAGAGCAGCCCGAATACAGAATGCAGATCAACACAGAAATGATGATAAATTTACCGTTAAACCATCTGCTTCTCATCAGAAATCCTCCTTTCCATTTGCCTCTCAGCCGAAAAACCGATATAATTATTGAAATTAGATTTAGTGTTCATATGATAAAGTCCATTATAGCATACTGGGTATATAATTTAAAAGAATGAAAAAAATTGTGACGTGTGACTACCGTGTGACAACGCATAAGTATAATACAGATATAAAATGAAGCGGTGATTATAAATATAGATGATAGATTTCATGTTAAAGGAGCGGGGAAAGTGAAAAAGATAAAAGCAATTATAATAACAGCAGCCGGCGTGACGACGGCGGGAATCATCGGAGTAACGATGGCAGCTAACACACCCCAGGGAAGAACAACCGGTAAGATCTCGACTCCGGGGATCGGAGTAGAAATCAGACACAGCGGCATAGAAGAAAAAGCAGGAGTTCAGGCGATTAAGGACGGAAACAACATCATCGGAGTATCCTACACAGGAGTTCCGGGAGCCGGCAATAAAGTCTCAGATGTAGTAACGGTATGGAACACAAAAGAGCGGCCGATTTACCTGCGGGTGACAATCAATAAGACATGGAGCAACGCAGACGGCACAAGGAACTTTGATCTTGATCCACAGCAGATAAAAGTCATGTATAAAGACGGAGCGCTTGCAGACGGGAATGCCGGAGACGGATGGATCATACAGGACAGAGACACAGATGGACAGCTGTTTGATGACGGAGAGACGGTCTACTGTTATTACCAGTATCCGGTCAGCCAGGGCAGGCAGACATCCGAGTTGATTGATTCCTTCGCTGTAATGTCTGAGCATCCGGAGGATATCGGAAATGAATATACAGGAATGAGCGCAAGCGTTACATTTGAGGCAGATGCAATCCAGCAGACAGCAGTAGAATCTGCAATGGAAGCAGAATGGGGAGTCATTCCAGAGATGGATGGAACAACAATCAGATCGATCAGCGAGCAGTAGGAGGAAGAAAGATGCAGAAAAGAAAAAGTGGATTACTTCTGATGATTCTGTTATTCGCCTTTACAGTTCTTCCGGCTGCGGCGGCAGATAAAGCAATCGTTACATACAGCGGAGACGGCGATAACTTTGATATAGAGAATGAAACGGCACTGACGCAGGCGTTCGACGGGATGGAGCCTGGAGAGACAAGAGAAGCGGCGGTGACACTGATCAACAACAGTGACAAAAAGATGAATTTTTACTTCAGCGGCCAGGTACTTGACAACATCGCAGAGAACAGTAACGGCGGAGATGGAGACCAGCAAGCGATCTATACGGTAGCATTAAACAGGTCAGGTAAGACGATATTCGAAGGTCTTGTAGGAAGCAAGAATAATACAGAGATACAGAATCAGGATCTGGCAGATAACCTTGGAATGGATTTCCTGAAAGAAAATACCTTGATTGCAACTCTTGAAAGCGGTGAGAGTACAGAATTCTCAGTAGCAATCCAGTTGGACGGTGACTCCGTAGGAAATGCATATCAGTACACAGAAGGATCATTCGAATTCCGGTTTGCGGTCGGAGATGCAGCCAAGGGTGCCGAGACAGTAGTAGACAAACAGACGGTAGTAAACAGAGTCACAAAAACAGCAGCGAATACAATTCAGTCAATTAAAACAGGAGATGCTGCAGCCATTGTTCCATTTGTATTAATTGCAGCGGCAGCATTGATATTGATCATAATAATTGTTATAATGAAGAGAAAGAAAGACAGGGAGGACTAAGTGATGCGGAAAGCGAAACTTACAATCGGAAGAAAAATTAAATTATGTATGGCAGTTTGCGCAGCGGCAGTTATGATGTGCTCTGTGATTCCGGTAAGTGCAGCTTCCGGTGAATATGATGTAATCTTTCGTGCAGGTTCAAAGGGGAATTTTGGAAATGAGGACATCAAGAGCTTCGAGTATCCGAATGCTCAGTATGGTTCTACAATAGCAGATAATGGCGGTATACCTAAAGTTGAGAATATTAAAGATGGTTATTATCAGACAGGATGGAGCCCGGAGTTAACAGAAGGGACAGTAGTAACAAAGAGACAGGTTTACGTGGCTCAGTATGTAAGGATTACAGATAAAGCAGAGTATAGAGTGAATTACGTTGATACAGAAGGAATGCCGATTGCAACACAAAAAGTAGATTATACACAGAAGGGTGCAGAAGTTACAGAGAATGCATTGCCAATCGACGGTTATACACCAGATGAAGAATCCAAGACGTTAAGAGTTAGTGACGAGGAAAAAGAGATTACGTTTACTTATACAGCAGGACAGAACGTTGTGAATGAGACAGAGACACAGACAGAGACAACCGTAGTTCCTGGTACAACAACGACGACAACGACTCCTGGTGCAGCAGGAACTGCAGCTACAACACCGGCAGCGGGTGCTGCAGGTACAGCTGGAGCAGGAACAGCAACAGAAGATCAGGGTACAACAACAATCAATGATGAAGAAGTACCGCTTGCACAGAATCCGGCAGGTGACGGTGAGGATGCACAGGATACAGAGACATTAGAAGATGAAGAAGTGCCGAAAGCAGACAAAGACCTTGAGAAAATGAGCCCATGGGCATATGTTGGGATGGCAGCCGCGGTAATCGCACTTGCAGGAATTGTTGTTCTTGTAATCAGAAAGAAAAAAATGAATTAATTGAGACAAAGCAGAAATGAACAAGGTGCTGTCGGGGATCGAAAATGATACCCGGCAGCATCTTTGATTAGGATAAAAAGGTGCAATTAGAGTAGAAAATATACCGTTTACAAAAATAAAGTGAAAGGCTGTGAAAACAGTGGTAAAATATATTGGTTACATAAAACAGTTTTAATTAATTTAGAATAAAGCAGGTTGACATATGGATAATAAGAATGTATTGCAGGTGCAGATGTTTGAAAAGTTTAGTATACTCAGAGAAGGGAGTGTACTGGATGAAGAAAAGATTCGTTCTGATATGATAACGAAACTTCTGATTTACATATTGATTCATCATGATAAACAGATCCGTGTACAGGAGCTGGGAGAAGTGTTATGGCAGGAGGGAGAAAGCGACAATCCGATAGGGGCGCTGAAGAACCTTATGTACCGTCTTCGGACTGTGCTAAAGAAGGAATGGGGCGCACAGGATTATATTATAACCGGAAGGGGAGTTTACTTCTGGAATCCTGAGATTAAATTAAGCATTGATGCAGAAGAATTTGAAAAACTGTGCAAAAATGCAGAGCAGGAAGCTGAGAAAGAAGAAAAAATCAAGTATTATAAAGAGGCGGCAGAGCTTTACAGAGGGTTCTTTCTTCCGAGTATGTCAGGGGAACACTGGGCAGTTTCACTGACGACATATTATCACTCGTTGTATTTGTCAGTTGTGAAGAAGCTGGCAGCAATGCTGGAGGAAGAGAACCGATATGACGAGATGGGAAGAGTCTGCAGTGCGGCGGTGAATCTGGACGCTCTGGATGAAGAGATTCAATGTTTCTATATCCGTGCGTTGACGGGACAGAACAAGTATAATCTTGCGGTGAAACAGTATCACAAAGCGGTAAAAATGCTGTATGAGAGCCTCGGAGTGAAGCCATCGAAGGAAATGCATCTGCTTTATACAGACTTGCTTAAGAGGCAGCATGATCAGGAGATGGATCTTGGAATCATCCAGAGTGAGCTTCGCGAGGATGATGACAGAAAAGGTGCATTTTTATGTGAATATGGCGTGTTTAAGAAATCCTATCATCTGGAGGCCAGAAGAGCAATGAGATATGGCGTGGCGCTTTATCTGTCATTGATTACTCTGGTTCCCTATGTAAAGGCCGGAGAAAGTAATGATGTGGATCTGAAACTGTTCAATGACGGTATGACTGCGCTGCAGGCTGCTCTGATGAGTGTTCTGAGAAACGGCGACGTTGTTGCCAGATACAGCAGCAGCCAGTTTATCGTCATGCTTCCGCAGTGTACAGATGAAGCAGCAAGAAAAGTGATGGAACGGGTTCAGGAACACTTTTACAGACAGAATAAAAAAATCAGACTCAGCGTACAGTACAGCATCGAAGAGATGGAATTATACGACGAATAAGTGACTGTGAGGAGGCAAAATGGAGAGAAAACAGGAGGGATTTCCTGTCAACAGTTTCAGGATTTGTATTGACGGACAGGAAAATGAAGAAATACATGGAAAAATATGCGGTGTGGCTCTGAAAAATGATGTCGCATTTCACAATATTGCAGATCTTCTTGTGAAGATTGATGACGCTTTGAACTTTGTGGGGACACCACAGTCTTATCAGAAGGTCAGAAGTTTTGATGAGCAAAGGCAGGGGTCCGGAATGGTGAAAGGGACAGCAAAGCGGTACAGAGAGGCGTCAGAAGTAAGAGAACAGACAGGGACAAGGAAAACAGTGGATGTTGTGATATTTACAAGACAGCATACAAGCTGGCAGGGAATTGTAAAAGATACAGAAGGAAAAATTATCGGGGAATTCAAAAGTGACCTTGAACTGGTCAAAGCGGTTCTCGGAAAATAATGACATGAAAGAAAGGTATGACCTGTATGCAGAAAACAGAGGACATTGTGGAAGAGGAGCCGTTAAAAGTAAAACACTTAAAAGTCCGGTTGTTTGGACATTTTGAGATGAGAAACCCGGAAGGATTCCTGAATGAAGAGAAAATCCGTTCAGAAATGCTGACAAAACTTCTGGTATATTTTTTCTGCCACCGAAGAGGAAATGTCACCGTCCAGGAGCTCAGCGAGGCTCTGTGGCCGGACGATACCAGCGATAATCCGGCAGGAGCACTTAAGAACCTGATGTACAGACTCAGGACAATGATAAAAAAAGAGTGGGGCGGACAGGAATTTATACTGACTGGCAGAGGATCTTATTCATGGAATCCTGCAGTTGAGCTGGAAATTGATATTGAAGAGTTTGAAGAGTTTTATAAGAAGGCATCGGCTGCGGAAACAGACGAAGAAAAGATTAATTATTATAAGAGGGCGGTAATCCTTTATAAAGGAATGTTTATGCCAAAACTTGCAGGAGAATACTGGGTTACTTCGCTGACGACATATTACCATTCTACATATTTAAGTGCGGTAAAGAAGCTGGCAGAACTGTTGAATACATATCGCAGATATGAAGAGATGTCCCAGATCTGCAATGTGGCAATTGCCCTTGACAATCTGGATGAGGAACTGCACTGCTGGTTTATCAAGGCGTTGATCGGGCAGAATAAGCAAAAGCTTGCAGTTGAGCAGTATCAGAAGGCTGTAGACCTCTTATATGAGAATCTTGGAGTAAGGCCTTCCAAAGAATTGAGAGATATCTATGATGAACTGCTGAAACAGCAGCATGAGCAGGAACTTGACCTGAGTATCATTCAGAAAGAACTGAAAGCAGATGATAATGGGAGAGGGGCGTTCCTGTGTGAGTACGGAGTGTTTAAAAAGTCCTATCATCTGGAAATCCGCAGAGCCGGAAGGCTTGGAATGTCGATTTATCTGTCACTGATTACATTATATCCTGCGGCAAAGCTGAAAGCGGACAGTGAGCAGTATCAAAGTACCATAAATGATGGAATGGATATGATGCAGAAAGTGCTTCTGTCATCACTGCGGACGGGAGATGTGATTTCAAAATACAGTGCTGGGCAGTTCATCGTGATGCTGCCGACGTGTCAGTATGAGACTGCGACGATGGTCATGGAAAGGATTCAGGATAAATTCTACGAATCTGATAAAAGAAGGAAACTTGTAGTACGCTATAGTGTGGACGAGATAGATCTGGAATAAGAGTGGCAGGTGATCCTTTATTTTCTGGAAGTGAAGGCTGAATAGTTGTTAAAATTTGCAGAAAGACTGTATTTGTGACCGGTGTGTGACTTGAAAAACGTATATTATAAATATATAAGTGACAGCAGGCAAACTGCAGATGGATGCGGTATGGTCCTGACAGAAATGTTACGGTATTTGGCAGGGCAGATTACATATGATCTGCGCTTAAGAAGATAGAGGATCAAGATTAGGAGGATCGGTTATGAAAACTAAGAAAAGGGAAAGACTGACAGCACTGTTCTTATGTACGGTAATGGTTGCTACGACTATATTTTCAAATGGCGCCTATGCATTAGCAGCGGATAAATCAGCAGAGCCTTCAGAACTGACGGCAGATGGGATGAAGGCGGTTCCGGAAAGTGGAGATTCTGCTGACCAGACATCAGGAGAAACTGGACAGACGAATGAGATAACCGAACCGGAAAGCAGCCAGGGAGAAACACCGGAAGTTACGGAAGAGTCAAAGGGAACAGAGGAACCGGAGATTACAGAAGAACCGAAAGAGTCAGAGGAACCTAAGACAACAGAAGAAAATTTAGTGATTGGCGATTTGAACGGTCAGGAAGAGAATACGGTGGAGCCGGTTGCTGCACAGACTCTGTATACGTTTGAAAATGATGACATGACAGTGGAAGTAAAGCTTCCGGAAGGAACCGTTCTTCCAGAGGGGACAGAGCTTAACATCAGGCAGATCACGGATCATAAGATTACAAAGAACAGTTCAGAAGAAGAGAAGGCCGATAAGGCAAGATTTGATGATATTACAAATCTGCTGAAAGAGACTGCAGATGACAATGGCAATCCGGTGGATGGATTTTATGCTTACCATGCAGAGCTGATAAAAGATGGAGAAGTTTATGTTCCTGATGGTGAGATGAATCTTAAAGTGTCTTACAAAAACGGCGCACTGCCGGAAGTATTTACCGGAGAGAGCAAGTTAAAAGCGATGAATGTAAAAGCATTCAACTACACAACGGTGAAAGATGAGAACAATCAGGATAAAACAGTTGTGCAGGATCTGAAAGACCAGCTCACCGTGTTTGCATTTGCAGATGATACGATCGGATCTGTACAGGAGATCGGGTTCAATGCTGAGAAAGTCACAGACTTTATTGTTGCATGGAACGGACAGGATCAGACGACAGAATACACATACGCTGATGATGATGTGACTGTGAAGGCAACATTATCCCAGGCAGGAATCCTGCCAAGGGGTGTGGAACTGAAGGCGACGAAAGTTGAAGATGAGAAAACACTTTTAGATGTACAGAACAAAGTTGAGGAAAAAATTTCAGAGGAGAATAAAACATTAAGCGGTTTTGCAGCATATGATATCCGTTTTGAAAAAGATGGAAAAGAAGTAGAACCAGATGGCGCTGTGAATGTTTCTCTTGCATTCAAAGAAGAGATAAAACCAGATATCGATGAACTTCTCGAGAAGGAAAAAGAGAATGGTGCAGTTGATGTTGATGAAAATGCTCTGTCTGGATCAGAAGTAAACGTATATCATCTAAATGAGCAAAATCCGGAAGTGACGGCAGAAGAAGCAGGCGATGTGAAAGTTTCAGTTTCCGGGGAAGCCGGGGTTGATAAGGCAAGTTTTTCAACGGACAGTTTTTCTGTGTTTGTGATTACCTGGGAAGATAAGTCTCAGACAGTGAGCCTTAAATGTGTTGATAAGAATGGCAATTCTGTTGGAGAGGATACAAACAAAACTCTGGCTCCGGGATTATGGTACTCCGTTGCAACCATTTCGCCGGATCTTGAAGGATATGAATATTTGTACAGCCGGCTTAACAAGTATAACAGCAGCACTCCGGTTGCGACGATTGGACTCATTGATGGTGTTATTAAATACAAACAGAGAGCCAATGGCGCAACTCCTCCGCAGCTTGGGAATAATGAAATATTTCTGATATACCAGAGTAATGAAGTCTCTACAAAGGCAGAGGTTATAGAGACGCTCAGTCTCCCCAATATTGATCTGAAAGTTTATGATTATGCAACAGCTGGCTGGGCAGAAGCGGTAACAGCAAAGAAGGATGGGATAGGAACAAATGACAATTCTGGTGTAAGTCAGGGAATTGTTAAGTATAAGCTTGGGACAGACGGACTGCCGGTAAGAACGCAGGGGGGATATAACAAGGATAGTCAAAACTCTAATTTTAATAAGTATGGTGATTCTCTGGAGACTCTGTTTGGATCAGCTTATATTCCGGAGAAGACGGAATATGAAGCAGATGGACTGTTTGTCCGGGATGCAGATGGATATTATAGTTACGATTCCAGCAAAAATTATGCTTTCCTGGATGGCAATCGGTTTAAAGTTTATTCAGGGACATCCAGAGATGGTAATTTCTATCCGTTTAATGAATATGGTTCTACGGACGATATAAACAACGGCTTTGGCATGATGATGGGCATGCAGTTCATACAGCCAAAGGATGGAAAGATTAATAACCAGAATATGAAATTCGAGTTTTCCGGTGATGATGATGTATGGGTATTCATTGATGGATATCTTGTACTGGATCTGGGCGGCTCACATGGTAAGATGAATGGAAGCATTGACTTTAATACCGGTAAGGTTCAGGTACAGGCGATCAGTGGAAAGAGTGATCCGGAATATACGAAGATTTATGGCACGGATTCAACTCTGGCGAAGATCGCAAAAGCAATCGGGGCGGAGAACGCATGGGATCTCGATGATACGACAGGGACATTTAAAGACTGGAGTTCCCACTCTTTTAAATTCTTCTATACAGACCACGGCGGGGCATCTAACTGTAAGCTGAAATTCAACATCATCGATATTCCGGAAGATAGTATCACGGTTGGAAAGACAATTACAGATACTAACATGGCAGATTATGCTGATGCAGATTTCAATTTTAAGCTCTATCTGTCTGAAGAGAAAGAAGGATCATATAAAGTACAGAAAAATGTTTCATATGAACTGAAGGAATTAAAAAATGGTGCTTATGTAACAGTACCAGGAGAATATCAAACAGATTCAGATGGGAAATTTATCTTAAAACATAATCAAATCGCTGTATTTTCAGAAATTCCGGTTTCAACGTATTATTATGTTCAGGAGACGGGGATTGACAGTGACAAGTATGATAAAGTTACGATCAATGATACTACCAATTCAGATGCGGAGGGAAATGAAAGAGGAACAGCAACTTCTCCAAAATACTCTGTAGATAAAAATTCCTGGGTGATGTTCTATAATAAATGTAATGCATCAAATCGTCAGAATCTGACAATAACAAAAAGTATCCAGGGAGATGTTGGCCAGAACGAAACATTTCATATAAAGGCTGAAATCGGAGGAAAAATTTATACAGGAAACTATCGTGTTTATACTGATGGAAATTTTGGGATTAACGCAGGCATAGAAAAGACTGCAGATAAAGGTTACCTTGAATTAAAACCGGGAGAAACTGCGGTGATTCTGGATGTATTATCAGATGCATCTTATGAGATCACAGAAATAGATCTGAAGGATGGATATTATTTTGATCCGGTTTATCAGATAAACGACGGAGAGAAAAGTACGGATCCAGCGGAAGGTACTATAAAGCTTGGAGAAAATACTTCGGTAAATGTAACGAACACAAAAAAAGTCACCGACTTCGAGTTATTAAAAGTGGACGGTGGTCAGAATCCTCTTTCAGGTGCGGTGTTTAAGATTACAGGTGAAAACGGATTTTCACAGGAAGCTGTCTCCGGTGAAAATGGAATTGTAAAGTTTCAGGATGTTCCATCGGGAACTTATACAATGGAAGAATTGAAAGCACCTTATGGATATGAAAAACTTGCGGATCAATGGACATGGAAGGTGACTGTGTCAAAAGATGGAAGCAGTAAGGCAGAACTGACAGACAAAGGAGGGAAGCTGGTTGAGCTTAACCAGAACGGTATTCCGGTGATTCACAATTATACGTCGGGAGAGCAGTTTGAAAAGAGTCTGGATTATGACAAAACGGTGCAGCTTGTTGACTGGGATGACCGGACTTATCAGATTGATTTATCTGCAAGTTCCAAGCTTACACAGACATCTGAGTATTCGGTACCGTATGATATTGTGCTTGTATTCGATACATCAGTGAGTATGACCTTTAATTTTTATAATTATGTTCCGTATACAGGAAGCAGTTACCCGACGTCCGGGGCATATTATGTCAGAACAACAAATGGGATTTACCAGCAGGTGATAAAGGATGGAAACAGTCAAAAGTGGTATTATGTAGACACAGCCAGCGGCAACAGTAAAGTTTATCCTGCAGCCAGTCAGCTTTACGTCAGAACTAAGGGTAATGATAAAAAACAGCAGGCAATCACAGCAGCATCTGCATTTCTGGATATGGTGAAAGAAAAGAGTGAGGACAGCAGAGTCGGAGTTGTATTCTTTGATACAAATGCAACTGTTAAGAAAAGCGGAACAAACTCGCTTTTGAGAGTTGGTAATGACAGTTCTATGTCAACGCTGAAGAGCTGGATTAAGAATGTAAACTGTCCGGGCAATACGGATTCCGGCAAAGGCTTGGCTAAAGCATACGGTGTGCTGAAAGGGACTGATGGAACTGGTGAAAGAGTCTCTGTGAATGATGGAAGACGTAAGATGGTTCTCTTTATGACCGATGGTGTTCCGGCGAGCAGCGCAGGACGGTTTAATCAAACAATTGCTAACAATGCGATTGCGCAGGCTGACAGGATTAAGAATATGGACGGTGATGGAAGTACTGTTATATATTCGGTAGGAATATTTGACAGCGCTGACAGTAACGGAACCATTTATAATGGAAGCGTCAACGACATAGACCAGTATATGGCATCCGTGGCAACCAACCAGGATTATTATATGAATGCAGACAGTCTGGATACGATTGGCGATGTATTCGAAAGTATTGGTCAGACGATGGGAAGAACAGTGACTGCAGATGTAACGGATGTGATTGATGCGCGCTTCGAACTTGCAGAAGGTGAGAGAGAACGTCTGATTAACAATACAGGGGCGGAAATTAAGGAGAACGCAGACGGCACTACAACAATTACATGGCCAAACGCAAGTATTCAGGCGGCAAGAGGCAATAAACCTGGATGGGAAAAGACAATACTTGTCAGAGCTAAAGATGAGTTCATTGGTGGAAATGATGTCTATACGAATGCATCGGGATCAGGAATCAGCAGTGATGCAGGAAGTGTGGCATTTGATCCGGTGCCGGTAAATGTTAAGATGGATTATACTGTTGGTAATGCGCAGGATGTTATTTTCTGGGGCGACAGTGTCAGCAGTGCAGGTGAGAAGATAACTGCCAGATTATTTGATGCTGAGAATGTCACAGGATTTTATGCGGAGAATGCAGCAGAGAAAAAGTATACCATCGGCCGTGACGGAACGGCACTGGATGCAAAGGACTTTACATTCAAATGGTCAAAGGACAAAGAAAAGTTTGACGATACAGGCAGTGTCATGACAGAAGAGCAGACAGGTATGGAAAAGCCGGATGAACAGTCGGTATATTATCTTCAGGTAAAATACAATGCTGCAGGAGATGCAACTGATGCGAGCAATGCCAATACGGTAGATGCTAACGGTGTATCCCATCAGGCTGATGAAGAACTGGGATTGTATGCAACGAATAATCAGGAAGGATTGTCTGATAAAAATGTAAAATACTATCAGGATGGCGGCAAGGCTGCCAAATATGGTGTTTACATTATTGATATTGTAAAAGGACAGCTTAAGATTACAAAAGATATTGTTGGCCAGTATACAGATATCAGGCAGATCCGCGCAAACCAGAGCTTTATCTTCCGGGTTGACAGAAGAGAAGAAACAGATGGAGAGATTAAAGATACTTATTATGCAGTTTTGAGTTTTGACGCGAATGGAAATATTACCGAAGGCACGGATAAAGTCACAGGGCTTAAAAAAGGTTACTACACTGTAACTGAAGAGACAAAGTGGTCCTCCAAATACAATCTGACAGAAACGAAGGATAATTATAGCACAGCAGGAGCACATACGGCAGCAGTCAATCTTCCGATCGGTGAACGCCAGGGAAATACTGAGCTTATGGGCAAAGCAGGATTCTATGGAACAGCGCCTGGATATGAGGAGTATGCGGCAGAGAATCCGGCGGAAGTTACATTTACAAATACCTTGCAGGGTGACTATAAGTGGCTGAGTGATGTTGCCTCTGCAGTAAACAAATTTACCAGGAAAAAATAAGTATGCTATAATGAAGGCAGTAATAAGAGGCATGGGAGGAAACTAAAAGTGAAAAAAGCATATAAGTGGATTACATCCATATTACTCGCTATTCTTATAGCAATTGTAGCAGTATTATTCGTACCCCGGATTTTTGGGCTGCAGCCGATGGCTGTGCTCAGCGGAAGTATGGAACCAACCTATCATGTGGGAAGTCTTGTCTATATCAGCAAGACTTCCCCGGAGAAGATAAATGAAGGAGATCCAGTTACGTTTTCTATTGGAAGCGACACCGTTGTTACGCACCGTGTTGTGAAAGCAGACAGAGATAATCAATGCTTTACGACAAAAGGAGATGCGAATGACAATGAAGACGGCGGAACTGTTGCATACAGTGATGTTATCGGGAAACCGGTTTTTTCAATTCCGTATCTCGGTTATGTAGCGGCGAAAGCAAACACGAGATCAGGGATGATATTACTAGTAACATTTATAATTGTAGTTTTAATTTTGACATTTTTGCCGGATCTGCTGATGAAGGAAGACAAGGATGGGAATGGAGGTAAATGATGAAAAAGTTCAGTCATAAAACTAAAATCATAATTACCGCAGTCAGTTCAATCCTGGTGCTGACCTGTGTAGTCGGGGTTACCCTGGCTCTGCTGAGAAATAAATCAGAACCGGTAACAAATAAGTTCAAGGGTGCTGCGGTAAATATCGGTGTTGTTGAAGGTGGAAAGATCTATGAAGACGGCGAGAATACTGTGACATATCCGGATGTCCAAGGCGGTCAGGTGGTTGAAAAAATCGTAGCAGTCCAGAATATCACATCGGATGAGTATCCTACGACAGATACCTGGGTGAGGGCGAGACTTGTACCTATCATCAGATACAATGATGATGCCAAAGAAAATGCAGGCCAGGTTGCGCCGGTGACTGTGGATCCTGCGAAGCTTACTTACACGATGGGAGACAGCAAATGGATTCAGGATCCTGCCAATCCGGCAGGGGATCAGAAACTGGAAGTCTACTACTACTATAATGAGGCTGTAAAACCGGGAAATGAGACGGGCAATTTAATTACTGGTGTAAAGTATACAGGCACAGTACCAGCGGACGCACATTTCGAACTGCAGGTATTAACAGAAGGTATTTCTGCAAAACAGGATGGCGCAGTGAAAGATGCCTGGGGGCAGGCAATTGTTGAAAAACTTGGAATAAAATAAACGAAACAGAAGAGGAAGGTATTCCTGAAGTTGTAAAAGACTTCGGGGATACCTTCTTTTATTATGTATGTTATATAGAAGAGATTGCTGTTTTTTGAAAATAATTAAGAAACATCTGGTGTGTGACCGTAATGTGACTTTAGTACGCCATAATAATCACATAAGATAACTGATGGGAATGCAGTCATATAAGATTTTCAAAAAAAGAATTGAGAAAATGCAGGTATGTGACCGGAATGTGACTTGCGCAGTCCATAATATAAACATAGATTGGAAATGACGCAGCAGAGAGGAAGATAGGGATGGCGAAAAAGAAAAGTAACAGCTTAATAAAGTTTCTTATAATCATAAGCCTTACCGCGGTTCTGGGAATCGGAGCTACCCTGGCATATCTTCATGATATAACAGATACAAAGAAGAATGTGTTTACATCAGACAGGAAGATATCAATTCAGCTGAGAGAGCCAGAATGGGATGGTTATAACTTCAATGATGAACCGGGAGGGGATGGAACAACTGCAAAGCCGGAGATCACCGGGACGGAATTGGAGAATCTTGGGATCACACAGGCAAGTTCTTATGTGCCTGGGGCAAAGATACCAAAGAATCCTCAGATCCGTAATAACGGAGAAAAGGGAACCGGAGTTTCCTCATATGTAGCATTAAAAGTTGAATATTTCAACGATGCAGACGAAAAAGTATCCTATGAGGATTTTAAAAAGGCATATCTGGAAGGTGATGGAATAGCCTTTGATTCAAAATGGACATTGCTTGACAATAAGAGTAATGAGCAGATCTACTTATATGAAGATATCCTGGCGATCAATGAAGATACTTCAGAACATCCGTTATTCAAAGAAGTGCCGTTAAGCCTGGCACTGGAACCAAAAGCAGACGGAACCGGAATGCTTCCAAAATTTGAAATCAAAGTAACTGCATATGCAATCCAGTCAGACAATGTTTCGCTGGAAGATGCCAAGACAGAGATGATGAAGTTCGCAGCGTTATAAAAGGGTGAAAGATAACAAAATAAATTATTTATATAAAGGAAAAGTGGAGGAATGAGTTATGGCAAATAAGAAAAAAATCGCAATGACATTAGGGGCAATGGCACTTACAGCAGTAGTTGCTATCGGAGGGACACTGGCTTACTTATCAAGTGTGACGGAGACGAAGAAAAATACGTTTACATCAAGCAAGGATGTATCTACAGAGTTGACAGAGACAAAGTGGACTGAGAATTCAGGTAAAGATTATATACCAGGACAGGTAATTGCGAAAAACCCAGTGATGACAAATGATACCGATTCAAATACGGAAATTTATGTGGCGGTAAAACTTGATTATTTAGATAATGACCAAAAACTTGTTTCATATGACACTTTCAAAAAATATGCAGAAGTACAGACAACGTTTACAGACAATAATAAAGATGGATTTACAGACAGCTGGGAGAAAATTAAGACAAATGCAGATGGCAGTGAAATCTGGATCGTGAGAACCAAATTGGCAAAAGGTGCTTCTACAGATGCAATTTTCGAGTCTGTAAAAGTAAATGCAGGAATTACAGAGGTTTGGACAGAGAGTGCAAAGACAACGGAGACCTATAAAGTAGATGGCAATGGAAATAAAACACTCGTTAATACAGAAACGGAAACATATGACCCTACTTATACTTATGTAAACGAAAAGGGTGAAAAAGTAGATGCAGCGACACTTCCAAGTTTCGAAATCCAGGTTACAGGTTTTGCAATTCAGGCAGAAGGATTTACTGTAGAAAATGGTAATACAATTACCAATGAAGGAATCAATGAATTAGTGAAACTTGTGAATACAAAATCAAATACAAAATTCAATTAATATGTTAAAATAGAGGAGAAAGTATTATGAAAAACAAAAAATTAATGGTATCAATCATATCACTTGCGTTAGTAGCAGTTGTTGGAATCGGCGGAACATTAGCATATTTAAGTACAAGGACAAACGATAAGACAAATACATTTACAATGGGAACCGGGATTTCGGGAAATCTTTCCGAGCCGGGATGGGATGAAGAAGGACACGAGCAGGCGGATCATTTTACTCCAGGACGTGTAATTACTAAAGATCCAAGAATTAATAATACTTCTCCGGAAGGAACAGATAATGCATATGTAGCAGTTAAGCTTACATATACAGGAGATGTCACATCAGCAGCCGAAATCGAGCAGTTTGCTGAGATCGACTGGAATACAGAAGACTGGGAATTCAATGGAGACCATACTGTAGCTATTTATAAACATGAAAGTGTTGCTGGTACTCCGACAGAAACATTATTCAATAAGGTGACAATCAGTAATCTGGCATTAACAGCAGATCAGATTAAAAGTGCATACAGCACAAATGTGCAGTTTACAAAAGAATTATATCCTGATGGAAACTGGGCTGACTATGAGATGAAAAACTTTGATATCAACTTACAGGGTTATTTAGTACAGACAGAAGGATTTGATTCGGCATTAGATGCGGTAACAACAGCGTTTCCAGAAGAATTCATAGTGGGAGCAAATTAATTTCTGAAGTAGGAAAGGGTTTTGGCTATGACAAAAACAAAGAAAATTATTACTCTCATCACAGCGGTATCATTAATTGCTGTACTGGGAATCGGAGGTACATTGATGTACTTCACGGATAAGGATACAAAACAGAATGTCATTACCCTGGGTAAAGTAGATGGCTCACTGAATGAGACAACAGATGATCCGGATGCGGAAGAGACACCAGATGGTATTGAATATGATAAGATCAAGCCGGGGCAGGATCTGAGTAAGATTCCTACGGTAACACTTGCAGATGATTCGGAAGATGCATACCTGCGGATGCAGGTTAATATCAGCGGACTCGAAGCATTCAATGGATATGCGGAGGCAGTGGAAGCGGGACTTGATATTGGTACAGACTGGGTAAAAGGAACAGACGGATATTACTACTATCAGAAGAGAATGACTAAGAGTGAGACATCAAGTGCGATTTTTACAACAGTGAAGATTCCCAATGAATGGGGAAATGAAGTAGCAGAGGCTACGTTTACCATAGACCTTCAGGCGGAACTGATTCAGGCGGACAATTTTGAACCGGTCAGAAATCCGGGGAATGATCCAAATGGAACAATTGTTAACTGGGGTACAGTAAGTATAGAGGAAGCCAGATAGATTACAAGGTATGAGAAGTGCATAGAGAACAGTGAGGTGGGATATATGCGTACGGTTGAGGCGGGAGGACAGACTTTTATTATAGATATAAAGTGTGTACAGAATGGAACTTGGCAGGGGACTGTTGAATGGATCCAGAAAAAACAGAAAATACCGTTTCGAAGTGCTTTAGAACTTATCCGCCTGCTGGACTCGGCTGTAGGGACTGAAGAGTTAACGGATTTAGAAGAGTGGAAGTGATTCCACTCTTTTTCTTTGCTGATAAGGTATCTGATTGGTTTGCAAGGTTAATAGAAGAATGGTTAAAAAATTGACATACTTTACCAGAAAAGCTATACTGATTATGACAGCGTAACAGGTTCCCAAGGAAGGAAATGGTCTGTGGGAACTATATGAGCATTTTCAAAACAGGAGGATTTTAGGATGAAGACTGAGAAAATTGAGAATATGTGCGGTGGAAAAGGGCATGTCATTATTAAGCACGTTCTGGGTGAAAAAGAATTGAATGGCAAATGCGGCCTTTATGCGGAGGTTACAATTGAACCAGGATGTACTCTTGGATATCATGAGCATCACGGGGAAAGTGAGACATACTATATTCTTTCAGGTGAGGGAGACTATGATGATAATGGAACAGTGCGCAAGGTGAAAGCCGGAGATGTGACATTTACACCAGATAATCATGGGCATGGACTTGCAAATACAGGAAATGAAGATCTTGTATTCATGGCATTGATTATATTTGATTAATACATATAACTGATTTGTTATTCCCGGTGAAGTGCTGTGCCGGGAATTTTTTATTACAGAGGAAAGTCCTTCGAACTTGACGCTAATAAAAAGATCTCCCGGCAGGATGCACACAATATTATTTTAGGAAATATGGTCATTCTTCTATCTGTAATTGACATAACATGGATGAGAGTATTAGAATGTATTGCATGAAGAATTAGTAATCGGAGGAAGAAATCAAGTGAGAGGGAAAAGAATCTTGGGAATTATGCTGGCATTTCTGTTGATGCTGAATATGGGCAGTGTCGTATATGCGGAGGATGCGGCAACGGAAAAAACACCGGAGGAACTGGCGCTTGAACAGGAGCTGCAGACAGCTTATAATCTGCCAGTCGCATCGAACCAGCTGGAAGGATGGCCGCAGGGACCTTCTGTGTATGCGGAGTCTGCAATTGTACTTGATATCAACAGCGGAGCTGTATTATATGCCAAGAACATCGATGATCAGAGGTATCCTGCAAGTATTACGAAAATAATGACTGCACTGGTTGCGCTGGAGAATAGCAGTCTGACAGACAAAGTGGTATTTTCTCAGGACTCGGTCTCATTTCTGGAATATGGGGATGCCCATATCGGGATGACACCCGGAGAAGAAATCAGCATGGAAGATGCTCTGTACGGTATGATGCTGGCTTCCGCCAATGAAGTGGCACATGCGATCGCAGAGAATGCGGGAGGCTTTGGTTATGATGGATTTATCGCGAAGATGAATGAGAAAGCGAAAGAGCTTGGCTGTACCAATTCTCACTTTGTAAATCCAAACGGGCTTCATGATGATAATCATTATGTATCTGCACATGATATGGCGCTGATCAGCGCTGCTGCTTTTCAGCATGAAGAATTCAGGACGATTATAAAGACACTGGAGCATACGATTCCACCGACGAATCTGGTAGCGGAGGCAAGAACATTCCAGCAGAATCATAAAATGCTGTATCCGGCAAATGCCTATTACTATGAAAATTGTGCGGGTGGTAAGACGGGATATACAGATCAGGCAAAGACAACACTTGTAACTTATGCGGAAAATCAGGACATGCAGCTGGTTGCAGTGAATCTGAAAAGTCATGGTGTTAATGTCTATACAGATACAAGAGCCATGATGGATTATGCATTTGCCAATTTTAATAAGGTTCCGGTAAGTAATTATCTAAAGGACGACAAGGTGGATTCTCTGGAAGATGAAAATGCATATGTAGTTCTTCCGGACTCTGTAAAGTATGAAGATCTGGAATATAAGATTACAGAAGATGATGCCGGCGGCGAAAATGCTGCAGCACGGTTAGGTACAGTGGCATACACTTATAAAGACCAGCCGGTTGGAAATGTGAAAGTAAAACTGAGCAATGCATTTTATGCGAGAGGTGGCCAGGAAGTGCAGCCGTCCAAAGAGGCCGGGCAGAACGGAGACGAGGCGGCAAATAAGGCAGATAAAAAAGAGGAAGGTATGCCATTGTGGATGAAGCTTGTGATCGGTGCAGCGGTTGCGGCTGTTGTTATTTTTCTGCTTTTCATGATACGCTTGTCCCAGAACCGGAAACGTCAGAGAAACAGGCGCCGCAGGAGAAGAAACGGCGGGACGGGAAGACGATAGATAAAGAAGAGATGTCCAGGGGATTAGCAAGGGGAATTGAGGCGCTGATCATTGATAATCTGGAAGAGAATAAAAGCGAAGAGCAGATTCTTCAAAAGATTGTAAAGAGGTTTTCATTAAATCGGGAAGATGCAAAGAAGTATTTTGACCAATGTGTAATAAAATACCGTGAGAATCAATAAACTGCGGCAAAATTAATGGAATATCGGCGGAAAACTGGCCATCTTGCTACTTGACGGCCAGTTTTTTTTTCATTATAATAGAAAAGACTATAATAATCATGTAAAGACGCTGACGAAGACAGTAAATTATATCTGAACGGCAAAGCGAATCAGGGAAGGTGAGAGCCTGATGCTAGTAAGTTATATTTGAAAATCACTTCCGAGTTGCAGAGACTGAACAGGAACTACAGAATTTTGGAGTTCTTCATGTAAGTCCTGACGGTGTTCCGCCGTTAAAGGGAACGCATATAAGTAACAGGTTTACGAGTATGATGTAACAGGTGGTTAACGACAGCGATATAACTCTCGTCCTATTACGGATGGGAGTTTTTTTATTCCACAGGAAAGTTATTTGAACTTTCCTGCGGAATAGGATGCACACAATGTGCCAGGGAAAGCTGCTTTGCAGCTTCACATTGGCGCACAAAGTGTATCAGTCCTTCTTGAGTGGGGATTCAGGGAGCTGAAGTGGACTTATCCACTTTGCCTTCGACCCACAGGAGATCGTTGTCCGTTACATTATATGTAAAACAAATGAGGCCGCGTTCTGACGTGTGCCGGAACATAATTAGATGAGACACAAGAGATCAGTACCCGAGGTTTCATGGAGAACCAACCGGTGGAGCTGGTGTATATTTGCACAGAGTATGGGGAATACCTTGCAGAGTATTTAGAACAGGAGGAACAAAAATGTATAAGAAAGTACCTACAGACCTGAAGTTTGTAGAACGCGAAAAAGAAGTGGAGAAATTCTGGGAAGAAAACCACATTTTTGAGAAAAGCATGAAAGAGCGTAACGGTAATGATATTTACATGTTCTATGACGGACCGCCGACAGCGAACGGCAAGCCGCATATCGGGCATGTGCTGACACGTGTCATCAAGGATATGATTCCAAGATTTCGTACCATGAAGGGTTATGAGGTTCCAAGAAAGGCTGGATGGGACACTCATGGACTGCCGGTTGAGCTGGAAGTTGAAAAGATGCTTGGACTTGACGGCAAGGAGCAGATTGAAGGATATGGACTGGAGCCGTTTATTGACCATTGTAAGGACAGTGTCTGGAAATACAAAGGAATGTGGGAGGATTTCTCATCCACCGTTGGATTCTGGGCAGATATGGAAGATCCTTATGTCACATACCATAACGATTATATTGAATCAGAGTGGTGGGCGCTGAAACAGATCTGGGAGAAAGGACTTCTCTATAAAGGATATAAAATTGTACCTTACTGCCCGCGCTGCGGAACTCCGCTTTCAAGCCACGAGGTTGCGCAAGGGTATAAGGATGTCAAAGAAAAATCTGCAATCGTCCGTTTTAAAGTAAAGGATGAGGATGCGTATATTCTTGCCTGGACAACGACACCATGGACATTGCCTTCTAACGTGGCTCTCTGCGTAAATCCAGAGGAAACATATGTTAAGGTAAAGAATGACGGGTATGTATATTATATGGCTGAGGCGCTCGTTGAGACTGTTTTGGAAGGTGAAAAAGAGATCCTGGAGACTTATCAGGGAAAAGATCTGGAATATAAAGAGTATGAGCCTCTGTTCCCATTTGTTGAGCTTAAGAAGAAAGCGTACTACGTGACATGTGATACTTATGTAACGCTGACCGATGGTACCGGAGTTGTTCATATCGCGCCAGCATTTGGTGAAGATGACTCGAATGTCGGAAGAAAATACGATCTGCCGTTCCTTCAGCTGGTCAATGAAAAAGGTGAGATGACTGAAGAGACTCCATGGGCAGGCACGTTCTGTAAAAAAGCAGACCCGCTTGTACTTTCGGATCTTGAAGAGAGAGGGCTTCTTTTTGCGGCACCACAGTTTGAGCATAGTTATCCGCACTGCTGGAGATGTGATACTCCGCTGATTTATTATGCAAGAGAATCATGGTTTATCAAGATGACAGCAGTAAAAGAGGATCTGATCCGCAACAATAATACAATCAACTGGATTCCGGAGAGTATCGGGAAAGGACGTTTCGGTGACTGGCTTGAAAATGTTCAGGACTGGGGAATCAGCCGTAACCGTTATTGGGGAACACCGCTCAATATCTGGGAATGTGAATGCGGACATATGCATTCTATCGGAAGTATTGAAGAACTGAAAGCAATGTCTGACAACTGCCCGGATGAGATTGAGCTTCACCGTCCATATATTGATGGTGTAACGATCAAATGTCCGGTCTGCGGAAAAGAGATGCACCGTGTACCAGAAGTGATTGACTGCTGGTTTGACAGCGGGGCAATGCCGTTCGCACAGCACCATTACCCATTTGAAAATCAGGATGTATTTGAGAAACAGTTCCCGGCAGACTTTATTTCCGAGGCTGTTGACCAGACACGTGGATGGTTCTATTCACTGCTGGCGATCTCCACATTGATTTTCAACAAAGCACCTTATAAGAATGTTATTGTTCTTGGACATGTGCAGGATGAAAATGGACAGAAGATGAGTAAATCCAAAGGAAATGCGGTGGATCCGTTTGACGCACTTGATACTTATGGTGCAGATGCAATCCGGTGGTACTTCTATGTCAACAGTGCACCATGGCTTCCAAATCGTTTTCACGGCAAAGCAGTTACAGAAGGACAGCGTAAATTCATGGGTACACTGTGGAATACGTATGCATTTTTTGTGCTGTATGCGAATATTGATGAATTTGACGCAACAAAATATGAACTGGAATATGAGAAACTTCCGGTTATGGATAAATGGCTGTTATCCAAACTGAATACGTTAATTAAGACAGTAGATGACAATCTGACCAACTACAGAATTCCGGAGGCGGCAAGGGCACTTCAGGAGTTCGTTGATGATATGAGTAACTGGTATGTGAGACGGAGCAGAGAACGTTTCTGGGCAAAAGGGATGCCGCAGGATAAGATCAATGCGTATATGACATTATATACAGCGCTTGTGGATGTTGCGAAAGTTGCGGCACCGATGATTCCGTTTATGACAGAGGAGATTTACCAGAATCTTGTGAAGACAATCAATCCGGATGCGCCTGAGAGTGTTCATCTGTGTGACTATCCGCAGGCAGACGAGGCTCATATTGATAAAGAGCTGGAAGAGAACATGGATAATGTCCTGAAGCTTGTTGTCATGGGCCGTGCATGCCGTAATACAGCGAATATCAAGAACCGTCAGCCAATTGGAAAAATGTTCGTAAAAGCGGAATTTGATGTACCCCAATTTTACCGTGAGATCATCGAAGAAGAACTGAATGTAAAAGAGATGGAAATGGCAGACGATGTCCGCGCATTTACTTCATATACATTTAAACCACAATTGAAGACGGTTGGTCCTAAATATGGTAAGCTTTTAGGCGGAATCAAAACGGCGCTTCAGGAACTGGATGGCAATGCGGCGATGGATGAACTCAATGCAGACGGATCGCTGAAATTACAGATCAACGGACAAGAAGTGACTTTATTCAGAGAAGACCTGCTGATTGATACAGCACAGATGGAAGGTTATATTTCTGAAAATGACAATGGAATCACGGTTGTTCTGGATACGAATTTGACAGAGGAGCTTCTGGAAGAAGGATTTGTAAGAGAGATTATCAGCAAGATTCAGACGATGAGAAAAGAAGCAGATTTTGAGGTTATGGATAAGATCACAGTGACTTATGATGGAAGTGACAAAGCAGAGAGCATTTTCGAAAAGCATGCTGATGAGATCGGAGCAGAAGTACTTGCCGTGAAAGTTGTAAAAGCAGTGCCGGCAGGATATACAAAAGAATGGAACATTAATGGTGAGAAGGTAACCATGGGTGTGGAGCGTTAGAAGGGGAGGTCTTTCATGTATCAGCATAAATTTGACAAAGAGGCATTTAAAAAAGAAGTAAAAAACAATGTAAAAACATTATTCCGTAAATCTGTAGATGAAGCAACACAGCAGCAGTTATTCCAGGCAGTGTCCTACGCTGTGAAGGATGAGATTATCGACCGCTGGATTCAGACACAGGAACTTTATAAGAAGGAGGATCCAAAGACAGTGTACTATCTGTCGATGGAGTTCCTCATGGGCCGTGCGCTTGGCAATAACCTGATCAATATGACGGAGTATAAGGAAGTGGAAGAAGCGCTGGATGAGATGGGAATTAACCTGAATGTCATCGAAGACCAGGAGCCGGATGCGGCTCTTGGCAATGGTGGACTTGGGCGTCTGGCGGCATGCTTTCTGGATTCACTGGCGACACTTGGATATGCGGCTTACGGCTGCGGAATCCGTTACCGCTATGGAATGTTTAAACAGAAAATCGAGAATGGATATCAGGTGGAGACACCGGATAACTGGCTGAAGGAAGGCAATCCTTTTGAACTGAGAAGAGAAGAGTATGCAAAAGAAGTACGTTTCGGCGGGGATATCCGGATGCAGAAAGATCCTGTGACGGGAAAAGACCAGTTCATCCAGGAGAATTACCAGTCTGTGCTTGCGGTTCCATATGATATGCCGATCGTCGGATATGGCGATGGAATTGTCAACACCTTGCGTATCTGGGATGCACAGCCGATTGTGGAATTCAAACTGGATTCATTTGACAAGGGAGAATACCACAAGGCGGTTGAGCAGGAGAATCTTGCAAAGACGATCGTAGATGTACTGTATCCGAACGACAATCATTATGCAGGAAAAGAACTTCGTCTGAAACAGCAGTATTTCTTCATCTCGGCAAGTCTTCAGGCAATGCTTGAAAAATATAAGAAATCACACAGTGATATTCACAAACTGCATGAGAAAGTAACACTTCAGCTGAATGATACACATCCGACGGTAGCGATCCCGGAGCTTATGCGTCTTCTGATTGATGAGGAGGGGCTGACATGGGAAGAAGCGTGGGATGTTGTGACGAAGACATGTGCGTATACCAATCACACGATTATGGCAGAAGCGCTTGAGAAATGGCCGATTGACCTGTTCTCAAAACTCCTTCCGCGTATTTATCAGATCGTTCAGGAGATCGACCGCCGCTTTGTCGCGCAGGTAAGACAGCTTTATCCTGGCAATGAGGAAAAAGTACGTAAAATGGCGATTCTCTATGACGGACAGGTGAAGATGGCACATATGGCAATTGTTTCCGGTTATTCCGTGAACGGTGTTGCACGCCTCCATACAGAGATTCTGAAAAATCAGGAATTGAAAGATTTCTATGAAATGATGCCGGAGAAATTCAATAACAAGACCAATGGTATCACACAGCGCCGTTTCCTTCTGCACGGCAACAGACTGCTTGCAGACTGGGTGACAGATAAAATCGGTTCTGGCTGGATTACAGACCTGTCACAGATTGGGAAATTAAAAGCTTATGCTGATGATCCAAAAGCGCAGAAAGAATTTATGGAAATCAAATTCAAGAACAAGGAACGTCTCGCAAAATACATTCTGGAACACAACGGAATCGAAGTAGACCCGAGATCCATCTTCGATGTACAGGTTAAGAGACTTCACGAATACAAACGCCAGCTTTTGAACATTCTGCACGTGATGTATCTGTACAATCAGATCAAATCCCATCCGGAGATGTCCTTCTATCCGAGAACATTTATCTTCGGGGCAAAAGCAGCAGCGGGATATAAACGCGCGAAACAGACGATCAAGCTGATCAACTCTGTGGCAGATGTAATTAACAATGACAGAAGCATTAATGGCAAGATCAAAGTCGTATTCATTGAAGACTACAGAGTTTCCAATGCTGAGATGATCTTTGCGGCGGCAGACGTCAGCGAACAGATTTCCACAGCATCCAAAGAAGCTTCTGGTACAGGAAATATGAAATTCATGCTCAACGGTGCACCGACACTTGGAACGATGGACGGAGCCAATGTCGAGATTGTGGAAGAAGTTGGAATTGAAAATGCGTTTATCTTCGGATTAAGCTCCGATGAAGTTATCAACTACGAAAATCATGGCGGTTACCGTCCGATCGATATCTACAACAGCGACCAGGATATCCACCGCGTGGTAGACCAGCTGGTAGACGGAACATACGCAAAAGGAGATCCAAACATGTACCGCGACCTGTACAACTCACTACTCAACACATCAACGACAGACCGCGCTGACATGTACTTCATTTTAAAAGACTTCAGAAGCTACGCAGAAGCACAAAAACACGTAGAAGAAGCATATATCGATACTGACGGGTGGGCAAAAATGGCACTGCTTAATACAGCATGCTGCGGCAAGTTCACCTCCGACAGAACAATTGAAGAATACGTAAACGATATCTGGAAACTGGATAGAGTGACGTTGTAGGTTGATTGGGGACGTAATCCTTTTGAAGTGGATTACGTCCCCAATTCCGTTTCAACCTGCCCCCAACTGCAAATAGACCTGTCCCTTTTTGAAATGTACTGGCATAATTACTAAAAATTAAGGTTAGAATACTCTTAAACAAATAATAATTTGTATATATTTCAAGTGGGGACAGGTCTGAATTCGTTTGGGGACAGGTCACTTTGCAATTAGGGACGTAATCTATCTCAAAAGGATTACGTCCCCAATGTCATATTTCCGAACTTTTCTCATACACTGTAACAGTGGACTATACGGTGATGGCGGGGAGGGCAGCATGAGGCGGAAAGTGAAGAGGGTATTGGCAACGGCTGTGATTTTGCTGCTGCTGCCGTATATCGTTACTGTGTTTATGAATGGGTCTGGCATCGGTGTAAATGTGGATGCCGGGGATAATTATGTGAAGGTGCAGACTGCGACGGGTACGGCGAAGATATTGCTTGATGAGTATGGAATGGGCGTTCTGGCCAAGGAGATTTCAATAGACGATGAGTTGGAGGCGGTGAAGGCTCAGGCGATAGTTGTGCGGACAAGTCTGTATCGTGAGATAGAGGAGAATGGAAGTAAGACGGTGTTTCAGGAGCGTTTTTGGTCGGAAACGGATATGAAAGAGCAGTGGGGGAGGGAGAAGTTTCAAAAGAAGTATAAAAAACTTGTGAGAGCGTGGGAGGAAACGGATCAGCGAATTATTGTATATGGTGGCAAACCTGCGATTGTACCGTTTCATCAGTTGAGCAACGGAAAGACGAGGATTGGCAGTGAGGTTCTTGGAAGTGATGCATACCCTTATCTTGTGAGCAAGGAGTGCCCGAAGGATTTGGAGGCGCAGGATGCGATGAGTACGGTTATGATTGAGAAGGCGGATTATGAAATTACTGCTTATGACAGTGCCGGATATGTCCGGTCCATCCGGTTCGGCGACCGTACATATACCGGGGAGGAATTCCGAAAAGAATATGGGCTTGCATCCAGCTGTTTTGCACTGCAGGATTACGAAGGAAAGCTTCGTGTTACTGTGACAGGGGTAGGGCACGGCCTTGGTATGAGCCAGAATACGGCAAATGAGCTGGCCAAAGAAGGTAAAAAGTGCGATGAAATCATTCAATATTTTTTTGAAGGAACAGAAATAAAAGAGGTTGCCGAAATTTTATTAAATGTAGAATAAATGGTTTCATTTCTGGCAAAAATATAGCCAGAGGTGATGATAATGAATAATAATGAAGGCTCTTCAAAAAAATGGAAGGGTGCTACTGTGGGTTTGGTGATCTGTTTCGTGGCGGCGATCGCATTAGTTGGAACATATACATTTAAACATTACAAAGACGGAGTGGCAAAGCAGCTCGCAGTGGCAGAAAAAGAAAACGAGAAGACAGAAGAGAAGAAAGCAAAGACAGATACGTCGCAGTCAGTTGACAGTAACGCGATTGATAACCCGGGGATCAATGAATCCTCTAGCACGGAAAATGCAGTTGTACAGCAGCCGGCAAATGCGGCAGAAGATAACAGTGTGGCAAATGCAGCGCCTCAGGAAGTAACATTTTCTGAGACAGATACACTGCTTTGGCCAGTCAGTGGAAGCATTCTTTTGAATTACAGCATGGATCAGACGGTATATTTTGCGACACTTGATCAGTATAAGTACAACCCGGCTGTTATCATTTCAGGCAGTACCGGAGAAGAAGTTGTAACAGCGGCACGTGGAACTGTGACCGCAGTTGAGACAAATGCACAGACAGGAAATACAGTGACAATTGACATCGGAAGTGGTTATCAGACCGTTTACGGGCAGCTTGCGGATGTTAACGTGGCTGTCGGAGATTATGTAAATTCCGGACAGGCAATCGGAACTTTAAGTGAACCAACAAAATACTACAGTGTGGAAGGGTGCAATCTTTATTTTCAGCTGACAAAAGATGGAACACCTGTCAATCCACTCGATTATCTGGAGTCATAAGAACGTAAGAAATCAGTCAGGGGGTATTTCCGTAGAAGAGGTATCCTCTGATCATCTTGACTTTATTTCTGCACCAGTTATAATAACAACCAGAGAATTATGATTTTGCAGGTGGTGTCAGCGGATGGAGAAAACAAATTATACATATATCGTAAAATGCAGTGACGGTACTTACTATACAGGCTGGACGACGGATATCACTAGGAGGATTGGTGACCACAACAGCGGCCGGGGGGCAAAATATACAAAGTCACGTCTTCCTGTGGAACTGGTGTATTATGAAGTGTTCCAGTCGAAAGTGGAAGCGATGAAGCGGGAGTATGCAATCAAGCAATTGACAAGAAAAAAGAAAGAGGAGCTGATCCATAGGTAAATGATATGAAATCAGCTTCTCTTTTTATTTATTCCTCTGCAGAGGCGATTTTCAAAAATTCCTGCATTGCGCGTGTTACGTATTTGTTCTGCTTGTGGTACAGATAAATACTGCGGTGTGTATTGGTTCCTTCTACTTTATAGAAGCAGCAGGAACTGTCAGTCTTTATACTCTTTAAAATGGTATCGCTGACAAATGTATTTCCCATCCCATAAGAACACAGATTGAATGCGGTGGCCTGCTGGTCAAGTTTCAGAATAATATTGGGAGTAAAATTCTGCGACTGGCAGATTTTCTCTGCCCGTGAACGGGTATCATTGCCAGAGCGAAGATAGATAAAGGGATCTTTTCCAAACAGATGCAAAGGGACAGAAGGAGCAGAATCTTCCAGATGCTTTCCGGCAGCGATCTCTGCAAGGTTCAAGCTGTATTTCCTGGCGGCATTGTTGGATTCAAAATTTTTTGGCACTGCCAAAAGTAAAGTTTCAGTTGTGTAAAAATGGCGCTGATACAGTGCGTCCGGGAAGGTTGAGTTGTCGATCACGAGATCCAGCGCGCCATGAAACAGCTGATTAATCAGCTGTGGGGTATTGGCTTCAATCAAACGTATTCTCACCAGAGGATACTTCTTGGTAAATTGTGTGATCAGAGGCGGAAGTACATAGGATGCAAAGAGATTACTGCCTCCGATTGCAAGCTGGCCGGTTTTCAGATCATTCAGGTCATTTACATAATTTTCAAACCGATTCTGGATATCCATAATTTCCTCGATTGATTTGATATACACTTCTCCGCATTCTGTGAGCTGGATGGGATTGACGCTGCGGTCAAAGATGGGAGCGCCTATTTTAGCTTCCGTTTTCTTGACTGTGGCACTTAAGGAAGGCTGGCTGATATACAGGTTGGCGGCAGCTTTTGAAAAACTGCGTTCCTTGTATACCTCGTAAATATATTCCATTGAATTAAACATGAATTACCCTCCCGTTACTTTTCTGATCTGCGTCTCTGCCCTGCCCCGTCGATTCCGCGGTGCTACATCTCCGTGCGGCTAAACGCCGTATGCGTCTCACAAAGGCCAGCCCTTTGCAAGCAAGCTTGCGCCGGTCTTTCCTTCATGAGACGCGCATGGCTTTTTAGTTATAATCACATTATAAACAGGTGGGGGTGTAAAATCAAGAAAAGCTGTACATTTGCCCGGGTAAGCAAATGTACAGCTGTGTTATTGAAAGGATAAAAGCGGTGATTCTTACGGCCAGATAGCCCTTGCTTTTTTTGCATCTACGACACGTTTTACTGCGATAAGATAAGCGCCTGTACGGAGAGTTTTGTTGTTTTTCTGTGCAATATCCCATACTGCTTCGAATGCTGGATCCATGATGTTTTTCAGCTTTTCATTGACAGTTTCTTCTGTCCAGCTCACAGACTGGATGTTCTGTACCCACTCAAAGTAAGATACGACAACACCGCCGGCATTTGCAAGGATATCAGGAACAACAACAATTCCTTTTTTCTCAAGGATATCGTCAGCTTCCATTGCGATTGGCCCGTTGGCAGCTTCCACGATAATATCAGCTTTGATTCTATCAGCATTTGATTCGTTGATCTGGTTTTCAAGTGCAGCAGGAACAAGCACTTTTACGTCTAATTCTAATAACTCTTCGTTGGAAATGCGTACAAGTCCTTCTTCTTCATATCCGGAAAGAAGATTTCTTCTGTTTTGTCCCAGATATTCCAGAATTGCAGGGATATTCAGTCCGCTTTCTTTATAGATACCGCCGGATACATCGCTGACAGCAACGACTTTCATTCCCTCCTGGTTGAGAAGTTTTGCAGTGACGCTACCTACATTTCCCATACCCTGAACAGCAACTGTGGCATCTTTGATCTCAACACCAAGTTTGCCAAGGATATTTTTGGTAGTAAACATAACACCGCGTCCTGTAGCTTCATTTCTTCCAAGAGCACCGCCGAGTTCAATTGGTTTTCCTGTGACAACGCCATGTACGCAGTGGCCTTTCAGCATACTGTAAGTATCCATCATCCAGCCCATAACTGCTGCATTTGTTCCTACATCTGGAGCCGGGATGTCCTGCTCTGGCCCAATCAGTGGAGCAATAGCGGCTGTGAATCTTCTTGTGATACCACGGATTTCATTTTCGGAAAGTGTATTAGGATCGCATACAACTCCACCTTTGCCGCCGCCGTAAGGAATGTTTACAACAGCACATTTAAATGTCATCCATGCTGCAAGTGCTTTCACTTCATCAAGGTTTACTGCAGGATGGAAACGGATACCGCCCTTTGCAGGACCTCTGGATGTAGAGTGCTGGATACGGTAACCTTCGAATACCTTTGTTGTTCCGTCGTCCATACGTACCGGAATTGCTACTTTCAGTTCTCGTTCCGGGAACTTGATGGCTTCGATGTCACTGTCAGAATAGCCAAGAATTTCAGCTGCGTCAGATACTACTTTTAATACGTTGTCATACGGATTATATGTTTTTTCCATGATTAAATCTCCTTTATTTTTCATTCAGATATTTTTCAGTTCCTGCAATTTTTACACATAAGATAAAGATGTCCATTGCTTTTGCGAGTTCATCTACTGTTGGGTATGTCGGGGCAATTCGGATGTTGCTGTCATTTTCGTCATCGCCGTAAGGATAAGTTGCACCGGCACCTGTTAAAATTACGCCGGCTTCTTTGGCAAGTGCGACGGTTCTTTTGGCGCAGCCTGGCAATGTGTCGAGTGAGACGAAATACCCGCCTTTTGGATTGCTCCATTTTGCAAAGCCCGTTTCCCCGATCTGGCTTTCCAGTTTCTCTTTCACAAGGTCGAACTTCGGACGAAGTTTGTCTGCCAGCTTATCCATGTGCTCGTGAATCGCATCGGCTGTCTTGAAGAATTTTACATGACGCAGCTGGTTGATTTTGTCATAACTGATGATCTGTGCGGCCATGTGCTTCTTTAACTCCTTGATGTTACCATTTCCAGAGGCTGTGACAGCGATGCCGGCACCCGGGAATGTAATTTTGGAAGTTGAGAAGAAGTAGTAAGTACGGTCAGGATTTCCAGCTTCTTCGCAAGCCTTCAGGATATCTTTTAACCCGGTTTTTTCATAAATGTGATGCACGCCGTAAGCGTTATCCCAGAAAATGCGGAAGTCTTTCGCAGCAGTTTCCATAGAAGCCAGCTTGTCTACAACTTCGTCGCTGTAGCAGACACCCTGAGGATTGGAATAAAGCGGCACACACCAGATTCCTTTAATTAATGGATCACTTGCCACAAGTTTCATCACAAGATCCATATCCGGGCCATCATTGAGAAGCGGAACAGGAATCATTTCAATTCCAAGTTCTTCGCATACTGCAAAGTGGCGGTCATATCCAGGTGACGGACAGAGGAATTTTACAGGTGTTCCGGAAAATTTATGGTAGTGCCAGGGCTTCTCCCCATCTGTACCGAAGAGGCACAGCGAAGCCATTACATCAAACATCATATTCAGGCTTGAATTACCGCCGATAATCATCTGGTCAGGGTTCAGACCAAGAAGATCTGCAAACAATCTTTTGCACTCAGGAATTCCGTCCAGTATTCCATAGTTTCTTGCGTCCGTACCATCTTCAAGATGATAATCATCCATGGCGCCCAGAAGTCCGTTGCTCAGATCCAGCTGTTCCGGCGCCGGCTTACCTCTCGCCATGTTGAGCTTTAAATTCTCCGCTGCCGCTTCCTTATATTTGGTCATCAGCTCTTCCAGCGCAGATGCCGCAGCTTCTTTTGATTCGTAAATAGATAAACTACTCATCGTTTCCTCCTTTTGCTTGGGAACTTGTTTTCTTAAACACATTATATGGAGAAATGCATGAAATAATCAAATATTTAAATTAATATAAGATTTATAACCTTTTGGTTATGTGGCGGAAACTGGTAAGCCATGCACGTTCCAGAGAAGGAAGTCCGCCGCAAGCTCGCTTGCAGAGGACAGCCTTGACTGGAACGTATACGGCGGGCAGCCGCACTGAGACGAAGCGAAGCGTAGACGAAGTGGCATGGCGTTAGTTGTGCAGCACGTTCCACAGAAGGAAGTCCGCCCTCTTTTCATTTCACTCAACCAGAATCAGCGCACTTGTTATTTCCGCCCTGATATTTTATACTGTATCTATGATGTTAGGAAGAATATGTGATACACTCCCTGGCTGGCACATGCAGGGGGAGATTCGCAAAACAGATGGACAGGGGGTTCATTATGGCAGAGAAAGAAGAATTATTTCAGTGGGATGAACTGCTTTCAAGAGCAGATGTGACAGAGGAAGAGAAGAAGTTTTTGTGCAACCAGATCATGACGAAAGATTCACGGATGGAAAAACTGATTCTTAAGAATTTTACAGTGGAGGATTTTTATAAAGTATGGCAGCGCCGTATTGGAACCGGGTTGATCGGAGGAAAGGCAAGCGGCTTATTAGTGGCGAGAAAGCTGATAAAAACAAAACTCCCGGAGTTTCGGGAGCTGCTTGAACCACACCATTCCTATTTTGTTGGTTCAGATGTGTTCTGTGAATATCTGGAAGAGAACGACTGTATGGAACTCCGCCAGCGGTTTATGAAGGAAAAGGATCAGTTCAAAGAAACACAGGAGCTGAGGAGCAGATTAAGCAACGGCAGCTTCTCGGAACATATTGAAAATGAACTCCGGGAGATCGTGCGCCATTATGAGGATACACCGATTGTTGTGAGATCAAGCAGCTTTCTGGAAGATGGATTTGGGAATGCATTTTCGGGGAAATACGAGTCTGCGTTCTGCATGAATGAAGGGACGGAGGAAGAGCGTTTTGAGGAGCTGAAGACCGCGATCCGCAGTGTCTATGCAAGCACCATGAATCCTTCAGCAATTGAGTACAGAAGGAGAAGGAAACTTTTGGACGCAGATGAGCAGATGGCGCTGCTGGTGCAGAAGGTTGAGGGGCAGAGATACAGCGATTTTTACATGCCTGTGGCAGCCGGTATGGGATGTTCCTATAATCCGTATAAATGGATGGAGAACATGAACCCGGATGCCGGAATGCTGCGTCTTGTGATGGGGCTTGGAACAAGAGCCGTCCAGAGAACTCCCGGTGATTATCCGAGGCTGATCGGGCTGGACCGTGCGCAGGCAAATTTACGTACGACGGTGGCAGACCGGCATAAATTTTCCCAGAGACAGGTAGATGTCCTCGATTATAAAACGCATTCACTCAGTGTCAGAAAGCTTGGTGAAATTATCGATGAATTACCGGGATGGCAGAAGAAATTTGTGCTTAGCCATGACACGGATGCGGAATATATGCTGAGACAACGTGGGAAGAACAAGAAAATATATTTTGCCGACTGCCAGGGATTGGTAGATGAGAATACATTTATCGAAATGATGAGCAAGATTTTGAAAATGCTTGAGCACGAGTACGAGCGCCCTGTGGATATTGAATTTGCCGTAAAAGGTGTCGGAGACCATCAGTTTAAAGTGAACCTTCTTCAATGCCGGCCGCTCCAGACAGGAGCATCTCAGAAGATACATATACCTGAGGGGGTTGATAAAAATACACTGTTTGACGTGCGGAGAACATCGATGCGCCGTTCCAAAACTGAGAAAATAGATACGATTGTATGGGTAGATCCGAAGAAGTATTATGAATATCCATATGCGAAGAAATTCGAGGTTGCCCAGAAGATCGGGGAAATCAATCAGTATTTTAAAAATGATGAGGATGATGAAAAGAGGGCTGGAGGGAAGATGATGCTGCTTGTGCCGGGAAGGATCGGAACTTCTTCACCAGAACTTGGGGTACCTGTGGTGTATGAAAATATCAGCCAGTTCAGTGCGATTTGTGAGGTGGCATACAGCGAAGCCGGTTATCATCCGGAGCTTTCGTATGGCAGCCATATGTTTCAGGATCTGGTAGAAGCGGATGTATATTACGGTGCCCTTAACGACAACAGCAAGACAAGAATTTACCAGCCGCAGATTCTTGGACAGTATAAAAATTGCTTTTTGGAAATCTGGCCGGAAGACAAGGAACTTTCTGAAATAATTAAAGTATATGACGTGTCCTCGTGCAGCTGTGAACTGATTCTGGATATGAAAGACGGACGGGCTGTGTGTATTATTGGATACGAGGAGAAAGATGAAACGCATTGACAGGAATGAGAAGTTAGAATCAGGCAGCTGGTACGAAAGGAGACAATCATTTGGAAGGAAATGAGATAAATACATCAGTAAAAGCTGTTCTTTTTGATATGGACGGGCTGATATTTGACACAGAAAAATTGGCAGAAAAGGGATGGATTAAAGCAGGTGAAATATTTGGATATCAGGTGACACAAAACGAGACGGCAAAAATTCGCGGATGCAATACTCTGGCAAATAGCAGACTTTTTCAGGAGTGGTTTGGAGATAGTGAATTCTATGAGAAAGGCAGAGAGATCAGAAATTCCTATATTCTGGAGTATGTCAGGGAGAACGGAATGCCTGTCAAGGAAGGGATGCACGAACTCTTTCAATATCTGAGAGAACATGGGATTAAAACTGCTCTTGCTACATCGACTCAGCGGGAAAGCGTAGAAGAATATTTTAAATATACAGATCTTCCATACGCATTTGACGTCACAGTCTGTGGAACTGAAGTGCAGAATGGAAAACCCGCACCAGATATTTTTCTCACGGCGGCAGATAAACTCGGAGTAAAGCCAGAAGAATGCCTCGTGCTAGAAGACAGCCCCAACGGCATTACTGCAGGACACGCGGCCGGATGTAAAGTCATAATGATCCCCGATATGGATAAACCCGAAGAAAAAATCACAAAACTATGCACTAAAATATGTCAAAATCTCAGAGAGATTATTACATATCTCGAAAAATAAGATCATATATGCAAGACTAAAACCAGAACAAAACATCGAACATCGACAGAAAAAAATAACAAAAAGAAAATATAGAATAAAAGAATAAAAAACCATAAATTAAAACAGGCAAGGCCAGAAAATATCGGCACTGCCTGTTTTTTGTTGCATAAATATACAAGAAAAATACAAAAAATTGCAATTTGGGACAGGTCAAAATGCAATTAGGGACGTAATCCATCATTGATTACCTACGTCCTCGAACACAGAATAAACACATTTTCATCACAATTTCTTTGTTTTTTTTTCATATAATATCTAAAACTTTGATCATAGGAGGTTAGTGAGTTGATAGAAGTTAGGAATCTGGTGAAGAGGTATGGGTCTCATCTTGCGGTGGACAATATCAGTTTTACGGTTGAGAAGGGTCAGATCTATGGTTTCCTGGGGCCGAATGGTGCCGGGAAGTCGACGACGATGAATATTATGACTGGGTATCTTGGTGCTACGGAGGGGGAGGTGCTGATCAATGGGCATGACATCCTGAAGGAGCCGGAGGAGGCGAAGCGTTGTATCGGGTACCTGCCGGAGCTGCCGCCGCTTTATACGGATATGACGGTGACGGAGTATCTGGAGTTTGCGGCGGAACTTAAAAAGGTGAAGAAAGAGGATCGGGAGAAGGAGATTCACAAAGTGTTATCGCTTGTAAAGCTTCAGGATGTGAAGGACCGGCTCATTAAGAACCTGTCAAAGGGGTATAAGCAGCGTGTCGGGCTTGCACAGGCGGTCATCGGATTTCCGGAGATTATCATACTGGATGAGCCTACCGTTGGGCTTGATCCGAAGCAGATTATTGAGATCCGCGAACTGATCCGTGAGCTTTCAAAGGAGCATACGGTCATCCTCAGTTCCCACATCCTGGCGGAGGTCCGGGAGGTGTGTGATTATGTCATGATTATCTCGAAAGGAAAGCTCGTGGCGAGCGACACCCCCGATAATCTGGAACGGCTGATGCAGGGGGATGCGATGATCGAGCTTCAGGCGAAGGGCGAACCACAGCTTGTCCGTGGAATCCTCTCCAGAGTTGACAATATCGTGAAGGCCGATTATCAGGTAAATGATGACAGGACGACCAATGTCACCATTGAGGCCGGCGAGAATAAAGATATCCGTGAGAAATTATTCTACGCATTTGCGGACGCCAGATGCCCGATTCTCATGATGAAAAATGTAAATGTGACGCTGGAAGATGTCTTCCTTGAACTTACACAGAGCAAACCATCTGCGCCGGAAGAAGATAACAGCGCAAAGCCCAAATGGGGACGGAAACGTAATACCCACAGGGAAAATGCAGAAGAGAATGCAGGAAAGATTATGGCAGAGGCTGGGGAAGAGGCTGCAGAAAATGCGCCGGCAGAGAACGAACTGACAGAGGAGGAAAGTGCAGAAAATGAAAGCAGTTTATAAAAGAGAATTGAATTCTTATTTCCATTCCATGCTCGGATATGTATTTATTGCATTTCTGACAGCGTTTACCGGAGTTTATTTCATGGCTTATAACCTGAATGCGGGCTACCCGTATTTTTCCTATACATTATCAGGAACAATGTTTATCTTGATCATCGCAGTACCGATTCTGACGATGAAGTGTTTTGCAGAAGAGCGGAGGAGTAAGACAGACCAGCTCCTGTTGACTTCACCAGTGAGCCTTTCTGCCGTTGTGACGGGCAAATACCTTGCGATGGTCACTGTATTTGCGGTGCCGAATGTAATTTTCTGCCTGTACCCGCTCATTATCAAAAGCCAGGGAAATGCGTATTTTGCAGTTGATTATGCGGCAATCCTTGTATTTTTCCTTCTGGGATGTGTATACATAGCAATCGGAATGTTCCTGTCATCTGTCACAGAAAGCCAGATCATCGCGGCTGTCGGTACCTTCGGCATTCTGCTTGTTCTGTTCCTTCTGGACGGACTGACTCAATTCCTGCCATCTTCTGCGGCAGCCAATATGGCAGGTGTGATTCTTATTCTGACGCTCGTCGCCGTGATCATCTATCAGGTGACGAAAAACTGGGTGATATCTGCGGTGATCGAGATTGCAGGAGTTGTGGCATCCGTTGTCACCTATGTTGTGAAAGATTCATTTTTTGAGAGTCTTCTTGGCAACATCTTTGGGAAATTAGTGCTTTCTGATGTATTTACAAATATATCCTCTAATCATCTGCTGGATATCAGTGGATTGGTGTTGTTTATCACACTGATCGGACTCTTTATATTTTTAACAGTACAGTCAATCCAGAAAAGACGTTGGAGTTAGGAGGAGCAGGTGTGAAGAAAATAAAAGAATTGTTTCAGAAGGTAGAGTCAAAACATGGGGCTTACAGCGTCGGGGTCATTGCAGTTGTCATTGCGATCGTTGTAGTTGTGAACCTGATTGCAGGACAGCTTCCTGAAAATATGAGAAATATAGATATCAGCGATGATCACATTTATGAAATTACAGATACCAGCAAAAAGCTGGTGAAAGATCTGGACAAAAAGATTACGTTTAACATAATTGCAGAGAAGAAAAGTGTGGATGAAAGAATCACAACATTTGTGAAGAAATACGCTGCAATGTCAAAAAATATTACGATCAACTGGGTTGACCCGGTGCTGCATCCAAATGCACTGAGCCAGTATAATACAGCAGCGAACAGTATTGTGGTCTCCTGTGAGGGCACTGATAAAATGGTGTCTGTCCCATTTACAGATATTATTGTATCTGACCAGTATTCTTATTACACAACCGGGACGGCGCAGGAATCGGAGTTTGACGCGGAAGGCCAGCTCACAAGTGCAATTAATCAGCTGACATCAAATGTAAGTAAAACTATTTACCGGACATCGGGGCACGGTGAGGCCTCTCTCTCCACTTCGGTGACTGATCTGATGGATAAAGCCAATTATACGGTAGAAGAATTCAATTCACTGATGCAGACAACAGTGCCGGATGACTGTGACCTGCTGGTGGTCAATGCGCCGACGGCGGACTTTACGGATGATGAGAAGACAATGTTATCTGAGTATCTTAAAAACGGCGGTAAAATGATGGTTCTTCTTGGCAGTGAGGATAAATCTCTTCCAAATCTGGAAGCGCTGATGAAAGAATACGGCATGCAGCTGGAAGACGGATATGTGGCAGATACACAGAGAAATTACCAGCAGAATCCTTATTATATCTTCCCGCAGATTTCGGCGACAGGAGATCTGGCAGATGGAATGTCTACCGATATGGTATTGATCATTAATTCCAGAGGAATGACGGAGACCGATCCGGCCAGAGATACCATCACGATGACACCGTTTATGCAGACTTCCTCTGGTGGATATGCAGTGACAGACGATGAGCAGAAGCAGGGAACTTACATTCTCGGAGCAGTTGCAACAGAAAAAATTGAAAACGGTGATGAAGATAGTAAAGATGAGGACAGTAAAGAGTCGAAGGATGAAGATACAACGAAACAGAGCCGTCTGACCGTAATCTCAGGTGGATCCATGATTGATTCCCAGGTAACAGATTCCTTTACGACGCTGGAGAATCTGACATTGTTTATGAACGCAGTGAACAGTAACTTTGACGATGTCGCTAAAGTTTCGGTTGCTCCAAAGAGTCTGTCTGTAGAATACAATACAGTGAAATATGCAGGATCCTTTAGTATGCTTGTGATATTTGGTATCCCGCTTGTCGTTCTTCTTGCAGGATTTGCAGTTTGGTGGAAGAGAAGAAAAGCATAGGAGGCATAAGATGAAGAAAAAGAAATCAATGTATCTATTGCTTGCGGTTCTTTTGATACTGCTTTTGGTTTACTTTGGACTGCAGGCATACAATAAAAAGCAGCAGGAGAAGGAGTCTAAGAAAGCGGAAGCGGAGAAAGTAAAGGTTACAGACGTTGATACAGACAGTATGGAAGAGCTCTCCTATACGAACGGCAGTACGACAATGGATTTTACGAAGAAAGACGGAACATGGTATGTAAAAGATGATCAGGATTTCCCTCTGGCACAAAGCAGCGTGGAATCTATGGTGAATTCTGCCGGACAGCTCACGGCAGTCCGGAAGTTGGATGATATCGATGAACTTTCTGATTATGGACTTGACCAGCCGCAGTATACAATTACGCTCACAAACGAAAATGGATCGAAGACGGAGCTTCTTGTCGGAAATGCAACCGGCGAAGATTATTATGTGAAGGCTGAGGGAAAGGATACTGTTTATACCATCGACAGTACTCTGGTACAGGGGCTGGTGTTCAAGCTGGATGATCTGCTTCAGATGGAGACATTCCCGGCCATCAGTGCATCTAATATTACAAAAGTGGTGATCACACAGAATGGAACAGAAACCACGTATAAACCAGAGGATAATGAAGATGCGGTAGATACGATTGGCGGCGGACTTGGCGCGGTTTCCTTTAAGAAATGTGTAGACTATTCCCTGACAGACGATAAACTTTCCCAGTATGGCCTGGATGAGGCATCCCGTATAAAGGTGGCAGTCACATATAAGGACAGCAGCAAGGAGAAACAGACTGCTGTGTTCTATATTGGCAAGACGATGACAGAAGATAATACAGTCTATCATTATGTCCAGCTGGATGGATCGAAGATGGTGAATCTGGTGGCTGAGTCAACCATTAAAAATGTGCTGAATCAGAATACTGATAAAACAGAAGAATAGACAGTGAGTGAAAAGAAGTGCGCAGCAAATGCGTACTTCTTTTGCGTTGTATATGTTAAAATGAAATGATCAATGGAAATGGAGGCATTTTAAATGAGAGAGTTTTTTATACAGACAGAAAGAATCGGTTTTTCCATGTGGAAAGAGGAAGATAGCGAACTTGCCGAATCACTTTGGGGGGATCCGGAGGTTACACGCTATATCAGTGCAGACGGAAAATTCTCCAGAGAGCAGATAAATGCGCGGTTACAGACAGAGATCAGTAATGGGGAGAAGTACCATGTGCAGTATTATCCGATTTTTGTGCCGGAAAGTGGAGAGTTGATCGGATGCTGCGGGCTGCGTCCTTACTTTGAAGATCTGTCAGAATGTAATGGCGGAGTATATGAGATTGGCTTCCATCTTCGCAGAAAGTTCTGGGGAAATGGGTACGCAAAAGAGGCAGCATCGGCAGTGATTGATTATGCATTTGAACAGATAAAAGCAGAAAAACTATTTGCCGGGCATCACCCAGAAAATCAGGCGTCACGGATACTGCTTGAGAAACTTGGATTCCGTGAGATCGGCAGACGTTATTACAAACCAACTGGCCTGAATCATCCGTCTTATGAACTGACTTATGAGCAGTGGTGCCGAAGGTGAAATCTCTTGCCAAGCAGAAACCAAAGCAGGAAAAACAGCCACCCTCCGGCGAAAACCGTGAAAATATAGAACAGGATTCCAAAACCATTGCCCGTAAGCTGTGCGATATTCCGGAAAAACACCTGTGACATGCGATAGTAGGGGCTGATATAGAACATATTGATATCACCCAGGCGGACCAGAATCATATTCAACAGTGTGGCCAGAAGACAGCTTAGAAAAAAGATGCATGTACAGTCAGCCATTGCCCGTGCGGTAAGTTTTCCCAAAAGAGAGATACCCGCAGTGATACCGATACCAATCAGGCAGATGTGCCAGACATAGGAGTGTATGGTCAGCACAGCCAGGGGATAGTGCATACCGCTCGTGTCAAAAAATACAAAAATCCCGCCCATCAGACTGTAAGTCATTAAAAAAGTATAGATTGCCAGATGTACCTTTTCGGAGGAGAACAGCGGCAGTGAGAGACAAAGATACATTGCAAGAGAGCAAAGCTGAAAGGGAAAATACCACCAGTTGTAATGTCCCTGCCCAAGTACAAAAGTCAGAATACATTGTTTCCATATTTCACTGATAAACATTAAAATTCCACAGATGAAAAAGAAACGGTCAAGTTTCTTCATAGTGATCGCCTGCTTTCTAAGTTGTAAAAGTAGCATAGGATTAGTGTGGATGATATTGAAAATATTATTCTGATTTCATTATAAAACAATCATTGGGAAAAAGGGAAAAAACCAGGAACGCATTTTACTGCATGTTCCTGGTTTTTGATTATTTATTATAACACTTAGGTTTTAGGCTGCCGGGCATAGCCTTGACAAGGAGATAGATGATCAGGCACGAGCCGATTTTATCAAGCAGATTATTGGCGAGCTTCGGAAGGAATGATGCAGCAAAGATGCTTGCTCCACTTTGTTTCAGCCATAGAACTGCGATATCTGATACAGTTCCGGTGAGTCCGCCATAGACAGCAATACCAATCGGAGTTCCTATAATTGGGGCTATAATGCCTGCAGCAATACCAGTAAGTATCACATTCCTTAACGTAAAAGCTGCTTTTTTAAATATAAAGCCAACGACCAGGCCGACCGCAATGCTTACCAGCATGAATGGCATATCCGTAAGTCCGTTCAGAATTGCTGTTAAAAAGTTAGTTGCACCTCCGACTGCCGCGCCGTACCATGGGCCAAAATAAATAGCAATAAAAATGGTTCCTATGGTGTCAAGATAGACCGGAAATTTAATTGCCGCGGCAACAATCCCCAATACAATGTTGATGGCTATTGCAAGGCCGCACATCATGAGTCTGGTAGTCCCTGAAATTTGGTTCTTCATCCTTTGTATCCCCCATATCGTAA